>JBQTIL010000147.1:0-17691 GCA_052388175.1 Planctomycetaceae bacterium | reverse complement strand
CGGGCGGCCGCAATTCGAGCGCTCTCGCCGGGCCTTTCTCGGCAATTTCGATCAGGTAGCGAATCAAGTCGAGAAACTGCTGCCGGTCTGAAAGCAGGTTCACCAGCCCCGGGGGCATGACCGATTGGGAGACGGTCGTGCGCTGATCGATGCCGCTCTTCCGGATGTGCACTGCACGCCCCGCCTGGGGCGCGTCTCGCAACACCAGCTCAGTGTCTGTTTCGCTGACGACCAGGCCGACGTGGACCTTACCGTCGGTCGTCTCTACCGACACGGTCTCGAAGCCTTTGCGAATGACACGCGACGGCTGCAAAACCGATTCGACCAGTGACACATCGGTGGTCTCTTTTTCCGGCCGGCTCAGATCGGGGCCGAACAGCGCCCCTTTCGCGTCAGAGGCGTGGCAGGTGGCGCATGCCAGATTCTGCTGGTAGAACAGCATCGCGCCGCGCTGCGCGTCGCCCGATTTTCGAGCGGCCTGGGCCAGCGATTCGGCGCCCGCCTCAACCAGAACCTGCTCGAGAGCAGTTGGCCCGTCGTTCGCGCGAGCGTCGGGGCAAAACCCGGTAATCGCCGCGCTCAGCGCACCCCACAAGCACAGATCGGCATATCGGCCGCGTCGCCCTCGCAAGATTACCACAACGGATGTTTCCTCATGGGAAGTTTTCGGTCCGGAATAATCCTCAGCCAATCGATCAGCACGTCCCAGACGAAGCACGTGGCGGCCGTGAATGCAAACAGCCCCGCCCAGGCAAGCGGGTATTTGATCCAATGATCTCGGCTGGCGCGAAAACTGTCACGCACCAGGTACACCGCCAAGGCCATGGTCGCTCCGTACGCCACGAACACGAACAGCCACAGCAACAGCCCTCCCGGAAACGTCCGCCAGCCTTCTTTCAGCACCGCCCCCTGCTGCTCAATAACGACGCCGTAAAGCCCTCCGGTGATGAAGACCTCCAGTGGCGTAAATCGAAACGTGCGCAGCGCCAGCCACCAGGTGACCCACCATGACAGATAATACCCAACCGCCAGAATCAGGTCCGGAAAAAGCTGCGGATGCAGCAATTTCGGGTCAGGATCATTCTCGATGTAGCTTCCCAGCCAGGCGCAAAACTCCAGGATGAACGAGCACGAATACATCGCCAACAAGAGCTGCACGGCCGGCGGGCCGATTCGTGGCAGGCGCCAGCCGAGAAAATACGCCAGCACCAGCAGGCAGTAAGGCAGCAGAACGAGCATGTTCTGGTGGCCGACCAGCACCAACACAAACAGGCCACTGAGGGCGAACGCAATTCTCCACGGCCTCGACGCGACCCGATCGGGTACGCGTGGGTCTGGCTTTGGTGACTGTTGGTCGGTGGTCGTGATTGCGTTCTCCCCTCAAGCCCCTGCTGCCGCGACTTTGATTGAACTGCCCGACCGCGCTCCGACGCCGCGTTTCGGCGCAATAGCGCCGTCTACCACCCCCGCGCCCGCGCCTCGGCCCTCAAAGTGCGAAACGCCTCTTTGTCTTCTCCCGACCCGTCGCCTGTCCGCAAACCGAGGGTCGCAATGTATTCGAGAAAGGCCGGGTTGGCAGAACTGTAGTATTTTCCGGCCCACGCGACCCCGTCGGCGGGCCAGTCATGCAGCCAGGTGAACAGCACCATCTGCACCTGGTCGGCGTGCTTGTCCCAGGCGCTGAACGTGGCCCGAATGAACTGGGCCTGCTTCTCCTGCGAGCTGCGGCACCGCGCTCCGGAAGGGTAACCCAGCTCCATAAAGTAGATCGGCCGACCACGATACTTTTTCGTGATTGTGGCGAAGTCGGCCGCGACGACGTCCGGATCGCGCACCGTAAAATCGACGCGCAGCGGGTAATAATTGACCATAATTACGTCGGCGTCACGATTGATCGTCTCCAGAAACGCCGCCTGCTCGCCCTTCAACCCTTCGAAGGTGGCGGCGGTCCCTACGACTGCCTGGGGACGCAACTTTTTCACTCTGTTGACCGCGGCCCGAAACAGCCGGCCGTACCGCTCCCACTGCACCGCGTGCTTTCCCAGCGACACGTCGATCTCATTGCCGATGGCCACGCACTGCAATTCAACGTCGGGCATGGCGTTGAGCACTGCATCAATGAACTTCCCGAACCGCTCGATCACCAGAGGATCGTCGAGGGGCCGCTGTTTGAGATCGGCCGGCAGCCGGTTGTTGTTGGTGTCGATCGGGGCGAGCTTCAGCGACACGCGCGTTTTCAGGGGAGGATAGTAGGCGTTTGCGATGGCGGGCACACGAGTATCAATCTTGTTGGGCTCGCGTTCGTAATCGTCCCAACAGAGATGGAGATTGACCACTTCGACTCCGCAGGTTCGCGCTTGTTCAAATGCCTTGCGATGATCTTTGTCGGCTGGTTCGTTGACGTCGATCCCGAGGCTGCGGGCCCCTTTGGGTACAACTGACGCGGGGTCTTCGCCACCGGCCGTACCGATGGCGATCACGCCCCAAATCAGCCCGACTCGACAAATGACACCGCTATGCATCCGCATGGGATTTCCCGCGATCAAGCTTCGCCGTCGGCAGAGCGCACTTGTGTGCAGGCTGACGGCCGGGTTTCAAGCAATCTATCGTGAGAACCACAGCGCAGGCCACGCCCCACGCAGCGACCAGCCACGCTGCCTATACGCCGCCGAGCCGTGCCGTCGAATCGCCGAAGCGATCGAGCCCCTGCGCACCCATTCGGTCGGCCAGATTCAGAAACAGGTTGCACAGGGGGACCCCGCCGCATCGCACGTAGCGGCCGGGCGAAAGTGAACCGCCGCCGCCGCCAGCCAGAATGATGGGCAGATTATCGTGTGTGTGGCCGTTGCCGTCTGCGTTTCCGCCGCCGTAGAGAATCATCGAGTTGTGCAAGAGCGAGTTCCCGTCGACGTCGCGCGTCGCCGCAAGCCTGGCCAGAAAGGCCGAGAATTGCCGCACGTACCACAAGTCGATCAGCGACACTTTTTCGATCATTTGTTCGTCGCCGAGATGATGCGACAGGTGGTGATGCCCCTCGGGTGCGCCGATTTCAGGAAACGACCGGTTACTCTGCTCTTGCGCCATCACCAGCGTGGCGATGCGCGTCGAGTCGGTCTGAAATGCCAGCACCAGCAGGTCGAACATCAACTGCAAATGCTCCTCGTAGCTCGTCGGAATGCCCGCTGGCGTCTCGACCACCGGGTCGGGCGAATCGCCCAGGTTTTCAGCCCGGCCGATCCGCTGCTCGACTTCGCGCACGCTGACCAGAAACTCGTCAAGCTTTTGCCGGTCTCTCACGCCCAGTTGCTTCTGGAGAGTCTTCGTTTCGTCGATGACGAAATCGAGCACCGAAATCTGCCGCGCCTGCCGGCGCCGCAGGTTCTCGCGGCGCTGTCCGGGCAAGCCGTCGCCAAACAGCCGCTCGAACGCCCACCGCGGGTTGCACTCGGGCGACATCGGCGTCGTAGGCGACCGCCAGGCCAGGTTGAACTGATAAGCGCACGAATAGCCGGCGTCGCAGTCGCCCGACTTTCGCACCGCATCGCACGAGAGCTCGAGCGACGGGAACCGCGTCAGGTGCCCCACTTGCTGCGCCAGCACCTGGTCGATCGACACACCCGCGCGAATGTCGGCCCCGGCCGTCTTTCGTACGCGCACCCCTGTCAGAAATGTGCCCGCGGCCCGCGCGTGGTCGCCGAAGCCGTCGGTCCCCGTCGTGGCGTTCAGGTGGTCGAGCCCCGCCAGAACCTGCAATTGCGATCTGAACGGCTCCAGAGGTTTCATTGTGCGCGCGAACTGAAACTCGCGCTCTGTGCCGGTCGGCCACCAGGTGTCTTGAATGGCCCCGTTGGGAAAATAGACGACGCCGAACCGCAAAGGCGCCCCGGTCGCGGTCACGGCCTGCGTCACGCTGCCGGCAGCATCTGCCGCCAGCAATCGCGCAGGCAGCAGTGATTCAAACGCGGGCAGCGCGATACTGGCGCCTAGCCCCCGCAGAAACCGGCGACGATTGAACGCGCACTGCCATTGGCCCTCGGAACATCCTCCCCGCCACATTGGTTCTTTCATAAGCGAAATCTTTCCCCAGCGGGTTGGCGATTCGTGTTGCGAGACGCCAATCACGCGCTCTTTGGTTGTTTTGAGCAGGCGCCCCGGTCGGCAATGGCGTGAAGAAGCACTGGAAACTCCCGCTCACGACACCCGCCGACCCGACACCCAGCGAAAGCTGGAAGCCACCCGCAGCGACCAATCACTCGATCAACCCGAATCCTCATCGACCGTCGATCTCACGTGTGGGCAGCCCGTGGAACCCCGGAAACGGCATTCCACACGCCTTGCGCAACTCGACGGTCAGCCGCTCGATCGACGTCAAAATGGCTTCATCCAACCTCGATTCGACGAACTGGTCGCCCGCGGTCGCCGGGCCGCCAGCACCGATCGAATCCGGCCGGCCGGAATAGATCCTGAACTCGATGCCGCTGTCGGCGGCCCGCAGCTCAGCAGGCAGCTTCAGCGAGCTCAGGCTTTCCGGCCCGCTGAACGTGTAGCTCACCATCGCCTGAATGGCAATCTGCCCCAGGCGGTCGACTCGATCGGTTGGGATTGAATCCGCCAGAAGTCGTTCATACTTGGTCGCCAACTGCACGAATCGTCGCCGCCGCGCGTCGAGGTCTGAAGACCCCCGCCGCAACGCCATCGATTCCACCTTGCACTCGTCGAGCCAGCCCTGGCGCAGAATAGCGACCCGCTCGCGCTGGTCAGCCGTAAGCCCGACTTCGTCGAGTACCGCAGCGCTCCATAGAAGCGTCATCACCAACTGCTGCTGCAAAACCTTCCATTCCTCCTTCAATACATTGAACTCGCGCAATGTGCGATCGACGCGCTCCTGCAGAACGGCAGATTCGGGCTCCGGGCTGGTATTGCCCGAACGATGCTTCAGAAAACTCTGGTAGTAGCCGAACGCGGTCTCGACCACTTGAAGCCGCACGTCCGGGTCCATTGGCTCGACCGCCAGTTCTCTCTCGCCCACCTGAATCAGCGCCTCGACCGCCTGGTTGGCGCGCCGCAGTTGAATCTCGGCATCGTTGGCCCGCAGCTTTTCATCGCGAAGTGCCCTGGCCGTTTTGTCCTGCTCGAGCGCCAGCTTCTCGCGCTCGCGGGCGATCAGGCGATTGCTGATCGAGAGCGCCACCGCAATCACCGCCAGCAGCAGCATCCCTGCGATCACAATCGACGGATGCCGCCGCGACCATTTGCGCGCCCGATCGACAAGGGACGGCCGCCGCGCCCGAATAGGCTGGTCGTCGAGATACCGCTGCAAGTCGGCGGCCAGTTCAGCCGCCGTACCGTACCGCTCGGCTGGCATCTTGCTGAGCGCCTTGAGGATGATCGTTTCCAGTTCCCGGGGAATCGCGCGATTGAGCGAACGCGGTGGTGTCGGTTCGTGATGCAGTATCCGGTAAATCAACTCCTGCCGTGTTTCGCCATCGAACAGCGGCGTGAGCGTCATCAGCTCATAAAAGGTCGCCCCCAGGGAGTAGATGTCGGTGCGATGGTCGAGGACTGCCCGCTGCCCCGAAGTCTGCTCAGGACTCATATAGCGCACCGTGCCCAATACGTCGCCTGTGTGCGTCAGGTCGTTTTCGGCCTGCAGTTGCGCCAAACCGAAATCCGTCACCCACAGGTCGCCTTTGGCGTTGACGAGCAGATTGGCGGGTTTCACGTCGCGATGCACAACGCCCAGTTGATGTGCATGTTCGAGCGCCTCGGCCGCCTGCACCATCAGCCTCGCGATCTTGCGATAATAGCCCTCGCTCGCGGGAGACGTTCCAGTCGTCAGGGCCGACGACACGTTCAGCGTCGACTGCTGAAAGTCGTATGACGCCGAACGATCGGCCGCGGGCAACCCGCGCCGGGTTTCTTCCCCCGCGGGTTGTTCCGGCGAGTTGCCCTGCGGCATCCCTCGGCTGCTCGAGGCGTCGGCGGCGGTCGGCCTGATGCCTGCCTGCTCGCGCAGTTGGCGAATGACGACCGCCAGCGATTGCCCTTCGATTAACTGCATCGCATAAAAGTGCACCCCCCGCTCGCACCCGACGGCGTGAATCGGCACGATGTGCGTGTGATGCAGCAGGGCCGCGGCCTGTGCTTCGTTCTTGAACCGCTGCAATTGCCGCGCGTCGAATGTCGAAGCAAACGGCAAGACCTTGAGCGCCACCCGCCGCCCCAGCGAGAGCTGAACGGCTTCATAGACGATGCCCATTCCGCCGCGGCCCAGCTCCTTCAGGATCTGAAAATCGCCGAGCGGGTCTTTTTGCAACCCCTGGTCGCCGACAGATGCCCCGTTGTCTTCACGCGATCGCGCCGGAAACGACCGCCCAACCACACCGAGAAACTCGACTCCTTCGAGAAAGTCGATGACGCGCTCTTTAAGCTCAGGGTAGCGTTGCGCGTACTCGGCAATACTCGGCCGCAAGCCGGCATCGAGGGCAGAAACGAATTCCTCGGCCAATGCGAGCACCCGCGGATCGTCAGAATCGGCCGCCGCGCCGGCGCCGAGTGGGTCAAACGCAGAGCCGGCCCCGCTGAATGCCTGGTTCATGTCATGTCTCTCGACAATTGGCGCAACACGGCGCCTGCCCCCCCAACATGGTTTTCACGCCACAGACCGTCCGATCCGTTGTTCGAACCACCCCGGGGAAACGTGGGGTGCCTCGTTGGTACATTATGCCAGATTAGAGGGGGGTTTTGATGTCCGCAGGCATTTCCACCATTCTATGCCACAGGTCTCCCTCAAAGCCCCCCGCAGCGCCGATACGATGGCCGATTCTGGAACTCACCGCCTGACCTTCGTCTTCTTGACGGCAATCAGGGTGTTCCCTTCCCGCGCCTTCAGAAATGATTTGACCCCATCCGCAGTGACTTTCGAGTTTGTCAGGTTGAGGTCTCCCAAAAAGCCCAGCGCCGCCAAATGCTCGATCCCTTTGTCGCTGATTTCGGTGTTGCTCAAGTTGAGCCTGGCCAGACCGCCGGAAAGCTCTTTGCCGCTGAGCAGGGCGAGCTGGTCATCGGTCACATTGGTATCGCTGAGATTGAGTTCCATGACGATCATCCCGGAGGTTCTGATCAGCTCGAACGTCTTGTCACTGATCGCTTTCGAGCCACTGAGGTCGATCTGGTGGACGGTTCCTATGTGGGGTAGTTTCTTCGAAGTGATCTTAGCCCCCTGCTCCTTCAGACTTTCCGCGGCGCCTGTGCGGGTCTGCATGATATCCTTGTATTCGCCCTCGCTGCTTGTACATCCGCACCAGATCAACATCCCGACTGCGACGAGTAGTCTTTTCACCGATTCAGACCGACGCCTCAGACGTTTAATGGGACACGACATCGACGTCCTCCCTCCCATTGAAGCTGGCTGGGTCTATTTCCGAAATGGCCCGGAAGTGGGATTCCAACGTCTCAAATCGAAATCAGCCCTAACTCGCGGGCAGATTGGGTTGGACGACAACCCGGCCGCCGGCGCCGGCCGGGTTGTTCGCCGCCTGCACTCGCCAACACCGAAACTCAGAAGTCGCCTACAGGAAAGCCGTCGTTGCGAGCCCCGAGCCGGTTGTACGTGCCCAGATCGTTGGCGGTCGGCAGGCCAAAACGGATCGTGTCAAACGGCGGCCCCAGGCTTTGTATAAAGGTTTGGATGGCCGGGTCGACTTGCAACGGCGTAGGGCGAATCTGGATATTCTCGCTGACAAAACGCACCGAGCCGTCGCACAACACGAACTGCGAGCCCCCCACATGCCAACTACTAAAGACCTGGTCAGGAATGGGCACAAAGGTTTCAGACCAACCGTCGTTCATGCGCCACCAGGTATGGCAGGTCATCGACCAGGCAGGTGCCGTACCGAAGGTGTCGTCGCGCTCTTCGCTGCAGCCCGGCCAGATGTTCGCGGCCGCCTGCATCGTTTGACCGCCCTTTTTCAGCAGGGTTGCTTTTTCCCCGCCCAGGAACGTGTTACTCAGACCGTCTGTGACATCTCGAAATCGTATGTTGCCCTGCTGCTGAATCACGCCATCGATGTCGTTCAGATTGCCTCCGCACCCCACAACATTCGCCTTACCCATATAGATCGTGTTGCCGGGCGCGAGGGTCGTGAAGGGCCGCAGGGTGTTGGGCTGCGGGCCCATGTCGCTCGGGCATTGCAATACCGGCAGGCTCGTCGCAAGCAACGCCCGGCCGTTCGCCGTCTGCGCGAATTGCGTGAGCGTCACAGGACCAGGATTGATCGTGTTGTAGAGAGGCGCCTGATCCAGGAAAGGCAACAGCATTGTGTGGTAGCACCATGAAGGGATTGATACAAAGGTCATGGTCGTCGTATCAAGAAATCGCGCAAATTCCAGCGGCGGAAACATGTTGTGGGTGTCGTTGTAGTTGTGCACCGCCAACCCGAACTGCTTCAGGTTGTTCTTGCACTGCGTGCGTCGGGCCGCTTCGCGTGCCTGCTGCACGGCCGGCAGTAAGAGCGCGATCAGGACGGCGATAATCGCAATCACGACCAACAATTCGATCAGCGTGAACCCTCGTCTACACTTTGACATGTTGGCTCTCCATTTCTTGAACGAGAATCGGAAAGAAAGGAACGCACACAGCAACCAGGCACGCGCCGCATTTTTCATTCACGGCAACTTCGCAAAGCCCTCGGCATTCTCATCTTCGCACTGCCCGCGAACGCCCGGAAACTATTCTCCACAGCCCAGGTAACCCAACGGCCGGCCTCTGGTTCGATGTCAGGCCGGCCGCATCACGCTTCATTTCAGCCACACGCGACGGAAACGACGGACCCACTACCCCTAGAAACTCCACGACTTCGAGAAACTCGCTGACGCGCTCTTTGAGTTCCGGGTAGCGTCCCGCATACACGGCGATTCTCGGTCGCAGCCCGGCTTCAAGCGCAGAAATGAATTCTTCGCCCAATGCGAGAATCCGCGGGTCGTCAGAATCGGGCGCCGCGCCGGCGTCGGAAAGGTCGAAGGCGGGACAGGTTCCATGGAATGCGCGATTCATGTCATGTCTCTCAACAGTTGACGAAGCATGGGAACCGCCCGCCCCCACACCTTTTTCACGCTGTAGACCGTGCGATTCATTCGTTGAGCCACCTCGGGAAAAGTCAGGTCTTCGAGATGCCTCAGCACGAGAACTTCGCGATAATGCTCGGGCAGGCGGGCCAGGGCATCAGCCAGCAAGACGCCCTGCTCTCGCCGCATCGCCTCCTGACTTGGCGTGCTGCTGATCGCCAACAACCCCTGGTCGATGGCAGCCGACGACTGCGAGAAATCGACCGCCATCGAGTGCTCTCGACGCACGTCGCGGCCCTTCGTGCCGATATAGTGCCGCATCACAACGGCAATGCGGCTGAGCAGAATCTCGCGCAGCCAGCCGACGAACTGCGGCTCGGAAGTCCCGCGAAACCGATCGAACTTGCGATGTGCCTCCAGGAACGTCTCCTGAACGACGTCCGAGGTATCGACCTTGCACTGCAACCTGCAGCCCAGTTCCACCTGCGCCAGCAGCTCGAGATAGTTGCGGTAGCGCTCAAGCAGCGCCCCCCGCTCCTGCTTAGCCCCCGTCCGCGCGACATCCAGCAGGTCGGAGGTATTTGCTGACATCCGTCGGCCTCAGATTGTTCTCTCCCCTTCTCTGGGTGTTGCGCGACAAGGTCGAAGTGAGTCGCAAAAATGCGGGGGCCGCCATAATTATCGCAACCCAGGCAACCGCGAAGCTACCCGCCGGCCGAAAACGCTGTACATCTTTTCACGCATCGAAACGGTCGCCGACACTCACGCGCGCCTGACCGGCGACAGGCGGTTGAGACGGCGCGGCGCATTTCGACCGCGCCAGGGCCCGCGCGACTTACCATGCCGCCCGCAAAATCTCTTCGAGATCTGTCGCAGTGACGGGGCGCGGGTTCACACGCAGCATGCGCTTGACGGCGAACGCCTTCTCAGCGAGCCTCGGCAATTGGTCGGCCGTTACGCCCAAATCGCGTAACCGCCGTGGAATACCAATGTCGGCTTTGAGACGTTCGACCGCTTCAATTGCCGCATTGGCCGCGCCCAGAGCGCTCATGCCTTTGCCCGAAACTCCGAGAAAGTGGCCGATTCGCGCCAGGCGGTCCTCCCGCACGGGCAAATGAAAACGCATCACAAAGGGCAGCAGCAAACCGGTGCCCGCTCCGTGCGAACAGTGGGTCGCGCCGCCAACCGGGTACTCGAGGGCGTGAACGATGGCAACCCCCACGTTTGAAAACGCCAGTCCTCCCAGAGTCGCGGCCCACGCCATCGCCTCGCGCGCGTCGAGATCATCGCCGTGCGCGGATGCCCGTCGCAGATTGGCGCCAATCAGTCGAATCGCTTCGGCCGCCAGCAGGTCGCCCATCGGGTTGCGTCCCTGATAGACAGATCGTTCCCCGACGGGCAACGGATAGTCTTCGTTGTCGACGGCCGTATAGGCTTCGATCGCATGTACCAGCGCGTCAATGCCGCTTTCAGCCGTCACTCGCGGCGGGCAGGTCACGGTCAACAGCGGGTCGACGATCGCATGCGCGGGGCGCAGGTAGTTGCTCAGAATTCCGACTTTCATTTGCCCAAAGGTGTCGGTCAGAATTGCCGAGCCCGAGACTTCGGAACCGGTGCCCGCCGTGGTCGGAACGCAGATCAACGGCAGAACCGGGCCCGGTATTTGATCCTCGCCGACGTAGTCGCGCGGAGTTTTGCCGTGCGCAAGGACCGTGGCGACCACCTTGGCGAGGTCGATATTGCTGCCGCCGCCCAGCCCCAGCACGGCGTGCGGGCGCCACTTCTCAGCGAGAGCGATGCACTCCCGGGCCAGGGCGATTGACGGCTCAGGTTGGCCGCCGTCGAAAACCTCGACAGCCGCGCCTGCCGACGTCAGGGGCGCGCGAACCCGGTCGACCAGCCCGGCCCGCGCGAGCACATCATCGCTGATCAGAAAGACGCGGCCGGCACGCAACCGCGATACGGCGTCGCCCAGAGTACCGACGCTATCGCGGCCGAAAGTCAGGGTGCCGGCGGAATGAAACGTCCAGGTGGTGCGGCGCATTGCTAGCCGACGAGTGCCTTGAACACACGGTTGGTCACCCCATTGCGAATCGCCGGGGCCTTCGTTTCAGGCTGCGGCTCGTCTGTGGTGACAAACACGATCGCCAGATCGAGTGAAGGATCACCCACGCCGATGACCGTGCTGATACCCGCATGGCCAAATATACCTGCCGACGCGCGGTCGCCAAACCCAAACCAGGCGTGCGCCTCGTCAACAGGGCCCGTACCCCTGAGGAGCGGCCCGAGCCCCCAGCTCTGATGCACTGGCTCTTGGCCGTCGCGCACGGCCTGCAAAATCTGCCGCTGGTACTTGACCGTGTGCATCTCGGCCAGGACATCAGGCCGGATCAACGACTTTCCACGCCAGTTCCCCCGTTGCAGGTGCAATTGCAGCACCTTGAGCATGTCGCCTGTCGTGCCGAAACATGCGCCCCCCGGATGCCCCAGCAGCGAAAGCCCAAAAAAACGGCCGAACGACATCTGCTGCACCGCCACCGATTTGGGTCGGGGGATAAAAGCCAGCCGGCTGTCCGGAGGCGGCAATTCGAATCCCATGTGTAGGGCGCCAAGCGGCTCGAAGAGGCGCTGCCGGCAAAGCATCGCCCACCGCTGCCCCGAGACCCGTTGCGCTGCTTCAGCGGCGACGAACGACCCGGTCAAGCGGTGGTATTTGCACTGACTGCCCGGTTCCCAGGCCACGTCAGCCGCACAAATCGTCTCAACCGCCGCATCCCACTCGCGATCGCTCGCAACGGCCTTGAGAGGCACATCGGGTAACCCCGCGGAATGCGTCAGCAGGTGCCGCAGCGTGATCGGGTCTTTTCCACCGCCTTTGAATTCCGCAATGTACTTCGACACGGGCGCGTCGTAGTCGAGCAACCCGTCCTGCCGCAAGATCGCGATGACCGTGGCAGTAATCAGCTTCGAGAACGAGTAGCAGGGCACGATCACCGAGCCGTTGAAAGGCTCTTGCGATCGCCCTTCTCGAAAGAAGTACGATCCCCAGTACTGCTCGTACAGCATCCGCCCGTTCTGAACGACGGCCAGCCCCGTGCCTGGCACTTCGCGCCCCTGAACCTGCGACTCGATAAAGCCGGTGACTTCGTCGAATCGGGCGCCATCGGCCGCCGACCTGGCCGTTGCCCCCCTTGGCGCCAATGCCAAGATCGAGCTGCAACCCTTCAGAAACGTTCGTCGGTCGTGCAATAACGTCACGGAGTTCTCGACTGCCCGCCTCACCGCGCACCAGCCGCGCAGATCCCAAAGGAAGCTGTGAGCCTGTCTGGCGAACCACGGCAGCGGTTGAATGCTACTGTCGGATTTTCGTTTTCTTCGCCTGAATCGCCGGATTGTCGGCACGGGCCTTGACGAACGCCTTGACTCCCTCGGGTGTCACTTTGGTGCCCGTCACATTCAGGTCAATCAGCATACTCAGCTTGGCAACGTCGCCGAGTCCTTTGTCAGAGACGGCCGTGTTCTTCAAGTTCAGCTTGATTACGTTGCTGAACTCGCTGGCCTCGCCCAAGAACGCTATCTGTTCGTCGTTGACGTTCGAATTACTGAGATCGATTTCCGAAACGAGCGATCCCGAATTGTGGGCCTCCTTCAAGAGCGCGAAGGTGTCGTTCGACAATTCCCTGACGCCACTGAAGTCAACCGCCACCGAGTCGCCCACGAACGGAATTTTCTTCGTCGTCACTTTGGCCCCCCGCGACTTCAATGTATCCAGCGCATCGGAACGACGCTCGAGGGCCTGAGCCGTCGCCTTCGCCGGGTCGCCCCCCAGGCCGTCGCAGCCCGTGAAGGCTGCCACGGCCCAGGCGACCATCAACCAAGTCGCCGGCATGCGTCCGCTGTCGAAAAGCAACTCGCGGTTCATGCGATTGCACCTTACCTATGACAGTTAGAAGTCTCCAACAGGCAGCCCGTCGTTGCGGTCGCCCAGGCGGTTGTAGACCCCCATGGTGCCCGCAGTCTGGCTGCCAATCGGAATGCCCAGACTCGTCAGGAGGGCGTCGAGCGTCGAACTGGGGACCGGTGCGAATTTGTACTCGATGTTTTCATTCACAAAACGAACGGCGCCGTCGCCCAGCGCAAAGTGCGCCCCACCGACGTGGCGGCTGCTGAAAGACTGGTCCGGGAAATTGAAGGGAATGATCCCCGTACCCGCCGTGCCGCCATCCTGTAGCCTCCACCAGGTGCGGGCCATGCTGACATTCTGGATCACCGTTGCGTCTCCGTTCTGATTGTCGCGCTCCATGGCTGATCCCGGCCACACGCCCGCACGCATCGCCAGCGTCACCCCGTTTTTCTGGATCTGGCACCCCTTCTCGCCGACGATAAACGTGTTACTCAATCCGTCGGTAACGTCGCGCATGCGAATGACTGCGTGTTCAAGCACAATGCCGGTCTCGGCGACATTTCCCCCGTTTCCCATGTAGTTCAGTTTACCCATCAGCACGGGTGTGCCGGGGACCGGGGCATTGAAGGGCTTGAATGAATTGGGGTTGGGGCAGATGTCGGTCGGGCATTGGCAGATCGCCAGGCTTGTCGTCAGAAGGTCACGCCCGGCCTGCGTCTGCGCGACTTGTGTGATTGTCTGGGGGCCCGGGTTGAGCGAATTGAACAAGGGCGCCTGATCGATAAACGGCAAGAGCATCGAAATGTAGCCCCAGACCGGCAAGGTGAACCCGGCGTTGGGATCGGCGGCCCGTTCGTCGTACAACGCTTTCGGAAATGTGTTGTGCGAGTCGATGTAGTTGTGCATGGCCAGACCAATCTGTTTGAGATTGTTCTTGCACTGCGTGCGCCGGGCCGCTTCGCGCGCCTGCTGTACGGCAGGCAACAACAGCGCGATCAGCACCGCGATGATCGCGATGACGACAAGCAGTTCGATGAGGGTGAAGCCTCGCTTGCGATTCAACATAAAGACTCTCCCAATGGTGAAATGGACCTACCTCGCTCGGAACATGAACCTGAGCAATGACGTACCTCTATAAAGCATCTCTCCATTCAGTCGTTTTGCCTCAAGATCTCCGCATCCGCCGGGGGCGACTCACGGCCTGCGCCCTGTTCAAACAGCCGCTGAAAATCCTGGAACACGAGCCCCGTGGTCTTGCGAAACGCCATATTCGAGACTGCGAACACGTCTGCGACCGCCTCCTCCAGCGTCAGATCGGCACTGGCGACTCGCAATCGTCGCCCGCGTTCGCGCCCCGCAGGCTGAGACATCTTCGTCAGCATTCGAAACTCAATTCCGCCAAACACGGCTCCAGAATCGGCGGGAAGCCTCAAAGTGCGGATCACGCCCGGGCCGTACAAGGCCGAGAGCGTGCTTGCCTGAATGGCAACTTCGCTGATCCGCGCGCACTGCTCGTCCTCCAGAATGCCGCCGACAAGTGGGACGTATCTCTCCGCGATTTCGTACAGCCTGTGGCGTCTCACGTCTTCGTCGTCAACCCCGTGCAACTCCGCCAGCGCCGCGAGGCGGTCGCGCGCCCAGTCTCTCCGCAGCAACTCGATTCCGTCGCGCTGCTCGGCAGTCAAGCCGACTTCCTGCAGCACCGGCGGGCTCCACAACATTGCCATCACCAGCAACTGCTTCAGGATCAGCAGTTCCTCCTGGAGCACCGTGCAATCGGCCAGCATCCGTTCGACGCGGCTCCCGGTGACCATCAGGCCAGGCGGCTGCGACGCCACCTCGCGGCGACGCTGCTCAATAACGCTGCGGTAGTAGTCGAGCGAGGTTTCCAAGAGCAGCAATCGCAACCCCGGATCGACCGGCTCGTTCGCCAGTTCCATCTCCCCAACCTGGATCAGCACATCCACCGTCCGCCGGGCTTGTTGCAGTTGGGCCGCTGCCTCGTCGCCTCGCAATCGCTCATAATTGAGGGTCGCGGCGATCTGACGCTCCTGATGCGAAATTCGTTCAAGCGCCGCCACGGTATTGCGCTGCTCGCGGGCGATCAGCCGATTGCTGATGAACAGCGACACGGCCACGACCGCCAAAAGCAATACCGACGAAACGACCGCCGACGGGTGCCGCCGCGACCACTTCCTCACCCGATCGAACAATGACGGCCGACGCGCCCTGATCGGCTGGTGGTCAAGATATCGCTGCAGGTCGGCGGCGAGTTCCACGGCGGTGCCGTAGCGCTCGGCAGGGTTCTTCGCCAGACATTTCAACACAATCGTGTCGAGCTCAGGCGGAATCACGCGATTGATCAGTCGCGGGGGCCGCGGTTCCTGATTCAGAATCTGGTACAGCAGTTCCTGCCGCGTTTCACCGTCGAATACGGGCTCGAGCGTCAGCAGTTCGTAAAGCGTCGCCCCCAGCGAGTAAATGTCGGTGCGGTGGTCCAAAACGGCCCGCTGACCGCTGGTCTGCTCGGGGCTCATGTACCGGAACGTCCCCAGCAGGTCGCCCGACCGGGTCAACCCCGTGTCGGCTTGAAGCTGCGCCAAACCGAAATCGGTAACCCACAGGTTGCCGGAAATATCGAGCAGCAGATTCGCCGGCTTGATGTCGCGGTGCACGACCCCCAACTGATGCGCATGATCGAGCGCCTCGGCCGCCTGCACCAAAAGAGTGGCGAGCTTGCGGAAATTCGCCGCCCCCGCCGGCGAATTGCCGGCCGTGAGAGCCATCGCCACATCGACAGTCGACCGCAATGCGCCCCTGGATACAGACGCCCCCGATTCCACCTCGAGACCGCTGCGCTCGGCGGGCGTGTCGGCAACTGGGCCAGCGGGGGCCCCGCCGTCAGGCCCCGCCGCCGGATGGGTTCGCAGGCCCGTGTGTTCGCGCAACTGGCGAATGACGACTGCCAGCGATTGCCCTTCGATCAGTTGCATCGCATAGAAGTGCACGCCGCGCTCGCAGCCGACCGCGTAGATCGGCACAATATGCGTGTGGTGCAACAGCGCCGCCGCCTGGGCCTCATTTTTGAAGCGCTGCAGTTGACGAGCGTCGCAGGTTGCGGCGAACGGCAAGACCTTCAATGCCACGCGACGCCCCAACGAGATTTGCACCGCCTCATACACCACCCCCATTCCTCCGCGGCCCAATTCGTTGACGATCTGAAAATCGCCCAGCGGCCCCGGGTGCGCCTCCAGCCAATCGCGCAGCAGGCGACTCAGGCTCTTCGAGTCAGCGTTTACGGACGGGCCTGAAAGCCCCGCCCGAACGAACTCCAGGCCTTCCAGACAACCGGTAATTCGAGCCGCAAGTTCCGGGTAGCGCGCCACATATTCGGCGACGTCGGGTTGCCGTCCCGCCTCAATCTGCTTCAGGAAATCCTGCAACACCTCGAAGAGCCGGGCATCTTCAGGAACGTCAGCCTCGGCTGCGACAGCCCCCGGGGCCAGCGGCGCGAAGGCGCAATTGGCGTCAGGAACGGTCATGTCATCTCCTTCAGCAGGCCCCGCAATCGCTCCAATGCACGCACCCACAACTGCTGCACGCTGCCCACCGAACGCCCCATCCGCCGCGAAATCTCGGGAAACGTCAGCTCCTCCATGTGCCGCAGCACAACCACTTCGCGGTAGTCTTCGGGCAGGCGTGCGAGCGCTTCAGCCAGCAGCACCCCCTGTTCACGCTGCGCCACCTGTTGACTGGGGGTACCTTGCAGGGCCACCAGGCTCCGCTCGAGCAATCGCGACGATTCGTCGAAGTTCGTCTCAAGCGGCACCTCGCGACGCACGTCGCGCCCCTTGGTCCCCACGTAATGCCGCACGAGTAACGCGGTTTTCGTCGTCAGAATCTCACGCAGCCAGGCCGCAAACTCCTGCTCGCTCCGGCCGCGAAAGTAATGGAACTTTCGATGGGCTTCGAGAAACGTCTCCTGGACCAGATCGGCCGTGTCGACCTTGTTTCGCAGCCGACGGCCCAGTTCGACCCGCGCCAGCAGTTCAAGATAGTTTCGATAGGTTTCGAGCAACGCTCCCCGCGCAGACTCCGCCCCCTGAAGCGCCTGTGCCATCAGATCGCTCGAAACAGGTGCTAGCGTGGGACCATGCATGGAATGCTCTATTATGCATAGTTGCGCAGGCAGTCCAAATACCCACGCGCAATCGCGGCATTTGTGAGGGGGTGCCGAAAAACCCTCAGGCCGGGCGGCAGAACGGGACGGCTGACGTGGCTGACCGCGCCGCTTATTACAGCCCGTCGAGAAACGTTCCCCCCTCTGGGAGAGGTCCGGGTGAGGGCCGGCGCACAGCATTCCCCTGCAATTTGCCCCGGCCCTCCCCAATGGGGGGAAAATGGGGGGGCCTGCCACCGAGGCGCACGGGCATTTGCTGCCGTGCATGCCATGCTACCTCGGATCGACGGCGCGTACAGTCATGCCGCCGCTTGAAGTCCGACCGGCGAATTACGGCGCCCGCAGGCGGCCCTTTCTCTCAACCGCACAGCGGGCGGTCAGGCCAGAATTCCGCGAACGATCTTGCCGTGGACATCGGTCAGGCGGTAGTCGCGTCCCTGGAACCGGTAGGTCAACTGGGTGTGGTCAAACCCCAGCAGATGCAAGAGCGTGGCGTGCAGGTCGTGAATGTGGACCGGGTCAGTGGCGACGTTGAAGCCGA
>JBQTIL010000146.1:0-16967 GCA_052388175.1 Planctomycetaceae bacterium | reverse complement strand
GCCGGCGTAGCTGGGGCAGCGGTAAAACGACAGGCTCTGCGACGCCGAGTTGCGGGTGGCCGGGTCGAGCGACGAGACTTTGGCGGTGATCTGGTGGTACAGTTTCGAATGGTCGATCTGCGGCAGGATCAGGCTGGCAAAACTGTGCAACTGGATGTTGGGGTCGGGGGGGCCGGTTCGCGGATCGTGCCAGACCCCGCGCCCGAAACTGCTCGTGCTGCTGGAGGGAAACAGAGTGAACGAGCTCTCGTAGTTGTGCAGCGCCAAGCCGATCTGCTTGAGATTGTTCTTGCACTGCGTGCGCCGCGCGGCCTCGCGCGCCTGTTGCACGGCCGGCAAGAGCAGGGCGATCAGCACGGCGATAATCGCGACGACGACCAGCAGCTCGATCAGGGTGAAGGCTCGACGTTGCGACACAGGGGGGGCCTTTGCAAGAGGGTGAGGTTTTCGCGTCCCTACCGTTGGGAAAGAAAGTCCGTTATTCTAACGAGTATTAGATTGTTGATATTGGTACCGGGCGGGAAACGTGCCGTCAAGCGTGCGCGGGGTATCGAAAAGGCGCGAACGCCCGGGCAGCCCCCGCCGGGGCTGGCTGCACCCGATTCAGACATGCAATTCGGCCCTCGGCCGCTCATAATTCCAAGAGGCCCTTGTTCGGCGCCCGGAGACTCGACCCGATGCGATACTTTCGACGCTGCGGCCT
This sequence comes from Planctomycetaceae bacterium, assembly GCA_052388175.1. Lineage (GTDB taxonomy): Bacteria > Planctomycetota > Planctomycetia > Planctomycetales > Planctomycetaceae > SIAF01. Next base: position 16,264 of record JBQTIL010000146.1, on the reverse strand, counting down.
GTTCGTCCTGACGGCCCTGATGGTTTGCTGCCAGGCAACAGCCGCCGATTGGCCACAATGGCTGGGGCCACAGCGCAACGGCACGTCACCCGAGGTGGTCGTTCCCTGGACGTCACCCCCAGATGCAGTTTGGCGTTATGCCGTCGGGAACGGCTACGGCTCGCCCGTGGTGGCCGGCGGGGCGGTGCTGTTCCATGCCGCGGTGACGGGCAAAGATGCCGAAGAGGTGACGGCGCTCGATGCCAAAACCGGAAAGGTGCGCTGGACTGACAGCTACGTTCGTGGGCCCTATCGCAGCCAACTGGGGGTCGGCCCCCGCGCAACGCCGACGATCGTCGATGGCAAGGTATATACATTCGGCATCACCGGGGTGCTCAGTTGCTACGAGTTGTCTTCGGGAAACAGGCTGTGGCAGACCAACCCCTATGAAACCTTCAGGGCGACATTGCCTCGCTTCGGCGTCTGTAGTTCGCCGATTGTCGCCGCCGGCCGCGTAATTGTGATGGTGGGGGGCAGCGGCAGCGCCGTCGTAGCGTACGATGCGGCCAGCGGAGAGGTGGTTTGGAAAGTGTTTGACGAACCGGCCAGTTCGGCGTCGCCCATTGAGCTGGCGGTAGGAGAAGGCGAACATCGCCGCCGCGACGTCGTCGTGCAGACAACGCTGCGGACGATCGGCCTGTCGCCTGCCGACGGATCGGTGCGCTGGGAGCACCCACTGGTGTTTCAGCCCGCGGGAGTTTCCCCTACGCCGCTTGCGATCGGCCGCATTCTGGTTTGCACCACGCAAGACACGGGAACTCTGGCGATCGAATTTCCTGAGGACGCGTCGGCCAAACCGCGCTCGCCGTGGTGGAAAGAGGGGCTGACGAGCTACTTTTCAACGGGAACGCTCGGGCCGAAGGGAACGGCCCTGATTGTCACGAGTCAATTGACGCCGATTCCGCGCACCGACCTGTTGTGCCTCGACACGGCCAGCGGCGAGGAACTTTGGAAGAAACAGGGGCTGGGATACTATCATCTGGGCCTGATCCGCACGGCGGACGAAAAGATCTTGTTTCTCGACGACGGGGGAAACCTGACGCTGGCCGATGTCACGCGCAGCGGATTCAAGCAACTGGCGAAGTCACCCGTCTGCCGGGGAACGTTGACGAACCCCGCACTTGCCGACGGGCACGTTTTTGTTCGAGACGACCGAGAAGTCATTTGCCTGCGCGTGGCCGCCGACGAGTATAAAGGTGGCAAGGCTCCCTAGGCATTCTGCGAGGCGCCAGGCGGTCGGCCGTTTGAGGTAGTCACCCAATGACACTTTGGCTCGTGCTCGCGACGGTCATCGGCGCCGACGCCCAACCCGGGAAAACTACGGCCCACGACCTCGCCCGGCAGATCGACCGCCGCATTGACGCGGTGCTGGAAGCCGAGCAGGTTGTACCGGCAGAGCCCGCCGGCGACACCGAGTTTCTTCGCCGACTGAGTCTCGACTTGATCGGCCGCATTCCAACGGCCGACGAAATCAGCAACTTTCTCGGCGCTCCGCACCCCGACCGCCGCGCCGCTGAGATTGATCGACTGCTGTGTTCGCCCGAGCACGCGCGACATTTTGCACGCGTCTGGCGGGCATTGCTGTTGCCCGAAGCAGATTCAGACGGTCAGGTGGGGTACTTTGTCCCCGGCTTCGAGGCTTGGCTGGAACGGAGCCGGCTCGAAAACACCGGCTTCGACAAGATGGTTCGCGAATTGCTGACTGTGGCGATCGCCGCACCCAATGAAACACCGCAATTTGTGTTGCGCGAGATGCGGCAGCCGAACCCGCTGGCCTTCATTGCGGCGAAGAATGCCGAGCCGGCGAAGATCGCGTCGAGCTCGGTGCGGTTGTTTCTGGGCCTGCGTCTGGAATGCGCGCAATGCCACGATCACCCCTTCGACCGTTGGACGCGAGAGCAGTTCTGGAGCCAGGCGGCATTCTTCGCGGGAATCGAGCGCCGCGGCAAAGGGACGTTTGCGCCGCTCGTGGAAGATTCACGGAAAAAGTCGCTGCCGGTGATGGAGACCGGGGCGGAAGTTTCAGCCCGGTATCTCGACGGTTCCGAACCGTTGTCCAGCGCCGATCGGTCGGCGCGGGGACAGTTCGCCGAATGGATTTCGGCCCCCGAGAACCCGTTTTTCGCGCGGGCCATAGCGAATCGCGTGTGGTCGCAACTGATGGGGCGCGGGCTTGTCGAACCGGTTGACGATATTCGCGAATCGAACCCCGCCAGTCATCCCGAACTGCTCGACGATCTGGCCCAGGCCCTGCGCGCATCGCGATTCGACGTCGGATTGCTATTGCGCGCGGTCTGCCTCAGCCAGACGTACCAGCGCAGCAGCCGGCAGACGGATGGCAGCCAGGCCCGGCCGGAGCTGTTTGCCCGCCGACACGTCAAGCCGCTTTCGGGCGAACAGTTTTTCGACAGCCTGGCCCAGGCGATCGGCCACGACCAGGGAGACGATGGTCGCGAGAACAACGAAGAGGACGATCTGGTTCGTCGCAGAGTTCTGCGGCTGTTCGACGGCAGCGAGACGACGGGCGACCCCGAAACTTCGGTGGCGCAGGCGCTCGCGCTCATGAACGGGTCAGTGGTCGCGCGCGCCGTGGTGCCCGATACCGGGCCAAGGCTGCGCGAGATTCTGGCGCAGGTTCCTGAATCCCGCCAGGGGCAGTTCGAACGGCTCTACTTGAACACGCTCAGCCGCCTGCCGACTGCCGAAGAACGGCGGGTCGCCGACGAGCATCTTGCGGGAGCGCCAGAAAATGCCCGCGACGCGCGTCTGGGTGATCTGTTCTGGGCGCTGCTCAATTCGGCCGAGTTTCGTTGGAACCACTGAGTGGCAATCACTGAGGGGCGTGTGAATTCCGGGAGGTACGCAGACCTATGACTCGCCGTGAGAATCTCGCCAACCGACTGACGCGGCGCCGCTGGCTGGCGACAACGGCTGCCGCCGCGGCAGGAGGGGCCGGTTCAGGCTGGTTGCGCTCGCTGGCGTCAGCGGCAGAAACCGCCGGGCGCGCCAAGCGCTCGTGCGTGCTGTTGTGGATGAATGGCGGGCCCAGCCAGACCGACACGTTCGACATGAAACCGGGCCACGAGCACGGAGGGCCCTTTCAGCCGATCGAAACGCGCGCTCCGGGAATTCAAATCTGCGAACACCTGCCCGAAATGGCGCGCTGGACCGATCACCTCGCCGTCGTGCGTTCGATGTCGACCCGCGAAGGAGATCACGGGCGGGCCCGCGACAATCTGCGGACAGGCTACTTTCCGCAGGCTTCGATTCAGTTTCCGGTCTTCGGTTCGCTCGTTTCGAGCGAATGGGGTGAAAGCGATCGCGACCTGCCTAATTACGTCAGCATCTTCTCGCGCGGATTGTTCGGCGCCGGCAGCCCGCCCGCTGGGTTCCTGGGCCCCACCCACGCCCCCGTGATGGTCGGAGGCGCAGACGAAAGCCCGAATGCAGCACCCCGCCTGACGGTCGAAAACCTGTCGCTGCCCCTTCGCGTATCAGCCCGACAGGCGACCGAGCGACTCGAACTTTTGCACCGGCTCGAGCGCGAGTTTCTGGCCGGCCGGCCGGGCGAAGCGGCTGAGGGGCACAGAAACGCGTATGCCAGGGCGACCCGGCTGATGAGCCCGGGCGCGGCGAGAACGTTCGACCTTGATGATGAGCCGGCCGACGTGCACGAGCGATATGGTCGATCGCAGTTCGGTCAAGGGTGCCTGCTCGCACGGCGCCTGATCGAACGCCGGGTTCCCTTCGTCGAGGTGTCGCTGGGCGGGTGGGACACGCACGAAGACAATTTCACCCGCGTCCAGGATCTCTGCGGCGCGCTCGACAAAGCCTGGTCGGCCCTCCTCCAAGACCTCAATGACCGGCGACTGCTCGATTCGACTCTCGTAGTGTGGATGGGCGAATTCGGCAGAACGCCGGTGATCAACCCCCGCCAGGGACGCGACCATTACCCCAAAGCGTGGAGCGTCGTGCTGGGCGGCGGTGGCATTCGCGGGGGCCAGATTGTCGGCCGCACCAGTGCCGACGCGATGGCGGTCGAAGATCGACCCGTGTCGACCCCCGACCTGCTTGGCACAATCTGCCTGGCGCTGGGGTTAGACCCGGATAAGCAGAACGTTTCGAACGTCGGGCGACCGATCCGCCTGGTCGACCCCTCGGCCCGGCCGATTTCGGAAATCGTCGTACCCGCTTAGCCTTGAATCGCGTCGCCGCGCGATGGGGAATCACGCGGCGAACCGACCAGAGATGTCGGCAGCCGGCGTACGTTTCGCAGGCGCTCAAAAAGGCGCCGTGAAACGCACCAGGCGACCGCGAGCACCGTCAGCCCGACGACCCCGGCCCAGCGGATCACCCCATGCTCGAAGACGACCGTCGCATTGAACACGATAAACAGCATGAAACCGTGCAGCGCCCATTCGATTTTCGCCGAGCGGGCGGCATACCGGGCGGCATTCCCCCACCACCTCAGCACGTCGAGAACCCAGAGCCAGGTGAAGAGGTAGGAGACATCGAGGCCCTCTCCCAAACCGCTGATCCTCTTCGTGCGCTCGAAGGCGTCGGCGTGAGACCAGCGATGGTAGAAATGAAATGCCATCACCAGGTGCACGACAAAACTGATCAAGCCCCACGTCCAGCACCAACGGGTAATTCTTCCGCGGGAGGTGGTCGCCCACCAATCGATGGGCCCTGAATGCATCATCAGCACGAGCGCGGTCACGTACCACGCGAGCGCGAGGCGGATGGAATTCTTCGTCAGCGCGACGCCTGGTTCGGCCGTCCGCAACGACGCGAAGAGTGGAGCGATTTTCAGTCGAAGTTGTCTACCGGCTGGCAGTTCTGAATGCCAGGTTTCGCCCCGCGAGCCGCGGGATAAACTCCACCGGATTGACGCAGAAGCACACCGTCAACCGGGCCAGCCTGACTAAGGTCCGGAACTGTGGCGCGACGGTTGACTCGTAAGCCCGTCATTTCGCGAGTTGAGAATTGGCTTTCCCACCAAACGGTACGTCAGTTGTCCGCTCGGAAACTTGTTCAAATCGCTGCCGGCATTGCTGGAGCAGGCGGCGAAGTTCGTCGCTCTGCGGGCCCGCGGCCACCATTCGTTCGCATTTCTGTCGGCACTTTTCTGCTTCGCCTGGCTGCTGCAAATTATCGTACAGGTGCGCGGTCAGGCAGAGAGTTTCCAGCATCGATTTGGCAAGATCGCGAATATCTCCCTTCTGCTCGTAAATTGGGACCTGTATTTCCCGCGCCTGACGACAAGCGTGCAGGGCCTCATCCGGCCGACCGAGCGAATACAGGACGTAAGCCATGCCAAGCAGGTCGCGACTGAGCCGGACCCGATAGATCGTCAGGTGGGGATCGGCGTCGATGGCGAGGGTCCGCTCGCGCCAGTCGCGGGCTTTGTCGTACGCCTTCAGAGCGAGTTCGAATTGCTTCGTATTTCGGTACGACCGCGCCAAAGCGCAATAAGCGTCCGCCAAGTTGCCCACGAACATCGCATCGCGGTCTCCTTCGACGACCAGCACCAATTCGCGAATGCGGATAGATTCCAGAAGCTGTGGTTGTACCTCGTCGATGCGGCCCTGCCCCTCGTAGCACTTAGCGAGGTGCAGCAAAGACTTCGAGAGGTCGTCGCGATATTTGCGGCTCTCAGGCTCCTGTTGCAACAGCGAGCGCCAGATTGAAATTCCCTGTTCGAACCAGTGCGCCGCGTCCGGCCAATCGCGGTCCTTTAGAGAATGCATGGCGATCTGGTAGCAGGTTTCGGCGATATCCGCCCGCAGGAGTGTGTCGTCGGCTTTCTGGTCGAGCAGGCCCAGATAATGGCGCAGACTCACGCGCATCAGGTCGCGGCGCAGCGTCTGGAACTCGGCGCTGTCGGATCGTTTTCCTTCCAATAACACTTCGTGGAGTTCGCGGATCCCCTGGTGGGCCCGCTGCAGGTTGTCTTCGGCTCGTCCCCGAAAGCGCTCCGCTCGCCGCCATTGCCACGTGACCGCGACGAACCCGATGATCGTGATGAGAACCGCCGTCGTCGCCAGCCCCGCGGTTAGCGGCGAACGCCGCGCCCACTTCGTCAACCGTCCGAATTGCCCCGACTCGCGGGCCGAGACCGGTTCACCCGCCAGGAAATGACGCAGGTCGTCGCGCAATGCCAGCGCCGTGGGGTACCGTTCCGCCGGGTCGAACTCCAGGCACTTGAGGCAGACGGCCTGCAGGTCGCGCGACACTTCCGGCCGCAATTGGCGCGGCGGCACGAGCCGTCCCTCGGCCGCCTCATGCAAGGCTTGCAGCGGCGTACTGCCCGCAAAGGGCGTGCGACCGATCAGCAGCTCGTACAGGATCACGCCGAGCGCGTAAATGTCGCACGCCGTGCCAATCTCGTGAATGCGTCCCTGCGCCTGCTCCGGCGCCATGTATTGGGGAGTCCCGAGGACAGCCCCCGTTTGGGTGTCGGCGCCTGAGGCTTCGAGCAGCTTGGCCAGTCCGAAGTCGGTCAGTATTGGCGTAAACGACGGCGTCCCGGCAGCGTCGGGCAAGCAGCCAGTGGCACCCGGAAAATAAGACCGATCCGACTGGCCACCCGTGAAATCCAACAGCACATTACCCGGCTTGATATCGCGGTGCAAAATGCCGCGGCTGTGCACGTGCGCCACGGCATCGGCCAGCGCGGCCGTAAACTCTGCGGCAACAGCTGCAGCGACCGGCGCCGGTTGCACTTTGAGCCAGGCCGCCAGCGTCGGGCCGGAACAATACTCCGAAGCGATAAAGCAGGCTGGCCCGACCTCGCCGCACTCGAACACCGGGACAATGTGGGGATGGCTGAGGCTGGCGACCGCGCGTGATTCCTGGAGAAACCGCAGCCGGCGATCTGGTGAGGCCAAAGTTTCCAACCGCGGGATTTTCAACGCCACGTCGCGGTGCAGCACCAGATCGCGGGCGCGGTACACGACGCCGTGAGCGCCGCGGCCGAGTTCCGCAACGATTTGAAACTTGCCCAGCCGCACCGGCGCGGCGCCGTCGTAGTCGAACTTCTGCTCCGCACGATCGTCGTCGGCAAGCGGCGCATCGTGGTCAAGCCGCCGGGTTGATCCCGGCGGTATGGTGCTCGCAGGCCAAATGTGCGGTAACGGCCCGCGGTCGATATCGGCGTCGCCGTCTGCATGCGACCGGCGCAATGCGGCGCCGTCGTGCGAAACGGGCGGATCGCCGCTCTGCCTCAGACCCTCCAGCGCACCGAGGCACTTGATCGCCCCGGCCAGTTGCGGATTTTCGACTGCACCGGAACCTTCCTGCGTCACCAGGCCCGCCAATAGCGCTGCGTGGCGCTCGACCAGTATCGGCGTCAAAGAATCCAGCGCGGACTCGACTGGCTCAGCCGACATCGGCGGCCCCCAGTTGCTGCTCTAGCGCGAAGAGGGCGCGACCCCATAGTTTGCGCACTGCATCGGGCGTACGGTCCATCAAGCGTCCGATCTCGACGAAAGATCGTACTTCGAGGTTCCTCAATTCGATGACGCGGCGGTGATCATTCGAAAGTTGCGCGAGCGCCTGGCGCAGCCGCGCCTGGTCCTCCATGCGCCCGGTCAGCCGGCCGGGAGTGTCCGCGGATGAATGCGCTGCGACGCGCAGCTCGTCGCTGCACGACAGGTTTCGTTCGCGGCCGAGCCGTCGCTTGCCGGCGTGGCGATATCGTCGCGTGGCGTCGCGCAGGTTGTTCAGAAGAATCTGCCGCAGCCACGCCAGCAGTTCGGCGTCCGTTTGTCCTGTAAATCGCCGGAAGCGCTGCTGGGCTTCCAGAAATGTCTCCTGGACCAAGTCCGAGGGTGCGACCTTGGGTTTTAGGTCGGCCGCCAGTTCCTGATTGGCGATCAGCAACAGGAACTGCCGGCACTCTTCGAACAGGCGTCCCAGCGCCTCAGCCGAGCCAGTGCGTGCGGCGCGCACCCACTCGTTCAGAGAGCCACGACCATTCGGACTGGAATCTGCCCGGCGGGGAGCCAAAGGAAGACCGCCTCCGAAGAAAGCACACAAGGATCTGATCAACACGCGATCGGGCGCTGCGACGCAAGCCATTTTGTGGAGGGATTGGCGGCAGAATCAAGCGTGGACTCTCCCTGCGTAGGTAACGCTGCTCGCGAAGAGAGGGTCAGGTGCATGTTTTCGGCAGCCGTCCTGCGCGTGCTTTTCGCCAGTCGTCTCGCGGGAAAATGGACCAGACCCCGAGGGCCGACGTCCGGCGCGTCCGGTTTGCAGGGGCTTTTACGCTTGGGGAATGTGGAGACACTGCAGCCCAGGCGTGCGGGGTGTCATCACACTCGGCCAGCAAGCGTGCGGTGCGGGCCGGGGTGTGTGCAGCGCGTCAGAACTGCAAAGGCTCATCTCGGCGCGCAGGGCGGCTCCAGCCCCCGTCTCGTCCGTGTGGTCGAAGCGTTTAAGGCTGGATTCGGTAAAGCTCCAACGAGGTCCAACATGCTGCTACGAAAACTGATTCGCGTCGGGTATTTTTTGCTGATCGCGCTGGGAGCCAATCCGGTGACGGCGCGTGCGGGAATCGTCTCATCTGGAGGAGTCGTCGGCATCGTCGGCACCGAAGTGCGACGATATTCTTTCGAAGGGACTTTAACCGACACCCTCAATGTCACCGGCCTATCCGGAGTCGTTCAGGGGCTGACAGTCGTAGGCAACCGCATTTTTATCGCGCAGGTACAGGCCAACGGAAATAATTTCGTCAGCGAGCTGAACACGACAACCGGCGCAGTAATCAGTTCGTTCTCAATGGGCCCTGGAGGCCCCGGCGTCGGGGGTCTTCAGGCACTTGGCGATAACGGGACGAACCTGTTGGCTTATTTCGGCGCGGGGCTGTTGCGAGAAATCACGACCGCAGGGGCGCTGATCAGTTCGCGCACAATTTCAAACTCAGGCCAGGGAATCGATGGGGCGAGCAACCGCATCTTTCTTGCCAACACACGCAATCCCACGACCGGTTTTCGCGAGCAGAAGATCCTCGAATACGACGCCAACGGCAACCTGATCGACACGATCACTACTGGGTTGCCTGATACGGACCTTCCGCTCGGGGCCATGCAAGGATTGGGGTTCGACCCTGTAAGCAACACGCTCTGGGTCTCGACAGGGCTGGCTGGCGGCCAGAGAATTATGCAATTCAGCTTCGACGGGACGGTGCTCACCACGTTTCCTCCGGTCGGCCCGGTCTTCCCCGGGCCCTACACATTGACCGGCCTTGATGTCGTGCCGGACCTCACCTCCCAAGACAATCCCGCCATTCCCAACGAGACGCTGCCCGACGGGGCGTTCGTCTTCGAGAACGTGCAAAGCGGCCTCTGGTTCGACCCGCCCTTCGTGGACACATTCACCTACACAATGACTTCGGGCAGTCTGTTCACGTCGATCCTCGATTTCCCGACCGGGTTCGATGATACCTTCGACGTTTCCGTCAATGGTTCATCGCTGGGCACGTTCGGGCCAGGGCAGGCTGTCGATTTTGTGGCGCGCCTCGGATCGGGTGTGTCGAGCTTTACCGTGTCGGGAATTTCGCCGCTCGTCGACTCAGAGGATTCGCTGGGCTTTCCCCTGAAACTGGCCTTCAATACTCCAACCGCCAGCTTCGTTATGGCGGGAAGTCTTGCTCCGGAACCGGTACCCGAACCCTTGAGCCTCGCGATCTGGGCCCTCGGCGGAGCAGGATTGTTGGTCCAACAATCTTCCAGGCAACGAAATGCAAACGTCACCAGACCGCTGCGACGGATACGGCCTGATTTCTGATGAGGGCCCTCAGCGGGGCGTCCGCCTCTCTGCAGGGCGGGCCAACGGAGATCGGTCGCGACGCTTGCGACGCGCCGGGTTGAATTGCGCGCGGCCGATCCCGCCGCATCGTCAGCGAACGGACGTGTCTGCACGTTCCACGGCCGTTTACGGCGCGAATCCTGCGATCGGCGCCCTGTCCTGCATGTCTCCCAGCCGCTGGTACGTCGTGAGGTCGATGTTCTCGTTGATGAAGTGCACCGAACCATCGGCCAGCAGGAACTGCGCCCCGCCGACGTGCAGGCTGCCGAAGAATCGCGACATGATGATGTTGTGGATCGCCTGATTGCTGCGGCCATTGGTCAGCCGCCTGTAGTAGGCCTCTCCCCCGTTGATCGGGCCGGAGGTTCCCGAAAGATTATGAATGCTGTTGTTGGCGCCATGCCTGGTTCTAAGACCGCTCCCCCAACCCCGGATCACTTCCATCCCCTGGTAGATCGACTCGCCCACGAGCACGACATTTGAGGCGCCGTCAGTGCAGTCGCGCAGCCTGCGCGCGGTGTTGATCCCCAGCAGCCCGTTCTTGAAGTGCGCCACCCATTCGGTGCCGACGCCTGTCCCTCCGCTGGTGCAAGCGTCGGCGTTGACGGAATTTGCGGATGGCGGCGGCACGCCGCCCCCCATGCAGGCGAAGTAATTGTTCACGAGCCAGACGCAGACCGGGAGCGTGGGGTCGGTGGTGCCCGGAATAATCCAGGGCAATGGGGCCGTGGGCATCGTGGGGCACTTGTAAGCCGGTAGCGGGGTCGAAACAGTGGCCTTGTTCTCGGGTGTGCAATCGTCGGCGTAGTTGGAAGGAAAGGTTCCCGAAAAATCGAGCCGGTTGTAAAGCGGCGCCCGGTCGATGTACGGGAGCAGCAGCACCGTCCACACGGCGCCCGAAAACGGCGCCGTGTCGCTGCCGCGATAGCATCCGTTGGCGCGCGGTCGAAACGGCGCGATTGTCCCCGGAGAAAACAACTGGTGCGTGTCGTGATAGTTAGACAGCGCGATTCCAAGCTGCTTGAGGTTGTTCCTGCAATGGACGCGCCGCGCCGCCTCGCGAGCCTGTTGGACGGCGGGAAGCAGCAGCGCGATCAGAATGGCGATGATGGCAATCGTCACCAGAAGCTCGATGAGCGTGAAAGCTCGACAGGCGCGGAAACTTCGCACGACCTTTCCTCGCGACAGAAATCGTCCTGGTGGCTGACGAGAGTATCGGGATCGGTGATCAATCCGTAGTGCCATTCCACCCGACCGATGGCTGCGAAGTCAAGTGTTTTCAGCGACCGGCACTGGGGTTGCTCGAGAACGACATCTCAAGGATTGCCATTGCCACAAACTGAATCAAATCCTACACCGCCCCCTCCAACTTCCCTTCCCTGTGTGCTCCTCGAGCGAGGACCAACCCGCCCGCGGCGGCCAGCAGACCGTCGAGCGGCCCGAGCTTGCCGGGCCGGGCACCGTCAGCCCGCGCGATGGGCTTGGGCGCCGGGTCATCCGTTCGCGATCTCACAACGCTCACTTGAACGCAGCGCCGCCATCGTCTTTCACATCGGCAGCCAGCCGCAACTCGCCCCAGGTGGCGGCCTGATTGATGTCGGGGTAGGCGGAACTGAATTGGGTGTCGGCGTGGTTGGCCTGGAAGGCATCCAGAAAGCCCAAATTGAAGCGAATGGCGCTTCCCGGCTTGATTCTGATGTCTTCGGTGTCGCCTGAATCGAGCGGCACGGCCCATTCGATGATGTATACCTTTGCCTGCACGTCGTAGGCCATCGCGCCGCGCCCATCCTGCTTCAGATCATCAGCGTCTTCGCCCGGGCTGGTTGTATGCTTGTCGACGTATGCTCCCGGAACGACGACTTTGCGATCGTCACCCGGGGTCAGTTCCTTGCCGCGGCAGAACGCCAGCAGGGCGATGTCACAGTCGAGCGGTTCGAAGCTTCTGTTCTCTGCCTCGTCGGGAACCCGCAGCGCGACGTACAGGCCGTTGGCCGAGTTCATGACGCGCAACTGGCAAGCCCGCTTCGAAACCGACTGCGTCGCGATTTTCAGAAACGACAACTCGAATTCGACGGGAGTGGCCTCTTTCCATTCCCCCTCGCCCAACTTGCCGTCGATCGTGGGGGGCTTGGTGCATGGCGCCGACTTGATTACGGTCGGCAACTCGGCAGCAAAGTTCTGTGCGACGCCCCCAACCAACACAGCGGCAGCCGAGAACACCCGCAAAAAGCATTTCATGGTGAGACTTTAGCCCCTGTGGTGACACAGAGAGTGGCGCGACTTGCCTGGCCGCCTCGGCTCCGAGAACTGCGGAATCGGTGCGTTTCTACGACTTGTCGCGGCCCGCTACACCGCGAAAAGGTCCAACTGATCGTACGCCTGTCACTCTAACCCACGATGTTTGGCAAGAAAAGCGTCTGATACAGGCTCGGCAGGCCGGAAGCGTGTTGTGCGGGGTTGGCAACGAACCGGAACTCCTGAGTGCTGCTGCGTGCTGACTGCTTACAGGCGCCCGCACATCCGCCGGGCCTTTCGTGAGGCCGACCCCGCATCCCCGGATTGACACAAAGGTCGCATTGGCCGATACTTGCGTTTGCAGGGCACCATTTGTTCGACTTGATCGCCTGGCCACTTATGTCCACCATCGGCGCACAACTCGATCTCGCAGCTTACGCCGCCGAAGTCGCGGCGCAAGCGCAGGTCGCGGCCCGCGGGCTGGCCGTTGCCACCGGCGAGCAGAAAGACCGTTGGCTGAGGCGCTCGGCCGAACTGATCCGCGGGCGGATGGGCGAGTTGCTGGCGGCGAATGAAAAAGACGTGGCGCACGCGCCCGCGTATGGGCTGTCGCCTGCGGCCGTCGACCGTTTGCGGCTGGATGGGAAACGCCTCGAGGCCGTCGCCGCCGCTCTCGAAGAAATCGCGTTATTGCCCAACCCCGTCGGCGAGGTGATCGACAGCAGCATCCGGCCGAACGGGCTGGAGGTGCTGCGCGTGCGCGTGCCCTTGGGGGTGGTGTTTTTCATCTATGAATCGCGGCCCAATGTGACGGCCGACGCAGCGGCAATCTGCGTCAAGAGCGGCAACGCAGTGATTCTGCGCGGCGGCAAGGAAGCGATTCACAGCAACCAGGCCCTGCACTCGCTGCTGCAAGAGGCGCTGGAGGAAGCCGGCCTCCCCTGGGCGGCCGTGCAACTGGTCGAAACGACCGACCGCGCCGCGGTGGGGCAGTTTCTGAAGCTGCGCGACAAGATCAGCGTGACGATTCCGCGCGGGGGGAAGTCGTTGATCGAGAGGGTCGCGGCCGAAGCGACCATGCCCGTCATCAAACATTTCGACGGCATCTGTCACGTCTATGTCGACCGGGCCGCCGACGTCGACATGGCGCGGCGCATCATCGTCAATGCGAAATGCCAGCGGCCGGGCGTCTGCAACGCGGCGGAATGCCTGTTGGTGCATCAGGAGATTGCGGAAAAGTTTCTGCGGGTTACCGCAGACGACCTGCGATCGCGGGGGGTCGAGCTGAGGTGCTGCGAGCGCTCGCGCCGTCTGATTCCCGGCAGCCGGCCCGCCACCGACGACGACTACCGCACGGAATATCTCGACCTGATTCTCTCGGTCAAAATCGTTGACGACCTGGAACAGGCCATCGAACACATCGAAGGCTATGGCTCACATCACACCGAGACGATCGTAACGAACGACCTGGCAGCCGCTCGGCGCTTTGTGGCGGCGGTCGATTCGGCCGCCGTGCTGGTGAATGCCAGTACTCGTTTCAACGACGGTGGGGAATTCGGGCTGGGGGCGGAGATCGGCATCAGTACCGACAAGCTTCATGCGCGGGGGCCGTGCGGATTGCGTGAGTTGACCAGCTACAAATTCGTGGCCTGGGGCGACGGGCAAGTCAGGGGATAGGGGATAGGGGATAGGGATTTCGAATTGCGGAGATCCGCAATCCAAAATCCGAAATGAATTGCGAGGCCAGGGATGGCACATGTGCTGAGTCAGTCGGAGATGGAGTCGTTAATGGCCGGGCTGGGCGCGGCGGATCGGCGCGCCACCCCCGGCCACGCTGCGGCCCGCTTTGGCGCACGCCGAATGGCTGCAGAAGGTCTTGCCGCGCTTGAGAGGCTGCATGTCGAATTCGCGCGCGAAGCGGGGGCGGCGCTGAGCGAAGCAGTTCGTGCGGCCGTCGAGGTGCGGCCTCTGGGCTGCGATCAGATTGAGGGCTGCGATCTGGTGCCGGGGCTCGAAAACCCCACCTGTTGCGCCGTGGTACCAGTTGAGCCATTGCGCGGGCCGGTGCTGTGGGAAGTGAGTCCGCGGGTGGCTTTTCCGCTGCTCGATCGACTGCTGGGCGGGGCGGAGGCGCGGCCTGACGCTGCTCCGCCTCGCGCGGCAACCGACGTCGAATTGAAGCTGCTGCAACGGCTGATGGAACTGTTGCTGGGCGCGTGGCGTCGGTCGTGGTGCGGGGTCTGCGAGATCCGCACTTCCGCCCCCTCGATTGAGACTGAGCCGTCGCGCCTGCAATTCGTTTCACCCACCGAAATCGTCGTACTTCAAACGTTTGAGATCTCACTGGGCGAAGTCTGCGGCGGCATGAATCTCGCCATTCCCGCCTTGGCGCTTCAGTCGGTGGTCGAGCGGCTTGTGGCACACCACCGGTCGATGGAGGGGGAGGCGCGCCGGGGTGCGCCCGGTGAGGCTCCTGGCAGGCTTATCGAGTTGGTGGTTTGCCTTGCATCGACCTGCCTGACGACCGAAGAAATCGAGGGGTTGGAGGTAGGAGACGTCATTACGACCGATTGCCCGAGCAACGCTCCGGCATCGGTACGCGTCAATGGGCAGCCACGTTTCGTCGGCCTGCCGGGGCGCTTTGAAGGGCGCAAAGCCGTTCGCCTCGCCGCCTCTGGCGACAAGGCCCCATCGGAAAAGGCCGGCGGTACGGTTTGACGGCCCGGGCAGCCGTTACACGCGCAAGCTGGGGACGCGAGTTATTCTGGAATCGACGGCCGCCTTGTTGACGCCGAAATGCGGGCCGACTACAACAGAAACTCGGTCGGGTCCGTAATTTCGTACTCTTGAGGAAAGGCTTGCAGCAGGCGACGTGACTCATCGGATCAACGAGCAGATTCGCATTTCCCCCGTTCGCGTCGTCACTCAAAATGGGGTGTTGATGGGGCCGATGTCGACGGCCGAGGCCCTCGAACTGGCGAAAGCTGCAGGGCAAGACCTGGTGGAAGTCGCGGCGACGGAACGGCCCCCCGTCTGCCGCATCATGGATTACGGAAAGTTCAAATACGAGCAGAAAAAGAAGCAGGCCAAGAGCGCCAAAACGCATCAGGTGCAGGTCAAGGAAATCCGCCTGCGACCCAAGACGGGCGAACACGACGTCGAATTCAAGGTCAAGCAGGCCCGCGGGTTCCTGTCAGATCGCGACAAGGTCAAAGTGACGATCATGTTTCGCGGTCGCGAAATGGCCCACGTCGATCGGGGCCGCGAGATGATCCAGGAGGTCATCGCCTCGCTCGAAGATGTGGCGAAAGTCGAGAAGCCGCCGTCGATGGAAGGGCGGAACATGACGGCGGTGCTGATACCCAAATAGAGACGAACATGCCGAAGCAGAAAACACATAAAGGGATGAAGAAGCGGTACAAGTTGACCGCCAAGGGAAAGGTCAAGCACCGCAAGCGCGGCCGCGGGCACTTGCTCTCAGGCAAGACGTCGAAGCGCAAGAGGCATTTGCGGCAAGACGCGGTGGTGGGCGGGGTCTGGGCCAAGACCATCGCCGCCGGCCTCCGCCCGGGGCTGTAGGTCGACAGCGTGCCGTCCGGAAAGGTGTCCACGGAACCGACGGACCACACGAAAAAACGGGAACTGGCAGAACCGCGGGGAACTCCGAGGGCACAGCGCGGCCGAGCCGCAACCAAGTCGGATGAATCTGGTTGGATATGACGAGCCGTGGATTTCAAACCGCAGAAAGCGCGGAGTTCGCGGAGACGCGCCGAGAAGATCTTCGGCGAAAATCTCTGCGTCTCTCGGCGTCCTCGGCGTTCTCCGCGGTTCTGATTCAGCACGTATCGAGAATCTGGATGGCTCATTTCTGTGGTTGTGTCCGCTCTGTTCTGATTCGCGTGATTTGTCTGATTCATGGTGGAATCTTTTTTGAACGCAACAAGGATGTGCCAAATGAGTTGGGTTTCGGCGCCGACAAAAACGTTGTGGCCGCGACAAAATTCTGAGCGCTTGCAGTGCGGAGAAACGCAGAGAGTTTTACTGATGGTCTTCTCTGCACAGCAATCGTTCAGAATTCTGGCACCGCAACAAAATTCCTCGGACTGAGGATTTCGGCTGGGATGCTCCAGAATCCAATCGGGCCGAAAAGACTTGACCACGGACCACACAGACCACA
>JBQTIL010000145.1:0-3871 GCA_052388175.1 Planctomycetaceae bacterium | reverse complement strand
CAGACCACGAGGAGTCGATTGTGCCTGGCATCGACCGCTGTCGGAATTGGCTTTCACTCATTGTGCTCATGTTCGGCACTTCCGGTTGCGGGAGTGATCCTTACGGGAATTTCGTCAGCGTTACCGGGACACTGATGTGCAACGGGAAGCCTGCCGAGGGGGCGACGGTCGTCTTTTCGCCTGACGACGAGCCCGAAAAAACGCGGCGTTCGACGGGGAATCCGGGGCCTTCGTCCCGGGGAGTGGTGCAGGAGGACGGGACGTTCAGTCTGATCACGTTTAACTACATGGGTAGGATGGAGATCGCTGGAGCACTAGTCGGTCCGCATACCGTCTCTGTCGAACCACCCCGGACCAAAAGCCCCGAACTGACCGCCTTGCAGGCGGCGATGGAGCCGGAAGCGCGGGCTGAAATCGAAGCGAAGCTCAAGGCGCTACCGCTCTTCAAGCCCCTGGACTGTGGGGTGCAGGTTACGCCCGTGAGTGTCGAGGTCAGCGCCACTGGAGCAGACAACGATTTCGATCTTAACCTGGAGGGTTCGGTGGCAAAAGCAAAAATCGCCCCCGAATCCAAACGGCGGGGCCCGGGGGCGGGGCTGGCCCCGCCCAGGACAAAGAAATCGAAATAGAAGCGGGGTCGCTGCCGGGCTTGGCGTCCTCCCCGTTTGTGACAAGGTGTGGCAATGCCGACGACTTCTTTCTGCGTCCGAGCGATATTCGCAACGCTGAGTTACCTGATGTGGCTGGAACTACCTGTCATTGGGGCGGCCGAACCTGTGTTCAAGGCTGGTGATCGCATTCTATTCCTGGGCGACTCAATCACGGAAGACGGTGCGGAGCCGGGCGGTTATGTGAAGTTAGTGCAGGAAGCGATCCGCACGAGGCGGCCCGACTTGCCGGTTGAAATCGTGGGCGCCGGAATCAGCGGGAATCGTGTGCCGGACCTGGAGGCCCGGCTCGACAGAGACGTGCTGGCGAAGCGGCCGAATGTCGTGGTGGTCTATATCGGCATCAACGACGTCTGGCATTCATTGGAGGGAAAGGGCACACCCAAAGATGCGTATTCGCAAGGTCTCGAACGGCTGCTCAGTCGCCTTAAGGAATCAAAGGCGCGCGTCATCCTTTGTACGCCAAGCGTTATCGGCGAACGGCGCGACGGAACGAACCCGCTCGATGCCATGCTGGACGAATACTCGGCAATCAGCAGACACGTTGCGAAGGAGTCGCAGGTGCAACTGCTCGATCTCCGCAAGCTGTTTATCGAACGACTGAAGCAAAACAATCCAAACAACGTCGCCAAGGGCATCCTGACGCATGACGAAGCGCATCTGAACGCCGCCGGCAATCGGTTTGTCGCGGATTGCATTCTGGATGCCCTGGGTGTGCCAGACCGAGCCGCAGCATCGGAGAAGAGTTCACAGATCGAACTCTTCGGCGTCTTTGAACGCAAGGTGGTGAACGCCAAGACGTATTCCAA
The DNA here is from genome assembly GCA_052388175.1 of Planctomycetaceae bacterium. Lineage (GTDB taxonomy): Bacteria > Planctomycetota > Planctomycetia > Planctomycetales > Planctomycetaceae > SIAF01. Next base: position 2,394 of record JBQTIL010000145.1, on the reverse strand, counting down.
CCCGTTCGATTTTCAGGTCGTTGAGTTGACGACCGAATTCACGGCTCCTTCCGGAAAGCGGTATTCGTTCTTTGGCTTTTACGATGGCGACGGCAAAGGAGGAGATCGCGGCCCGGTTTGGAGGTTCCGATGGATGCCCGATGAAGTCGGAACCTGGCGGTATAAATATTCGTGGACCGACGGCACGAAAGGCGAGGCCGGCCAATTTACGGTCGAAGACACGGGCCTCGCCGGCCCCCTGCAGGTCGCCAGCGACAATTCGTGGTACTTTATGACGGCGCGGGGTAAGCCATTCGATGCGCGGCCTTATGGAATGCATCATTGGCTCGCCTGGTCGAAGACGCATCGCATGGCCGACGAACTCGACGAATTCAGGCAGGCGCTCCGGACGCGCGTGATCGATCGCGGCTACAACATGGTCATGTGGCCCGACATGGGCGATCGGACGCGACGTGGAACATCTTCTTCAGACGTCGGCTACGGTCCGCTGAAACCAGGCGAGAAACGCGATGCGTCGACGCGCTGGACACCGATGGGCAAGCCGACCGATTCGTGGTGGGCGAATGCGACCGACACCCAGCGATTCTCGATTGCCGCATTTCGCGCGAACGAAGATGCGCTGGATTTCTGCCGCAGGAATGGCGTTTATGCCTTCACGTTCTCGGGTCTTGTCGACCAGGATTCCGAATATGATTTCGACGACTTCCGGGTATTTCTGCGATACTTCGTTGCTCGCATGGCTCCGTATGGCAACTACTTCGGCTGGAGCCCCGTCTGGGAATGGATGGACATCTGGCGCCCCGAAGAGGTGTCGCAAATCATGCAATACATCCACGACCACGATCCCTGGAAGCGATTGCTGACGGCGCACGATTGCTCGCATAGCACCTTTACCGGCTGGCTCGGCTTCTCGATGCGGCAGGCGGGGGGCCTCAACTTCTTCCCCATGAACTCACGTCGAGGCGGGGGGCAGCAAATCGCTGATCCTAACGGCAGCGGCGGCATCGGCGACCCATTCATCGATCGTCCGATCATTGCGTCGGAGGACATGTGGGAGTCGCCGCCTGAAATCGCCGACAAGTTCCCGGGCTGGGGGGTTCGAAACGGCATCGAAGCGATGCGCGCTTCGTGGAGCGTGCTTCTCGGCGGTATGATTCCCTTATACGACGAATGGAATACTTGGACGAAGCGCCCCGCTGGCAATGGCGAAGGCGAGCCTTACGTCCGCCGCATGTTCGATTTCTGGTACACGAGAACGCAATACCGCCGGTACAGGCAGCTTAACGAGATGGTTTCCCGCGACGAACAGCAGATCGCTTCGGGAATCGTGGGGGAAGAATACATCGTGTACGACCAGGACGGCGGTCCGGTCGCGCTCAATCTGTCGGACGTCGACAGCGATCGAACGTTTGTCGCAATCTGGTACGACCCCGCATCGGGCGCCGAGCAAGACGGAGGCACTGTGAGCGGAGGGGCATCGCGATCCCTTGTGTCTCCCTTTCCAATGGATTCGGTATTGTTTCTCAGGAGAGCCGCTCGCGACGCGCCGAGTAACGGCAGAAAATAGTCCGGATGGCGATTGGAGCACTGTGAGGGTAGGCCCGCCACGTGACACGTGACACGTGACACGTGACCACGTGAGGCGGGACGGCCAGTCGTTGAAAACCGGCTCGCTCGTGCGGCGCTCGCACGACCCTCATGGTACCCGGGGCGCGTTTCTCCCACTGGAGCTCGACGTGCACGCGACGGATTTCGTCGAGCATGCTGCGCCCCAGTGCCGAACGAAAGCGGCGCTCCGCAGGCCACGTCGTCGTTTCCGACGCGCGGAGTCAGGGGCACGCGCATCATGCCCGACACGTTCACGAAGGGCTTTCGCAGGCGCCGCACGGCCTGCGCGGTAGCCTCGGTGAACACATGTGCGATCACTCCCGCCGGCCTCACCCTGGCAAAGGCGCGCACGGCCCGAGGTTCGGGCGCGACAGGCACCAGCACCCAGTCTGGCCGCAGCTCGGCGAACTCTCTGACGCCTCGCACAACTCCGCGGCAGTACGCGAAACTGTGGGTCAGGATCAGGCCGATTCGGATGACGCGTGCGGTCATCATACCGCCCTCTGCTTGTCGCAAAATGCGACAATATTTCCGCATTCTGGAATGGAATGCCAACGCCTGCTCTTCCATATTACGCTTGGCATCGAAGTGCGGCAACGGCGGCGCACGATTGTGTGACGCAGGAAGCAATGGCTGCAGCGACTGCCATCACCTCGAAATCGCCGCAACAACTCCCGGAACGTTCAGCAGCCCGACCGTGTCGGTCGGGAATCCTTTGTTGTTGTCATCCTTTCAGGGAGACGATCATGTCACAGAAGATGCGCGGTTCCCCTTGGCGTAGACGCG
>JBQTIL010000144.1:0-23133 GCA_052388175.1 Planctomycetaceae bacterium | reverse complement strand
TGCAAAACCCACCCGGACTGCCGCCCCCGCCCTGGCCGAAATGTAGTGCCAACTTTTGCCACCGACCCTGCAAAAACCCCGGCAATTCGCGAAATCGGCCTGACGGACTGCGGAAGTTGGGCTAGCGGCGCGAAGGGTCACCACCCTGCCTCCGGCTTCAGCCGCTGTTCCTGGCAGTGGGCGCAGGTCGGGCGGCCTGATAGTAAAGACCCATTATGCCCCTGCGCACGCCTGATCCTCAACCGCTGCAACCGTGGAATTGTCCAATCTGCGGCAAGGGGTATCGGCTGCGAGCCGATGCATCGCCGCCTGCGCAATGTCCGAAGTGTCGCGATGAGCGTCGCCAGTTGTCGCCCAGCCCGAGTGACCGGGTGCCGCCGCGGGAGCGCGATGCGATGCCGGCCAAGCCGGGTGTGCAACCTGCGATCGCCGCCCAATTCCCGGCAAATGCCCGTCGGGGCAGGGCCGGCGTGTTGGCCCTTTTCGCCGGGGCCGTGCTGCTGTTGCTGGCCGGCGGCACCTATTTCTGCTGGCCGAACACCGAGCCTGTGCCGGAAGCGGCTAAAGCCAAGCGCCGTGGCGAGCCGACGCTCGAAGACGTCGCCGCGGCCATGCCCGCCCTGATCAGGCCTTTCGTGAAAACCGGCCTGACGGCCAGGTTTGACGACCCGCCGCAAGTGCAACGTCTCGAGGGGGGCGGCCCGCCCGCCTGGCGAGCGACAGGAAAGTTCGACGCACAGAACGAATACGGCGTGTATATGAAGCGTGAATATGCCGCTGAGGTGAAGCACGTGCCGCGAGGCGAGGGCCGAACAATTGGGCTGCCCGACGATCGCGACCCGCAGCGCCCCTTCGTTGAGTTCGACGAGCACACCGACCTCATTGCCGAATACATCGAAATCGACGGTCAGCGCGTGTATCAGTCGCCGACGCTGAAGCGCTCGGAAGAAAAGCAGACACAGGTTTCAGAGGCGACGAAGCGTCGTGAAAAGAATCAGTGGCGGCATGTCTTGCGATATCGGGGAACCGGCGAGCAGGTGACCGATGAATTTCGCGTCTCCGAAAGCGGCTGGCGGGTCGTATGGACCCCGGGCGGACCGGCCGCCAACGGGACGATCGTCACATTTGGCCTGTTCAACCCCGACGGTTCAGAACCAATCAGCGTCTACAGGCGCCCCTGGTCAAATGCGCCGCTGAAATTCAAGTTTCCCAAATCCGAGCCGGGGGCCTATATGATTCGCGTGAGCCTGACGCCGCCGCAGGCCAACATAGGTTGGATGGCCGCCATTGAACAATAAGCACACGGTTCGCGGCTCTTGAGGAGAGGCTCCAGACTGTCGGGGGTGGTGACGTCGACGTGCAACTACAATTGGGCCGGCGAGCGGGGGGGCGCCTGCGCGCCGGTCGGCAGCCTCCGGCTGCACAATTCTTCTTGCGGGTTCGCTCAGACGGCAATTCGGCCGAGATAGGCGATCAGGCGGTCGAGCGCCGGGCGAATCGCTTCGATATCCGCCGATCGGCTGGCCCTCTCGAGCTCCGCAGCTAGGTCGGTGACGCCGGGAAAGCCGAAGCCTCCCCCGGCCCCTTTCAACTGGTGCGCCAACACGCGAAGCGACTCGAAATGGCGCCCCTCAAAGGCCGTTCGCAATCCTTGAATGCGGTCGGGCAGCGCTGCGGTGAAAATCTCCAACAGGTCGGCATACGCCGAGTCGCCCGTGAATTCCGACCGCACGACCGATAATGGGGCGGACCAATTCGATGACACCAGCAGGCTCCGGCAACGCACCCGAGCATCGCCCACTCGACGCCATATCGCGGCGGTTGGGTTTTGCGACCTGGGTAGCGGCGCGACAAAACACCTTCAATCGTGTTTCAATCGTTATGAGGCGCGCGTCTAGGCGGCCTTGTCGCGACGCCCAACCTGTGCGGCAGGCGAAACCTGAGGCAGCGATCGCGTCGACGAAGCAGACGTCGCGCCGCCCGGCTGCACACCGCGTACCCGTCCGCTCAAACGACCGACGTAGTGGCTGAAATACATGATCAGGCCAGTGCCGACGACCGAGGCCACGCAGATCGCAAGGGCCAACTGATCGTCGGAGGCCTGTTGAATGAGTTCTCTCACAGCAAACCCTCCTTACCAGGACGCCGCGCCGCGCACAAGATGCTCGACGCAGGCGCGCAACTACACCGCTCTACTCTTGATTCGGACGGCCGGCCCGCTCGGCTTCAGCGCGTCTGGAGCGGGGGCGTCGGCCGCACCGCCGCACCGCAGCCTGTCTCAACATAACTGCTACAGGTGATAGACCTTGACGCTCAAGCCCCGTTGCTCTATACGACTCGGCGGGCTGCGAGCGCCAGATGGCCGCGCCCCAGGCAAGGAAGCCGGCATGGGGATTCTACAGCGCTACGTCCTCGCGCAATTGCTGAAGGTCTTTTCGCTGCTGCTGCTGGCGCTGACCTGCATGCTCGTGGTGGTAGGGGTGGCAGGCCAGGCCGCCAAGCATGGTTTGGGCCCCGAGCAGATTGTTCAGATTCTGCCGTGGGTCGTACCCAGCCTGATGCCTTATACGATCCCCGCGACGCTGTTGTTGACGGTGTGCGTCGTCTACGGCCGGATGGCCGGCGATCAGGAAGTGACGGCCATCAAAGCGGCCGGAATCAGCGTGATTTCGGCGCTTTGGCCGGCGTTCATCCTGGCGTCGCTGTTGAGCCTGGGAACTTTCCTGCTGACCGACTATTTCATTCCCCTCGCGACCACGCGCATTCAGCAGATCGTTACGTTGGCGATGGAAGACATCTTCCTCGACGGCTTGAGGACCCGAAACCAGTTCACCGACGCCGACCGGGGAATTGCGATTTCGGTCGATCGTGTCGACGGGCGCAAATTGATCAATCCGGTAATTCGGTACGCGCCTCCGCCCGGCGGGCGGGCGACAACCATTACGGCGCGGTCGGCCGAGTTGAAGTTCGACATGCCGCAGATGCGGGTGGTCATGACCTTTGAGAATGGCTTGTGGCATACCCCGGATGGCAAATCATTGCGCTTCAATCACGAAGAGATGCCGTTTCCGTTGCCGGCGCGATTCGACAAGCCCGCGCCGCGAAACACGCCCGTCGATGAAATTCGCAATGAAATGAAGTCGCTGGAGGTCGAACGCCGCGGGTTGCTTGAACGCCGCGTGATCAGCACCGCGTTTCAACTGACGCTGGGTCAATTTGACCGGTTTTCAGCCGACGAATCGCGGAACTACGATCGCCGGCTGAACGACGCCAACCACCGCTGGACCAAGCTCAACACAGAGATTCACAGCCGGGTCGCACTGGCGTGCAGTTGCTTCTTCTTCACGCTGCTAGGGGCGCCGTTCGCCGTGCTGCAAGGGCGACGACAGTTTCTGACCAGCTTCGCCCTCTGCTTCCTGCCCATTCTCACGCTCTATTACCCCGCGATCATCCTCACGATGGAGCTGTCGAAAGACAACAAGCTCAACCCCGCCTGGGGCATGTGGCTGGGCAACGCCGGCATGCTGAGCCTCGCCGGGGTCGTGTTGCGGCGTGTGACGAAGCACTGAGCGGGTCGCCGCCCCAGCCGCCGGTGTTTGGGCAGGTGACGCCACGGACGCCCTTCCCTCGGTTTCTGAGAAGCACCGCGCGACAATGATCTGACGGTGCTGCCCGACGACGCGCAGCGCCAGTTCGGGCGGCAGCCGCTCGGACAGGTAGTTCCATTGCGCCGAATTCGCCAGCAGCAGTGCGTCGGGCTGCGCCTGAAGCGCCGCAACGAGACCGTCGACGTCGTGCGGTTCGAAATCGAACGTGCGCCGGCTTCGAAAGTGAAACGCGAATGAGTCTTCCACGTGATTGATCGAGTACAACAACACCGTCGGCGGCTGCAAGGCCTGGCTGCGGCAAATGGCGTCGACCGGCGCGACATGCGAAAGCCGGTACGCCACGTCGGACATCAGCGTGCTGACGCTCCAACCCATTCCCAGAACGGCGTACGCACCCGCAGTCAGCCATGCGCCTGCGACGCCGGCGATCTGCCGATTAAGCACATAAGCCGCCAACAGGCCGGCGCTAAACAACGTCAGCCAGACTGCGACGTGACCCGACGATCGGTTTGCAAGCCAGGCCAGATCGGCAAGCGCGGCCGCGAATACGCCGGCCGAGAGAATCAGGCACAGGTCGCGAGGTGATTTTCTGCGCACGTATTGCAGATACCCGTGACGAGTCGCGCTGGTTACGATGGCAACGAGCGAGTACCCCAGCACGAGACACAGCGGGGGCACGATCGGCAGCAGGTAAGGGGGCAATTTGCAGCGCGACGACGATAATAGCGCCAAGCCCCAGCCGATGGCGAGCAGCAGAAAACCCAGGTCCCAGGTGCGTGCCCGTCGGGCCGATTCACTGCCGCTGCGCAGATAAACGGCGACCGCCGGCAGGAGGATCGTACCGGGCAAGGCCCCGATCAGCAGAACAGGCAGATAGAACCACCACGGCTCGGCATGTGCCAACCCGCCCACGTATCTCTGCACATGATGCACCTTGATGAAATCGAGTACGAACCCCGGCTGACGCAGGTCGGCGGCGACAAACCAGGGTCCTGCGATCAATGTGGCGATCGAGGCGTATGCCAGCCAGTGCCGCGCGCGAAGCGGCGCGCCCGCGGAAGTCAGCCAGCGAGAGGCGACAATCGGAGGCAGAAATAATGCGGCAGCCAGCGGGCCCTTCGTCAGCACTCCCAGTCCGCAGGCGATTGCCGACCCTAACCAGAATGGCCACAGTAGCGTCGGCCCGCGACATGCCGTGTGACCTGCCAGCAGGCCAATCGTCGTGAAGAGCGCTAATACTGTGTCCATGAACAGAAATCGGCCCGACAACAGAAAACCCGCGCAACTCGCCAGCAGCAATGCGGCCGCACCAGCCCCGCGGCGGCCAACCAGCGGTATGCCCAGCCAGTACGTGCTGAGCAGGGTGGCAAGCGCTGCCAGGGCCGCGACCAGCCGGGCCGAGAATTCACTTGTCCCGCAGGCGGTGTAGCTGAGCGTCGTCAGCCAGTAGAGCAACGGCGGCTTCTCGAGATACGGGCGCCCCTGGCGCGTGGGTACGATCCAATCTCCCGAATCGAACATCTCCCGGGCAATTTCGGCGTAGCGGCTTTCATCAGGGTCAAGCAGAGGATGCGACAGGCGTGGCAACAGTAGAATTGCCGCGACGATCAAGAGGATGATCGACGTGATCGCGATTGAACGCCGCGTGGTAAGCTCCTGACGATCGGCGACTTCAAAGCGGTGCCCGGGAAACAGGAATTCCTTCCACCAGAAACGAATCAGGGCCTGCGAAACGGGCAGCACGTCCCACAGGGAAACTTTGCTTTGCCCCGCGGCCCGGGGGCGGTGCGTTACCCCGAACTCGGCCACGCGCAATCCGCTTTGCCGCGCCTTGACCAGAATCTCGGCGTTGAAAAAGAACCCTTCGGCCGACAGAACCTGCGAATTGATCCAGTCGCGACGAAAGACCTTGAGGGCGCAATCGCAATCACGAACCCTGGTCCCCAGAAGACGCCTGACCAGCGCGTTGAAGACGCGCGAGTACGCTTTGCGCCGCCAGGCATCTTGGCGGCCGACCCGATAGCCGCACACCATGTCGGCGGATTCCGCCAGCCCGAGCAGGCGCCCGAGATCGTGCAGGTCGAATTGGCAGTCGGCGTCGGTAAACGCGATCAGCTCGTGGCGGGCCAGACGAAACCCGTGCCGCAGGGCGCCGGCATAGCCGACGTGGCGGCTCAGTGGCGCGACGCTGACGTTTTCGTGCCGAAGCGACTCGTCCCAGGCAATTGCGGCGGTATCGTCCGAACTGCCGTCATCGACGATGATGATTTCGAAAGGTCGATTGAGCGCCTCGAGCGCCCGGGCAGCCTCGCGAATGGCCTGACGAATGACGGCTGACTCGTTTCGCGCCGGAATGACGAGCGAGAGCCCGGGTCTCGGTTGCAGGCCGGCTGCTGCGCCTGCCGCTTCTCTCGCTCTCCGCGCCGTCTGCATTATTGTCGTCCTTGACTCGCAACACAGGCCCGTTCGCCGATTTGCGGAACGCGGCACGTGATGTCGGCGGTCCAATTACTATTAATATAGTTTTACGTCAACGGGAGTTTTCGCAAAGGCGATTGCCTTGCGCGTGCAGCCAGAGCGGGTGCTCTGCGACCCACGGAAGCAGGCTGCGAAAGCCCGAGAATGGCGCTCAATCGCCGCGGCTTTGAACGTGCCGCAGCTCCTGCGGCCGCAGCCGATGCCCGTCGACTTCGTAGTCGCGAACTGTGATCGAAACCGCTTTCAGGCAGCGCGCGGCGGCCGCCGGCCAGGGAGACCACAGCGACCGCTGCGACGCCGTCGCCGTGACGGGGACCCACAAGACCAAAGCCACGACTGCTCCGGCAAGAAGCGGCGCGACGGCCGGCCACCAGCGGTCGACCGCCGTGGAAGACTGCCAGCCTCCCTCAGCCAGACGCTGTGCCCGGTCAATCAGAATCCTGCGACGCGCCGAGAACCCGAGGGCGGCGCCTCCCGGGTTGCAGAGCTTCTGCCCGCCCCCGAGAACCCGCAACAACGTTCGCAGATAGCAGGCCGCAGACTCGCGCGACGACACGGTTGCCGCATCGCACAGAAATTCGCGTGCCCGCTCCGCCTGGTGCGAAGCCCACCAGGCCGCAGGGTGCGGCCAGAATACGATTTCAACCAGCTTCTGAATGAACAGCAACAGAGGGTGGCCGGCGCGCAAGTGCTCGATTTCATGCCTTACGACAAGCGACAGCTCGTCGATCGCCAGCGTCAGAAATGACGCGGGCAGCATGATAAACGGAGATTGCAGTTGCCCGCACAAGGGGCCGCCGAGCGTCTCAGACACCAGCAACTGAACCTCGCGGCCGCCGATTCGCAGCGGATTGGCGGTTTCATCCGGCCGGCGCGAAAGCTGCGCTGCGACCTGCTCAACGAGGCGCCGGCCCACGGGTGACGCCGCGCGTCGCAGCCGCGCGACTCGGGCCAGGTCGACGATCAATCGCGTCACCAGGAGCAGGGCGCCGACGAGCCACGTTACAGCCAGCCACCGCCCGCTGATTGCGACGGCCGTACCGCTCAGCAAAACGATCTGCGATTGATTGGGCAGCAGCCGTAGATGCGGCCACAGCAGCGTCGCTGCGGGCAGATAGGCCAACGCCAGGAGGCAGGCGCTCCAGAGCCGATTGCAGTTGCGTGCCGACGCCGCAATCCGCGAGAGCGCTTCGGTCAGCAAAACGACGAAACCCGCCTGAAAGAACAGAGCCAGGGCGGCTTCGAGGTACTCGTGATCCATCACATATCCTGCTCGAGCTTCTTGAGCGACCTGACGAGTGTCACGATGTCATCAGCCGCAAGCGCCTCTTCGGCAACCAGGTTCAGCACGAGCGAAGGAACAGAGCCGCCGAAAAGCACACACCTCAGGTCACTCAAGATCGACCGCGACACTTCGTTGCGAGTCACCAGCGGTCGGTAGACGAAGGCCCGACCGCGCTTCGTGCGTTCGAGAACGCGTGTCTTGCTTTCGAGCAGGCGTAACGTCGTCATGACGGTGGTGTAAGCCAAAGGGCGCAACAGACCCTCGCAGACCTCGTGTACTGTCGCCTCGTGGCGGCGCCAGACAACGTCCATGATTTCCAGTTCGTAACGTGTCAGGCGCGGGCGCTCGGCGGGTTCCGGAGCGCGTTGGGCCTGTTGACTGGCAGTAGCGCGCTTCACTGTCTTCATCAGAGGAACTCCTAGTCGAACACTGCCTCAGGCGCGGCGCGGCGACGCGCCTGAGCGCGATATACCCGGCGATCAACCGAATTGCCGACCCGGTCGACGCGACCATCGCCAAACAACACATTGATATGTCCCGTGTGCCGGCTGTCAAATTCACATTCGTCGGCGTCGTCGCGATTGGGTCCCAGGTCGGCGTAGCCCACTACGCGCGCCGCAGCGTCTTCTCCTGCGAGCGCAAAACCCACCCAGGTTGAAGGAAGTTTGCGGGCCGTTCGTTCGCTGACCAGCATCGTCGAGCTCAAACCCCGCTCGCATTCAGCCAGCCGAACCCGCCGGTCTCGAATAAACACTCCGTCGCCGTCGTGGGCCGATCTGTCGTCGGGGTCGTGCGTACCGAAGACCCCCACGTAATTGGCCGAGGGCAGAACGACCAGAGGCGACTTCGACGTCTGACCGAAGCCCTCGTGCGCGGCATCTTCGTCGGCATACAAGGTGAATTGCTGTGACGCAGAGTCGGAAGGGCAAAGCAATAGGAAAATCGACAAATCTGCGGCTTTCGGGCCTAAGTCGCCATCGGGCGCGCCGGCACACTGCAATCGGTCAGCGACTGTCGCCTGATCGAGCCAGGGGAGAATTGCCGTCGCCCAGCCCCACGCGGTTCGGCCCGACGGCCGATCCTGCCAACCCGGGGGAAGAGAACCGTGTTGCCCTTCGTGGCAGGCAAGACCCAACCCGACCTGTCGCAGGTGGTCGCAGCATTCAATGTGACGCGCCGCCTCGCGTGTGCGCGCGATGGCAGGGGCGATCAACCCGACCGCGACGGAAATTACGCCCATCGCGCAAAGAAGCTCTACGATCGTCAACCCGCAGCGGCTCCGCCCCTGCACACTCATCTTGTGCTCCCTCCGCGCAGAAGCTAGTTCAAATGGGCAAGCTGTTCAATCCCGATAAGCCGCTCGGAGGAACGCGGAAACGTTCGCCATGAGCCGCAATCCTTCAGCCCCGGGGGTGCTGGCAAAGGCGGTTATGGACTCGCCGGCGGCCCGGTACCACCCAATTCCGTCTTGACCGAAATCGGCGACTTGCGGTACAGGGCGTCTCGCAATCTCCCCGGGGCTCTCACCCGGGAAGTCAACCGCTCGCACTTCTCAAAGCGCTCTCCAAGGTCTTCTGCTCGCAACGGCCGACCCGAACGGTCGATTCGTCTCGAGGGTATCTTTCCCACTTTTCAGTTCAGGCGGGTTCCATGAACGCCTGCGCTCGTCGGCGCGAAATTGCGCGCGCCTGTCTGGAACACATTACGCACCGAATAGCCTCCGCTATGCCGGAATCGGAGCCATTTCCACACATCTTTGTTGAGGAATTCTTCCCGCCGACGATCTACCACGAGATGCTGTCGCGCCTGCCGGCTGAGACGCACTACGAGCCTTTCCAATACGAAAAGCACGCCACGCGTGACGGCAAAATCAGTCGCACGCACTTTCCGCTCACGTCGCGCGCCATTGACCGACTCGACCCGCGCGATGGCCTGGTGTGGTATGCGATCCGCGATGTCTTGCGTTCGCAGGAAATCAAGCAGGCCACGTTCACCAGGTTGGCCGGGGGGCTGGTATTTCGGTACGGCGTGCGGCCCGGGCAGGTACTGGATCTGCCAGCCTTTGCCTACCCGGAGCTGTTCCGGGAAACAGGCGGGTACTGCATCAAGCCGCACCCGGACACGCGCCGGAAAGTCGTCACGATGCAGATCGCCCTGCCTGCCGACGACGCCAGACCCGGCTTGGGGACGCAATTCTATCGCCGCAGCTACAATCCGCTGACCCTGCTGCGCGAGCCCCGGGGCTTCGAGATCGCCCGGCGGGCGCCCTTTCTGCCGAATTTCGCCTATGCCTTCGTGGTGCTCAACACTCTCGCATTGAAAAGCTGGCATGGACGGACGACGCTGGCCGCCGGTTCCACGCCTCGCAACACGATCCTGAACATCTGGTACGAACGGGCCGACGAAGCGGGGACCGACTACATCGACGAACAACGCGCCACTGCAATCGCGACGCCCAGGCGCGCCGCCGCCTAGCACCGAACGGGCTGTTCCCGCCATCGCGTCTCGTCTACACTTTGCGCCAAAGGCGAAACCACCGGCCTCCCGGCCGACTCGTTTCCGTTCGGAGCTCATCATGCGACGTACGTTAGTGGTATTGTTCGTCGGTATCGTTGGGTTGTCAGCGAGGTGGGCGGCCAGCGGCGCCGACGAAGCCGCTCCGCCGCTGAAAAAAAAATCGGCCCGCAAAGGCGAGGTCGCCGCCGACCCGGCCGACTGGAAGTCTTTGATTTCGCGCCGCGACGAACTGCGTAAAGAGAGCCAGCGACTGCAACAGGAACTGGCCGACGCCGATGCCAACCGGCGCCAGCAAATTGTGCTGCGACAACAGCAGATGGAGGCCGAATACTACGGTGAACTGCAGCCGAAGTTTTACAAGCTCGCGCCGCAGATTTACGAGATGGACCCGACGGACCCGGAAGCGGCGGAAGTCATGGCGGGGCGGGCGTATGCCGAACACAAGTTCGCCGACGCCCTGCGGATCCTGCAGAAATCGCTCGACGCGGACCACAAGTCGCTGCCGCTTTATGCCATGAAAGCCACGGTGCAATTCGCGACGAACCGGTTCGACGCGGCCCTGGACACGTTGCGCGCCGCCCAGCAAGTCAATCCAAAGCAATTCGACCTGGAACTGTCGCCTTTGCTGGAGTCGATTACCGAATATGCCAAATTCTGGCAGGAAGAACAGGCGATTCGGGCGAAAGAAGCCAAAGCCGACAACCTGCCCCGCGTCCTGTTCAAGACATCGCGTGGAGAAATCCTGCTTGAGCTGTTTGAGAACGAGGCACCCAACACGGTCGCCAACTTCATCAGCCTGGTTGAAGGCAAAGCCTACGACGGAACCACGTTTCACCGCGTGGAACCGCTGTTCGTGGCGCAGGGGGGTGACCCCAACACTCTGGATGCAGATCCCTCAAACGATGGCTATGGTGGCCCCGGCTACTGCATCGCCTGCGAATGCTACGCTGAGAATGCCCGCAAGCACTTTCAGGGAAGTATCAGCATGGCCCACGCCGGAAAAGACACCGGCGGCTCGCAGTTCTTCCTGACGCATCAACCGACGGCTCACCTCAACTATTTTGAAGGCAAGCCTGAAGCGAACCACACGGTGTTCGGGCGCATCATCAAGGGGCTCGATGTGGCGCTCGCGCTGAAAAAGGGCGACAAGCTCGAACAGGCTACCGTCGTGCGCAAACGCAAACACGACTACGTGCCTGAAAAAATGGCCGACCGCCGCGGCGGCGGCAAGAAACCCGCCCGCAAGCCCTCGATCGAGATCGAATAGCTCGACACTCAAGCGACCGCCGGCGCTTCCTTGATCGTGTCGGAGGGCATGACTGGCGTCGCCCGATGCGACGCGCGCGCCGATCGACCGTGTGCCGCTCTCAACCCGACGCCTAACGGAAACCGTAGTTCCGGTTGCGCGGGTCGAAGTCGGCATCGGTGAGGCCGACGTTCGTGCGGAGGTTCGAGTACGTGTATTCCTCGATCAGCCGCGGCTTCTCCCCCGTGCGGCGCGGCCAGTCGTAGCGCTCGGCCCGCACGGGCAGCTTCGTCTGCTTGTCGAAATAAACGATGCTCTGATGGAATTTCAGGTCGCGCTGCTGATTGGGGTGCGTAATCTGCACCGCTTTACACGCCGTCTGCCCCAGCCGGGCGTCAGGAAAGAACTTGACGTCGACCCCGCTTGGGTCGACTTTCTTCTCAGATTCCCAGATCGAGAACGCCGTCTCGAGCATGTTGATGATGCCCACGCGTGTGATGGGGTACCGATTCTCCTCCATCGCCTTGGGATCATTGGGGCGCAGGCTGACAGTTCCGGCAAGGGCCTTGATGCCCACCTCATGAACGACGAGGTTGCCGCGGTTCGCGCCGGCGACATAAATCACCTCGCGCCCGGCTTCGTTCCCTGATCGAAAATGAAAATAGACGCTGAACGGCTCGCGGCGGAACTTCATCTCCATGGTCTGCTGGATCATTCTGTTCCCGACGAGCTCTTTCTTGCTGAATGTTGCGGTATAGTCTTTAACCTGCTCGACAGCCTCACGGGCTTCCTGAGCGAAGTCGATCACATCGTCCAGCGGGTGCCGGGGCTGGTCGCCTGCAATCGAATCGACGGGCCGCGAAGGCGCCGCGCCTACGGCGGCCCGCCGCCCCTCGCGCCGGCCATTCTGCGCCAGCGCAACTTCCAACAAGATCAATCCGAACGCGAACCCGACGAGAGCGCCCGCGAGCGTGCGTCGGCCAGTCAACTGCGGCACTGTGATTCCTCCCTGCTGGCGAAATCGGCTGGCGGGAGTGCCGGCTTGGCGTACCCCCCCGCCCCCCAGACACGATGAATATGGCAAATCGAGGCAAATCGGGCCAGAGCAGTCGCCGTTTGGCAGGCTGCTTGATTCGGCTGATTTAGCAGGGCTACAATTTCTGCCGTTGCCCATGTTCACCGGGTTTCAATCGCGATCGACCGGAGTATTCCGCATGGGGTTGCTCGACAAGCTTCGCGCCGAACTGATCGACATCATCGAGTGGATCGACGACGATCGGCACACGCTCGTGTGGCGGTTCCCGCGGTACCAGAATGAGATCAAGAACGGAGCTCAATTGATTGTGCGCCCCGGTCAGATGGCGATCTTCGTCCATCGCGGGCAGATTGCCGATGTGTTTGAACCGGGGAATTACAGCCTGAAGACCGACAACCTGCCGATTCTCGGAACGTTGCAGGGGTGGAAGTACGGCTTCAACAGCCCGTTTCGGTCGGAGGTGTATTTTGTCAGCACGCGGTTGATCACTGATTTGAAATGGGGCACGCCCAACCCCGTCATGCTCCGCGACGCCGACTTCGGCCCCATCAGGCTGCGCGCATTCGGCACGTACACCTTCAAAGCGATCGACCCGCAAGCGCTGCTCAATGCGCTCGTGGGCACAGACGGCGTCGTCGAAGCCGACGAGGTGAACGAGTTGATGCGCTCGATAATCGCCGAGTCTTTTGCCGACATGCTGGGTGAGTCGAAAATTGCGGCCCTCGACCTCGCCGCCAACTATCGCGAGCTGTCGGAAAAACTCCGCAAGCTGGTCGTTGAGCGAATCGACGATGAGTACGGCCTGGATGTGCCACAGTTGTTTATCGTCAACGTTTCGTTTCCTGAGGCGGTTGAAAAGGCGCTCGATACGCGCTCGAGCATGGGGGTGATCGGCGACATGAACCGGTACCAGCAGTACCAGATGGGTACGGCGATGACCGAGGCCGCGGCAAACCCCGGTGGAGGGGCCGCCGCCGGCATGGGGCTCGGGATGGGGTTCGCCATGGCCCATCAGATGGCACAGAACGCGGGCCGGGGAACGGCCGTTCCGCCGCCGGTGCCTGACGCCTGGCACGTTGCGATTGGCGGCAAATCTGAGGGCCCCTGGAGCGCGGCGCAGGTGGCGGAGGCCATCAGCCGTGGTGCAGTGAATGCGGCCACGCTCGTCTGGTGCAGCGGCATGCCCGACTGGACGGCAGCGGGGCACGTTCCCCAATTCGCCGGCCGCTTTTCCACACCCCCACCGTTGCCGCTATGAGCATAAGCGCTCGAACCTTGATGGCGCGGCTTTCGGCGGCAATTCTCGCGACAAGTTGGCTTGCGGCCGCGCAGGCCGACCACTGGCGCTATCGCGACGAACTGGGCCGGTCGGTTGAAGTCGAAGCGCGACTGGCAGGTTCGGGGCAGGGGCTGTTCGCGCTCGAACTGGCCGATGGCGAGTACCGTCTCGTTGCCGATGGTGCGGTCGAAAGCCGACAACCAGCCGACGGCCCCGCGCCGCTGAGCGCCGATGCCGTTGCCGCAAAGTTACTGGCGCAGTTCGGGGCCGAACGGTTTCGCAGCGCGGTGCGCGAGCCGTACGTGATGGGGTTGGTGCTGTCGGCGCCGCTTCCCAAAGCGAACGAGGCTCGCGCCAAGAACTTTCTGCAGCAGGCGGCGGCGTTTCTGAAAAATGTCGATGCGGCGCTTGTCGCGTTCGTCAAAGAAGCCCGCATCCCATTTCAGAAGCTGACGTTTCCGCTGCCCGTGCTGATTTTCGAGAGCCAGACCGACTTTGACGCCTACGCCGGCGATCAGGCGGTCGGTCGCGGTCTGGCGGCGCAAAACATCGCCGGGTTCTATTCCAAGTTGACCAACGTGCTGGCCATTCGCCTCTCAGAATGCCGCACGTTCGACGTCCCCTTGCACGAGGCGATTCATCAGCAGGTTTACAATCGCCAGGTGTTGCAGCGGCTGGCCCCGATTCCCACCTGGTTCGACGAGGGAATCGCCACCGGTTTCGAAGGCAGCGAAGGGCGCGTGAGCCTCGGGCCGACGAAAATCAGCTCGCGTTATGCGCGGCAGGTGCTGGCGGCCAGGCAGGTGACGTTTGAATCGATTCTGGCCGACGACCGGGCGTTCGGCGGCGACGTGCTGGTCGGCGAGGCCTACGGCCGCGCCTGGGCGCTGCACTGGCTGCTGGTAACCAAATACCGCAATCAGTACGGCCGATTCGTGCGGCTGCTGGCTGACCGGCAGCCTTTGCAGAAGCTTGACTCAGACCAGCGTCTTGCTGATTTTCGAGACGCGTTTGGAAAGGACGTTTCGGATGTCGAGCGCGAATTCGCACTGTTTTTCGACGCCAGCCTGAAACGGCAGAACATCGCGCTGCGCTCCGAAAAAACACCAGGACTGTCGCTGACGCATGAAGCGTTGGGCGAGGTCGAGCTGACTGCCGTCAATCGGGTCGATACGGGCGCCGGGCTCGAGGTCCAGGGGCGGCTGACCAACACATCGCCCCTGCGCGCGCTGGCTTTCTACGTGACCGTCGAAACCGACGGCGGAACCTACGCCGGCTGGCACATACCGGCGCTCGACATCCAAAAATCGACTCCGCTGCCCGTGCAATACGCCGCTGCCCCCATCAGCGGCGCGCGGGCCGGCCCGGCCCGCACATTTCGAGTCAGAATCCGCTCTGCGCCGACCGGCAGCGCCGACGCCGAGGCCTGGCAGAAAGGGCATCTGCCCGTTCCGACAGAAGGTGGCTGAGGCCGCGGCGGTTGAGCCCGGCCGAACGTGTAGCCGGCAATTCGACC
The DNA here is from genome assembly GCA_052388175.1 of Planctomycetaceae bacterium. Taxonomy (GTDB): domain Bacteria; phylum Planctomycetota; class Planctomycetia; order Planctomycetales; family Planctomycetaceae; genus SIAF01. The sequence goes on along the minus strand of JBQTIL010000144.1, from coordinate 8,168 downwards.
AGTCGGTACTCTATCAGGCCGTTGAAAAACGGGGACTGGCTCCCGGACATCTGCTGGAATCGCCCGAGAAGCGCATGGCGCAAGGTACCTGTCCCTGCCTTTTCATCACGCAGCCATACCCCCTTGGCCGGCCCGAAGCCTATCTGGAAATACGAAATGACCTATGACATCTACGGCGTCGGCAATGCTCTAGTCGACGTGCAGGCCCGCATCTCGGACGAACTGCTGGCTGAATTGGGGTTCCAGAAGGGAATCATGACGCTGGTCGACTCAGACGCGCAACGGCGCGTGTTGACCTCGCTCAACGGTGTTCCCGTTTCCCGGTGCGCGGGAGGGTCGGCCGCCAATACGGTGATTGCCGTCGCCGACTTCGGCGGCCGCGCCGCCTATGCCGGCAAGGTGGGAAACGATGCATTCGGGCGTTTCTGTCTCGACGACATGCGCGAGATGGGGGTGACCATTGAAGTGCCGGTGGCCGACGGCGACACCGGGACTTCGGTCATTCTGATCAGCACCGACGCCCAGCGAACCATGCTGACGCACCTCGGGGTTTCAGCGACCCTCTCGGCTGAAGACATTCGTGAAGACGCGATCCGCAATGCGAAATACGTGTATGTTGAAGGATACCTGTTCGGGGGCCAGTCGACGCGCGAAGCGGCCCTGGCGGCAATGGAACTGGCGAAACGCAACGGAGTCAGGGTGGCTTTCACCGTGTCTGACCCGTGTCTGATCTCGCAGCATCGCGACGAGTTCTGGCGGCTGATCGAAGGTCCGGTCGATCTGCTGTTCTGCAACCTGGCTGAGGCCCAGAGCCTCACGGGGCGCCACGACCCAATCGAATGCGCGGTCGAGATCCATCGGCACGCCGAAAACGTGGCCCTGACATTGGGGGCCGACGGCTCAATCTTGATGCACGAAGGGCAGGTGATTCCCATTGAAGGTGCGCCGGCCCGGGCCCTTGACACGACTGGCGCCGGCGACATGTACGCCGGCGCGCTGCTCTACGGCGTCACCAATGGTTTGAGCTGGCGGCAGTCAGGGCGCCTCGCTTCGCACGCTGCCGCACGGATCGTCGAACAGCTTGGGGCGCGGCTGCAGCGTCGCTTCTCACGCGACGAAATGCAGTCGCTGCTGCGGTAGCGGTTCAATCGCCCGCCCCGCCGCCTTCGCGCGCGAACGCTGCCGCAACGCGCGAGAGGCTGGCGCCGACGTCGGTCGAATCGGTGGCGCCCGCAACGGCCGGATTCGACGCGGCCTGGCGGTCGAGGGCAAAGTCGTCGGGTGACAACTGATGGAGGGGCTTGCCGGCCCATTGCCGGCGTTCCCAAATGGCGCCTTCGACCCGCCTCGGATTCACTTCAAAAGCGTCTGTCCAGTTGGATTTCCACGCGGCAAAATCCCACACGTCGGCGCGGGCCGTGCCATCGGTCGACTGCATTGACCAGTATGTCGCATAGCGATCGTAGACGTTGTTTCGCCCCGACCAGAACAACAGCGCACGAAAGTCTTGCGGCGGCGAATTGCCCGACATCGCGACGAGAGCGCCGGCGGCAGAAACGTTGCTGAATATACAGTCGGAGGCCGACACCTGGGTCGGCAGGAGCTTGCGCGGCAGGTTACCGCTGTCGAGCTGCAGAAACCCGCCCCCTGCGGCCGCCGTCACGTGTTCCAGCCGCACTTCGAGCTGGGCATTCTCATGTGACAATTCCGTGGTTCCCCGCGCCGAAAGAAACGCGCCCTGAACGGCCAACACGCATTGCCGCACCCGAATTCGCGTCGGTTCGGTGTGTCGCAGAGAGAACACGTCTGCCTGACCGCGGAGGAAGCTGTCGTCGAACTCGATATCGAGTGGCGGGCGCAAGGGCATTCCGGCCGGTGGCATGTCAGGCATCGCTCCGCCGAGCGAAGGACGCAGCTCGACCACGGCCGCCGGCGCGTGGCGGGTGTTGACCAGCGTGACGGTCGCCCCTTGCAGCCTCAAAGAATCAGGCCGCTCGAGTGAAAACAAGAACCACTCGTCAACCGCTTGCGACTCGTCAACCGTCAGCGTCAGGTCGACGCCGATCAGATCGAGCGACCCTGAAGGCACCGTAATCGTGCGGATCTGCGAATCGGTGACAACGGGAAGCGGTCGAAGATCGATCGTCGGCCGACAGCCCGCCCCGGCGCGAATCGTCACGCGGCGGGCCACGCGGAACCCCGTCTCGACCCGACTTCCGTTGAATCGCAATTCGATGACCGCCCCGTCATTCTTCACGGCGGCGCACGCCGCTTCCAGCGTGGCGAAACGGCGGTCGGGCGCCCCCTCACGCCCCAACAGAAAAACACCCTCGTCCGAATCAGCCGTCGCGCCTCCCCGCGGCGCTGACACATCTCCCCCGCGCGAGGTCAGCGGCTCGTCGAGCGGCTGATTGGTGGCCGGCGCCCCCCCACCGTTGCCCCCGCGGCCGACCACCAGCCCACGGCGCGGCGGCGGCTCGACAACAGGCGGCTGCTCGTTCGGCAGACCCCGTTGCAGATATTCGCTGATCGTCTCGTCGAATTCATACGTTCCGGCAATCGACTCGAACGATGGAAGTTCGGTTGGGTAAGGAGCAGAGATGCCGACGTTTCCGATCACATCCGGCGCCCCCCCCGAAATCGCTCCTGGAACTGCTGGTGGTGCCCCGCTGGCGGCGGCGGTTGGCGGCCGTACACTTTCTGCCGACCGTTGAGAAGCCGTCTTGCGACTCGTATCACCCGCGTCGCCCTGCTCGTTCTGCGACACAACATCTGGCCGATCGTAACGAGGGGCGATCGACGTCGGGCCGAGAGTCTCAAACGGGGGCAATGGCGAACCGGCCCCGCCGCCGAATTCGAGAAAACCGACGATCACTAACAGCACGGCGGCCGCAGCCAGCCAGGCGAGGTTTCTCTGCCAGAACGCAGCCGGCGTCGCTCGTGCCGTCAGCCACGCGCCCCCTTCCGGCCCCAGAGTGTTCATCCCCAGTTCTTCACCGATCAGGAGCAGGTCGCCGTAGAGCTCGAGGGCGCTCTGATAGCGACGCCCGGGGTCTTTCGCCATCATCTGGCGAATCACGGCCGAGAGGCTGGCGGGAACCGCGTGGTTCTTCAGGGCCGGGTCGGGGGCTTCATCCCCCTGATGCTGCAACAGCTTCTGAAGCACCGTACCCTCAGGATAGGGCGGTTCGCCGGCGAGCATGTGGTACAGCGTGCAGCCCAGCGAGTAAATGTCGCTGCGGACGTCGGCGACCCGCGGGTCGCGCGCCTGTTCAGGAGAGATATAGTCGAATGTTCCGAGGGTCGTGCCGGCCATTGTCAGGTCGGCCGCGGGTTCCACCGGGCGATCTCTGTTTTCCTGGCGGGCCAGCCCCAGGTCGACGAGCTTGGCGCGACCGGTTGGCGTGATGATGACGTTCGACGGCTTGATGTCGCGGTGCACCACCCCCTGGGCCGCGGTGTGAATCAGGGCTGAGGCGAGTTGCAGGCCGTAATTCACAGTATCGGCCACGCCCAATCGGCCTTCGCGTGCGATCAGGTCGCGAACGTTGACCCCTTTGACGAATTCGAACGCGATGAAATGCAGCCCGCGCTGCTCGCCCACATAGTACACACGGGCGATGTTTTCGTGGTCGAGCTGCGCGGCCGCCTGGGCCTCGACCAGAAACCTCTGAACCAGCAGACTGTCGCGCGACAGCGCCGGCGGCAGCACCTTCAAAGCCACCACGCGGTTGAGCCTCACGTCGAGCGCACGAAACACGGCCCCCATGCCGCCGCTGTGAATCCGCTCGATGATTGAAAAGTGCTCCAGCTCGACACCAGGGGGCGCATCGAAAGCAGCCACGGCCGCGTCGTCGGCCGAAGGAAACAGCTTTCGCACGACGCTCGAGTTTCCCACCGTTGCGGCGAGTGGTTCAGCGGCCGGCAGCACCAGGCCGGCGCGCCGCTCGGGGTTGATCACGGTTTCAGGGCCGCGCGGCGCCTTTGCCGCAGCCTGCGGACCGCCCGCGGCGCTGCTCCCGGATGTGGGATGAGGTTCGTTCATGACGTGATCATTGCCCGACGCCCGGGGCCGGGCTGGCGCGCGAGCGTCAGCGCTCTTGAATCGCTTTTTCGGCCCGCTCGCCGATCGCCGCCAGATGCTGTTCCAACCGGCCCAGCAACTGTTGCGAAAAGTCGTCGCTGGTCAACAGCGCAGCGGTACGCGATCGGACGGTGGAATCAGCGACCTCTTCACGCTCGCTGGCCCGCTCGTATCCGCGGACGGTCTCTTCGCCCGCACGAATCCTGGGTTGAAATGACAATTCGAGGTGTTCAGACAACTCGCGAATCAGCATTTCGGCGCTGATTAGCAACTCGCGCAGGGTAAGCTGCTCGATCGGCCGCTGGCTCACCATAGGCCACCCTTGAGGAAACCGCGAGTTTTCTTTATTAGACTCCATTCGCGGAAGCCCGGTCAAGCGGGTCCTGCCGCTGACCCCTCTCAACCTGCCTTCAGATGGCCCGGATGGCGCTGTCATGCGAATTCTGCTGATCGCAGATATTCACGCGAATTGGCCGGCCCTGTCGGCCATCAACGAACCCTTCGATGCTTGCCTGTTCCTGGGCGACCTCGTGGATTACGGCACTGATCCGATTCCGTGCATCGAGTGGATTCGCACCCATGCTGACGCCGCCGTCCGGGGGAATCACGACCACGCCGTCGCACAAAAGGTGATGGCGCGGGGAGGCACCGGCTTTCGTGAGCTGGCCGCCGCCACCCGGCCCCTGAATTGGCGCGTATTGCAGCGCGCGCATCTCAAGTTCCTGTCGCGCCTGCCAGTGACCTGTACCGTCGCTTTCGGCGATCTGCGGCTGGCAATGTTCCACGCGACGCCCCGCGACCCCCTCGACGAATACCTGCTCGACGACCCCGCCGCCTGGCAGGCAAGGCTCAACGGTGTCGAAGCCGACATCGTGTGCGTGGGCCACACCCACGTCCAGTTCCATCTTGACCTGGGGGGCATCCAGATCGTCAACCCGGGCAGCGTCGGGCAGCCCCGCGACGGCGACCCGCGCTGCGCCTATGCCGTGATCGACGATGGCCAGGTGCAATTGAAGCGGGTCGAGTACGATATCGACGCCACGCTGGAACACATGCGGCAGTCGAAAATCAACCCGCACGCTATGGCGGTGGCCGAAGCGGCGCTACGCACCGGCGGCCGAATCAACGAGACGTAAGGTCGAGTGCAAAGAGAAGTGGGCCGGCGAGGTGCCATGGGCCCGCCGGTCGGCGCGGGCGAATGCGCGTTTTTCGCCCCTTCACCCCTCGCGGGGGAAGGGTTGGAGATTGGGGGGGGCGAGCGTGATTTGACGCCAACACCGGGTTTCAGCAGCCCGGCCCATCTGCGGCGTCTCAACCCCCGGGCTTCTTCGGCAGCGCGACTGAGTACAGCATCGTCACGGTTCCCACCGACATCAGGCTGAAGGCGGCCCATTCCGGCGGGTCGATCACCTGCTTCCTCTCGGGGGTAATCGCTGTAAACAAGCCGCGAAACCCTGATGGCTGCGGCATTTCCGATTTCATCGTCAACACGAATTTGTCGACGAACAACAGCCCCACGCCCCAAAGCGTGACAAACAACCCGACGGCGAAGAATGTGGCGCGCACCATGTTTCCAACCTCGGCGACTCTCGGATGCGGAAGCGGCCGTCACGCACCGTTTCGGCGCAGACGCGGCACTGGCACTTCATTCATCGGTGCCCCTCCCCGCAGACTTGAACCAGACTCCGCCGTCTCACACCCCCGGCGCCCGCGCTCTCTTCGTCTGCTGGCATCAGCCCCGCGCCCTCGTTAAAAATCACACAGGCGGAAAAAATAGGCGCCAGCGGGGGTGATTGACCTCGGGTCAGGTCGATACGAGTCTCCAGCCGCGATGCGCCGCGGCGGCAGATCGCCCGGCTCTGTACAGCAGGCAAACGAATAACCAGACTCGATTCGACGGGGGAAACTCGCGTGAATTTCAAACTGATGCTCTTGCCCGGCGATGGCATCGGGCCGGAAGTCGTAGCCCAGGCTGAGCGCGTTTTGCAGGCGGTTGCGGCACGTTTCGGGCATCGCTTCGAGTGCGACCGCCGCCTGATTGGCGGTTGCGCCATCGACAACTTCGGCACCCCTTTGCCAGACGACACGCTGGCGGCCTGCCGCCTGGCCCACGCCGTGCTGCTGGGGGCCGTTGGCGGCCCGAAATGGGACGACCCTGCGGCCAAGACGCGGCCGGAAGCCGGCCTGCTGGCGTTGCGCAAGGAGCTGGGGCTGTTCGCCAACCTGCGGCCGATCAAACCTTCGCCCCATCTGCTCGGCGCATCGCCCCTCAAGCGTGAGATTGTCGAAGGGACCGACATTCTGTTCATCCGCGAGCTGACAGGGGGCCTTTATTTCGGCGCCTCGGGGCGGAGACCCCACGAATCGGGCGAAGAGGCCTATAGCACCATGACCTACAATACGGCCGAAATCGCGCGCGTCGTGCGCCTGGCGGCGCGGCACGCCCAAAACCGCCGCGGCAAACTGACCATGGTCGACAAGGCCAACGTGCTGGAAGTTTCGCGGCTGTGGCGCAGCGTATCAGCCACGATCATGGCAACGGAATTCCCTGACGTGAGGTACGAAGTGGTGCTGGTCGACGCGATGGCCATGCACCTGCTCTCGCGCCCTCGCGATTTCGACGTGATCGTCACCGAAAACATGTTCGGCGACATCCTCACTGACGAAGGCTCGATGCTCTCTGGCTCGCTGGGGCTTTTGCCGTCAGCCTCTCTCGGCGCCAACACGCCCCCTCTCACCCTGGAAGAGGGCCGGGGTGAGGGCCGCGGTCTTTACGAACCGATCCATGGTTCGGCCCCCGACATCGCCGGGCGGGGCGTCGCCAACCCGCTGGCGGCGATCCTGGCGACCGCCATGCTGCTCGAGCATTCATTGAACCTGAAGGCCGAGGCGGCCGCCGTCGAAACGGCGGTTGACCGGGTCTTGGCCGCGGGATGGCGCACGCGCGACATCGCTGCCGGCGGCCCGAGCCTAGGCACGGCCGAGATGGGGACGAAGGTGATCGAAGAACTGGGTAACTTGTAGCGTCGCAGATTTTAGTCGACGGATTTTTAGAAAGCTTTTGGTCCTTGGTTAGTGCCGAGCTTTCTGGTTTCCCCCCGTCTGCCGCAGCAGGTTCGTACCCCGCTTGTTCGACAACACGATGTCGGGCCGCTTGTCGCCATTGACGTCGAACACCAGGAATTGAGTCCCCACGCCCGTTCCCGAGCTTTCGCCGATCACGTGCGGAATGAATTTCGGGGCCTCGCCCCGGACCTTCTGAATCTCAAACCAGACGACAATCGGATCGTCGTCCGGCCGAACGTCGCCTTTCGGGCCATGCGCCCACCAGCGCTTGCCGGTGACCAGGTCTTTCGTGCCATCTCCGTTGAGGTCGACATACTGCGCGGCGTGCGTCTGCGTCACGGCATCGCTGATCAGATGATACTTGAATTGCGGGTCGTTTCCCGGCCCGGCGTTCTCAAACCACCACACTCCCACCTGGTGGGCCGACGACATGATCACGTCCTGGTCGCCGTCGAGATCGAGATCATCGAGGAACATGTGCGCGGCAGGCAGATAGCCCGGTTTGCCGTCGACTGTCAGATTCCAGGGATGAAACTCCCACGGCCCCGAGCCGGCTTTTCCCTTCGCCGGCTGCTCCCACCAGCCGTGCGGGATGACGATGTCGTTTCGCCCGTCACCGTTGACGTCCCCCACCCCCAGCCCGTGATAGAACGGCGCCGTGCCCGGAGGGGGCGACTTATCCTGGCTGTCGGGGCTCGTCGGCTGGCTGACGCCGACGAAATTCCACTTCGCATAGACCTTCTCACCCGATGGAATCTCCAGATACCCCACCTGCCCCTCGGGCTGCGAGCCCAAGACCAGTTCCGGCCGGCCGTCGCCCGTCACATCCAGGAACTGCGGCGATTCGTTGCAGGCGCTGTGCCAGATTTCGTGTTGCTTCCAGTCGCCCGGCTTGTTTTGCGGGTTCTCGAACCAATGGAACGGTTTGCCGGGAAAGCCCACACAGACCAGGTCGGCCCAGCCGTCGCCATTGACGTCGTAGGCCCAGGTGGCAAACGTGGGGCTGTAGGTGGTGGCG
>JBQTIL010000143.1:0-17656 GCA_052388175.1 Planctomycetaceae bacterium | reverse complement strand
GATTCAACGGATGAAGCAGATGACCTCGTGAGAGAGCGTGCGACTCGGTCCACCCGCCATTCGATCGGGGCCAGAGAGACGGCCATCTGCTCGATCCGTTTCATCAGCACGATCCGTAGTCTGTGGCGTGACAATAATTTGCGTTTTGAGTCCGGAGAATCTTGTCGGAACGCGCAAATTTCGATCTCTTGCAACGCTGATTCGAGGGATTCAGAGCGGGCAGCGGCATCGTCAAATCCCCTCAATCTGAGAAATCTGTGGATTGGACGTGAGCCCGTCGTGAGCATTGACCGCCGCGGGTGCAGGAGCGAATTTCTGTTTTCAGGCTTCACGCGCCCCCGCGAAGTTGCCAATCGATTCTAAAAATCCTCCAATCCCGCAATCGTTTGCTACGGCACCCGGTCTGGCCGCATTGCCGATTGCGCTTGCTACGGAAATGCAAAGCTTGCAGAGTGTTATGTGAAAGGCGCGACGGCGACTTGGCCCCAGCCGACTGCTGCCCGAGTCGAATGCGTTCGTTGGACCGCCTCGTAGACGCCCACAACGGAAGCGTTTTATTCAGGCTGATCCGGGACGGAGTCGCGACGAATTCCAAACTTTGCGCGCTCTCGCCCCCCCCGGTGCGGCATCTCTTTTCGTGGTGAACAATGGTGCCCGGCGCGATCAATCCGGAATTCTGCGTAGAAAAATATCGCAGCTACCTGTGCCTGTTGGCACGGCAGGAACTGCGCTTTGGGTTGCGCGGAAAGCTCGACGCGTCAGACATCGTCCAGGACACGCTGCTGCGCGCGCACACCAACCGGGAAAAATTCCGCGGCCAGTCTGAGGCCGAGCGAATTGGGTGGTTGCGCGCGATCCTGTTGAATGAACTGGCGGGCGCCATGCGGCAATTCGCCAGGCAGTGCCGCGACATCGAACTCGAGAGGTCCCTTGAGCAGCGGATGAGTCAATCGTCGGTCCGGTTGGCTGACTGGATGGCAGCCGACCTTTCGTCACCCAGCCAGAATGCGGGGCAAAGCGAGGAGTTTCTGCGCCTGGCGTTGGCGCTGGCCGACCTGCCGCACGAACAGCGGGAAGCGATTGAATTGCACTATTTGAACGGCATACCCTTCGCCGAAATTGCCACGCTGATGGGAAAGAGCAAACCATCGGTCGCGGGCCTGATATTTCGCGGCGTCAGGTCGCTGCGGAAGCGGCTGGGTGTGATCGATTCGCAGGTGAACCATGAGCAGCCCACACCCGGAACCGACGCAACCTGAAGATCGGCTGTTTGAGCAGCTGGCCCACTGCCTGGAAGCCGAGGGGCAGGTTCCCGACGCCGTCTGCGCCCGGATGATGACGCAGTACCCGGAGTTCGCCCACGAGCTTCGTGAATTCGTTGACGGCCAGGCCTGCCTGCATCGAATCGCGCAGCCTTTGCGACCGGTCGCCGCCGCGGCGCAGGCGGCGAGCGACGCCGACGACCCCACTCACGCCCGGCTGCCACGATCGTTGCCCGAACTGGCTGACTACGAAATTATCGAAGAGGTCGCCCGCGGCGGGATGGGCATCATCTACAAGGCGCGGCAACGCAGCCTGGGGCGCATCGTGGCGCTCAAGCTTCTGCCCTTCGCCGCGACGTTCGACGCGCGGCAGTTGCAGCGCTTCAAGAACGAGGCCCAGGCCGCGGCCCTGTTGCACCACACGCACATCGTGCCGATCTACGCCGTCGGTTGCGAGCGCGGGGTGCACTTCTATGCGATGGAATTCATCGAAGGGCAGTCGCTCGCCGCCGTCATCAGGCAGTTGCGCGACCAGCCCGAAGCCAAATTACCCGGTTTGGGGCCGTCGACGGTGAACGTGTCGGCTGCCCTCACGACGGGAACCTCTGCTGCCAGCGAGGGGTATTTTCGCCGGATCGTGCGGCTGATGATTCAGGCCGCCTTTGCCCTCGAACATGCGCATCAGCGCGGGGTCGTGCATCGCGACGTCAAGCCCGCGAACCTGCTGATGGACGGCTCCTGCAACCTGTGGATCACAGATTTCGGGCTGGCGCAATTTCAGGCCGACACGGGCCTCACGCGCACGGGCGACGTCCTGGGCACGCTCCGGTACATGAGCCCCGAACAAACTTGCGGCCGCCGCGCCGTGCTTGACCATCGCACCGACATCTATTCGCTGGGGGCCACGTTCTACGAGCTGCTCACGCTGCGGCCCGTGTTTGAGGGCGAGACGCGGCAGGAACTGTTGTTCCAGATATTGCACCACGACCCACGGCAGCCCCGGCAATTGAATCGTTCGATTCCCACCGAGCTTGAAACCATTCTGCTGAAATGCCTCAGCAAGGGGCCGGCGGAACGGTACGACACGGCGGCCGAACTTGCCGCCGACCTGCAGCGCTTTCTTGACCACCAGCCGATCAGGGCGCGGCGGCCCTCACTGGTCGACCGCGCGCGCAAGTGGTCTCGCCGGCACCCGTCGGTGGTGGTGGCGTCGGTGCTGCTGCTGGCGGTCGTGGCGGTGTCGCTGCTCATCAACAATCGGATGATTTCCCGGGAACAGCAGAAGACCGTCGCGGCGCTCGAGCGGGTATCGCAGGAGGAGCGGCGGTCGACCGTCGCCCTCCATCGCGAAAGATCGCGTGCCAACGAGTCCGCTGCGCAGCTTCAGCAGGCCCGCCAGACCGTTGATGTACTGATCCAGGTTGGCGAAATGGAATTGGCCAAAGAACCGGTCGCACCGGCGTTGCGCCTGCTGATGCTCGAAACCTCGCTCGACTATTACCGCAATTTCATCGAGCAGCACCGCAGTGACCGCGCGTCGCAGCCCGATCTGGCCGCCACCGCAACGCGCGTCCAACATATGCTGGCCGATTGCACGGTGGTGAAGGAGGAATTGCTGATCCTTGAGCAACTGTTGGCGATGGCGATGCTGTCGAGTCCCACTGTGCTGGACGAAATCGGCCTGTCTGACGAGGAACGAGATCTTGTTGCGACGTTTCGACAGAATTGGACCTCCGAGCGCTTGGCGACGCTGCAGGAACTCCAAACTATTCATGATATGGATGTTCGGCGACGACGTCTATTCCATCTTGCCGAGAAGTACCTCATGCAGTGCGCTGATGTTCTAAGCGCCGAACAGGGCGCGCGTCTGGGACAGATTGCCAGTCGGGCGAACACCATGTTCGGCGTCGCTGGTTCGGCGGCCGTTGAGGTGCTCAGGCTGCCGCCCGAATCGGGCGCGGCCTTTGGTGGAAATGAATTCAGGACGTTTGGCGGCAAAAGGGAACTTGCGGCGTACGGACACCGCGAGCGTGCGGCAGCGGAGACGACTGAGTCCACACTCGAGGACGCGGTAGCCGCCATCCTGTCACTCACGAGCATGCCCTTGCGTAAATCGTTAGGGTCGCCGGTCCGTGGTTTTGAGCATGTGCCTGATTCAATAACTCGCCACTGAATGACTCCAGTGGCGCCCTAGAAGTGAGCGCGGCTTGTATTGCGTCGTGCTGTTGTGGTCCGGTCCAGTCCGGTCCCGTTTTTCGTTGGTTCATTCAAGAAGGGAAAGCCCTCATGTCGCATCGCAGGCGAGGTTTCACGTTGATTGAATTGCTTGTCGTCATTGCCATCATCGCCGTGTTGATTGCGTTGTTGTTGCCGGCCGTGCAGCAGGCGCGCGAGGCGGCCCGCCGCACGCAGTGCAAGAACAACCTCAAGCAGATCGGGCTGGCAGTCCATAATTACGTCGACACGCACAATGCCCTGCCGTTCAGTTGGTTCATCAAGGCGCCAACGGTCGCAGGCGTACCGCCACAAGGCTGGGGCTGGATTACAATGATCCTGCCGTTCATCGACCAGGCGCCGCTGTACAGCTCACTCAACCCTGGTCCTGTGGCCTTTGACCAGTTCGCGTCAACCGCGAACGGACAAGCCCTGATGGCGACGAGCCTGCCTGTCGCCCAGTGTCCCAGCGATACCGGCGCTCAACCCAATTCCGCCAAGCCCTTTAATATGTTTGGCACGAACGTGGTCTTTGGAAAACTGAACTATTGTGGAAACGGCGGAAACTCGGTCAGCCCGCGGACGGGGTTGATCCAAGATCCAGTCACCGCTGTCGTGCGGCTCCGAGACGCCACCGACGGGCTGAGCAATACGTTTCTGGCGGGCGAGAAGGCGCATCTGCCACCCAAGCCCGATGCCAATTCCGGGAACATTCCAGTCAATTCGACCTGTGGCGTATGGCCCGGATACGTTGCTTCGCCAGGATTCAACGGTGGCCTCGGCGCTCTCGACGGCCCCAACAACGGCTCGATGCGCACCTGGTTCAGGATGCAGGATGGCTCGTTTGGAGGAGTTGTGCTCACGGTGGGAGCCAAAGGAATCGCGGGACAGGCGTTCAGCAGCCGACACGTGGGAGGCGCGCAATTTGTGATGGGAGACGGCGCGGTCCGGTTCGTCAGCGAGAACATATCGTACTTCTTTACGCCCATGCACCTGACGGGAGATCCAAACAATGACCCGGAGGTAAACGTGTTGAGTTCCATCGGCTTTCCTATGGGGCCCCAGACGGCCGCCAACATGGGCGTGTACAACCGGCTGGGCGACAGGGCCGACGGGTTTCCGCTCGGCGACTTCTAGTTCGCAGCCTCGTTGTGTTCATGCTGTGTGAATCGACCGCCGGGCTGCTGTGGCGCGCCACGGCAGCTCGGCTGGTTTTCAGCCGATCGGCCGCCTGGTACCTGTCGCCTCTGCCGCTACAAAGCGACCTGCCGGGCTTTTCGTATCGTGGAGCACTGACATGCAGGGCAACCGCGGTTTCAACCGATGGGAGCGCGGGACGGTGGGTCGGCTGCTCGTGGCCCTATGTCTTGCCGTCCTCAGTGGCTGTGATTTTTCCGGCCAAAAAGTTGTCGAAGGCGCGCGCCAGGCCGACGCAATTCGTCAAAGCGCCGAGGAGGCGCTCACGGCCCGGGGTGCCAAAGTTACCCTTGAGAATTTGGCCGCCCTCGGCATGTATGTCTCGGCAGTCGATCTCAGCGGAGTGCACGATATCACCGACGAGACGTTCACTTTGCTCAAGCAGATGGGCCCAGGTTGGAGGCCCATCATGAAAATCAATCTGAGCGGCACGAACATTACCGACGAACAGATGGCCAAACTGGACGAAACGGAGCTCTCGCAGGGGGTCACGAAGCTCACCCTGCGAAACACGGGGATTTCAGACAAAGGTCTTCGCGATCTCAAGAACATGCCCTCTCTGATGGAATTAGATCTCACGAATACAAAAGTGACGGCCGAGGGGGTCCAGGCGTTCTTGAAGCTCCGCACCGACAATCCGGAGATCCGGTCCAAGAAACCGAAGATCAAACGCTGATTGTGCAATCGGAGTGGTTCCGCCGGGGGCCTTTTACATGCCAGCTCTGCAAGCGCGGCGTAAATATGGCCGGAATATCCTCGTCGCCGCCAATCTCGTGTTGATCCAGATGGGCCGCGGATCGGATTCGCCGTCGATGGGACCCATACACGCGGGAGTCGTTCGACTTGGGTGACTGAAGAGGAAGGCACAATGTCCATGGCGACTTTGAGAACGAGTCGGCGCCGGTTCCTCAAACAGACCGTCGTTGCGGGGGCTGACATCGCCCTTCTGGCTGCGCTGGGCCGGGAATCGTGGGCCGCGCCCCAGGCCGACAGGCTGGTCGTGTTGACCTTCGACGACGCCGTCAAGACGCACGGCACGTTCGTCGCGCCGCTCTTGAAGGAGCTTGGTTTTGGGGCGACATTTTTTGTGACCCACCGCTGGATGGTCGATGATCCGAAGAATTACCTCACCTGGAAGGAGATCGGCGAAATCCATCAGATGGGGTTTGAAATCGGCAACCATAGCTGGACACACCCCAATTTCGTAGTTCCCAGGGACGCGGCCAGACTCGCCGCCGAATTGGCGCTCGTAGAGCGCGAGCTTAAGAAAGTCGGCGTGCCGCGGCCGACGAGCTTTGCCTGGTGCGGCAATGCCTTTGGTCCCGAGGCGCTTCAGCAACTGGAACAGCTCGGTTACCAGTTAGGCCGCCGTGGGACCCATCCCGAGGCGCCACCCGGACAGCGCCTCCACAACACGATCGGCCGCCCTTTTGATCCCCGCGAGCATCATCGGCTCCTGATACCGAGCACGGGTGTGGCAATCCCGGATTGGACCCTGGAGCATTTCCAGAAATGCGTGGAGATGCCCCGAAAGGGAACCGCGGCCGTGTTGCAGTTCCACGGAGTTCCCGACCCGCATGCGTTTGCCAGTACCACACCCGAGCGGTTCCGTGAATACATGGAGTATCTGAAACAGGGCGACTTCAAGGTCATCTCCCTCCACGGCCTCACGACACACCTAGCTTTCGAAGCCCGCCCGGCCGATCCGCACGTCGAGATGCGACAGCCGGAATTGCCCAAAGAGAGGCTGGAGTTGCCAACCGAAATGCAAGCAACCCGCGCCGAGTTGCCCTACTGGCTGGCCAACATGCTGCGAGATCATCGCTTCACATGGTCGGAGGCGGCCCAGGTCGCGGGTTTGACCGCCGAGGATCTTCAGGACCGGGCCCGGCAGTTGAGCCTCGACACCTCGCGGCCGGCACAAGACACCGCCGGTGAACAGGCGGTTCGCGTGCTACCCTATCCGGGAGGACGGCACCCGCGCAAGGGGGCGCGCGAGGCGGCGATCCTGCCGCAACGCGGCACCAAAGTGAGTGTTTTCACCCCGTGGAACCCGACCAGCTACGTCGTCGTCGACCTGCCTGAGGCGATTTTCAGCAATCTGGGTCTGATGTACCTGGCACATACCGATATCCCGACGATCTGGGATGAGCGCAACATCTGGCTGGAAAACGTCGATTGGGAGCGGCGACCCGACGGCAGCCTGACCCGGCAGCAACGGCTCCCCAATCAAATCATTGTCGGGGCCACTGTCCGTACGTCGGCCGGGCTGGTCGAAATGGAACTGTGGGTGCGAAACGAATCTTCCCAGATGTTGACGGGCCTCCGCACGCAGATTTGCGTCATGCTCGCAGGAGCTCCGGAATTCAGCAGGCAGAGTAATGACGATAAGCTGTTCCGCAACCCGGTTTCGGCGGCTCGGGCAGCCACGGGCGATCGCTGGATTTTGACGGCCTGGAATCGCTGCGGTCGCGTCTGGGGCAACCCGTCTGTTCCCTGTTTGCACTCGGACCCCGTATTGCCCGACTGCCCGCCCGGAGAAGAAGCCCGGGTGCGTGGCCAGCTTTGGTTTTACGAGGGCAATCACATCGAAACGGAATTGGACCGCGTGCAGAAGCTGTTCGATGTTCTACCGGGCGACGGAAAGCAGCCCTGACAAGGGCACAGGATCGGCGCCGGGGGTTCTACCAATCGAGTATCGAATTGAGCCCCAGCGCCGCCAGCGTCCGCTGGGTCGCTGGGGTGAGCCAGCCGATATTGCGAATGCCGTTACGTTCCTCTGCAGCTCTCAGGCGTCATGGATGACGGGAGAGGTACTGCGCGTCAGCGGCGGTCTGGAGGGAGTCGCGGCCCCGTTGCCCAAGACCTGACGCGGCGAGCCTCCCTTTACTTTCGCAACACTTTGGCTGCCAGATCGCGATCGGCCACGTTCGAGAAGCCTGCCACGAATGAGCACTTCGAGCCGATCACCGAGGCCGACACACCGGTCAGACTGATTCCGGCCCCAGCCAGCCGGTCGAGCACGTGCTGCAATGCGCCGGGTTTGTCGGCCGTTTCGATCCGCAGCCCCGCCACGTCGGCCGACTTTGAGAGCCCGGCCGAGGTGGCCGCCTTCGCTTGTCTGGCCCCACGAATTCCGCCGAGAAACACAATGCCTGCACCGGGATTGGTCGGCTGGCGGCGCGCAATCACGAAGGAAAAGTCGGCACCGGCGTCAACCAGCGGTTTCAATGCGGCCGCCAACCCCCCGACCTCATTGCGAATCTCGCCCGACCATACGTCAATTTTTTCCAGCTTGAGCGCCATGACCTGACTCCTCGAAAAAGAACTGATAGTGGGAGATGCACCGCTCAACGCCGCCGTAACGCACGCATTCTACCTGAATCGGACGCGGTTTTCTCTGTCTGCCGAGATATCACTGCTCTATTCAGCGCCCGATCGCAGGGCCGCCAAGCGCGCTTCAAGTGCCCCGGCCGCTCGGCAGCGGCCGGGACACGATGCCCACAAACAACGCCCAAACAGCGTGGGCCACCATCCCCGCCTCGAAGCGGTCGGGGCAGCGGAGAACCGCGAATCTGCGCATTTATTCATTTTCCTGTTAAGAGGTCGGCCTTCAAAAATCATTTCGTATGGCCGGTTGGCAATTCGTCTGTCGGTGCGGACGCCGAGTTTGTCGCCGGCAGGGAGGAAGTGCCGGAAACCTTCGAACAGCCTTGCGAGGGGCCGCATTCGGAAGTTTCATGTTCAGCAAGCCGCTGACCAGGGAGCGTCGCGAAGACAAATCCCGGCCCTGGCACGCGTGGCGGGATTCTCTGGATGGGCAAACGCGGTTGACCACGACGACGCTAATCGACCATTATTGCGGCATGGTCTTCCGATCCATCCGATTTCGGGCTCATGTTGGATTCAACCCGCCTGCTTACACTCTCGGGAATTTCGAAATCATTCGGCGGGGTCCAGGCGCTGCGCGGGGTTTCGTTTGAGCTGCGCGCCGGCGAGGTACACGCGCTCGTGGGCGAGAACGGCGCCGGAAAATCGACTCTCGTCAAGATCATCACCGGCGCACATCAACCCGATGCCGGCGCCATCGAACTCTCGGGCGCAGCCTTGGGGCCCTTTGATCCGCAGACCGCCCGCGGGCTGGGCATCGCCGCCATCTATCAGCAGCCGGCGCTGTTTCCCGATCTTTCGGTCGCAGAAAACATCTCGCTCGGGCTCGATCCGCCGCGATTCTGGCGGCGCATTGGCTGGACCAGCCTTCGCGACCGGGCGGCCAGGCTGTTGGCGCAGGTCGGGGCGCATATTTCTCCCGAAGTCGAAGCCGGGCGGCTGTCGATGCCCGAGCAGCAGTTGGTTGAAATCGCCCGCGCGGTCGCCTGTGACGCCCGCGTACTGATCCTTGACGAACCCACCGCCTCGCTCAGCGACAGCGAGGTCGACCGGCTGTTTGCCGTCATCAGCCGCCTCAGATCGCAGGGCGTGGGAATGATCTACATCTCGCATCGGCTCGAAGAACTGTCGCGCATCGCCGATCGCATCACCGTGTTGCGCGACGGCCGCACCGTCGCGACGACCGGCGCAAAGGAATGGCCCCGCGCAGAATTGATCCGCTTGATGGTCGGGCGCGAGTTGTCGGCCGTTTTTCCCAAAACCGACGTCGCCGCAGGAAAAGTACTGCTCGAAACGCGGCGGCTCTCGGCCGCAGCGGGAAAGGTGCGCGACGTCAGCCTTGTCGTTCGTGCCGGAGAGATCGTGGGGCTGGCAGGGCTGGTCGGTGCCGGCCGCACCGAACTGGCCCGCACCCTGTTCGGATTGACCCCGGCCGAACGCGGCGAGATTCTCGTGGCCGGCCGGCCGCAGATTGTTGACTCTCCCGCCAGCGCCATGGCCCTGGGGATCGCGTACGTTCCCGAAGATCGCCGGCGGCACGGTGTCATCCTGGATTTTTCGGTGGCAGCCAATACCTCGCTGGCGGCGCTCGGCCGCCTGTCGCACCGGGGCCTGTTCAATTTTCGGCGCGAACGCCGCCTCGCACGCAGCTTC
Organism: Planctomycetaceae bacterium; assembly: GCA_052388175.1. Lineage (GTDB taxonomy): Bacteria > Planctomycetota > Planctomycetia > Planctomycetales > Planctomycetaceae > SIAF01. The sequence goes on along the minus strand of JBQTIL010000143.1, from coordinate 7,940 downwards.
GTCGACCGGCTCGCAATCAAGACTCCGTCGATCGATTCGCCCGTGGGGCACCTTTCCGGCGGAAACCAGCAGAAGGTGGCGGTGGCGCGCTGGCTGGTGACCGAGCCGACGATTCTGATTCTCGACGAGCCAACGCAGGGTGTCGACGTCGGAGCCAAGACCGAGATCCATCGCTTGATGAGCGAACTGGCGGCCCAGGGGATGGGTATCCTGATGATCACCTCCGACCTGCCCGAAGCACTCGGGATGAGCGACCGCATCGTGGTGATGCACGCAGGGACGATCACGGGCGAGCTGGCCCGCGGCGACGCCACGCAAGAGCGGGTGCTGGAATTGGCGCTGGGGCACGTGCCGGCCGGGAGAGATTGCCCATGATCGGCCGTTATCGTCGCGAGCTGGCAGTCGCCCTCACCTGGGGAATCGTGCTAATGGCACTGGCCGCATTCGCCCCCCAATACTATAGCGGTGGGCAGTTTCGGGCGGTGTTCGTCGCAGCGGCGCCGCTTTTGGTGGCGGCCATCGGCACGACGCTGGTGCTGCTCACCCGGCAGATCGACATTTCGATCGGGTCGATCTTCTCGCTGTGCGGCCTGGTCGCCGGCCTACTGTCGCAGGCCGGCTGGCCACTTCCCGCCGCGGCTGCCGCCGCGCTGGCGACCGGCGCGCTGCTGGGCTTCCTCAACGGGTTTTTCGTCGCCGGGCTGGGTTTGCCCGCCATTGTCGTCACGCTCAGCACGCTGGTGGCCATACGCGAGACGATGCGGCTCGTTCGCCAGGGAGAATTTGTGCGGAACCTGCCGGCCGGGTTTCAATGGTTCGGCCTCTCGCAATCCGCGGGGCAATGGGCAATCGTCGGGGTGGCGATCGCCGTGTTTGCCGCCGTGGCGTGGGGGCTGGCGAATCTCGCCGGCGGACGGGCCGTGTACGCCACGGGCAGCGACCCTGAAGCGGCGCGCCTCGCCGGCATCCGCCCGCGGCGCGTCATCTGGGGTGTTTTTATCGCCTCGGGAGTGCTCGCGTCACTCGCGGCACTCTTGAATACGGTTCGCTTCGCCGACGTCGACCCGAATGCCGGCGCAGGGCTCGAGTTGCAGGCCATTGCCGCCGTGGTCGTCGGCGGGACCTCGGTCAACGGCGGCCGCGGTACTTTATTGGGAACGCTGTTCGGCGTATTGCTGCTGGTCACCATTGGGCCGGCGCTGGTGTTTCTGCACATTCAGCCGCAGTGGGAGCGGGCGATTCAAGGGGTCATTATTCTGGCCGCGGTCACTTCAGACCGGTTATTTCGCAGAGAATGACGATGGGAAGGTGTTTTACGTTTCTTGAGCTTCATTGCGGCCGTCTGTCCCGTCGTAATGCGACAGCGATTTTGGCTTCGGTTGAATTTCACGCTTCGTACCTGATTTTTCGTACCTGACCCGCCCCGGTGACTGCTCCCGAACATTCCGACGCCCGCTCATCTGCACCGAACCTTCAGGTGGCGGGGCTGGCGGCGCTGCTCACGATCGAAATCCTGGTGTTCGCCCTCTTCGGGACGAACTTCTTCACGCGCGAAAATGCCCTGGAAGTCGGGCGGTTGTCGGTTGAAATCGGCCTGCTGGCCCTGGCCGCGACCCCGGTCATCATCACCGGCGGCATCGACTTGTCGGCCGGTTCGCTTTTGGGCCTCTCGGCCGTCCTGCTCGGCAAACTGTGGCGCGACGCGGGCTGGCCGGTGGAAACGGCCGCACTCGCGGCCGTGGGGGTCGGGGCCGCAGGCGGTGCGCTCAACGTGCTCTTGATCACCCGGCTGCAGATTCCGCCCCTGATCGTCACGCTGGGCAGTTATTCGCTGTTTCGCGGTCTGGCCGAGGCGATTACCGGCGGCGTCGACAACTTCACCCGGTTCCCCCAGTCGTTTCTGTTTCTGGGGCAGGGGTACTGGTTCGGGGTACTGCCGGTGCAGTTGCCGATTCTGGTGCTGGCCGCGTTGTTTTTCTGGATCGTGGTGCACCGCGGCAGGCTCGGTCGAGCCTGGTCAGCCATCGGGTTTTCTCCCGAAGGCGCGCGTTACGCAGGCCTGCGGGTCGAACGGGAAGTCGCGATCGCGTATCTTCTCTCAGGTTTGGCTGCCGGCGTGGCGGCCGTTGTATACGTCTCGCACGTCGGTCAGGCCAAGGCCGACGCGGGCACCAATTACGAACTGGCAGCCATTACCGCCGTCGTTTTGGGGGGGACGTCAATCTTCGGCGGCCGGGGGACCGTCGTCGGAACGCTGCTGGGCTTGTTCGCCATCGCCGTCTTGCAGAATGGCATGCGGCTGAGCGATCAACCGGCGGAACTCGCCGGCGCCCTGTCAGCGGTGCTGTTGCTGGCCGCCATCGGCAGCGACGTGTGGAGTTCGCAGATTCGCCGGCGCCCGCACGAGGGCGCCGAGACCCCGGGGGAGCTATCCATGAGAAATTCGCAACTGGCCGTATTGTGCGTCGTGATTCTCGGGGCCGGGGCGCTCGTCGCCCTGGGCAACTGGTTTCTGGCGAAATCAATTCGCGAAACGGGTCTGCAAGGCGCTGGTCGGCTGCCGCACAACGTCGCCGGCCCCGTTCCCGCCGCGCCGCGCAAGAAGTTCACCGTCGCAATGATGCCCAAGAGCAAGGGAAATGCGTATTTCATCACCTGCAAGCAGGGGGCTGACGACGCGGCCGCCGAGCTCGGCATCGACCTCATCTGGGATGGCCCCACCGAAACCGACCCCGCCAAGCAGAACGAGGTGATCGAGACGTGGATCACCAGGCAGGTCGACGTCATTGCCGCGGCCGTTGAGAATCGCGAAGGGCTGTCGAGCGTGTTGCGAAAGGCGCGCCAGCGCGGCATCAAGGTACTGACGTGGGATTCCGACAGCGAGCCCGATGCCCGCGATTTTTTCTGCAACCAGGCGACTCCGCAGGGAATCGGCCAGACGCTGATGGACGAAGCGGCGAAGGTGATGAAGGGCGAGGGTGAGTTCGCCATCATCCCCGCGTCGCTGACGGCCGGCAACCAGAACGAATGGCGGAAATACATCGAAGAGCGGTGGCGTGCGAAATATCCGAACATCAAATTGGCCACCGTGCGCCCCTGCGACGACCAGCAGAAAAAAGCGTTCGAAGTGACGCAGGCGATTTTGAATGCGCACCCCGCGGTGAAACTGATCATGCCGATCTGTTCGCCGGCCATGCCAGGCGCCGGCGAGGCCGTGAAACAATCAGGGCGGCGCGACGTGAAGGTTCTCGGGCTGGGGCTTCCCAACGACAGCAAGCGGTTCGTACTCGAGGGAATCACCGACGCAGTCATCTTGTGGCGACCGATGGACCTCGGGTACCTCACGGTGTATGCCGCTCGCGCCCTGTGCGAAGGCACGCTGACCCCGGGTGCGACCAGTTTCGAGGCCGGCCGCCTGGGAACTCTCGAAGTTGAGGGCGACAATATTCTGCTGGGCAAGCCGTTCCGGATCGACAAAACGAACATCGACCAGTTCGATTTTTGAAACCCCTGCGCCCTGTAACTCCGCCGACACTTCGGTGCCGCCGACGCCGAAGTACAACGCATTGTTTGAATCGAAAGACCTGTCAGCGAGCGCCGGCCCACTCCCGGCGCACCGGGACTCTCGGCTTGCTGGTCCCACCCGACCAGAGCAGGAATAATCCGGGGTGGGCCTGCCGAACCGTCGAAAGGCTCTTTGCGGTAGAATCCTGCGGCAGTCGCCCATAAATCGCCAGTTGGCCCCGAAAGATCGCCCGGCTTTGGTAACTTTTAGAAATAGAGGGCAGGGTGTCCGTCGCCTGAACAGCACGCCTTTGCCCGGCAATCTGGGTTTCTTTGGTGGGCGGGCGGCCACCTGCGGCCGTCACCATACCGAGCGTTGGTTCGGCTCACACGACTTCCGGAGGAATCACGATGCGGCCTGAAATGAACAGAGTGATCGCGCACCTGGGGTTGGTCGCGGGCATTTTTGCCGCTGCCCTCGGCATGGGCCCGATTCAGGCGGCCGAACAGGCGCCGGCTAATATCGTCCTGTTTCTCGCCGATGACCTGGGCTGGGCCGATTGCCCGATTTACTTCGAGTCGGGCCTTTCGATGCCCAATCTGGAGCGACTGGCGCGCGACGGCATGACCTTTACGCATGCGTTTGTCGCGTCACCCTCGTGCGCTCCGAGCCGTGCCGCGTTGCTGACGGGGCTTAGCCCGCCGCGAAATGGCGCCCTGTTCAATCACACCCAGCCTGATAAAGAGCACAAGCGCTGGCCGGCCTGGTTCCACGATCTGGGCTACGAGACGGTCGCCATTGGCAAAGTCGCGCACTATGCCAGCGTGGTGACTTATGGCTTCGATCACGCCAGCCATTACAACTTCCACCAGGATGACTGTATCGCGGCCGCCGTCGACTGGCTGGGGAACCGGAAATCGACCAAACCGCTGTGTCTGCTCGTGGGCACAAATTGGCCGCACACCCCCTGGCCAAAAACGACCGACTACGCGCCACACGCGGCGCCGTTGCCGCCGAACTTCGTCGACACCCCCGAAACGCGCCACTGGCGTTCGCGGTATGTCGCGGGCGTCGCGGCGGCCGATCGCGACCTCGGTCTGGTTTACGATGCCGTCCGCAAGCATCTCGGCGAAAATACGTTGTTCCTCTTCACCAGCGACCACGGGGCGCAGTTTCCATTCGGAAAGTGGAACTGCTACGACACGGGAATCCGCACGCCGCTCGTGGCAGTGTGGCCGGGCAAGATCGCCCCCGGCACCCGCACCGACGCGCTCGTCAGTTGGATCGACCTGCTCCCCACCTGCCTCGAGGCCGCCGGGGGCGCGCCGCCGGCAACGGGAACAGACCCTGGTCAGATCAGCGGCAAGTCATTCCTCGCGGTTTTGCGGGGAACGCAAACCGAACACCGCGATCGCGTTTTCACGACCCACAGCGGCGACAGCGGGGTGAACGACTACCCGATCCGGTCTGTTCAGTCGCGGCGGTGGAAGTACATTCGCAATCTGGCCCCGGAGACCGAGTACCATTCGCATATCGACGTACCTCTCAGCGAGCTGACCAAAATGCACGCTCGTTTCACCCCCAGCGAGATGGCCGAGCTGGCGACGACGTTCTGGCCGTCGTGGATTGCCGCTTCCCGCACCGCCCCGACCGCAGCAGCCATCGTCAAGCGGTATCATCAGCGCCCCGCCGAAGAACTTTACGACCTCGCGGGCGACCCCTGGGAAGAGCGCAACCTGGCCGCAGATCCGGCGTATGCTGAACGGCTTGCAAGCTTTCGCCGCGAACTCGACGACTGGATGCGCGACCAAGACGATCTGGGCCTGCCGACCGAGAACGTCCGCAGGCCCAGGCCTCAGAAAAGGCCGTAGCGAGCCGTTCAAAAACGGGGACTGGCTCCCGGGCATTGCTGAAATCGCCCGAAAAGGGCATTTGGCCAGGGTGCCTGTCCCCGTTTTCCGCCCCGCGCCCCACTTGACGATCGCCCGGGCCGATGTGACCACCGCCGCGATCGCCATCGGTAAATCGAGGCCCCTCAGGCGCTTTCGCTGTCTGGCCCCCGGCGTCCGCCCGAATTCATCTCATTTCACCGGCGCACAACGAGCGTACTTTCCGTCTATTAGAATAGGTGCCGCAAGGTGCGCGAATGACTGCCAATACCGACCTTTTGGTGCGGGCACGCTCGGGTTCCGAGGAGGACCGTGGTCTTCTGCTGGAAAAGTACCGGCACTATCTCGAATTGCTCGCCCGGGTGGAGCTCGACCATCGGCTGCAACGGAAGGTCGATGCCTCAGACCCCGGGTGAGAACGTGTTCACCATCGACATCACCCGCGACAAGGTGACCGTCGATCACTGAGTTCCTGCCAGTCAGATTCCCCCCCAATTGAATCTCCCGCAATGTTCCCATACCCCTCGAACATCTCCCGCCGTCATCTGTTGAAATCGGGCGCCGCCCTGGCCGGAGCCATGGCGCTGCCCCGCTGGTTCGTCGAAGAGAGCGCCGCCCTGGCCGCGGCCGACGAGCCCAAATCGCCCAACGACCGCCCGGGCCTTCTGCTGGTCGGTTGCGGCGGGATGGGGGCGAATGACGCCAAACTGGCCGTCAAGTTCGGCAACATCGTGGCGGTCTGTGACGTCGATAAGAACCGCGCGGCCCAGAAAGCCGAAGAGTTCAAAGCCGAGGCCGTCTACGGCGACTTCCGCAAGGCCCTGCAGCACAAGGGGGTCGACGTGGTGATCAACGGTACCCCCGATCACTGGCACACGCTGATCAATATCCACGCGATGCGCTCGGGCAAAGACGTCTACAGCGAAAAACCGCTGACCTTGACCATCGACGAAGGGAAAAAGCTGGTCGCCGTGGCCCGCGAGACGAAGCGCATCCTGCAGACCGGCAGCCAGCAGCGCAGCATGCCGCAGTTCCGGCTGGCCTGCGAGCTGGTCCGCAACAACCGCCTGGGGAAGCTGGAAAAGATCACCACCCGGCTCCCCTCCGGGCCGATCGAAGGGCCGTTCGAGCCGAAGCCCGTCCCGGAAGAGCTCGACTGGAACTTCTGGCTCGGGCAGGCGCCGGTGGCCGACTATATGCCCGAGCGCTGTCACCTGTTGTTCCGGTTCTGGCGCGAGTACTCGGGGGGCACCATCACCGACTGGGGGGCGCACCACAACGACATCGCCCAGTGGGCCAACGGCACCGAACGCTCGGGCCCCATCTCGGTCGCAGGCCAGGTGCTGGTCCCCCCCATTCCCGGCGGCTACACGACCCCCGGCAAGTACCAGGTCGAGTACACTTATGCCAACGGCGTCCGGCACACCTGCAAGACGGTGCCGCGTGAGAATTTCTACGGCCAGCTCACAGGGGAAAAGGTCACTTCTGAGGAAGAACGCAACGGCGTCTTGTTCGAAGGGCCGGCCGGATGGATCTTCGTGACCCGGGGGAAGATCGAAGCGAGCGACCCCGAGTTATTGAAGCAGGAACTGCCGGCCGGCGCGGTGCGGCTGTACACGAGCAACAATCACATGGGGAACTTCTTCGACTGCGTGAAGTCGCGCGAAGCGCCGATCTGCGAGCCTGAGATCGGCCATCGCAGCGTGTCGGTCTGTCACCTGGGGGGCATCGCGTTGCGGCTGGGCCGCAAGCTGGAGTGGGACCCGGCCAAAGAGCAGTTCGTGGGCGATGCCGAAGCCAACGGCTACGTGGCCCGCGAAATGCGCTCGCCCTGGGGGTACGACGCGGTGTGAAGGGACGATGGCCCGGAGAGCACCCGCAACCGCCGCGACGACCGGTGCCAGCGAGCGCGTACGACCCCGATTGTCCGATTCCTTCGGATTCCGGCTCACTCAGTGACGATTCCGGAATTGCGATCGCCGCATTAACCAGTGTTTCTGCGATTGGCGATCCTGACACCCGCTCGTCGAAGTTCCAGCCCTGCGCGGTCTTCACTTCGACAGTCACCCTGACCCGCGCGTTCTTATTGCTCTTCCCAGCGGCCATCGCAGCTCATTCTGTCGCTGCCGATTGAGAAAGTGCGCGCGAACGAGTGAAGAGCGCACTTTCGATCCCGGGGCTCTACCGGAATTGGCGACGGCCGTCTCGACATCTGCAGTGCGTTACCTTCGCATATTTCGGGGGATTGCATATGCTGCACGAAGTATGTAATGATGAGCGCGCGAAGGGGTCGGTCCCGTCCCGCGCGCTACGTCGCGTCTCTCCCCAGACTCCGGCAGCAAGCCTCCCATGAGTATCGCACCGTCAAAATCGCCCCACGAAACCGAGCAGGAAACCTTCGTCGAAACCGCCCTGAAGTTGTCGGGGAAGAGCGCCGAAGAGGCGCAGAAGACCGGGGCCATCGACCGGGCCGACGAGCAGGTCGAACGGCTGTTTGCCCCGAAATACCAGACGACGGGGAGCCCCGTTCATCGGGCCGTGTGGGA
>JBQTIL010000142.1:0-38709 GCA_052388175.1 Planctomycetaceae bacterium | reverse complement strand
GGGGGGGGGGGGGGGGGGGGCCAGCACGAGTTCGGGCTTCAGGACGCCCCCACCCCCGACCCCTCCCCCGTCAAGGGGGAGGGGAGAAGCGCGTTGTGCTGCGGTGGGAGGGAGAGGATCAGCGCACGCTCCCTTGGCCGGCGATTCGCTCGACGCATTCTTTCCCGCGAAGCAATCCATCAGCGGGTTCACGAAATGCTGCTCCAGCACCTCGTAAAACCCGCTCCCCCAGGGCGTGCCCGAAAGCGCCCCCCCCATGCGGACGACGATCAGGTTGAGGCTGGGCACGATGAATAGCACCCGGTGGCCGGCCCCGGCGCCCCAGAGGGCATCCTGCGGTAGCCTGCCGAAGCGGCCGCCACGGTTCGTCCACCAGCCCATACCGCAGTGGCCGGGCAGCCCTGCATCGGTTGCAACCTGGCGCACCGCGTCGCGCGACAGAACTCGCGTTCCCTCCCAGTCTCCCTCGCGCAGCACCAGTCGGCCGATGCGGGCGATGGCACGCGGTGAAAAACTCGCGCCTCCCCAACTGGCGACGAGCGGCAGACGATCGACAACTTCCGTCCTGTCGTATCCACACGCCCATTCATCATCAGGCACGCCGATAGGCCGCATGACGCGCTCTCGCAACAGCATACGGATATCGGGGGCCTTCGTCCCCTTGAGGCTGGCAGTCACGCACCAGGTCAGCATGCCGATGCCCGGGTTGCTGTAGTGAAATTCGGTTCCGGGTGGGGAGACGATTGGCGCCAGGTCGCGAGAAATTGTGAACGCGTCTTTGCCCGGCGCCGCGGGCGCGCTCGTCCAGCGCCAGAAATCTCCTTCCCAGCCGGGAAGCTTGTACTGATCGAGCCCTTTTTTCGCCCCCTCTTCGTTCTGAGAATCCTTCAGGCCCGACGTATGCGACCCCAGGTTCCGAATCGTGATCTCGGATTTCAGCCGATCGTCTTTCCATTGCGGCACGTACCGGGCGGCCTTGTCGTCCAGCGAAATGAGGCCGTCGCTGAGGGCCACGGCCAGCGACATACCCCCGACCAGGGCTTTGGCAAGCGACGCCGTGCCTAGTTTGTCTCTGGTCGAGCGTCCCTCGGCGTACCACTCGCACACAATCTTGTCGTTGCGGATCACGAGGAACCCGTGCGTCGCGTCGCGGGCCAGCGCGTCTTTGAGCGCGGCGAGCCTCTCCGCAGACATTCCCTGGCTCTCAGGGCTCGCCTGCGGCCAGTCGAAACGGTCGGCGCCCTGGCCGCGGGCTGCCGTGGCAACGAGCGCCACGATCAGCCCGGCCAGAACCGCGTCAGCCCGCAGGCAGTCGCTAGCGCGCCTCATGCCAGAACCTCCTTGATCACGTGCCCGTGCACATCCGTCAGCCGACGTTCGGTGCCGTTGTGGTAGTATGTCAGGCGTTCGTGATCGAGACCGAGCAGGTGCAGAATCGTCGCGTTGAAGTCATAGAAAGTGAGAGGCTTGTCGGCAGCCTTCCAGCCGAGATCGTCGGTGGCGCCGAAGCTGAAGGGCGCCTTAACCCCGGCGCCCATGAACCAGCAAGTGAACCCCTCGGTACCGTGGTCGCGGCCCGTGCCGTTGGCCTGCATGAAAGGATTGCGGCCGAACTCCGTGCACCAGGCGACGAGCGTGCGGTCTAATAGCCCGCGTTGCCGCAGATCGGTCAACAGCGCGGCAGTCGGTTGATCAAAGACCTCGGCGTTGTAGCCGTGATTTTGAAAGATGTCGGTGTGGCTGTCCCAGGCGGTCATGCCGCCCCCGTTGGCGCCGTTGAAAAGCTGCACGACGCGCACCTGCCGCTCGAGCAGCCTCCGGGCGAGAATGCAGTTGCGCGCGTAGGCGGCTTTGGTTGCGTTCGACGAATCGGCGCCGTAGTCGCTCAAAACGTGTCGCGGCTCGTTATCAACATCCAGCAACCCGGGGATCGACAATTGCATTCGACCAGCCAGCTCGTAGCTGGCGATGCGCGCGGCTAGGCGCGTGTCTCCGGGAAAGCGCGACACATGCTCTTCATTAAGGCGCGCGAGCAGCTCGCGCGCCGCCGTGTCGCTCGCGGCGCCCACCGAAGGCGGCGCGCGCAGGTTCCGTGGCGCCTGATCGACGCTGAACCCGGCCCCCTGAAAGGCCGCGGGAAGGAAGCCGGCGCCCCAGTTGTTCTGGCCTGATTCCGAGCCCCCGCGCGGGTCGGGAATGGCCACAAATGCCGGAAGGTTCTCGTTTGGGCTCCCCAGGGCGTAACTGGTCCACGCCCCCAGGCTGGGGAACCCCTCGGCGACGAAGCCCGTCGACATGAAATTCTCGGCCTGCGGATGAGAGCTGTTGCGGGACGTGAGCGAGTGAATAAAGCAAACCTCGTCAGCGAGTTCAGCCAGTCGCGGAAACAGCTCGGAAACCATCTTGCCGCTATCGCCGCGAGGCTTGAATTCCCAGAATGGCCTGGCCAGCTTTCCGATCGGTCCCTGAAATGTGACCTTGGGCGCGTCAGGAGGGTCTTCGCCGTGGCGACGCACAAGCTCGGGCTTGTAGTCGAACGAATCGACGTGGCTGACGGCGCCCGCGCAGAAGATGATCAAAAGCTGCTCGGCCCGCGCGGCAAACTGCGGCGCCCGGGGCGCGCACGGGTTCGTCGGGTCGATCGGCGGGCGGTAAGGCCCGGCTGCGTCGTCTCCCAGCAGCCCGTCGCCGGCGAGCAGTTGCGCCACCGCAATCGCACCCAGGGTCGAACCGAGGTCTCTCAGGAACCTCCGGCGATCGAGCATGATCAGGCCATTTCGCGTCAGCATGCCGCCTTAATCCAGAAACAGAAATTCATTGGAATTCAAAAGTGCGCGGCAAACGGTTTCGAGGCCGTGCTGCGCAGCCGTGGCGAGGCATAGCCCGCGTTCATTTTCGTTCGGCGGCCGCCCAAGAGTCAGGGCAAAGAGCCGCTCAATTTGAGTGTCGAAACTCGCGCCAGCCTCGGCGCGGGCGCGAGCGGCGAGGCGCTGGCACTGCTCGATGACGAACGGACTGTTAAACAGGTTCAGCGCCTGCATCGGGGTCGTCGACTCGCCGCGTTTCGCCCGCACCTGCCCGCAATCGGGCACGTCGAACGGCTTGAAAACGCCGTCGTCGGCGCCGCGAACGCGCAACAGGTAGATCGATCGCCGCCACGTTTCGGGCGCGGGGCTGGCTTCAGGCTGCCATTCGCGCCCAAAACGCTCTCGCTTGTAGACGCTCACCGGCGGACCTCCCGCGCTCCAGTCGAGGGCACCGCTGGCCGACAGCATGCTGTCGCGAATCGCCTCGGCTTCGAGCCGCCGCGGTGGAAAACGCCATAAAAGTCGTGCGTCCGAGTCGGACTCAAGGGCCCGGGGGTTCGGGCGGCTGCCCTGGCGATAGGCGGTGCTATTGCAAATCAGGCGGTGTAATTCTTTGAGATGCCAGCCGCGCGACATGAATTCGGCGGCCAGCCAGTCGAGCAGCTCGGGGTGCGACGGGCGAGTGCCCTGTGCGCCGAAATCGCCGGGGGTATCAACCAGCCCCGCGCCGAAATGGTGGTGCCAGACGCGGTTGACGAGCACGCGGGCCGTCAGGCGATGTTGCTCGCTCCCCAGCCACTTCGCCAGCGCCAGGCGCCGCTCGCGGTCGGACGCATCCAGGGGCAGCTCGAACCCGCCCAACACGTCGATTCCCCCCGGGCCCGTCGCTTCGCGCGGTTGCTGCGGGTCGCCGCGACGCAGCACATGCTGCCTGGGCGGCGGACCAAAATCACCGGCAAACACGGTCGACAGCTCGCGCAATGTTCGAGCCAGACCGGCAAGTTCCTGTTCCAGCGCGTCGCGCTGGCGCACCTGATCTTCCGTCATGCCCGCATTGCGGTCCTCCGCGACGACCGTGCGCCATTCCCCCGGCCGCTCGGCCACGTCCACGCGGTATTGCGTCGGAAGCCGATACCACAGACGAACGAACGCCTTATCCAGGTCGTCCGGGCTCCCACACCACGAGACACGGTCGATGACGGCCGCCTGCGGCAGCTCGATTTCCACCCACGTGGCCGCTTCGTCGGCCTTCGTCGTCGCGATCCACAACGACCCTGGGCCGTGCCGGCCGTCGTTAAGAAACACGTCATTCGCGTCCAATTCACCGTCGGCACCGCTCGACCGCGCGACGGCCCCGAGCGCGGCGGCAGCCACGTTGTGCCCCGGCCGGCCTGACTCTGACAGTGCCCAGACCTGCAGCTCGTCGAGCGCCGGCGCTTGTTTCTCGTTCCCACTTCCGGCCGTCGCGGTCACAGTCAGCCGAATCCACCGCGCGGGCGCCGGCTCGAAAACGTCGCTGACCCTCGCCGGCTCGGTTTCGCGCCACCGCGAGAAAATGGCCAGCTTGCGACGAACGTCCTCAATCTGCTGTTGAATCTGTGCCTTACGAGCGACCGGCACCCCCCCTTCGTCCCACGCCCGCTCAGAGAATTGCAGCCCCGCGAACGTCGCCACCAGCCGGTAATAGTCGCGCGAGCTCACGGGGTCGAACTTATGGTCGTGGCACCGTGCGCAGCCGACCGTCAGCCCCAGAATCGCCGTGCTCACGTTCTGCACGACCTCGTCAAGCCCGTTGAACCGCACCTGCGCGATCAACGCCGGCTCCTGGCCCACTTCGATCGGTTCGGGAAAGGGCGCCGTGACCAGAAACCCGGTCGCAGGATCAACCCCCAGAACGTCGCCGGCCAGTTGCTCTGCGATGAACTGCGGATAGGGAATATCGGCGTTGAACGCCGCGATGACGTAGTCTCGATAAGGCCAGGCGCTCGGGCGAACGCGGTTCTTCTCGTAACCGGTGGTGTCGGCATATCGAACCGTATCCAGCCAGTGCTGCGCCCAGCGCTCGCCGTAACGCGGCGAAGCCAGAAGGCGATCGACAAGCCGTGCGACGACCGCGTCGGGCGGGGCCGACAGATCTCCGCCCCTGTCGCACTCGCACACGAACGACTCGACCTCATCGGGCGTGGGGGGCAGCCCGGTAAGATCGAGCGTCGCGCGGCGGATGAAGGTCCGCGCGTCGGCCGGCGGTGAGAAGCTGAGGCCCTTTTGCTCAAGTTGAGCGAGAAGAAACCTGTCAATCGGGTTGACGGCGCCCGAACTGGCGACTCGCGGAATCGCGGGCCTGATGACCAGCTGGAACGCCCAGTGCCCGCGCGTCGGGTCGGGCGCCGATTCTGAGCCGGGCCAGACGGCCCCTTCGACGATCCACCTCCGTAGCGTGGAAATCTGCTCGGCCGAAAGCGGGTTCCCCTTGGGGGGCATGCGCATTGTCTCGTCTGTCGCCGCGACGAGTTCCAGCAGATAACTGCCGTCAGGATCGCCGGGAACAATGGCGGGGCCCGAGTCGCCACCAGCGAGAAGGGCCTGGCGCGAGTCGAGCCGCAGCGACGACTTCTGCTTCGCGGGCCCGTGGCATTCAACGCAGTGCGCCTGAAAGATCGACGCAACGTCTTTGGTGAAATCAACCGTGGGCGACGCAGCCGTCTCGGCTGCGCAGAGCAGCACCGCGACGAACCACAAACAGCAGGTTCGTAATATCGCCTTCAGGCGGCACGGACATCGAGGGGAGCGCGCCGGCGAGCGGGACAAGCGTTTCGGCATGCCACCGTCGCTCTCGGTTTGCCGAAATATGCTCTCACCCCCCCTTGCGGGGGGAGGGTCGGAGTGGGGGAGGCACGCGTCTGCCGGCGTCACCTGCCGCGAATTGCCCCGCACGAGGGTCGCGCACGGTGAGCTGTCGCAGCGCGCGCCGTTTGGGCGCGCACCGAGATGTTCGTACCCCCCATCCCCAACCCTTCCCCCGCCAGGGGAGAAGCGAAAGGTCTCGGGGACAGTCGTGGCCGAATGGGAGTCAGGCCGTCCTGTCATCCGGATTCCGATTGAAACCGAAACTCTGATCTAATTCGCTTCCAGCCCCTTGACTTTCGGGGCGTTGAAGAGTCCGCTGCCGCTTTTTTTTCCCCCTTTGCGCGCGACAGGAGGGGCTGATTTAGCCGAGTCTTCCGCCGCTTTACCCGGCGGCTTGGCCGGCGCGCCCGAGAGGGTGAATTCGAAGCGATTGTCGCTGGCTGCGGTCTTTACCTCGACTGTGGAAGGCGTGATCGTGGTCCCGCAGGCCAGAGCCGGAAAAACAGGCGCTGCGTCGAACTCGGCCTGAAGCAATTTCTGCGCTTCGGACGGAAGCCGCAACTGCATCCCGCTGACGACTTTTCGCTCTGTCAACGGCCCCTCGAACGTCACCGTGTGCGGCCCCACAAGGGCGCCCCGCTCCTCCCCGTTCTGGCCGATCTTTTTGGCCCGCAGCTCGAACGTGCCATCCTCCTTCACCATGCCGGTGGAAGGCCGGCCAGGCTCTCCCTTGATACGCCCCGTCTGGGACGCCGCGTCGAGGGGGGTAAAGGTAATTGTCCCTCCGGCGGCCGGCTCCCCCTCGCAAACGACCGTTCCCGAGACGGTCACGAAGTTGCGATAGGGATCGTTAGAGCAGCCCAGGCCGCACGCTGCCACGAAAACAACGACAACCAATCGACGGAAATGACTGAGATGAAACACTGACCTCTCCACGAAGTCTGGATACCGGCACGAGTTTGCCTGCTGCGACCATTCTCGCAGGAACGGATGGCGGAACGCGAAATCGATTCGCCTCTGCGCTTCAGAAAAACTCTCCGCAGGCAGGGCGGTTGTAACCTCCTGCGGAGAGCGAGTCGCCTTTCGCCGGCGCAATTGAACTCGCGCCGCCGTGACGACAAAGGCCACACACGTTAGAAGTCTCCGGTGGGATTGCCTTCGTCGCCGAAGTACAGGCTTGTGAACAGGTTCTTTCTCTGCACGGTTTCCGTAATGTCGGTCGAGGCAAAACAGACCATCGTGGAGTCGATGTTCTCGCTGACGAACCGCACCGATCCGTCGATCATGCAGACCTGAATTCCTCCCGTGTGGGCGCTGCTGGGCGGAAAGTCCATGCAGGGCGTATTCCACGCGCAGCACGAGCCCCCCGGCATGCTCACCGGCTGATTGGGTCGCATGTCCAGAAAGATGAACGACGAAGGATTGTTCACGGCGCCAAACCAGATGGCGCCCGGTGCCTGAAACGGCGCGCCGGTGGCCAACATGCGCTCGCCGATCATGAATGTGTTCGTCGTGCCGTCGACGACGTCCCTGATCCGCCGGCACCCGCCGCGCCCGCTCACCAGCCACCCGTCCGCGGGGTAATTGCTCTTCGCCAGCGGCTTCCAGTTGGGGTCGTCCCACGACGAGCTCATCGCCGTGTTGAGGTTCCCTCCCGGGCACGACGGACAGATGAAGACCGGCAAGACCGTCCGGTCGATGTCATTGATCTGCCTGGTTTCCCCGAATTGACTGCTGCTGCTGATGGGACGCATGATTCCCGGCCGGATCTGATTGAACAACGGGGCCTGGTCGATTTGCGGCAGAATCGACGCCGACCAGACCCAGTCGCCGTTTTTCGGATGCGGCCCGGCATGGATCCAGCTTCCGTAAAAGGGCGGCCGCGCGTTCTGGTAGCCCCCGTTCGGTTCCGTGATCGGTTGCCCCGGCGCCAGCGTCAGGTTGCCGATCGGAAAGTATTCGTACGTGTCGTGATAGTTGTGCATCGCCAGCCCGAGCTGTTTCAGGTTGTTCTTGCACGCCGTCCGCCGCGCCGCCTCGCGCGCCTGCTGCACCGCCGGCAGCAACAGCGCGATCAGCGTCGCAATAATTGCAATCACGACGAGCAGCTCGATCAGCGTAAAACCACGATGCCGTTTGCAACTTCGCATGATTAGCTCTCCCAAATAGATGATGAAATACTCAGGCCCGACCACCGCGGTCGAGCGCAGACCCACATGCACACAAAGAGACTTGAAAATCCATCGACAGAAAGGGCAGAACCACGACCGCCTGTTGTGACGCGGTGCAGCATAGCGGCGTGACGTGTTAAACTGAATTTGTTTCTTTTTAATATCCATTCAGAAGTGCCTTATGGATCGCTCTCGATGCCGCAGGGCCCAATCGGAAGCGCGAGCGGCTAAGGCGTCACCCTTCCCTTCGTCACGCCGTCCCAGTCGTCAGTCCGAAAGGGATACGCCGGCAAAAGCGCGGTGTTGTACAGGTTGCCATTGGGGTTGTGGCCCCAGCTGTAGCGCACGGCGATGGGGTGCTTGACCTCGGGGTGTGAGACCACCACCGTGTCTCCAGCGATTTGGGCTTGGGCCCAGACGAACTTCCTGTCGGGCCCGGCGATCGCGAACCCGCGAAGCTGTTCTCCGTACCAGCTCGTCAGGTTTCCCCCCGCGGGGTCGAATGTCAGAACGCAGCAATCGTGCTCGACCCTCATCGAGCGATAGGCCGGGCCGCTGCGTGCGATCCTGCCTGCGAACCCATACACGTCGACGAGCGCCAGTCTTGCGAGGCGCTTGGCGACTGTCTGCTTGTCCATCGGATGAATGTCCTTCGCCGCCCCCAGATCGATCGCGCAGGCGACGCCCGTGTTCTTTTCCGCCGATGTCGTGAGCATCTGGGCCTCGCGCAGCTCGGCCCATTCGCTTTCCTGCGGCAGCTCGGCCGGCTCGAGGTGGTTCGTGAGCTGGACCATGTAAAACGGAAAGTCCCCCTCCCGCCAGGCGTCGCGCCAGCTACGGATCAGGGCCAGCATCATCGTTCGATACTGATACGCCCTGGGGACGTTCGCCTCGCCCTGGTACCAGATGACCCCCCGAATGGCGAACGGAACGAGCGGGGCGATCATGCCGTTGTAGAGGTTCGACGGGTAGGCCTTCTTGTACTCCTTCGAGTCTCTCAGATCGGCGGCCGCCAGGCGGGTCGCCCAGTACTCCTTGAGGGGCTCGAATGCCGGGTTCGAGTCGGCTTCCGCAGGCGCGAGCCACGCGTCGGCGCGCGACCCGCCAAGCGACGAGTCGATCAGCCCGACGGGAACATCCAGCGCGGCCTTCAATTGCTTACCGAAGAACCAGGCGACGGCCGAGAACTTCCCGATCGTCTCGGGGCTACACTCTTCCCAGCGCGCGGCGATGTCGGTCTGAGGTTGCTCGGCGTGAGCCGGCGGCACTTGATAAAGGCGAATTTGCGTATTGGGCCGCGCCGACAGCTCCAGGTCCGAATCGACGGCCAGAGCGACGGGAAACTGCATATTCGATTGCCCGCTACAAAGCCAGACCTCGCCGATCAGGACATTGTCGATTTGAACCGTGTTCGTTCCTTTGATGGTCAGCGTCGCGGGCGTGCCGAGCGCCAAGGGCTTGAGGGTCACGCGCCAGCGGCCGTCGTCGCCGGCCCGCACCGTCTGCTCCTGGTCGCGAATCGTTACCCGAACCTCTTCCGCAGGGGCGGCCCACCCCCAGACGGGCACGGGCGCATCGCGCTGCAGCACCATACGGCTGCCGAAGACGCTCGGCACGCGCACCTCGGCCCAGGCGTGCTGCGTCAGCAGGCACGCCCCGCAGGCCAGACAAACGAGTCGAGGAAGAGAACGAGGCATCGAATCACGTCGTTGGAAGAAACCGTGGATGACGCCGATGAACCCAGATACGAACGCATGGACGGACATGCTCAGCCCCCTCAACGAGATGTTAAAGGGGAGAAAACAGAGGCCACAGAGGCCAGTCGATTTCTCTGTTGGCCCTGTTTTCTCGTGTTCCCGTTTGAAAGCGCTGCACTATACCGAATGGTGCGGCGAGGTGAGTTTGTTTTGTGCTGAGTCTTATAAGGAACGGCCTAATGTGCGAAATCCCGTGCCGCGCCACGGCCGTTCGCGCCAGCCGCGTTGTTGCAGACCACCGATTTCAAATGTTAGAGTGAATTTTGTTTGATACCGAGCATTGTTAACCAACGCCTTATGAACCAACCTGCCGCCGCGGCGGTGCCGCGACCTTACAAAGAGCTGAGCCTCCAGCAGCTCCGCAGCTTCTGTGAAGTGTGCCGCACCGGTGGCTATGCCGCTGCCGCCCGCGCCCTGTACCTGACAAGCCCCGCGGTCTGGGAGCAGCTTCAGTCGCTGGAACGCCACTTCGGAATGAAGCTGGTCGAGCGACAGGGAAACGGCGTACGGCCCACGCTGCACGGCCAGCGACTGCTCGAGCTCATTCGCCCGCTGTTGGCCGGCCTGGAGTCGGCCCGAAACGTGCTGTACCAGCAGGGCGGCGTGCTTCCCGCCCGGTTGACGATCGTCTCGAACCTGCGCGTGCTCGTGGGGGAAATCAGTTCGGCCATGGTCCAGTTCCGGCGCCGCTACCCCACGGTTCGGCTGGTGATGCGGTATACTGGCGGCGAAGAGATCGAATCGCTGGTTCTCGAGGGGGATGCCGACGTGATCCTGACCCTCGAACCAGGCCCTGATCAGCCGGTTTCGTCGGCCATCGTGTACGAGCCGGCCGGAGAGCTCGATTATCTGCTGGTGGTCCCGCCGCGCCACCCCATGGCACGAAAAAACGCCATTCGCCTCGAATCGGTCGTCGAACACCCGTTGGTGCTGGGAGAGCCTGAAGCCTACTCGCGGCATCGTGTGCAGGAGGTCCTTCATCGGCACGGGTTGATCGATCGAATGCGGATTGCCGCCGAGACCAGCAGCGACGAATACACTCTGGCGTGCGTACGCGCCGGCCTGGGTGTGGGAATCGCCGTGGGCAACCCCCGCAGCCTGCTGTACAAAGGCCTCGCGACGCATTCGCTGCGTCGCTGGTTCGGCACCGCGCGGGTCGGGTTCATCTGGCGGCGCGGAGCGACGATTCCGCCGTTGCAGCACGAGTTGGCCGAACTGCTGAGGTCGAGCCTCACGCAGACGAAATAACGGCGGCGCAACTGAGGGTTGCGTGGGGCCTGGGTTATTCAGAAACCGTGCGGCTGACGGGCGGGGCCCCCGAGTTGGTCGCGGCAAATGCCCTCGCACAGACGCCCGAGGCTAGCTCGCTCGGCGGCGAGCTGGTCCGCCGTCGGACGCGTGTTGGCCCGAGGGGTCATTCGGCTCAATACCGAACCTGGGTCCGACGGCCCGCGCTCCGATTCTACTTGGCCCTTGGCTTCTTCGGAAACAGCCAGGCCCGCACATGGTCGACTACCTTACGGAGCCGCTCATCGGCGACCCGCTCGCGGTACCGCCCCGGCATATCGTCGCTGGCCGGCAGGTGCCCCATCATCGCGTTCGTCGCAACCTGATCGCAGGCGTCACTGCTGATCGTGCCGAACACATACCGTAAGGCGTAAAAATTGAGCCCTTTGCGCTTCAGCTTCAATTTCGTGAGTAGCTTGCCGAACTCCAGGCCGATGCTGTCGATCGGTCCACCCTTGTCGCTGATCCGTGTCCAGCGGTTTCCACATTTCGTGACGAACATCAGATCGGCGTCGGCAGGATCTCTTGGTTCGGGGCGCACCTTCAACGCCTTGCGGATGGCCGTGACGGTCTCCGGCCAAAGGGGAATCCGTCGCGGGACAGCGGTCTTAACGCGGGGGAAGCTGACGATTCCAGTATCGAGATCCAACGCCGACTTCGGCAGTTTGGCCAGGTCGGTTTGGCCGAACCCGCAGTTGACCCCCAGCAGGATCATGGCCTTCATCACGTCGTCGGCGCACCTGAGCAACTTTCGAAAGCTCCGCCGCCTCAAACATCCGGGCCGGGCGGCCAGTCGCCGCTTTCCTGATGCTCTCGCGCTTCACTTTAAACAGAGGGCCGAACCGCACCGGTGCCTCGATCTTTCCGGCGTCGTGGGCGTACTTGAAAACTATCCGGGTCAGGCGTATTGCGTTCGATAGACCGACGAGCCCGCGGGTCTTGCTGATCTTGGCTCGCAACGACGCGAAGTCGTCGGCCGAGAAATCGCTCACCAGCCTGTTCTTGCCGAACGTTCCGATCAGCCTGTCCGTAGTGTGCTTGTAGTCGCCGAATGTCCGGGGCGACAGTTCCCCTGAATCCACGAGCATCTTCTTGGCGGTCAGGAACTCATTGCACAGAGCGGCGAGTGTAAACCCGCCAGATTTCGACCGGGGAGTGCGGCCGGCCAACAGATCATCTTTCTGTTCGAGCCAGAGATTGAGGGCAGCGTCCTTGTCGGTCCCGAAATAGCGCCGCGTTCCTTTGATGGTCCGGCACCAGCGGCCGGAGGCGCCGTGGTACCAAAGAGGGAAGTCGCGTTCGGTCTTCGACTTCGCCTTTCGCTTCCCCTTCGGGGCAGGTGTCGGCCTGCCTTCCTCCGGCGTCGGGGCTTTTAAGTTGGAGCTGAGGACCGTCAGGCGGTGGCGTCGATAGACGCGCCGGCGGGAGAACTGTTAAGCTGCGGCGCCGTATCACCTTTCTCTCACAAGGATTGGTTCCCTGGACAATCCCGCGGGCGCTTCCGCGCGGGTGTCACTGTTCACGACGCACGCGTAACAAGTGGCGATTCACCGGGTCGGGGAATCGAGAGTCAAAATGACGCCGTAGCTACTGCACGCACCCGTAGCTCAATTGGATAGAGCAACGGACTTCGGATCCGTAGGTTGGGGGTTCGACTCCCTCCGGGTGCGCTTCAATTCGCTTTCGGGCAAGCAGTTAACGATGTTCGTTGCTTCTGCCCCCAACCTACGGAACAAAGTTCCCTTGATCGACCACCGCAACCACTTAGACCCTCCGTCGTCAGAGATTTTGGTCAGAACTTTGCCTCGGCGGATGAGCTGATTTCCTATGATCCGGAGAATAAGAAAAACCGGCCAACGACCCGTTGGCCAGAAGGAGTCCGGACCTTGCGGTCCGGGACGTGGCATCAAAGATGCAGGTGCTTTTCGGCCAGATGCGCTGACACTGAGGTTCCGATCTTCGTCCGCGACGAGTCGCCCGCTTTCGATCTCTGCGTAGATTGTCCGCGCACTCATTCTGTAATGATTGGCCAGTTCCCGCACAGTCCACCATGCCCGATGGTCACTCATAGCGCGTATCCGACTGCTCAATGTAACCTGCCCGATGCATCACCGGCCCCGGTCGCATCACTGGCATGCGCTTTTTTTCAAGCACCGGCACGCCGTGGTTGAAAGAGACAGGCCTGTCACCGAGTATTTGAACCGATGGTGGCACTTCGACCGCTTGACTGATGCATGAGCGGTATTTCCAGAGGCAACACAAACGTGGCCGCACCGTTCTGTCGTTCTTGGGAAGCGGTCTGGCACAGAATTGGCATTGAACGACACGCTGGGTGTCCGCGCAGCGCAACCTCAACGGCAGACTCCCTGCAATCTTCGCAACACGACAAAGAAAAACACGGAAATCTGCAATTTCCGGAGAACCATTCGCCGGCTTCGGTGTCTAATTGATGATGGGGCGGAGGAACGACCACGAGGCCGCCCGTCACGACGATCCGTCAGGAAACAAGACCAGGACCACTTCAATGGCTTTCTTAAGGTCGAGTCACCTATCCGAAGGGAAAGGTACACGGCAGTTCGCCGGTCAACCGGCGAATTCGCTCTCTGTGTATCCCCTGCGCCTGTGACACCCGGCCAACAAACCAAGCAGGCAATTCAAAGCCCGGTGTCACAGAGACATCGGGCTTTTTTCGTTCCGCCTTCAATTGTTGTAAGGCAGCGGGTCGGTAGCTGAGATGGTTTAGCACCAGGCTGAAGACCTGGAGACGTGGATTCGAGCACCACCCGACCCACTTGCGCACAGCGTGCGCGCACGGCTCGTTCGTCTACCGGTTAAGGACACTGCCCTTTCAAGGCGGAGGACGGGGTTCGATTCCCCGACGAGCTATTTGGAATTCAGAACGTGGGAGAGCTTCGCCCCTGTTCAAATTGAATGGGGCGCCTGGCTGGGGGCCAGGAGACCGCTGGTTCGAATCCGGCCGTTCTGACTTGCGGGGTGAAAGGTAAGGGTGACCCGCGTGCGTCGGGAGCACGAGAGAGTCCCGGCGCGCCGGGATTCGATTCTGGCCACCCCGATTTGCGGCCCGGTGTTGTAACGGAAGCATGTCGCTCTGATAAGGCGGCGGACCACCGCTACTCGCGGCGGTGCCCTGGTTCGACTCCACCTCGGGCCACTCCACGTTGGCGAAGGAGATTTGAAATGACAACGCGACGGTTGAAACGCCGGCCTCGGATCGGTTCCAGGGGTCGTGGTGTAACGGCAGCACAGCAGACTTTTAATCTGGCAGGCGAGGGTTCGATCCCTTCCGGCCCCACTGACATGATCGATTCGGAACGACGGACGGCTCGTAGCTCAACGGTGAGAGCAGGCTCCTTATAAGTGCCAGACGAGGGTTCGACTCCCTCCGGGCCGATCGACGAGAGACAGACAACACGGGATCAAGGTGTTAGCGGCAGCACACTCGGTTCTTACCCGAGCAGGTGACGGTTCGAGTCCGTCTGATCCCATTCGGAAACAGGCACTGGTCGTTCAGCGGCGAGGACTCCGCACCCGTAATGCGGAAACGTGGGTTCGAGTCCCACCCGGTGCTTTTTTGCTCGCGAGCGATCGTCCATTTGTTTCGGTTCGCTCATTCGCGACGAAGAAAGCGTGGCGCTCTTTGACAATCCGATCAGGACGTTTGCACCCATGATGTAGTGGAAGCCTACCGGCTCGCCATGTCGGAAGTGCGGGTTCGACTCCCGCTGGGTGCTTTGTGCAGCGTGTAGGAAAGCCTGGGAATCCGCCTGCCTTGGGAGCAGGAGATCGTCAGTTCGAATCTGACCACGCTGACTTTATTGCGGTGGAGCTCGTGCTGGTACGAGCAGGCGGCTGTTAACCGCCCTGACACAGGTTCGATTCCTGTCGCCGCAGCTTAACGGAAGGGCAAGCCAACTGGCGATGGCAGCGGTTTCGAAAACCGTCGAGCGATGAGCCTTGAGGGTTCGACTCCCTCTCCTTCCGCCTTGAAAACATCACGTGCCCTTGGCCGAGCGGCAAAGGCGCCAGCCTTCCAAGCTGGCGAGGTGGGTTCAACTCCCACAGGGCACTCTCGGGGATCGGCTAACGGTAGGCTGCCTGCCTTTGAACCAGGCGACGGAGGTTCGAATCCTCCTCCCCGAACCTTTCGGCGATCGCGAATCTCTGTTCGACAACAACACTGCGGGGTGGTTGCTGCTGGTAGCAACGCCTGGCTCTGAACCAGGAGGGCGTTGGTTCGATTCCAACCCCCGCAATTTTTCATCGCGGAGGAACGTCGCTTCCCAAAAAGGAACGCACATTCCGCATGAGGAATCCTTGGAAGTCATCCGGCCGGATGAGGAGCCTGTCTTGAAAACAGGTGGCGGGTGAGACCCGCTTGTGGGTTCAAGTCCCACGGCTTCCGCTCGACGTCAGTCAACAACACGGGCTCATAGTCCAACAGGAAGACGCCGGTCCTGCAAACCGGAGATTCGGGTGCGATTCCCGGTGAGTCCACTTTCACAGCGATCCGGTCCCGTGGTCCAGCGGCGAAGACTCCTGGCCTACACCCAGGCAACGATGGTTCGAGTCCATCCGGGATCATTTCGAGAACGGCGCCCAGATACGCCAACGGCTGAGCGGCTCGGCTTAAACCCGAGCGTGTGCAGGTTCGACTCCTGCTCTGGGCAAATCGGAACCACCAAAACACGGCTCGGTAGGCAACTGGCAGACCACCCTCGCTTAGAACGAAGGATGCTGCGGGTTCGACTCCCGCCTGAGCCATTCGGATATTTGCGTCTGTGGAGGAGCGGAGTCCTCGTCTCCCTGTCACGGAGAAGGTCGCGGGTTCAAATCCCGTCAGACGCGCTTGCAAGGCACGGTACGCAAACTGGAAAAGCGGCGACGACCACCGCTCTTCGCGGCGGTGCCCGAACCTTCGTGAATTTGCGGGTTCGACTCCCTCCCGTGCCACTGGAAACACGCGTTGGCTGAGCATTGGTGTGCTCAAGTGGCTGTAACCCACCCGCCTTCCGGCAATGCAGGTTCGGGCACCGAACCGGCCGAGAGGACGGTTTGGTCGCTGCCCGACGCACTCGACGAGAACACGGCCCGTTCTTCTAACGGTTCAGGATGCTGGCCCCTCAAGCCGGCGACACGGGTTCGAATCCCGTACGGGCTATTCGGAACAACTGACCAAGTGGTGCAACTGGTAGACACGCGACGCTCAGAACGTCGTGCCCCCACGGGCTTGGGAGTTCGACTCTCCCCTTGGTCACTCGAAATGCGGTGCAGGCGCGGCTGGCGCCCAACTGGCTTTCATAAGGCCGGTGTCCCGGTTCGATTCCGGGGCCTGCAAATCAGAGCAGCCGAGGGGGGGCCGCTCTGTCTTCGGAAGGTAGCCGGATACGGTTGGCCGGGCCGCATTGCTAATGCGTGCTCCCTTCGGGGAATAAGGGTTCGACTCCCTTACCTTCCGCTTATCCCGGGTCGCGATCCTGTTTTGCCTCGTCGATTACTCGGTCGCGCCACGCGGAAAACTTCAACATGCTCGATTGGGTATCGCCCTCCAGATCGGCGAACTCACCCATTTGAATGTCCAAAAGGCGGGCGCCGAGCGCATCGCACACTCTTTGCAGGACCGGAATCACTCCGAGTCCGGCATTAGACCGAACTCCGACGCTCTCGTGAGTGTCTTGCCCGTCTGCATTGTCGAAACTCAATTCCAACCAAAAGTCATCGCCTTCGATGTGGCAATATCCCCGATTGTGTTCGCTTTGAGGGAAGAGGGCCCGCATTTGCTGCCCGAGCTCGTCAGTCGTTCCAAGGGTAGACATTTGAAAGTCCGAAGGCAGGTCGCTGACCGATATCCCGGCAGGTGCGCGAAAAATGATTCCATTCCACGCCATTTCGAGACTCCGCTGTAGAGAGGGTCCAAGACATTGAGTCTACTCGTTTTGCCCCGATGGTGAAATGGAGATCATACCTCGCTTCTACCGAGGGGTTTCGGGTTCGAGTCCTGATCGGGGCAGTTTCAGGGCAGACGTCAGAGGGCAGACGTCAGAGGTCACAGGACAGAGGACAGAAAGGCGAACCAGTTGATCCGCCTGACCTCTGATTTCTGATCTCTGCTGCTCTGGCCCCGCCCCCGATGGTGAAACGGAAATCACGTCTCGGTCCTAACGAGGCAGTCCGGGTTCGACTCCCGGTCGGGGCATAGCTGACGGTGAACGTAATGGACGGCTTCTTAGAGGAGTGAGCCATGAGCACGAACCTCATTACAAGACAGTTCGCGAAGATTGGTGCGCGGGCAAGGATCCACGCCAATCCGGCGGGGAATGCGCGCGCGGGAGTCTCGATCGACATCGGTCGCGATGCCGACGGTGAGTTCTTCGACATCACCATTGGCCGAGATGCCCCGGCCGAACTGGCTGTGCTCGATGCTCAGCCCCGGCTCCGACACCTTTTGCTCCTGTCTCGGCAGAACCGCGAAAAGCACAAGTTCCTGTGCGGTCATGATGAGCGGCACTGGTTCGTCGCCGCCGTGCCTGAGCGGGCTCCCGTGTCGAACGTGAAAACCGCCTTCGAGGCGCTCAAGCCAGTTGCCGTGCGCACCGAGCTGGTTCGCAGGAAGGTGAAGCAGAAGAATCGTAACCGTCGACGGAACGGCGCCTTTCTCCGACAGGGCGAGTGGTTCTTCGTTCCGGTCGGAACGCGAAATTTCCCGGCGATGCTGACCTTGCGGAATGAGCCGCTACGTCGCGGTGCGGGTAAGCCGCACTTCTGTGAGGAGCTGGTGCGGATTGGCGGAGAACTCGTCTACGTCAGCCCGCAGCATCCGAACGGATTGACCGAGGTGCAGTATCGGAAGTTGATCAGCCGGAAGCCGAAGTTGCGAGGTCTGCAGTGGATCACGCGGCGGCGCAACCCGGGCGTCTTTGTCCGCGGAAGGATTCGCCACGCGGATCACAAGACGATTGTCCTGAACGATTGGCACCAGGTGCTGATGAACACCGAGACGGAGTCGGTGGCCATGCGGCACATGGCGTTCATTGACTGACCATGTGAAATTCAGCGGGCTGCCGCCGCCATCCGGCAGCCCGACATGGTGTTCGTGGTGTAACGGTTGGCATGCGACTCTGTGAAAGTCGAGGCGGCGGGTTCAACTCCCCCCGGACACCCCTTCGAGGAAATGCCGAATGACGAAATCAGAATGTCGAATGAAAGACGGCTGAACCCGAGCTATTCGGAATTTGTCATTCCGTCATTCGTCATTGATTCGGCATTCGGATTTCGCCATTCGGCATTCGAGGTGCATAATGGTTGCGGCAGTTCTCAATCGTCCGACGCTCGTGCTCAACCGGAGCTGGCAGCCGGTCGGCGTGGCCAGTGTGTCGCGCTCGCTCGTCCTGCTCTGGAACGACAACGCGCGCGTCGTCGATCCGCAGGACTACCAGCTCTACACATGGGCTGACTGGTCGCGACTGATTCCGCGCGAGGATGAACCGTTCATTCAGGCGGTGCGGATGCGGCTACGGGTTCCGGAAGTCGTGGCGCTAGCGCACTACGACCGGATCCCGACGAACGCCGTCTCGTTCAGCCGGCGGAACATTTACAAGCGGGACCGGTACACGTGCCAGTATTGCGGTGCTCAGCCGGGAAGCGAGGAGCTGACCGTCGACCACGTAAACCCGCGGTCGCAGGGAGGCATCTCGACCTGGGAGAACTGCGTGCTGGCGTGCGTGGGCTGCAACAAGCGGAAGGCTGACCGGACGCCGGAGCAGGCAAGAATGCCTCTGCCGAAGATCCCGGTCCGCCCGATGTGGCGGCCGCTGTACGCAACCCGCGACGTGCGGATCGACAGTTGGACGCGGTTCGTCAGCGAAGCGTACTGGAACGTCGAATTGGATGAGTGAGTTTCGCTCCACGGGCGCCGTGCCCGTGGGGCGCTTACCGGTGTGCTCCCGGGAGAGCAGGCGGCCTCCAAAACCGCTCGACAGGGTTCGACTCCTTGCACCGGTACTTTTGCCGACGTGGCTCGACTGAGAAAGGCGTCCGCCTTGCCCCGTTCACATGATGGGGCGGAACCATGCTGGTGCGAATCCAGTCGTCGGCCCTTTTTGAAGACTATCGCGGCCGCCCTCCCTCTGGCCTCAGCGGCCGGCGGGCGGCTTTGATTCCCCGATGGTGTAGCGGATCGCATTGGACTTTCCGAAGGTTCCCGGCGCGCCGGGATTCGATTCCAGGTCGGGATACTTGCGAAACATGCCCTGCGAGTGTGCCGGAAGCACGGCAGCCTTCGAAGCTGCAGGACGAGGTCCGATTCCTCGGCGGGGAGCAAGTCCTGTGGAGCGACGTGCGTGGCTCCACAAGACGCGGTAGCAACGTAATTGAGACGGTCCTCGGAGTGTGGCGGAGGCACGCGACTTTGCGAAGGTCGAAGACCAGGTTCGACTCCTGGCGAGGGCGCTTTTTGAGGTAGCGACGCTGGAGCCAGACGGCCAGGCGGCTGCCTGGGGCACCGCGGGTTGTGTTCTGGTCAGCGACACGGAGAGCTGGGTCTACCGCAACCGCGTATTCGGTTACGGTCAGAACGGCTCGACCGGCGTCATGACCGAGTGGCAGGAGTTCGTGAAGAACACGGAGATGAGTTCACTGGCCCGAAGCTGGTCTGCATCGACCTGCAGCCGTACACGACTTCGCAGGCTCCGGAGCGCAGCGACATCCTGAACATCGGCGGCTTCAGTGACGCCGTGTTCGATGTTGTCGCAGCGTTCTTGCGGAATGATGCGGAGCGATTCCTCACAGACATCGACTCGGTCGACCTTTGATTCGACCGCAATGCAACGCCCCTGGTTCGATCTTTCGAACCAGGGGCGTCGATTCTTACTGGAACGTGGCCAGCTGATTTTTCAGGCGCCTGCCGGCGAAGTTACGTTGCCGATCTGTTCGAAATCTCGCGATTGCTTCCTAACAATCTCCTGATCGAAGAGTTCGCCCTTTCCGTGGTGACCGACTGCGAAATGGAGATTGCCATGGTTCTGGCCTCGCCGGCCTCTCCTGTATCAATCAAGTGAGCCATTTCCTTACCCCCCATGGCGACGCATCATTGCTGAGACTGCCGACCGTGGCCGGAACCCCCGCCGGACTGACTCGCCCGTGCGAGGTCGTCCGCCCTTCCTCCGGATGCGCTTTTCGGGCAAGGGAACTTGCGGCGTTTCCCGGGCGCCGATTCCGCGACGGAGTTACCCGAAGTGTTACCCGCCACGGCCTGCCAGAGTACGTCGGCCGTTAAATGCGCATTGCGACCGAAGTAGAACTTCATCGTGGTTTCGATGGACCCGTGCCGCATCAGCTGCATGAGTACCTGAGGCATCTCGCGGCTGGCCGAACGATTGCCACAGATAGTGCACTGGCGACCTTTCTGCCCGTCCGGGCGTCGGTGTTCACCTTGACGCCAGCCCGAACTGATGGCCGATTCAGCGCACGCCGTCGAGTTGTTGCAGGCGGAAATGGAAATACTCAAGGACTCGAAGGACAGCACCCGTGCACCTCACGGCGTGCAGGACGCAATTACCTTGCTCCTCCTGCCCCCCAACGAGCGCCTGCGCCATATTCTGATGTTTTCCAATTCCAATGTCGTGAGGCCGCACGAGGATGAATAGCGACTTCCACCGGCGACCGACTTGGCGCCGGCACAGCCAGCGGCGGTGACAATCGCCGGCGCCCATGCTATGTTCGTCGGCCGATGAGCCTGCTGGAAGTCTCTCATCTGACCAAGGCATACAACGGCACGGTGGCCGTCAGCGATCTCAGCTTCACGGTCGAAGCCGGCGAAATCTTCGGGCTGCTGGGGCCCAACGGCGCCGGCAAGTCGACCACCATGATGATGCTCGCCGGCCTGCGCGTACCCGACTCGGGGACGATCTCGCTCGCCGGCCACCTCATCACCCCCGGTCAGGGCAGGCCCTCGACGCTGTTAGGTGTCGTGCCCCAAGACCTGGCCATCTATCCCGAATTGACGGCCCGCGAAAACCTCGATTTTTTCGGCAGCATCTACGGGGTGCGGGGGCCGGCGCTCGCGGAACGCATCGATCGCATCCTGAGTCAGACGGGGCTCAAGGCGAACGCCGGGCAATTGGTCGGCACGTTCTCGGGCGGCATGAAGCGCCGCCTGAATTTCGGGGTCGGGTTGATGCACGACCCGCGGTTCGTGATCCTCGACGAGCCGACCGTGGGGGTTGACCCCCAGTCGCGGTCGCACCTGCTCGCCTGCATTCGGCAACTGGCCGCCGGCGGCGTCGGCGTGATCTATGCCAGCCACTACATGGAAGAAGTCGAAGTTCTCTGCCAGCGAGTGGCGATTATCGATCGCGGCAAGCTGTTGACGATGGGGGCAATCGACGAATTGCTCGACAAGGCCCGGTCTGACCTGTATCTGAAAGTCGCGGCGAACCCTGCCGACCTCCGGCACCGCCTGGTGGGCCTGGCCGATGTGACGGCCGGCGACGGGCGCGAGTCGCAGGTGGTAGTGCGGCGTGAGCGCCGCGCGCCCGCGGGCGCCTTGAACGGGCGCCTGGCGGCGGTGCTCGAGGTGCTGGCCGCGGGCGGCTTTGAACTGCTGGAGATCGAGACGCGCGAACACAATCTCGAACGCTTGTTTCTGCAGTTGACCGGCCGCCGACTGCGCGACTGACCGACCCACATGAACGCCTGGCAGATTACGAAAAAAGACCTGCGGCTGCTTGTCCGCGACCGGCGCACGCTGTTCGTCCTGATCGCGCTGCCCCTCGCTTTCATCACCATTCTGGGGTTCTCGGCTGGCCAGTTGTTCAGCGAGAAAGAGAAGGCCCGCAAGTTTCGGTTGGGAGTCGTCAATGAAGACGAATCAGATGTCGCGGGCAAGCTTTTGACCGAGGTCTATCGCCTGAACGCGCTGGAAGTGACCGAAGTCGCCGACCGCGCGGTGGGCCGGCAGAAGCTGCGCGACGGCGAAATCGAGGTGTTGGTCGCGATCGGGCCCCGATATCACGAACTGGTTGAACAGCTCGATCTGGGAGACCTGTTTTACGCGGCCGAGGGCCGACTCGCCGGAAAGCTCGAAAGCCTCGATATTCAAGTGCAGGCCGGGCCGCTTCTGGCCAATGCGGCCGA
The DNA here is from genome assembly GCA_052388175.1 of Planctomycetaceae bacterium. GTDB lineage: Bacteria > Planctomycetota > Planctomycetia > Planctomycetales > Planctomycetaceae > SIAF01. Next base: position 16,689 of record JBQTIL010000142.1, on the reverse strand, counting down.
GATCGTACAGGAACTGGTTTTCGCTTTCGCCTTGCGGACCATCGCCCCCGACGTGTTGAAGTCGAAAGAGCCTGACTTGGCAAAACGGCTGTTTCTCAAGGCGAAACAGTCGGCCCGTGGGCGCGAGGGCGCGGCCGCATCATCCGACACGGGCTCTGTTGACAGCCCCACTCGGGCCGACGTGATCTATCAGTACCTGGTGCCGTCGTATACGGTGATGTTCGTGTTTTTTATCGTGAACTTCATGGCCCGCAGCCTGATTATCGAGCACGACACCGGCACCCTCAATCGCCTGCGAATCGCCCCGTTGACGCGCGCGGGGCTGATGTTGGGCAAAACGACCCCGTTTCTGCTGATGTCACTGATGCAGACGGCCCTGTTGTTTATCGCCGGCAGAATCTTGTTTCGCATGTCGTGGGGCGCCCATCCATTCATGCTCTTACCCGTGATGGTCTGCACGTCGCTGGCCGCCACGACCCTGGGCCTGCTCGTGGCAACACTGGTTCGCACCGACTCGCAGGTCTCGGCCTATGGGAACTTTCTTGTGCTGACGATGGCGGGCATCAGCGGCTGCCTGATGCCAAGGTCGTGGCAGCCGCAATTGATGCAGGAGATCGGCAAAATCACGCCGCACGCCTGGGCCCTGATCGCCTACGACGAACTGCTCAATCGCGACCTGCCCGAACTGACACACGTCTGGAACTGCTGCGCCGTGCTGCTGACCTTTGCCGCCGGGTTTTTCATAATCGGCTGGTGGCGCTTCCGCCGTCTCGATTGACGGTCCATTCGCACGGGGGGGTCTGCATGAAGCTGTTGCTCGTCCACCCAGGCAGCCTGATGTATTCCGAGATTTACCTTCGGCTGGAGCCGCTGGGGCTGGAACTGATCGCCGAAGCCTGCCGCCGCGTGGGCCACGCCGTGCGGATTCTCGACCTGCAGGTATTCCGGCCGGACGACTACTTTCGCCTTATCGACGACTGGCAGCCTGATGCGATCGGGTTTTCGCTGAACTATCTGGCAAACGTTCCTGAAGTGGTTGATCTGGCCCGCGCGACGCGCGAGCGGTTGCCCGATTGCTTCCTGTTCGCCGGCGGGCACAGCGCCAGTTTCGTGGCCCGCGAAATTCTCGAACATGCGCAGGGCGCGATCGACTGCGTCATTCGCGGAGAAGGCGAGGGGGTCGCACCGCAGGTTGTCGAGGCCTGCCGCGACGGTCACAAAGCGCTTCTCGAGTTGCCCGGCGTCGTCACGCTGGAAGGCGCGGGACCGCCGCCCCAATTGATCACGGGCCTCGATGACGTTCAACCGGCACGCGACCTGATCAGGCGTCGAAAGAGCTATTTCATCGGCTCATTGGACCCGTGCGCGTCGATCGAGTTTTCGCGCGGGTGCCCGTGGGATTGCACCTTCTGCAGCGCCTGGACCTTTTACGGGCGCAGCTACCGCAAGGTCAGCCCGGAGATCGCCGCCGACGACCTGGCGCGGGTTCGCGAACCCGGCGTCTTCATCGTCGACGACGTGGCGTTCATTCACCCCGAACACGGCCACGCTATCGCCGACGAAATTGACCGGCGGGGCATTCGCAAGCAGTACTACCTCGAGACGCGCGGCGACGTGCTGCTGCGAAACAAAGACGTGTTTCAGCGCTGGCGCAAGCTGGGGCTCGAATACATGTTTCTAGGGCTCGAGGCTGTCGACGACGAGGGGCTGAAGAAATTCCGCAAACGAGTGTCACTGGGCAAGAATTTCGAGGCGCTCGAATTCGCCCGTTCGCTCGGGCTGATCGTCGCGGTGAACATCATCGCCGACCCCGCCTGGGACGAGCGGCGGTTTGAAGTGTTGCGCGAGTGGGCCCTGTCGATTCCTGAAATCGTGCACATTACGGTCAACACACCGTATCCCGGCACCGAAACGTGGCATACCGAGTCGCGGAACTTTACGACCCGCGACTATCGGCTGTTCGACGTGCAGCATTCCGTGCTGCCCACGCAACTTCCCTTGGAGCGGTTTTACGAAGAACTGGTGCGGACGCAACAGGTGCTCAACCGCAAGCACCTGGGGGCCGCCGCCTTGCGGAAGACGTTCTGGCACTCGCTGAAACTGCTTTCCCGCGGCCAAACCAACTTCGTGCGAATGCTCTGGAAGTTCAATTCGGTGTACAACCCGCAACGGCAGCTTGCCGATCACCGGCAACCCGTCCGATACGAGATGCGGCTGCCGGAACGGGCCAGTCTGCACGAGGTTCGCAATGAGCTGTACGTTCATCAGCCGGCAGCGATGGCCGCGGTCGGGGCGCCGCCCTGACCCCGGCAACAGCCGCCTTGCGTGTTTCGCGGGTGCGCCAATAATTACTGGCGACATGTCTCCTGCCGTCGATCCGCGAGAAAAGGTTCGAGAATTTCCCACGACTCCCGGCGTGTACCTGATGAAGGACGCCAAGGGACGGGTGATCTACGTGGGCAAGGCGGTGAACCTGCGCAGCCGCGCGGGCAGCTATTTCACCAAGGCCGCCACTCTTGACCTGCGCACGGCCGATCTCGTGCGCGAAATCTGCGACGTCGACTGCATTCCGACCGACAGCGAAGTAGATGCGTTGTTGATGGAAGCGCGGCTGGTCAAAGACATCCAGCCTCAGTTCAACCAGGAGCTGAAAGACGACAAGACGTTTCCGTACCTCGAGATTTTCATTCGCGAAGATTTTCCGCGGGTCGAATTCACGCGCAAGCCGCACGCCCGTGGCACGAAACTGTACGGCCCGTTTACGAGCGCCAAGAAGCTGCGGGCGACGATCAGCGCCTTGCAGAAGATTTTTCGGTTTCGCACGTGTGCCCTCGATATCGCGGCCGACGACGTGCGCTGGAAGTGGTTTCGACCGTGCCTGCTGGCGAGCATCAATCAGTGCACCGCGCCCTGCAATCTGCGCATCAGCCAGGAAGATTACCGTCGCGACATCGAGCGGCTGAAACTGTTTCTCGACGGCAAAAAATCGAAACTGCTCGCCGAGATGCGGGCCGAAATGGAACAGGCGGCCTGCGACCTCAAATTCGAAAAGGCGGCCAGGATCCGCGACGAGCTGCAGGCGCTCGACAACCTCAACCTGCGGGGCAACCTCGATCAGCACGTGCAGCCCGAAGTGTTCTTCATCGACCCCCGCAAGGGGCTTTCGGGCCTGCAAAAAATCTTCAAGCTTGAGAAACCGCCGCGGCGCATCGAAGGCGTCGATATCGCGCACCTGGGCGGAGGCGAAACGGTCGCCAGTCTGGTGCAGTTCATCGACGGGCTGCCGTTCAAACACGGGTACAAGCGGTTTCGCATCAAAGGCGTCGAAGGAATCGACGACTTTGCTTCGATTCGCGAAGTGGTCTCGCGCCGCATGGGGCGTCTGGCGCGCGATGGCGAGTCGTTCCCCGATATTCTGCTGGTCGACGGCGGCATCGGGCAGCTTCACGCGGCCCTCGAGGCGATGCGGGCCCTCCAGATCGACCCGCCTTTGACGCTGGGCCTGGCCAAGCAACAGGAGGAGATCTACGTTCCTGGAGAGCCTGCGCCGCGGCGGCTGAGCCGGCATTCGTATGCGCTGCGGCTCCTGCAGTATGTGCGCGACGAGGCCCACCGGTTCGCGCAGCACTATCACCATCTGTTGCGGCGTAAAGCGACGCTTGAGGAGTGAGTCGCTTTGCGGATTGGGGATTGCGGATTGGAATGGGCTAAAGCGCCGGGTTTACCTCAAGCCCGCCAGCGGCGGCCGGCGGGACCGCTTCGCGTCACGTCGCGCTCGTATCCCATTTCACAGGTGACTCGGGTAAGAGACTTGGTACACTGGAAGACGCCGCGACCGGCACTGTTTCCCCGATGAATGCTCGGGGCGCGCGGCGCAGGGGGCCGCGAAACCGCCTGTTTTTCGGGAACCGTCACCGCGAGCGCTCGATTGCGAGCGATAACCGAGCCATGCCCGTCAAAGTCCGCTGCCCCTCCTGCGACAAGCTTTTGAGCGCCCCGGACTCGGCCGCGGGCAAGCTGATCAAGTGCCCCGGCTGTCAGACCAAGCTGCGGGTGCCGGCCAGCGACGCGCCGTTGCCCGGGGCCCGGCAGGCGGCCGTGGGGGCGGGCGCCCGCAAAGAGGCCGGCAGCGAAACGCTCGACGTCATCGCCAATCTCGACTTCAGCAAGGCGGCCGATTCGAGCGTCAGCCTGTGCCCCAAGTGCGGTGCCGACATCCCCGAAGGGGCGACCGAATGTCCGCAGTGCGGCGTCGACCCGGCGACCGGGCAGTTGACCGAAGCAGCGAAAAAACGCGCCAGCCGCAAAGGGCCCGACCCGGCTCTCTACTACTCGGCCGCCTGGAAAGATTCCTGGGCGTTCGTCAAAACGAATAAGTCGATCGTGTTCCGTACGACGCTGTACGGCGTGCTGACCTACAGTCTGGCCGGCTTCTGCCTGTTCATGGTCATCTGGTGCAAGAACCTTCCCCCCAAGGCCTTCTGGCTCGGGCTCGCGGTGCTGGCCGGCCTGATTTACCCCGGCTGGCTGTGGCACCTGAACGTCGAGACGATCAAGGCCACGATGCGGCGGAAAAACGAGTTGCGCGGCGTGCACTTCGACATGTTTCAGAACATCTCCCTGGGGATCACAAACTATTTCTGGTCGACCATCTTCTCTCCGCTGTACATTGCGATGCCTTTGGCGATGGTCCACATGGCGATGCCCGTTTCGAAGCTGGCGTGGAAGCCCTGGTCGATGCTGCCGATCTTTTTCCGCACGATCGGCCCCACGCTCTATTGGTGGGTCATTCACTTTTCCCTCAACGCATTTCTCATTGTCAGCCTCGTCGCCGGCGGCCTCCTGGGGGGGTCTACAATCTACGCGCTGGTTCGCGGAGAACAGAAACTGAGCCAGGCCGCGCTCTGGACGAGCGTCGGCATCGGCGCCACCGTTGCCGTCATCGGCCTGTTGATCTACAGCCTCACGTCGCTGTTTGAATATCGGGCGATGGGGCTCCTGGGCTATTACTTCAAAGACAAACTTGACCTGGTCACGGAAGTTGAAGAGAAGGTCTACGTACGGAAGGAGATTCAGCGCGACCTGTATGGCAACCCCATCAAGTCGCGGAAAGAAAAGACAATGGGGCTGGTCATCCCCATCGTCATGGTGATCGTCATCACCGTGGTGGGGTATTACATTTACAGCCAGATGTTCGGCTCTCCTTCGGAGACTCCCGCTCCTGCCGAATAGCGACCGGTCAGAGCGTGCAGGCAGGGCCCCGGATGCCGCGCAATGGACTGACCGCGGCTGAAACGCCCGGGCGGCGCGGCGCTCTCAGGCGACCGGTCGTCACTTCTCAAGCGGTCGCCGCTCGCCTTTGATAAACCGCTCGTAGACCCGGGCGACTTTTGCCTCAGTCGTGTCGCCATTGTGCACGTACAGCCCGTAGCGCAGGCGGAACGATTCGCCAGGCGCCAGCGTCAAGGGATCGGCCGTGAGCTGACCGTTGGTGTACGCTTCGCGGCCGAACGGGCTCAGCGCGAACAGTCCGTAGTCGCGCACATGAAATCGCGATTTGCGGAAGTTCCGCGGGTCATCAAAGATCGCGACGCCGCAGGTCCGGCCGTCGGTCTGGCCGAAGTAATCGACCCATTTCGATTCCTGTCCCCAACATTCGCTCTCACCCTTTCGGCCCTCGGCATTCACGATCACGCCGCCGGCCTCACCCCGCAGCGCGTCGGCCAGTCGGATGCCAAACAGCCCCTCTTTCGTGTCGTCAATAGTCACCGGCTTTTCGCCGGCAGTGAACTGTGCGTCATACACCAGGAGCCTGTCGGCGAAGATGCTGACTTCGACGGTTTCGCGCAGGGAAGGCAGGTCATCTTCGGCGAGCCAGTTGTTCGCGAGGCGGAACCTGGCAGGGTTTCCCTCGGCGGCGACCACTTTCACAAGGGCATTTTCGATCTTCGCCTGTTCATTCCAGTGTCGCGCCCCATTGACCCGGTCGGTCGCGCACCACACCCCTTTGTGCCAGGGATGATCGTCGACGCGATCGATCTGTCGCGTGACGGTTGCCCCGTCGGCAGCCAGTACGGGCCAGAAGAACGGCTTGGCCTGCGACTTCGAGGTGCGGTATGTCGTGAATTCGCGACCATCGATCGTCACGGCGATCGTATCGGCCTTCTGTTCCAGCCGAACGACGTCGCCCGCGGCGCCGAACGAGGCAGCAATCAACAGAATCAGCGCGGCTGCCAGCGAGCGATGCATGCGACGCTCCGGTTACATTCGACGGGGAGAGCTGCTCGTTCTCTCATTTTACCTCGGCGAACGCCGTCTGCAATGCGGGCGCGATGTGAACCCGGCCGGGCACACCGCTCGTTTGCTGACCGTCGTCAATCCAGAGACGCTTGTTGCGGCGCGCCGGCTTGAACCGGTAAGGAATCTTTTCCATCGAGGCGGCCGTACCGACGCAGTTGCGGCCAGAGCCAGGTGACCAGAGCGACGACGGCCAGCGTCCCCACGCCACCGCCGACAACCGAGACCATCGGGCCGAAGCTGCGATCGGCTTCGCCGCGATCGAACAGCGCGGCGACGAACCCCGATTCGGCCTCCCCCAGTTCGTTCGAGACGCCGATGAACATGCCGTTGACGGCCGAGACGCGCCCCCGCATGACATCAGGTGTCAGCAACTGCACCAGCGTATGCCGGATGACGACGCTGATCATGTCGAGCGCTCCAAGAACTGTGAGCGTGGCGAGCGAGAACGAAAAGCTGTGCGACAGCCCGAACACGATCGTGGCCGCTCCGAAACCCGCAACCGACCAGAGCAGCGCGCGTCCTGCCCGGGCCAGCGGAGGGCGATGGGCCAGCCACAGCGACATCACCAACGCGCCCACCCCGGGTGCAGCCCGCAACCAGCTCAGGCGCTGGGCATCGACCTCAAGAATCTCTTTGGCATAGACGGGCAACATCGCCGTGGCCCCACCCAGCAGCACGGCGAACATATCCAGGGTAATGGCGGCAAAAACCACTTTCGTTCGCCACACGAATGCCAGCCCTGCCGCCAGCGATTTGAGCGTGGTGGGTTCTGGCGCAGGCGTGAAGGGTCGGGCGTGGATTGTGGTCAGGGTCAGGGCGAATTGCGCTGCAAGAACCGCGTTGCACAGGTAAACCGCCGCCGCGCCCCCCAGGCGGGCCACCAGAATGCCTCCCAGGGCCGGCCCGACAACCATCGCCAATTGAAACCCGCCGCTGTTCCAGGTGACGGCGCTGCTGAACTGCGATCGCGGCACGACCTGCATCAGCAACGCGACGCGCGCCGGTTGCGTGAAGGCGCGCGCGATGCCGATACCCACCAGGCAGAGATACAGAAACCAGAGAGGGCCGGTCGTGTATGAGTTCCACGCCAGCCCCAGCGAACACAAGACGGCCCCCGACAGGGCCAGCAGCAGAATCCGCCGGCGATCCATTCGATCGACCAGATGTCCGGCCGGAAGGAACAGGCCGACGACCGGCAGCACCTGGACCAGTCCGACCCAGCCCAGCGCGGCGCTCGAACGCGTTCGCTCGTAGATTTCCCAGCCCACCGCGTACGACTGCATCTGCAAACCGAGCAACGCCAGCACGTTTCCCACCAGGAACCGCCGAAAATCACGCCCTCGCAGGGCGCTGTACGAGTCGTGGAGCTCGTCGGAAGTCAGGGTCGGCGAGTCAATTTCCTGATCCGGTGGCGGCGTGTTCACGTTGATCTCTGCGTTTCTTGTCGCCCGATGGCGCGCTGGCCGGCCCGTGTCGTCCCCTCTGCGCGTCCAGCGGCTTATAATGCCCGAGAGATGAATCCACCAGCCATCAAACCCCATGCGGTTGCCGCCGATGCCCTTCTGCAGCACCTGGAAACCGACGCCGCCCACGGTCTGTCGGACGCGGCAGTGGCCGCCCGCCGCGAGAGATTCGGCGCCAATGAGCTGCAAGAGGCCCCCCCGGTCGCCTGGTGGCGCAGGCTGCTGGCGCAGTTTCGCGACCTGGTGGTCTGGATCCTGATCGTCGCGGCGATCATCTCGGGCGCTACGCACGATTTGGTCGACATGTTCGTCATTCTGGCGATCGTGCTGCTCAACGGCCTGATCGGGTTCTTTCAAGAGCAGCGGGCCGAGCAGGCGCTGGCCGCCTTGCGGAAGCTGTCGGCCCCGGCGGCGCGGGTCGTACGCGACGGAATTCCAATGACTATTCCGGCGCGCGAACTGGTGCCGGGCGATCGCATCGAGCTCGAGGCGGGCGACAACGTGCCTGCCGACGCCCGCCTGGTCGAGGCGTTCGGCCTGCGGGTGCAGGAAGCGGCGCTGACGGGCGAATCGGCGCCCGCTGAAAAAGACGCGGCTTGCGTTCTGCCCGACAATACCTCGCTGGGCGACCGCCGCAACATGGTCTACCTGAGCACCGTGGTCGCGGCGGGCAAAGGCCGGGCCGTTGTCACCACGATCGGAATGGAGACCGAACTGGGCCGCATCGCGGGCCTGTTGCAGCACGAAGACCAGGCGCCGACACCACTCCAGCGGCGGCTGGCAGAGCTGGGGCGGGTGCTCGTCGTGGTCTGTCTGGTGATTGTGGGAATCATCTTTGCCCTCGAGATGTATCGCGGCGGGAAACTCGCCGACGTTTTCATCCGGTCGATCAGCCTGGCTGTGGCCGCAGTTCCCGAGGGGCTGCCTGCGGTCGTCACACTGGCGCTGGCGCTGGGGTTGCAGCGGATGGTGGCCCGGCACGTGCTGATCCGCCGGCTCCCCAGCGTCGAAACGCTCGGTTCGGTGACGGTCATCTGTTCCGACAAGACAGGCACGTTGACCCGCAATGAAATGACCGTGCGAGTGGTCGTCGCCGGCGGTGAATGCTTCCACGTTACGGGCACCGGCTACGCGCCCTCCGGCCGGTTCCTGCGCGGAACGCCTGAAGGCGACGAAGCGACCGGCCCGGTCGTCGAACCGCGAGACGTTCCTGCCCTGCTTCAGGCCCTTTCGATCGGAATGCGCTGCAACAACGCCCGCCTGGTGATGCACCAGGGCGAAGCCGCTCAGCCCCAGGCCACCGGCGACCCGACCGAATTGGCGCTGCTTGCGGCCGGTTTGAAGGCGGGGCTTGACCAGAGGCCGGCGACCGAGCCGATCTTGCATGAGATTCCGTTCGATTCCGACCGCAAGGCGATGTCGGTGGTACTGGAGGGTGCTGACGGACGCGCCACGATGTTCACCAAAGGGGCGCCCGAGGCGATTTTGCAGGTGAGTGCGGCGGAACTGCGTGACGGTCGGCCGCAGCCGTTGACCGACGAACGCCGCCGCGAGCTGATGCAGATCAACTCGTCACTGGCCGGTCGGGCGCTGCGCGTGTTGGCCCTGGCCTACCGGGAAGGATTAGATGGCGACCCCGCGCAGCATGCAGAAGCCGGCCTGACGTTCGCCGGGCTGGCGGGGTTGATCGACCCTCCTCGTGAAGAGGCGAAGGCCGCCGTCGCCCGCTGTCGCCAGGCCGGAATCCGCCCCGTGATGATCACCGGCGACCATCCCGAGACGGCCGCCGCGATCGCCCGAGAATTGGGGCTGGCCGTCGGAGACGATCGGGTCGTCAGCGGCCGCCAGCTCGATGGAATGTCCGACGAGGAGTTGTCGCGGCAGGTCGAGCAGGTCGCGGTGTTTGCCCGCGTGTCGCCCGAGCACAAATTGCGGGTGGTTCGCGCCTGGCAGGCCCGCGGACACATCGCCGCCATGACGGGCGACGGCGTCAACGACGCCCCGGCCGTCAAGGCGGCCGACATCGGAATCGCAATGGGCATCTCGGGCACCGACGTCACGAAAGAAGCTTCCGACATGGTGCTGACCGACGACAACTTCACGTCGATCGTCAATGCCGTCGAAGAAGGGCGGGGCATATTCGACAATATCCAGAAGTTCGTACACTACCTGCTCTCGTGCAACGCCGGCGAGGTGCTGTTGATGCTGTTCGCGGCGCTCGTGGGCTGGCCGGCGCCCCTTGAAGCCATACAGATTCTGTGGATCAATCTCGTGACCGACGGCCTGCCCGCTTTGGCCCTGGCGATGGAACGGCCTGAGAAAGACATTATGCAGCGGCCGCCCCGACCGCCCCGCGAACCGGTCGTCAATGTCGGCCGCGGCCTGCTGATGCTCTGGCACGGCGTGCTTGTCGCCGCCGCGGCCGCGGCAGGGTTCGGCTGGATTTACTACGACGACGGCGCGGCACTCGATCGCGCGCAAACCGTCGCCTTTTGCATCATGTCGTATTCACAGTTGATTTTCGCAATCGGCTGCCGCAGCCATTTTCGCACGCTGTTCGAGCTGGGCCCGTTCAGCAACCCGCACCTGCTGGGGGCGATCGCCATTTCGGGGTTGCTGCAACTGGCGGTCGTCACCGTTCCGTTCGCGCAGCGCGTGTTCCGCGCAGGCACTCCGGCGCCCGAAGAATGGCTGCTGATATTGCTGTTCTCACTCGCGCCGGTGACGATCATCGAGATCACGAAGCTCGTTCGGGCTGCGGGGCGACGCGGCGAGTCAACGGCGGTACACGCCGCACCGGCCGCGTGACGCAGGCGACTTCAGTCGGTTGTCGGGCCAGGTCGCGCCGGCTGCTGGTGAACCCACATCGGGCTCCGCGCACCCGGCCGATAGTTCGCGCGAATCCAGTCGAGAACTTCGGGCGGCGTCCGCTCGAGTTCAGAATCGAGCAGCACGACGGCCGGAGGTGCGGCTTCCAGCGCGGCCAGAAGCTCGGGCCCGCGCTCGGCAGGCGTCATCAGTGCCAGTGAATACTCGTTGATCCACCAGTAGTAGTAGGCGTGCGGCCGCAATGCGCCGTAACCACTGAACCCGTCAAGCACCGATTCCTCCGGGCCGGCCGCGGCGTGTACCTCGCCCATCGTCGCGATCTGTTCGTGATTGGGCCAGACGTGGGTGTCGAGGTTTCGCACGGCTGCGTGGAACATTCCCAGCACGGCCAGCAGCGTCACGACGGCCCGCCAGCGCCAGCGACCGAATAGTACAATCAGCCAGATCGCGACCCCTGCCATTGTGATCAGCACCGCAACCCCCGGGCTCGATGCGCGCCAGGCGGGCGAGTGACCGGCCAGATGGGGAAGCGAACCGAGCGATTGAAGCGAAACGTCGCGCAGGGTCTGCGCGACGCCGCCCGCGATCAAGAGCGTCGCGACCAACCTTGCGGCCAGCCACGTCCCGCGGGAAGGGGCCAGTTCATTCCACACGATCAGCCGCCGCGCGGCCAATGCCGCCAAGAGCGGAAGCCACAACAGGTAGTATTGCGTGTAGGTCGCTTTGACCCAGAACAGGCCCAAAATCGAAAACAGCGCGGCGGTGGCCGTTTGCCCGGCGCCGGTTTCCCAGGTTTCACGCGCCTTCCAGTCTCGCAACACGGCCCACAGCTCTGCGGCCGCCGCGAGCCACACAGTGCAGTCGGCAATCAGTGTCGGCCGCAGATAGTCCCACCGCTGACCGCGAATCGGCCAGACGAAAAGCCGAACCAGTGTTGAGTCGAGAAACGCGGTCGCCGCGCCGTAGGCGGCGAACAAGGCGGCCGCTGTTCCCCAGGCGAGAACTCCTGCCAGCCCGATCGCGGCGACCGATGCGACCGCCCGTGTCGGCGCTCGGTTCAGTATCTCCCGCAACGCGATACCCAGCACCAGGCCGGCGACCGGCACAACACTTTTCTGGGTGAACAACGTCGCGGCACCGGCCAGCAGGCCGATCGTCAGCCAGCGCCACGCCAGCCGGCCGGGGTGCGGCGCAAGCGACAGATAGAAGGCGATGGTCACGAGCAATGTGGCTGGAACATCCGGTCGCAACTCGATTCCCTTACGGTGGAAGATACTGCTCCACGCCAATAGCGCCGCGGTAACGAGTCCGGTGGTGCGACCCGCCAACTGCCGCCCGATGGAAAAAGCGGCAGCCAGCGTCGCCAGGGAACACAGCCACATGGCCAGCCGCGCCAGCCACAAGACGTCGAGCTTCGCGCCACACAACTCAAACAACGGCTGAATGGCGTAGTACAGCAGGGGCCCGTGGTGCTCGAAAAAGTCGCGATAGGGAAGCATTCCGCGAAATATGCAGTACCCCGCGTGAAGGTGCTCCAATTCGTCGGGGTCGATGCCTCGATGCCAGACTTCGACCAATTGCATGGCGCAGGCCACGAAAATGGCCAGCCACAACCAGGTTCTACCGGAACGTAATGACATGCAAATCCAACCGCGCTTAATGGCGACCCCAGGAAGTCCGCATGATCGACTCACGAATTAGTAATCGGCCGGGGCCGGTATTTGAAGTCATCGCGGCCGACGCCTGGGAAATGTCGCCTGGCCGTCTGGTTCTATCCCACATTGCCGATGCTCAAGTGAGCCTCTACGATGGAAGCCCGAGTCGCTCTCCCGGTCGCATACAGACACGCAATCAGCGAGATCGCGCTGGCCGGAAAGCGCCGGTCGCACTGCCATGTACGAATTGCTGGTTCGACTTCTGGAACCCTACACGTTTCTGGTGCTGGGGCTGGCGCTGGTTACGATCTGGGCGTGGAGGCGTCAACGGCCGCCGGGCCGCCCGCTGAAGGTCGCCAGCGTGCTGGTGGCGCTCTTGGTTGTACTTTCGATGCCGATTGTCTCGCATTTCGCCCTGGGAACCCTGGAATGGTCGTATTCACCAACGACGCAGACGCCCGGCCCGAGCGATACGATTGTCGTATTAGGAGGCGACATCATCGTCGATGACGACGAAGGAACGCAGGTACGGCTGGGGGATGTCAGTTTTCAGCGTTGCCACTATGCCGCGAAGCTGTATCACGAAGCCGGCGGCTGCCGGGTCATCCTCTGTGGCGGAAAAGTCGACTGGTCGGAACCCGGCCCGACGATTGGCGCGACGATGCGCGACTTTCTGGTGGAATTGGGGGCGCAGCGCAATGACCTGGTAGCCGAAGAGAAGTCGTCGACCACGTACGAGAACGCGCTGCGGACCAAAGAGCTGCTCGAGCGAGCACCGGCTACGGCGCGCGTCTTCCTCGTGACCGAGGCCACTCACATGCGCCGCGCTGAGCGCTGTTTTCGGGCGCTGGGGGTCGAGGTTGTTCCGGCTCCGTGCGACTTTCACGCCTCGCGGCACGAGATCGCGATACGGAGCTTCATTCCGGCCTGGGGGGGTATCGGGGGCGTCTGTCGTGCGGCCCACGAATGGCTGGGTCTGGCATGGTATCGACTCAAAGGTCGGATCTGAGCACTCGAGGGCACCCAGCCTTCCGAGCGGCAAGCCGTCATTTTTCTCGGGTTTTCACGAAGATCTCCGAAGATCCTCACGAAGATCTTCGCAGAAACCGCGGAAATCGCTCGAAGATCTCCGAAGATTCGCGCCGCCACGTTTTGAGTGACCCCCTCGAATCGGCCATTCTGGCAGGCAGGTCAGCCTTTCGAGGCTGGCCGAGCGTTGGAGTACAGGATGATGGGGAGATATTGGAGATCTGGAGTTGACGGCCAGAAACTCGCCTGTCCGTGACACACCTCGTGTCTTGATCCCCAGAATCCCCTTATCACCCGCGACCAGTGGGCCGTAGTGCGGCGGCGATGCGCACACATTGGAGCCGCTGGTCAGCGACCCGGGCTACCGGAATTTGCCCGGTTTGCCAAGGGCGGTAGAGGGCTAATGATCGGCGGCCCACGCGTGCCCGCAGGCGTCGCATTCAAAGCCCACCAGAACCCCCATCCCGGGGATCGGCATTTGATTGCGAGTCATCAGGGCCGGCTGAGAATCCACGGGAACGACGCTGGCGCGGCCACAGATGGGGCAACACCGGTTCTGGTGGATCAGGCGGGCGCGAGACAACAGGCTGGCTCTTGAGGCCGCGTTGTAGCGGGTCGCCGACCTGGGGAACCGCAGGATGACGGGGGCTTCTTCGCCATTGCCGGGCTCGTCCGACCGGTCAGCGTCGGTCGGGGGGTAAAGCGAGAGAGGGTGCGGCCAATGCAGTTTCAAACAGCTCATCCGTGAGCCTCCCATGATACGGCCATCATGGCCGGGGTTGGAAATCAACGGCTCTTACCGCTGCTGACGCGGAAAGATAAATTTCCGTACCTTCGATTGCAAGGGGACTTGTAAGAATTCCTGTAAGAAATACACGCTTGTAGCGCCGCTGTGCCCGTGCCATGATGCTGGAAAGCGGGTCTTGATGAAAAATCGCCCCTGCGGACTCACCTGAACGTATGGCCAAGCGCGGCGCGCGTCGATTCTGGCTGTTCAAATCGGAACCCGAAGCGTTTTCGATCGACGATCTGGCGCGGGCGGCGCGAAAGACAACGCCGTGGAGCGGCGTCCGCAATTACCAGGCGCGCAATTTTCTGCGCGACCTGGTCAAGAAAGGCGACGGCGTTCTGTTCTACCACAGCAGCGCCGACCCGACGGCCATCGTCGGAACGGCGACCGTCGTTAAAGAGGGTTATCCGGATTCTACCGCGGTCGATCCCAAGGACGAGCACTACGACCCCGACAGCGACCCGGCGAAGCCGACCTGGTACATGGTCGACATTCGGTTCGAACAGAAGTTCCGAGAGCCGCTGACCCGAGAGCGATTGCAGCAATCGCCCGCGCTCAAGGGGATGGTGCTCTTGAAGCGCGGCAGCCGGCTGTCGATTCAACCCGTCACCGCGGCTGAATGGGCCGCAGTTCGCAAACTGGCAGAGGCGGCCGAGAAATGAGCGCTGGCCTGCGCTATGTCGCATTGCTCGTGTCGGCCTGGGCGGCGATCGCCCGGGCGGAAGATTCGACCCTTGGGCCGGGCGACCATCTGCGGCAACTCGTTGTCGAGGGGCGGTCGCGGTCTTACATCGTTCACATTCCACGAAATCACGATTCGAAGCGGCCGGCCCCGGTCGTGCTGGCGTTCCACGGGGCCCTGATGAACGCCCAGTGGATGTCGGTGACCTGCGGTCTCAGCCGAAAAGCAGACGCCGAGGATTTTCTGGTGGCGTATCCGAACGGCACAGGTCCGGGCGAAAAGCTGCTGGTGTTCAACGCCGGCCTGTTCCGCGGGCCATTGGGCGAGGCCGTCGCCGACGATGTGTTGTTCACGCGCACGCTGCTCGACGACCTGGAGCAGACCGTCGCCGTCGACAATCGTCGAATCTATGCGACGGGGCTCTCGAACGGCGGGATGATGTGCTACCGGCTGGCCGCGGAACTGTCTGATCGCATCGCCGCCATTGCTCCCGTTGCCGGCACGCTCGCGCTCGATCAGTACGCGCCCCAGCGGCCGGTTCCCGTGTTGCACTTTCACGGAACCGACGATCGCATCGTTCCCTTTGACGGGCCGACGAAAGAGACGCCGGAGTTTCTGCGATTTCACCCGGTGGCAGAGACGATGCGGTGGTGCGCTCAGGCCAATGGTTGCCAGGCGACGCCCAGAATCGAAGAACTGCCCGACCGATACGACGACGGCACCACGGTCGAATGCCAGACATACGAACCGCAGCCAGGTGGCGCCGAGACGGTGTTGTATGTCATTCATCAGGGGGGCCATACCTGGCCGGGGCGCACCCGCCCGCTGTTGACAGGGGTTATCGGCCGCACAACGCGCGAGATCTCTGCGAACGATTTGATGTGGGAATTCTTCAAAAAGAACCCGCGACCGTGACCACCGTGCCCGTGAAGCTCCTGCGATTCGCCGGCCGGTCTGCTGCGCGCCGCCCCGGGGTGGTGAGAGATGCGGAGATGCCGACGAGGCGCGGTAGTGGTACAGTTTGATTTTCCCGCCCACCCCGAGAAATCGACGTAAGCCTGAATCGACCCGCGTTCAGATTCGCGTGCTGCGGTCACTTGTCTCGCCACGGCTGGCTCCAGAAACGTCGGTCCTGTTTCGACCAATGATCTGGCACGGTCACCCACCGCTCAGTTCCGAGTGTGCTGTACCAGCTTATCACACGTCCGACTGGCTCAGGGCCATTGTTTGCGATCCAACCGATTGGCCAGTAAAGGCTCGGTGCGATAACTACCCCCAAGCCTCCCATGCCAGTATCGGGCGTTGAGAACCACCAGCACGCCGGCCCGAAGCTCGCGACGTAGAGTGCCAACATCGCGGCTGCGACGATCCAGAACGGCCGCGACCTCCCCGCCAGCCACATCAACGGCCCCCGGCGTTTGTTCGGGCGTGGGTCCATGTCAGGTTTTTCGCCGAACGGCAACGTTCTGATCCGCACGCAAACTGTACCACTACCCGAGGCGCGCGAAAATAGACCGATTTCGGGTGGAGTGCTATGATGCCAGCGGCTACGGACTGTGCGCCGACCGTGTTTCCGGGGAGGTCTTAAACCATGCGCGTGCCAGATGATCGTTCCAACTCGTCGGCCTCTACGCGGCGCGATTTCCTGAAGAACTCCGGTGCAGCGGCTGGCGCCGCCCTGGCAGGGCACGTGGCCCTCGCGCCCCGAATCTTCGCGGCGGGCAGCGACACCTTGAAAGTCGGGCTGGTGGGTTGCGGGGGGCGCGGGAGCGGCGCGGCGACCGACGCCCTGCGGGCCGATCCGCAGGCGCGCCTGACCGCGATGGGAGACGTTTTTGCCGACAAGCTGCCATTCAGTCTCGCGCAACTGAAAGAATCGGAAGTTGGCGGGCAGGTGGACGTTGCGGGCGACCGGCAGTTTTTGGGGTTCGACGCCTATCG
>JBQTIL010000141.1:0-5497 GCA_052388175.1 Planctomycetaceae bacterium | reverse complement strand
CAACTGGGCTGAGCTTTCCCGGCGCGCCGGGAATCCCCAGCGGGAGCTGGGGAACGAGGGCTGGCCTGTAGGGTGTCGTCCAGCGAAGCGCAGACGCACCGTTCGAGTCAGGCGTCCCGTTCACGGTGCCACAGCGCCCAGGCTTGTGGCACCCTACGCGCTCCCTTTGTGGCCCCTGTGTACCCTGTGGTTGTTCCGTCGCGGCGGCGGCCAGTCAACGTTCTTCGTCCACGTGCGCAAGCCTCCCGAAATCGCCAGTGTGATGCTCATACGCAGACAACATCGCGGTGCGCGTCTTCGAGCGCCTTCGGGTGATTTCGGCCGTTTTTGCGAAGGCGCGCGCCCGCGCCTACGAGCCTATTCGAGCGCCTTCGCAAAAACCCGCGGAAAATAAGGTTTCGTGTCGCTCCAAATGGCGGCTCGCCCCTGCGCTCTTTGCCGACGATGGGCAGCCCGGCAACCCCAGCCATGCGTTACAATGCCGGGATGAGCGGATTACCGTCGATGACGCGCCCCTTCGGCCCCTACGACATCACGGGAGAGCTTGGTCGAGGCGCGATGGGCGTCGTCTACCGCGCCGTGCACCGCAGCTTGCGGCGCGAGTGCGCGTTGAAGTCGATCGCATTCAGGGTGACAGACGCCGCCGCGATCGAGCGCTTCGTTCAGGAAGGTCAGGCGGTCGCGAGGCTTGGCAAGCACCCTTATATCGCGCAGGTATTCGATGCGGGCGTGGTCGACGCGACTCCCTACATCGCCATGGAACTGGTGGAGGGAGAGAGCCTCGACGCGCGACTGCGTCGAACCGGGCCGCTCGCCGAGTCTGACTTGATCGAGCTGGGCCGGAAAATCGCGCTGGCCCTCGACCACGCCCATCGTCGCGGGATCATTCACCGCGACGTGAAGCTGGCGAATATCGTTCTCGATTCACAGGGCGAGCCGCAACTAGTCGACTTCGGGATCGCCAAAGACCTGGCGGGGGCCGAGGGAATAACCATCTCGGTGAACGGGGCCGATACGGCTCGCCGCACCGCCGGGCACATCGCCCGGGGGCCGGCGGCCGGCGCAAACCAGAGCGACGCGACCGAGGCCACTCTCATCGCCCCCACGAGCGCCGCGGAACCGGAAGAAGGGATCGTCGGCACGCCGGCTTTCATGGCGCCCGAGCAGGCCGACCCCCGCCGCGGGCCGGTCGATGCCCGCAGCGACGTGTACGCGCTCGGGGCCACCCTGTACGCCCTGGCGACGGGGCGCCGTCCGTTCGACGCGCCGACGATCACCGCCCTGCTCTTGAAGATCGTGACCGAACAGCCCCGGTCTCCCCGCGCCTACACCGAGATCAGCCCCGATTTCGAGGCCATTCTGCTGCATGCCCTCGAAAAAGAACCGTCGGCCCGCTATCAGACGGCCCTCGAATTCGCCGACGACCTCTCGCGGCTGGCCACCGGTCTGCCGACGCGGGCCCGCCGGCTGGGGCCGATCGGCCGACTCTGGAAAAGGGTGCGCAGGCACCGTCAGTTGGTTGCGATCGCCGCCGCGTTTCTTCTGTTCGGGCTGGTCGTGACGGCTTATTTCGCGTATCGCTCGCGCGAAGTCGCGGCACTCTGGTCTGACCTCTCGCAGCGCACGGCGCGATTGGCGGCGCAAGAGGTGCGCGGCCTGCTCGACCCGGCGATTCCCATGCTCGAAGAATGCCGGGCCCTCGGTGAAGCCAATCTACTGCCTGTCGACGACCCCGAATTGCTCGGGCGTCATCTGGTCGCGAGATTCCGGTATCAACCCAGGTTGTCGTGGCTCTCATACGGCGACGCTCAGGGCCGCTTCACCGGCGCGCGGCGCGACACTGACGGACGGATTGTCGTGCAGCGCTCGTGGCTCGACGAGCAGGGAGGGCACATCCGCGAGGAAGTGGCCGATGCGACGCGCGAACGGCTGCGGTGGAGCGACGAATGGACCTACGACCCGCGCACGCGACCGTTCTATCGCCTGGCCCTCGGTTCCACGAACCCGGTCTGGACCGAGCCTTACGAGTGGTTTGCCGGGGAAGGGCTGGGCATCACGGCCGCCCTGGCCCTTCGCGAACCGGCCACGGATTCGGTGCGGGGAGTGTTCACGGCCGACTACCACCTGGGTAATCTCGCGCAATTCCTCGCTGGGTTGAAAGTCGCAAAGCGCGGCCGGGCCTACCTTCTGGGGCAGGACGGTACACTGATCGCCTCGCCAGAGCGCGGCGCCATCAGCCCCGATGCGCTGCTCAGCGCAGCCAGCGCGGCCGCCGTCAGGGCGATTCCCGGTGGTCTGGAGGCGCTACCCGTCGACGAGCCCCGATCATTCGCCTTCACTCATGCCGGCGAGACGTTTGTCGCCGCGTTTGCGGCGTTCGAACCAGCGCACGGCCTGCCGGTGATCACTGCCGTTCTGGTTCCCGAGAATGACGTCACCGGCCCGGTCAAGCAGGCCGCGGCCCGAACAGCCCAGGTCGCGGGGGGCCTCGCGCTGCTGACCTTGATTGTGGCGCTTGGCGCAGGCCGGCTTCGACGACGGCGCCTGCTTGTCAGTCTTCGCGACCGGCGTCGTGACCGGCAGGCAGAGAACGCCGCGCTGGCGGAAACCGTGGGCCGGCCGGATCAACCCGATTGAGCGGTCGCATGCCGGAACCCGGGTCGATTTTGATCGTCGGTTCGGGCCTGGCGGGCTGCTGATCACGCTTCCGTCGACGCGCGGCGTTCACCAGCGGGATCGTCGCCGGCACCCCTGGCGAAAGGAAGGGCCAGCATTCCCGGCAAACGGTCGACGCGCCGCTCGTCGCGCAGGTGCGCGAGGCCGATCTGCATCGCCTCGTGGCCGGCGGCAGGCTGCGCGCGATAGGTACCCAGCAGATAATCCCACCACGGAAGATTGAACCCGAAATTCGTGTTGGC
This sequence comes from Planctomycetaceae bacterium, assembly GCA_052388175.1. GTDB lineage: Bacteria > Planctomycetota > Planctomycetia > Planctomycetales > Planctomycetaceae > SIAF01. The sequence goes on along the minus strand of JBQTIL010000141.1, from coordinate 2,579 downwards.
TTCCCGGCGGTCGACCGAATGGTGAACCCGGTGCATCTCGGGCGTGACGACCAACAACCTTAACAGCCGGTCGAGCGCGCGGGGCAGCCGGACGTTTCCGTGATTGAACATCGACGTGGCATTGAGCAGCACTTCAAACGTCACCACGGCCCACACCGACGCGCCGAGCAGAAACACAACGCCGATTTTGATAAGCGTCGAAATCAGGATCTCGATCGTGTGAAAGCGCAAACCGGTCGTCACGTCAAAATCGAGGTCGGCATGATGAACCAGGTGGAACCGCCACAAAGCCGGGACCGCGTGAAACAGCACGTGTTGCAGATAGATGGCGAAGTCGAGCAGCGCGATCGCCGCGACAAACCTCAGCCACCCGGGGGCCGACCACTGATTCAGAAACCCCCACTGGCGATCGGCGGCCAGCGCCGCCGTTCCCACGGCCGTCAATGGCAGAGCGAGACGTATCAAGACCACATTCAGCACGACCAGCCCCAGATTGCTGAGCCAGCGCAGCGGTTTTCCTACGGTCAATTGCCGCCGCGGCGCGGCCAGTTCCCACCCCGCCATGAGCAGCAGTCCGCCCGCAAAAAGGCCCAGGCGAACGCTGGTTTCAATGTCGAACGGCACTCGGCTCATGCCTCGATCCACCAGAGAGACGACGCTCGCGAAGCTGGCGCATCAGGCGCCCCGAAAAACCGGCCGAGAACAACCTGCACGGCGGCCGGCCTCGTGAAGACCGGCAGCCAGCCGCTTGGGAACGAGGCTTCGACGCTGACACTGCAGTCGCTGTGCAGAAGACCGCGCGGGAGACGAGGCGCCCCGGCCCTCGCCAAGAGGGTACGAGCGTCGCGTGACATTGGCGAACCCGTGCATTCGTCGCCCTCAATTCACCGCCTTGTAGAGCCCCCAGTTCTTTTCGGCGAGCGCTTTCATGAACGCTCCGAACACGTCGCGCTTCGAGTTGGTGGTGGCGATGCCGATCGAGTGCAGCGAGACGCGCCGCACGCGATTCATGGTCGAAATGGTCGAAACGATGTCTGCGGGCACGTCGATCTTACCCCCGACCGGCTCGCCGTCCGAGAGAAAATAGATCGCTTCGGGGTCGAGCTGAAACGCCGCCTCGAGCGCGTCGTAAGAGGCGGTCATGTACCCCAGCGGGCACTCGACCACCATGTTGACGGCGATGCGCTTGTTCTCTTCACTGGCCTGCACCAGCTCCGGCCGCCACAGCCGCGCGACCCCGTTGAAGGCGATGACGTCGAAGAACACGTCCGGCTTGAGCTCCTGCACCGCGCGGATCAGCGCCATCTTGGCCGCCTCGATCTTCGCGCCCCGCATGCTGAGCGACGTGTCGAGCACAAACACCATGCGATCGGCGCACAGCGGTATGCCATAGTATTCGCGGAACTGGCCGTAGTTGTCGAAGAGCGCCCGTTGCGGCCTGGGCAGCTTCTCGAGCTGGCCTCGATTTTCAGCCCACCAGGCCCTCCATCGTGCCGCATCGTCGCCGAAGTTCTGACCCGTGACCGACCTGAGATACGAGACGACGTCGAACCGCACCTGGCCCGTGTACCGGGGCAGCAGCTCGATCAGGTCGGCCACGCACTCGGGGTCGTTGACCTGAATCAGTCCCTGCACGACGCAGCGGCGAAACCCGAAGTTGTTGTCGAAGTATTTGGCCTGCAGGCAGAACCGCAGCAGCTTCTTGATCACTGCGGTCTCTTCGCCGCCGGCCAGCTCGTCGATCATGCTGTGCAGTTGCAGGTGATTGGCCTGCGGCGTCCCGAGGAACTCGTCGAGGTAGTTGAGCAGCGACTTCCGGCGGTCTTCGTCGTCCGATTGGGCCAGCACCAACAAGGAGCCGCGGGCCCTGACATCCATTCCTTCTTTGCGCGTCGCGTTCGTCATTCTCTGGAGCAGCAGATCAGCCACGTCGCCGCGGTCGCTCCGTTTCGCCAGAAAATCGATCGCCGCCTGCCGCACGTCGGGCGTGCCGTCGGCCAGGAGCGTGGAATAAACGAGACCCGCCGCGTCGACATTGGGGTGCTCTTCGAGAATCTTGAGGGCCGCAATGCGCTCGGGCGGCTTTTTGCCATGCGCCCGCTGGCGGAATTTCGCGGCGGCCTTTTGAAAGTCCTTGTCGGGCGTCGTCTTGGAAGACGCCAACCGCCGGTCGGTTTTCGCGTCGTCAGCACCGATCGGGGCGGCAACCACCGTCAAAATCAGCACGACCCAGTAGATTCTGGTTCCCGCCACGGGTTGTTCCTTTCGTCCGCAATGGCGGACTGGAGGCGTTTTTCGTGCCGGCGTGGAGCACGGCGCGCACCCCCATCGTACCATGTCAAGGCGTACGGGCGCGCACGCTCATTCGGTCGCCAGCTCGAACCCGAAACCGGGCCGGTCGGACGGCCGCATATAGATTCCTTCCGGTCCGCGGGTGATGCCATTGTCTTCTTCGAACCGACGATAGACCTCTTTCGGTCCCCCCGGCGACGGCATGAACATCTCGCACCAGGGGCTGTTCGTCGTCGCCAGAATGAAGTGGGGCATGCCGGCTACCAGGCCCGTATGCGGAATGACGG
>JBQTIL010000140.1:0-3394 GCA_052388175.1 Planctomycetaceae bacterium | reverse complement strand
TGTTGCTTGGTTGGCTTCACTATCGAGGTCCGCCAGGAGCTCGAACTTCACCTCGGCGCGTATTTCGTCGCTTACGACTCTCCATCGCCAGACTTGCTCGCTGTCTGGCCGAAATTCCGCGTTCCGTAACGCGCGCTCAAGCCTGGCTGAATTCACCGCGTCACATTCGATTTCAAGGTTGACCTGAACGTCAATGTCGGTCGTCCCCGCGTGCAGATGAGCGCTGCCGGAGCAGAGAAGCTCGGGTACTAGGCCGCCGAGGACGACGAACTCAGGCTTTGCACCGTAGTGATGCACGACCCGGACGAGGGCTTGCTCCGCGGCGAGCCTCGCCTGGCGGCTTCTAGGAATTTCGTCGATCACGAACTACCTCGTACAGATGTTGCGCTGCTTCTTCCCCTCGGACTCCCTCCTTGAGTAAATCTGCATAGACGCGCGGCCATGGGGCAACCCGGAGATCGTGATCTTCGAGCGTCGCGAGATGCTGAGCGGTTCTACTCGGAAACGGCTTCAGAGTGAGGCGGCCACCCTCGATCGGACGAAGCTCGAGAGACACCGTCAGGGCCCTCAGTTCCGCCATGGACTTCGCCTCGACATAGACGGTCGCCTGGGAGACTGACGAAATGAAAGGCGCAAGGACTGCCGCTGCGGCGCCGCCGGTGACTGCCCAATTCACTTTGAGGGCGTCGAAGCGATGACCGAGCCCAGCCACACCCTTGAGAATATCCTGCCAGGTAACGCCTATTTGGAGCTTCACACCTGCTGGCCGCTCGTTGACGGCAGCCGCGTATGTTTCCAACAGACGACGTGGGTCGGAAATCTGGCGTGCCGATGCCGGACCTCGTTTCGCGGCGGACGTGAGTAGCTCCTTGTCGGTCAGGAATCGCAAGGCGCTCGCACAACTGCCGGCCGAGAGTCCGGTTGCCGCCTGCATGGCCGCTTGGGTGCCCTTGGTGCCGCAGAGAAACGCTTCGGCGACGGCAATCACCGCCGGCGTCCATTGCTTAATGTTGTGCAGCCTCTTCTCCGATACCCCGCTCTGCGAGACGAGAATTGTGCCGATGGCTATCTCAGCGGCACCGGTCTCATCCGCCCAGCTAACACCAGCCTCCGAAAGCGCTGCACGCGCGCCCGGCGACATGTGGCGGGCAACGAGGATGACGTTTCGCTTCGCCGGCTTCTTTAGTACGGCATGTACATCGCCTAAATGGCCGGAGCCTATCCACTTCACTTCAACGGGCTGCCCGTTCACAACGAAATCAAAGTTTTGATCAGTGCGAGCCGCCTTGATTTTCGCGGTGGGCGGCAGAACGGCACGCACAGTCCGTTCTCCGCGGTCGCCGCTTTGAGACGAGATCATGTTTCGGCTGGTGGCCATGACCCTATACCTCAGTGGAAGAGCATACCTCAGTTCAGTACTGAGGTATGTACTTCCGGTGAGGTTTGGCAGGCCAACACCCTTCCAAGCTGGGGGAGGCCTCCAAATCAGGTATGCCTGATACAGTCCCTGCACCGCCCTGCGGAAACGGCCGCTGACACCTGTTTCTCCCGCTGGCACAGCCGGAGCAACGCTGAGGGATGCCAGTCAGCTGTAAATGCTCGATGTTTTCACCGAATTCACCGGGGATGTCGGGCCTGAATTACGCGGCCGGTTGGGCGATGATTTTTGCGTGCATCGCTTCGCTCGTGCAGACATGGAATTACGCGCCGGGCGCGCGACTGTTCCACCCCAAGGCGCGGGGCGACTTCGTGACCACAGGTCCGATACCTGTTTCCCGGTCAACCATGCGCCGGCCGGCCACTCGACCCAGTCACCGCCACTCGTCATTGCCCCGGCGCGATATGTGCTGCTGCCGCTGGCGAATGCCATCACGGGGTACACGGTCAAAGCGATGGAGCGAAAGATCGAACGCGGTGATTGGGCGGAGGGCAAGGTGTGGCGCCGTGCGCCCGATGGCCGAATCCTGTTCGACATTCAGGGGTATCAACGATGGGTAGAAAGTCGGTAACGGGCGGTGTTCGCGCGAAAGGCAAGGATCGCATCGAATTCACGTTCACGTATGGCGGCAGACGCTATCGCCCAACACTGCGGCGCGCTCCCACGGAAGCCATTCTGAGACGCGCCAGGGTACAGCTCGAAGCCATCAAGCTCAGGATCGACGCCGGCACCTTCTCGTTCATGGACGAGTTTCCTGACTACCGGTACGAGGACAGATTGCCGGATGTGCGGGGCGCCAGAACCGCGCGTCTGACCTGCAATCAGGTCTTCGACGCCTACCTGGCTCACTGCGATGCGCGCGTCGCCATGAACGACATGGCTTTTTCCACGTTCGATGGCTACCGGAAAATCCTGGATTCTATTTGGCGGCCACAAATCGGCTCAGAAGCATTCGAAGAAATCCGTTACTCGCGACTGGCGGGCATCGTGGCGGGCCACACACGGAACAAGAAGACCTACAACAACGTGGTCAGCACCGTGCGCTGCGCGTTCGACTTCGGATACAGAGATCACCCCGAGAAACCGAATCCCGCCGCGGGCCTGAAGACACTCCGGATCACGAAGAAGGATCGCCTGCCCATCGATCCCTTCACGATCCAGGAAGGCGAACGCATCATCGCCGAGTCGCATGCCGAATTCGGCCTCGCTCATGGCAACTACGAGGAGTTCCGGTTTTTTACGGGCCTGCGGCAGTCGGAGCAGATCGCCCTTCAGGTCGGCGACTGCGATCTTTTGAAAGGGAAGATGAGGATCGCCAGGGCACGCGTTCTGGGTCGCGACAAGGACCGGACGAAGACCCGCGAGGATCGCGAGATCATCCTTTGCGGCAGAGCGCTGGAAGTGCTCAAGCGGCAGCTGGCGCTGCGGGAGCAGCTCGCGGCTGCCGGTGAGCTCGACCATGAGCTCGTGTTCTTCCAAGCGGACGGGGCACCGATCGACGACCTCTCGTACCCCTACGACCGCTGGCGCTACATCATGGCGAAGACCCGGATTCGCTACCGCGAGCCCTACAACGCCCGCCATACGTACATCAGCTGGCGCCTCATGGCGGGCCATAACGTGTTGCTCGTGGCCAAGGAGGACGGCCACAGCGTGCACACGATGCTGACGACCTACGCTGCCTGGACCGACGGCGCTACCGAGGCTGATTTGGAGGCGATACGCGCCGCGATGCAGCAGTCCCCCGCTCTGCGGAAACTTGGTGCCGGCGATCGCCCCGAACGCCCCCTGGAGGCCCCCGGATTTGCCACCAATTTGCCACCAGAAGGGGACGAGAAAAGCCAACCCCGACAGTGGGGGCGGCTAAGTTGGCGAAAGTACAGGCAAGGCGTTGATCTGGGCCTTGCCGAAAATTGGCGGAGCGGACGGGACTCGAACCCGCGACCCCCGGCGTGA
>JBQTIL010000139.1:0-18444 GCA_052388175.1 Planctomycetaceae bacterium | reverse complement strand
GCGCTGTTCGCTCATCGAGTGGCTTGCGCCGGCCCCCCATTTGCTTGCGCGAGCTTGCCCCACCCTACCATGAATAATCCTGGCTAGCTGGGTGACGGGCGCTCCCCCACTCGATCAGGTCAAAGGCAGCCGCGGAGATCAGTCAAGTTCCGAGTGCCGCAGCCAGGAGTACAGCGTGGTGCGTGAAACGCCCAGCGAGCGGGCGGCGCGGCTCTTGTTCCCGCGCGCCGCCGCCAGCGCCTGGCGGGCGGTGGTTTTTCGCGAGAACGGGGCCGGCGGTGCAGCACTTGCCGCAGGGCCGATCGTCTCGCCCTTGTCGAGCTGGGGAACGGGGGTGAAGCGTTTGCCTTCCAGCACCGGCCCGTCTTCGAGCAGCGCGGCCTGAATGATGACCTGCTGCAACTCGCGGACGTTGCCCGGCCAACTGTGGCGCAAGAGCTTCTCGGCGAACGTCGGCGAAATCCCGACGATCTTGCGGTTGAGCTGGATTTGCAGCGGGGTCAACAGGGCTTCGACCAGCAGCAGAACGTCATCCGTCCTTTCGCGCAATGGCGGAATTGAAATCGTGACGTAACTCAGGCGATAAAACAGGTCTTCGCGAAACCGCCCCTCGCGCACCAGATGGGCCAGGTCGCGGTTCGAGGCAGCGATGATGCGCACGTCCACGGGAACGGGCAACTCGCCCCCCACCAGGTTGATCTCGCGCTGTTGAATGGCGCGCAGCAGGGCGGCCTGTCCGTGGGGGCTCAGGTCGGCGATTTCGTCGAGAAACAGCGTTCCCTGGTGCGCGAGTTGAAATTTGCCCAGCCGGCGATGGTCGGCGCCGGTAAACGCCCCTTTTTCGTGCCCGAACAGCTCGCTTTCAAGAAGCGACTCGGGAATCGCGCCGCAGTTGAGCGTGACGAAAGCGTCTCGCGCCCGATGGCTGAGGCGGTGAATTTGAGTCGCGACCAGTTCCTTCCCTGTACCCGATTCTCCCTGCAGGCAGACGTTGATATCCGACGGGGCGATCCGCCGCACGTCGCGAAACACGGCCCGCATCACGTCGCTGCGTCCGGTGATCTGTTCCAGCACGTCTTCCGTCGACGACTGGCCGTGACTTCTGATGATGCTTTTGAAGCGTCGCACCGTCGACGTCACGATGTTCTTCACAGGCAGCCGGTCGAATACCGGGCCACCGGTGAAACCCTGGATGGTGCAGTGGCGAAACAGCTCTTCCAGGTCTTCGGCCGTGGTGATCGGGCCGCCGCTCAGCAGACAGACCCGGCTTCCGCCGGCCCGCGTGGCTGCGTCGACCATTCCTTTCAACCGTACGATCGCCTGCTGCAGCCGCTCGCGCCGCTCGTGCAGGTCGTCGTACTGGCGGGTCGGCCCCAGGCTGAGAATCAGTGCATCGACCCCGGCTGTCGCGAACCGCGCCGCGTCGTTGTCGTCAAATGCAAACCCGAACGTCACGAACCCGCAACTGCGCGCGAGGCGCAACATGCGGATTTCGCTTTCGATTCCGATGTCGGCTTCTTCGAGCGCCCGCCGGTAGGCGCCGACTGCATATCCGATCGCGGGCCAATTGGTAATTCCGGTGACATTCAACTTTCGCAATCGCTCGAACCGCTCAGCCAGGTCGACGGTCGGGTCGCTCCCGAGCACTCCGGCGACCACCGGCAGGCGCCGCGCCTGAGGAAGTACCTGGTCACGGATCAGTGCTTCGGTTTGATCGTTGGCGTTGCCGAGCGGCAGATAGCCGGCGACCGCTTCGCTCCCGCGGCTCCGCACCACGCCGGCGTTGAGCGCCAGAAGAAAGTCGGCGCCTGCGTCAGCAGCAAAGCGAGTGATCTGCCCAGACGCGGCGACGACTCCCAGAATCGGGACGCGCGTCGTCCGAGTTTCGGCGAGCAACTTCCGCAAGTTTTCCATAGCCGCAGCCTTCAGGGGGGCAGGATCAGAACGAACTTGTTCAGAAGAGTGTCAACACACCTGTTCATTTTATGAACACAAGCATACCCCGGCGAGAACCTGGCCGGCAACGCCCATTGCTCATTTTCCGGGGAATTTCGGGGGGGTTAATCGCAAAATGCTTCATGCCAAGGGGTTGGCACACAGTTTGCCCTTCAAGGACGACTCGTCGGGGCTTTTGCGTTCATTTCTTTGCATTCCGGGAGAGTCGTTATGGTTGAATCAATGTGTGAGGGTCGTGGGTCAGGCTGTGTTTCGCGGAGGAAAGCGCGTGGTTTCACGCTGATTGAATTGTTGGTGGTCATTGCCATTATCGCGGTGCTGATCGCTTTATTGTTGCCCGCCGTGCAGCAGGCGCGCGAAGCGGCGCGCCGCACACAGTGCAAGAACAATCTGAAACAGCTTGGGCTCGCGCTCCACAATTATCACGAGACGCACAGTCTCATTCCACCGTTGACCCTGGGAACGTGGTCGACCGTAGGTTGTCTTTTTCAGACCGACATCGTCAATGGCGATTCGCGATTCGCGTGGAGCCTGATGCTGTTGCCGTTTGTCGATCAGGCGCCGATGTACAATTCGCTCAACACAAACCTGAGCGCCAAATCGGCCCTGAATGACCCTGTCAGGCTGGCGCTCCTGCAGACGCCGCTGCAGGTATTTCGGTGCGCGTCGGATACGACGGGCAACCTGAACCCCAATCGAGACCATAAGGCGGCCACGGGCCAGGCCACCGGGTTGTTCCTCTCGACGTCGAATTACCCGGGCGTGGGGGGCAACTTCGAGAACGACGGCGCCTTCCCCAGAGATCTCAAGATCGTGCGCTTCCGCGATTTTACCGACGGTTTGAGCAATACGTTGGTCATTGGCGAGCGGGCGTCGGCGCCGCTGGTCACGGGAGGCGAAGGGGCCTGGGCCGCCAACTGGGGCTTGGGAACTTGCGACTCCTCTGAATTCTTCGGAATGGCGCTGTACAAGAATCTCGAAGGACTCTCGATGTTTCGCATGACTGATGGAGAGTCGTTGACTGGTGACGTTAGGCCCCAGGAGACATTTACCAGCATGCACGTGGGTGGCGCCCAATTCTGCATGGGTGATGGCGCCGTGCGGTTCATCAACAAGAACATCAACTGGGTGCCGACCTATGGCGGGGGCGTCTTTGGCGGTCCCGCGACTGTGCCGGGCACGTACAATCGGTTGTGCAGCAAGTCAGACGGCCTACCGGTTGGTGAGTTCTAGAACCCGGCAACGAGTTTGACGCCCGACGAAACGGAGCTCCCGCGAAGCGCTTGTCTTCCGGGAGCTCTTTTTTCATACTATGCGAAGAGCTGATCTGTCGGGCGCGACCACGCGAAAGTCCGATCCGACGGCGCTTCGCATAACGAAGGGGGTCCTGCAATGGTTGCTCATACCGGACGCAAACTGTCGGCTCGGGGCCTGGCCCTGCTGTGTCTGGGCACGCTGGTCGTCGCTGGTTGTGGCGAGGAAATAACTGGTGAAGGTCCAGGCAGCTTCAAAGAGGCCTCGCAGACGCGCGAGCAGGCCGAGTCGGCACTGAAGGCCGCCGGCGCGAAGATGGAGATCAGGAAGTACCCCATTGGGAATGCCTGGTCGATTGATTTGAGCGGCAAGGAAGTCTCCGACGAGATTGTCACACTCCTCGTGCAGCTTCCCTATCTGTCGGAGCTGAACGTCAGCGGCACGAACATCTCCGACGCGCAACTGGAAAGGATTGCGCGAGAGAAGGGCAAGTTTGTCGTTCAGCTTGACGTCAGTAACACGCCGATCAGCGATCAGGGTATTGCCGTCATCAATGATCTGCCGCAGCTTCGACAACTGAACGTCAAAGGGTCGAAAGTCTCGTCGAATCGAGTCATAGAGCTTCTGAGGGAACGCGAAAAGAGCCAGACCGTCGCATCCAAAAAGGTGAAGCTGCAGTCATAGAGGGCGACGTGGCACACGCTGAGTTTCCCCGCGACTCGGCCGAGCTTGACGCCGACCCGGCGGCGCATGGCGCCCTAGCGGTTGGCGTCCGCGAGTTCGTGCTGATTCTGATCGAGTTGGCGACACTGGTCGTTGTGGTGCGCCAGTTCCACCTCGATGAGCTGCATCATCTGCCGGCCGCCATGATGCTGGTGACGGCGGGTTTCGCCGTTCACGCCTGGTTGCCGTTTCGCCACCGTCTTTCGGCGTTTCTGGTTCTCTCGCTGGCGGGCCTGGTTCTCGTGCTGGGGCCGGGCCAGGCGAGTCGGGTGCTGGCCGTCGGCGCCGTTCTCTTAAGCATCGCCAGCCTTCCCTTGCCGCGTGCCGCGCGAGTGGCGCTGTTGCTCGTGGCGACGGCCGGGTTGGTGTGGCTCCGCCGCGGCTCGGACGCGATGTTCTGGCCGATCGCCGGGTCGATGTTCATGTTCCGGCTGATTGTTTACATGCACAGCGAGTGGGTGAAGGCGCCCTCGGGCTGGCGACAAACCCTCGCGTACTTCCTGCTCTTGCCAAACGCCTTTTTTCCCCTGTTCCCCGTCGTCGACTATCAGACTTTCTGCACCACCTACTACGACGCTTCACGCCGCGAGATCTACCAGAAAGGGGTGCACTGGATGACCGTGGGCATCGTGCATCTGCTCTTGTACCGCCTGATCCGCCACGAGTTCCTGCCTTTGCCGCTCGAGATTCGATCGGTTCGTGAGACGGCCCTGTTCTTTGCGCTGACTTACGCCCTGTACCTGCGGGTGTCGGGTCAGTTCCACATCATTTGTGGAATGCTGCACCTGTTCGGCTTCCACCTTCCCCGGACGCACAACGAATATTTTCTTGCGTCCAGCTTCAGCGATCTGTGGCGCCGCATCAACATCTACTGGAAAGACTTCATGAAAGGCGTGTTTTTCTTTCCGGCGGTCTTTCGGCTGCGCCGGCTGGGAAAGCCCGCGGCGGTCGGGTTGGCAGTGCTGTGGGTCTTTTTCTGGACGTGGCTGGCGCACTCGGCCCAGGTGTACTGGCTGCTGGGCCAGTTCCCCGTCACCATCGAAACCTTTGCTCTCTGGATGGCGGCGGGCGTCGTCCTGTCGGTCAATGCAATGGTCGAACTCAAACGAACAGCGCCGGCGACTGAACCGGCCCGTTTCAGCGTGTGGCGCGCCGCCGTGCACGTGCTCAAGGTCGTGGCCGTCTTCAGTTGCGTCAGTGTTTTCTGGATGTTGTGGTCGAACGCTGATACGGCTAGCGCCTTGTTTCTTTCAGCCTTCACGATGGGAGTGACACGTGCCGACCTGCTGGCGATCGGGGGGGTGGTGGGGCTGGCCGTGCTGGGAGGAGTCGCGGCGCAGTTCGTGGCATGGCGGATCTCGCAGCCGGGAACTCGAAACCGCCTTTTCGGCCCGCTGGGCGCGGAGCGGTTGACGTTCGATCGGTCGGTTGCCCTGCATCTGCTGCCTTTGATTGCCCTGCTGATTGTGGCGCAGCCGCCGGTCTATCGACTCTTCAACCACGAAGTTTCGCGCGCCGTCGCCGACCTGCAGGTGGAAAAGGTGACTCGCGGCGACGTGATGGCGCTGATCGACGGCTATTACGAGCAGCTCAACGAAGGGAGCCTTCAGGCCGGGCCGTTTCTGAAAGACCCCGTGGGGCCGGCCGACAGGAAAGGGGGCCGCTATAGCGCCATGGTGCAGCCGCGCCGTGACCTGCTGGCCGCCGAATTGATTCCCGGCTGGGCGGGAGAGTTCAGCGGGGCCAGGGTCAGCGTCAATCGCTGGGGGATGCGCGACGGGCCACGCGTGATCGCCAAACCTTCGGGCGTTTATCGCATCGCTGTTCTCGGTTCGAGCGTGGTGATGGGGTTTGGCGTGAACGATGACGAGACGTTTTCGCGTCTGCTTGAAGCGCGGTTGAAGGGCACCGGTGCGGGGGCAGAGCCGATCGTCGAGGTCTTGAATTTCGGCATGGGGCAGCACTTTCTGTTGCAGCGTTGTGCCCAGCTCGCGCATAAGGCCCTGGCGTTTTCACCCGACCTGGTCGTCTATGTCGCACATCAGGACGAGTACTACACCGCGGTGGAAGGGTTGCCCGTTGCCATTCGCAACAACGTCGATCTCGAAGACCCCTGCCTGACCGAACTGGTGCAAACGCTGGGGCTCGGACCGCAGAAGTCTGAAGGCCAGTTGTCAATCACGCTCAATCTGCATTTCGAAGAGGTGGCCTGTTGCACTTATCGCCGGATGGTCGAACTTTGCCGCGCGCACGACGCCCGGTTGCTGTACGTCTACATTCCCGTGCCCGGAAATCACGATCTGAAATTCGACCCGAAGCTTCCCCTCGCGTGGGCGCAGAAGTCGGGAATTGACGTCGTCGATCTGACCGGCTGGTGGACCGAGCACAGTCTCTCTGACGTCGTGGTGGGGAGCGGCGATACCGACCACCCCAACGCGTTCGGGCATCAGGTGCTGGCCGAGAAGCTCGAGGCCCTTTTGCGGCAGCGTTGCGACGTGCTGCATTCGCCGTAAGAAATAGCGGCGCGTCTGCTGGTCGGTGGCCCTGGCCAACCGCGGGCCAACGCCCGACGCAGACAAGCGCATCGGCGCGGTGACGCATCGGATCGCCCGATTTTTCAAGGATTGCTGCGATAAGGGTTCTTCCACACCCGGCAGAGCGGCTGTTTGGCCCGCGCGAACCCTTCGGGCTGCGGCTCGCTGGCAGTGGAATACTCGCGGCGGCCGTCGGGATGCGTGAACTCGTAAAGCGGCGCGCTCGCTTCGGGCGGAGACGTCGCCTCGGCCGGCAGGGCGTAAAATGCGACCGACTGCTGCCCGGCGCTTGAGCCGGAATCCAGCGTCAAGAGGGGCCTTCCTTGTGGCGACTTGCCGGCGTAGACCGCCACCAGATTCTCTTGGGGCCGGTCGTAGGCAAAAAAGGCGAGCTGCGACATGTCGAACGGCGCGGCCGCCTGGGCGGCGCTGGCCGAGCGGCGTGGCGAATAGATTGTGTCGCTGCCGTCGGCCGCGCGATAAATGGCGACAGGCAGCGCCAACCGCGGGTCACTCAAATCGAGCCGATACATGATCTGGTTGTAGTCGTAGCGCGGGGTTTGTTCGTTGTTGCCTGAGAAGGTGTGGGAATAGGATCCTTCGAAATAAATCAGCCGGCCACCGTCGGCGTCGAACATCGGATGCTGCTTCGGGTTGTAGAAGCTGTACTTGTCGTGAGTCACGATCTTGACAGCGTAGACCCAGGGGCCGACGGGCGAATCGGCCTCGGCATACCAGGTCTCGCCCAAAGGCGACGTGCCCCCGCCTTCACAGTCAATCAGAATGAATCGCTTGCGGAAATCGTTCCAGCAGACCGAGCCATGGTGCGGTCGCACCGGTTTGCCCGTGTCGCGGTCGCGCAACTGAATCAGGTGTTCATACGGCTTCAGCGGATCAGAACGGCGCAGGCCGCGCCGCTCGTAACGGTCGGGCGTGGGCGTATTTTTCTTCCAGCCCCAGCGCAGTGTGCCGTCGGGCGTGCGATCGAGATTCGGTTCGTCGAGCGTGCTTCCTTCGCACAGGCAGGTGTAACCTTCGTATTCGCCGAGTCGCGCGAGGGCGGCGTCGCGGGCCGGCACGCGCGTCAGCGGAAACGGCTTCGCAAAATAGACATAATCGGCGCGGCCGTCGGCCAGACGGAACGGGTGCCCGCCGGGCAGCAACGGGGCTTCGACGGGAAATTCGGTCACCTTTTGAAGGGAATTGCTCGCATCGTCATAGACCACCAGCCCGCGCTGGTAGGTTCTAAGCGGTGGTTCGATCTTCGCATATTCGGCGAACATCCGCTCGTGGCCTGTTTCGTCGGGCACCACCGCCAGGCCCCCGATCCACGTCGGGCCGCTGCCGGGCATGTTCGCCATCGCCCTGACAAACCCGTCTTCACCCGTGAAATACCGCAGGTTGACTCCCACGGCCGGGTCGAGCCCGCCGACGGCGGGCAACTGAGACGTTGCGCCGGGCACGTGGAACAACCCCAGGGGGTAGGCGGGCTGATTTGTGTCGCCCCAGAACCAGAACACCTTCCCTTTATAAACGGCCGTCAGCACGCTGTCGGAGCCCAGCACCTTCGCATTTAAAAGAGGTTCGTTGAGAGGTTGGGGGACGCCCGTCAGAACGCTGTCGCGATAAATGTCTCCCCCGGTGACGCGGTACAGCCTCTCGGCGATGTTGACCCGCGTGATCTCCAGCTTCCCCTCGCCGCCGGGGCGAACCTGAAACGCCTTGCCCGAATTGCCGAACCCGTCTTTGGGAAACGTATAGCCGTGGCTTTTGACGTGAAAATAAACGGTCAATCCTGCCAGCCCGATATCGTCGATGGCTGCGACGCCGTTGCTGTCGGTGTAGAAGCGGATGTTGTTGACCGTCTCAAGCTGTACGAGCGGCACACCGCGGCCGGTTCGGTCGTCGACGACGAGTATGCGAAACGGCCGCTCGGCGGCAGCGGCGAAATGCGCTCCGCACCCGAGAGCCAGCAGGAATGCCGCACAAACGATTTGCATGAATTGGTTCCCGGGCGTTGCGATCAGCAATATGTGCGTGAGAACTGTGCTAACATAACATCGCCTGATCGAGATTTCACGCTGCCGGGCTTGGGCCGGTCGAGCGCAGCGGCAGGCGCCGTCAACGCCCTTGCGACTGAAGAACCCTCGCCGTTCACAACCAGCATCATGTTGCCGATGAAAACCGTCGCGATCCGCGCCGAAACCTCAGCCGACTATTCGGGTGTGCGCACGGTGCACGAGCGGGCCTTCGGCCGGACCACGGAGGCGAACCTGGTCGATGCGTTGCGCGCGGCGGGGGCCGCCGTGATCTCACTTCTGGCCGAGCGCGACGGGCAAGTCGTCGGGCATATCTGCTTCAGCCCCGTCGTGCTCGAACCAGAACGACCGGACGTGCGCGGCCTGGGGTTGGGGCCGCTGGCGGTGTTGCCTGAATTCCAGCGACAGGGAATCGGCAGCGCGCTTGTGCGCAGCGGGTTGGCCGCCTGTCGCGAGTTGCGGCACGACTTTGTCGTCGTGCTGGGTCACCCCGGGTATTATCCGGCGTTCGGGTTTGTTCCGGCCGGCGCACGTGCGTGGCGTTGTGAGTTCGAGGCGCCGGAAGAGGCCTTTATGGTCATCGACCTGCAAGCCGGCGAGCTCTGCAAGCAGGCGGCGATCGTGAGATATCGGCCGGAATTCAGGAATTGTTGAGACGGAAAATGTCGGGCGCAGCGCAGCCTCGCAGACTACTGGCCATCGAATCGTCGTGCGACGAAACCGCTGCGGCCGTCGTCGATGAATCATTGCGAATCTTGTCGAACGTCGTGGCGACGCAAACCGAACTGCATCGGCGGTTCGGGGGGGTCGTTCCCGAGGTCGCTTCGCGGGCGCACGTCGAGCGCATCTTGCCTGTCATCGACGAGGCGTTGCGCCAGGCCGACACGCGCCTGGCCGACTTGTGCGCGATCGCGGTCGTCACGCACCCGGGCCTGGTCGGGTCGCTCCTGGTGGGGCTGACAGCCGCGAAGACGCTGGCGCTGGCGCTCGACGTGCCTTTGTTGGCCGTTAATCATATCGAGGCGCACCTGTACGCCTGCCGAATGCATGCCGGGCGCGACGTGTTTCCCGCGGTGGGGCTGGTCGTGAGCGGCGGGCACACGAATCTGTACGATTGCGCCGGCCCCGTCGGTTTCGAGCTGCTCGGTTCGACAATCGACGATGCGGCGGGCGAGGCGTTTGACAAGGTTGCCGCGATCCTCGGGCTGGAATACCCGGGCGGGCCGTCGATTCAACGGGCGGCGACGACGGGCAATCGGGCCGCATTTCGTTTCCCGCGAACATTTCTGAAGGAACCCGACCGGTTGGAGTTCAGCTTTAGCGGGCTCAAAACGGCCTTGCTGTACGAGGTGGCGGGCAAGCCCCCGGCCCGCTACGACCCGCGATCGCTGGCGCCGCAGTATGTGGCCGACCTGGCCGCGGCGTTTCAGGAGGCGGTCGTCGATGTGCTGATTGCCAAGTGTCGTCAGGCCCTGAAGGCGCGAGGCCGCGACCGATTGGTCGTCGGGGGAGGCGTGGCGGCCAACCAGCGGCTGCGCGAACGACTGGCCGACCTGGCGAACGAGGGAATCGAGGTGATCGTGGCTCCGTTAGCGCTGTGTACCGATAACGCCGCGATGGGGGCGATCGCCTGGGAACTGCTCTACTGCCGCCAGTCGGCTGCGCTCGACATCGACGTGAGCGCCGGGCTGGTCCGCCGGCGCTCAGGCGCGAAGCCGGGCGCCCGCTGGCGTGCGCCGCGACCACAAAAATGATCGCTGGCCGGGCCATTTGCCCGTGGCATCAGCCGTGCCCTGTGTTACGATGGCAGAGGCGTAGGATGGGAGTTCGGCGCGAGAATGTCTGGCGTGCGCTCTTCGTTGACACGATTCTGGCTCGTGGCAGGGCTTGTGGGCTGGTGTGCGCCGCCGGTCTCGCGGGCCGCCGAACCGGCCGAGCCTGTCGAAACTCGCGACGAGGGGTTCGTCTCGCTGCTCGCAGTCGACGGTCAGACCGGGTGGGAGACGATCGAGGGAGCACGTGACGCCGCGAGCGTCAACGAGGGCCTTTTGACGTGTCGCGCGGGGGTGGGCTGGCTTCGAACGACGCAGGTGTACAGTGATTTCGTGCTGCGCGTCGAATTTCGATTGTCAGCCGGCGGAAGCGCCGGCCTCGGCCTGCGGCTGCCCGTGGGGCGTGTGCCTCGTCCGGGAATCGAAGTGGAACTGCTCGACGAGGGGGCGACCGGCGGGAAGGCGGTTTCGATGAGCTCGGTCAGAGAGGGCGCGGTGCGGTTGGTCAGAAGCGCGCGCCGGCCTGAAGACCCCAATGGCGATTGGAGCGCGTGCGAGGTGAGTTGCCGCGGCGGCGATGTGAGGGTCGTTTTTGACGACGAGGTCGTCAGCGAGCGGCCGCCGGCCGACGAAGCCCAAGCGCGCGGTGCGGTTGACGACGAACGCCCGCGGGTGGGTCGCATCGGAGTCAGGGCGACGAAAGGCAGCGTCGAAATTCGCAAGCTGGAGCTACGAAATTTGGCGACCGTCACGAAGTCGGGCTTGTCGATCGTCGACCTTGGGGAAGGAAATGGCGCGGTGGTGCCATCGGATGCGCGCATCGTCGTGCATTTCACCTGTTGGCTTCCCGAGGGCCGCAAGCTCGACAGCACTCGCGATCTGGGAGAGGCTGCCAGCGTGCGGCTGCCCGAGGCGATCAGAGGCTGGCAGGAAGGGATTGTCGGAATGAAAGTGGGGGGGCGACGCAAGCTGGTGGTACCACCGGGCCTGGCTTACGGCGACAAAGGGGTTCCGCCGGTCATTCCGCCGCAGGCCACGCTGGTGTTTGATATCGAAGTACTGGAAGTCAGATAGCTTTCCGGTGAGAATGCAACTATGGAAGTTTCCATTCGAGAGTGCCCTGCCTGCAAGGCGGTGGTGACGGGCGACGAAAAGCGGTGCAACGCGTGCGGCCAGGAACTGCCTGTTGTCGCGTCGGCAGAGCCTTTGGTTTCACCGGCCCCGCGGGCCGACGCGACCTGCCCGCGCTGCGGCGCCGTCACACCGCGTCACGTTGTCAGGTGCCGCGATTGCGGCGCGTACATGAACCCTGAAATCGAAGCTGCGGCACTCGCGCGGCAGTTGAACCGCGCGTTCGCCCCGGCCAGGGGATTTGCCGGAGGATATGCGGCCGGGGCGTCGCCGGCCGGTTCGAGCTTCGCCGAGGTCGCAGACGACGCCGACTTCGACCTGGCGCCCGCCATGGATCTGGTACCCACCGACGTATCCGATGCGCCGGCGGGCGGAGCGCCCTCGGGCCGCGATGACGACTTCGAGCTTGAGCTTTCAATTCCTGCTCCAGACTACGAGTTGGCCGATTCGGATGAGGCGCCTGAAGATGCCGGCGCGGGCGACGCGGCGACTGAGGCTGCCGCAGATGCTTCGCCAGGGCCCGACGCGGCAACCGAAGCCACCGCAACCGAGGCGCCGATGGCGACGTCGCCGGCAGGCGATGAGGTACCGCATTCCGTACAGACCGGAGGAGATGCCCTGCTCGATGCGGCTCTCGCCGAAGAGCGCGACGCGGCGCATCGCGGGCGCGGGGGCCGCCGTCGCCTGCTGCGGACCGCGAGCACGGCGCTTCCGCCCGGACGGCTGCTGGTATTCTGCCCCAACGGCCATCGCGTGCAGGTGCAAGACAAGCACCGCGGCCGAACCGGCCGCTGCCCCAACTGTCGGGGCTTGTTCTTCGTACCGCTGGCAGATACCCAGCAGTCGATCGGGGTCGCCGGCGGCGAGCTGGCAGAAGCCGCGGGCGCAGCGCCCGACGCCGCACCCCCCCCCGGCGGGTATACGAAATGGATCACCGACGTGCATCTGCACCGGCTGAATCCTTCGAAACTGAGACTGAGGCCCGGCAGCCTGTCGGCCGAATACGAAACGGTCGATCTGGGCGCCGGCCCCGAGCATCTGCTGCTGGCCGTGCTGTTTTCGGGCAGTGGGCCGTTTCGCGCCATGCAGGAGCCTAAGAAGACGGCCACCGCGCGCCGGGAAATGCTTGAACATCTGTCGCAACAGATGCCGCTGGCCGATTTGCCCGTTTCGCGGCACCATCTTTTGACGCCCGAGCAATTGCAGCAGCTCAAGATCGTGCAGCCGACGGTGGGGGGCGAAGAGTCGCTGTTCGCCGATGTGCCGGTGTTTGGAGAGGGGCGGGTGGCGGTTCGCGTTCCGGCCGCAGACGCCGCCGGCGATCGCGCCTTTCTCTCGTTTTCGCTGTCGCAGTTTCGCGCCTTTTCGCAGGCGCTGGCTGATGCGTACGGGCTGGCTGATTTCGGGGCCGGCACCGCGATCCCTCTCACCGACGAGTTTCAAGAGGCGGCATGCCACTACAGCGAGGCGGTCTTGCGGTTTCTGCCAGCCGAGCGGCTGGCGTGGTACCGGGCCGACCCCGCCTTGAAACTGCAGGTGCTGGGCCGCCGGTGTCAGAAATGCGGTCTGATCGTGAGTGAAGACAGCCGCAAGAAAGAAAAGATCGGCTCAAAGAGCGACGCCAGCATCGCCAAGGCCCGGTGCCCGAAGTGCAAACAGAAATTCGGCTCGATTACGTTGTACGGCCTGCCGGGTTGAGTGGGTGTTGAAAAAGGTGTCTGGAACTCTCCGCACCCACAGAAACCCCTCGGAATCTGCGTGTTCACAAAGTTCCAGACACCTTTTTCAATAGGCTGCTAAGGCCCGTTTTTTCCAACGCCCGACGGTGCGGGATAGTAGTAAATAGAGCGGCGCTTGGGCAGTTCTGCCCCGGCGCCGGTTCAAGGACCGCCAGGCAGGAGAGCGATCCCTGCGCCAGATTCCGCTGCCTCCTGTCTGAGCATCGCTCTCATGTTGCGACAGTCTCCCGCCCAGCGATGGTCGAGCTTGGTGCTGCTGGCTGTGGTGGCCAGCGTCGCGCTGTATTTCGGCGTGCCGCACCTGGCCTATCGCATAGGCCGTTCGCTCGAAGCCGGCCGCAGCGACGCTGCCGACGACCGTAAGTTGTTGCGCGCGCAAGCGCTGGGAGAGGAACAGATCGAATCTGCGCGGCGGCTGACGGCGGCCGTGCGTCCAGCGGTGGTACGCGTCGAAGCGATCGGTCAGACGGCCGAAGCGGCGTCACCCGCAGCAGGCCCCGAACCGGCGCCAGGCCTGGCCCCGTCGCTCGCGTGCGGCGTGATCATCGACGCGCAGGGCCTGGTGCTGACGAACTGCGAGCCGCTGTCTGGCCACAAGACGATTCGCGTCCTGTTGCCCGAGACGCACCCCCGCGAGGCGCAGTTGGTCGGTTGCGATCCGGAGACCGATCTGGCCCTCGTTCGGTTTCAGCCGCCGCCCGATCGGCAACTGACGGCGGCCCCGCTGCGCGCCAGCCGATTGCCGGCGCAGGGCGAGTTCGTGGTCGCGCTGGGCCACGCCTTCCGTCAGCAAGATTGGGTGTGGCTGGGGCGAGTGAATCTGCCGGGGCGAGCCGCCACCGCGGCCGCCTGCCTGCCGCAGGATTTTCTGGGGACCGCCGCGGCCAACGACTTCAATTCCGGCGGCCCGCTGCTCGACGCCCGGGGCGAGATTGTGGGGATCAACGTCTCGTGGAGCGGTCTCGACGGCGGCCGCATGGGGTTTGCCGTCCCGGCCTGCATCGCGCGCGAAGTCGTTGACGAACTGCGAAGCTCGGGCTACGTCAGGCGCGGGTGGCTGGGAGTGTTCACGCACACGGTGCATCCGCTGCCGCAACCCGAATTACCCCCCGGCGCGGCGCCGGTGTGCATCGATTACGTGATTCCCGAATCGCCCGCCCTGGCCGCAGGGCTGCTGCCCGGCGACCTGCTGTTGCGCGTGAACGACTGGCCGCTGCGAAGCGCCGGCGACCTGCGGCGGTTTGTCGCCGCAACGCGGCCGCCTGTCACCCTGCGGCTGACTTTGTTGCGCGACGGGTCGCTTGTGCACGTGACGGCGACGGTGCAAAGACGTCCGGAGACGCCGCCGGCGCTGCCCGGAGAGCGCGAATGGGGCATCCGGCCGTTGTGCCACCTGCCGGCCGAGGCCCGGCGCCTCTTTGGCCTCGACGAAGACTCGGGGGTGGTGGTCGAGCGGGTCTACGCCGGCGCCCGCGCCGCGGGTTTGCGCGACGGCGACGTGATTCGTGAAATCGACGATGCGCCGGTCTGCAATCTCGCCGATTTTTGCCGCGAAGTGCGTCGCTGGAGCAGCTTCGGCCGCCCGGGCGTGAAGCTGACGGTGCATTCGCCCGGCACAGGTCGCTCAACGGAAATCCACCTGGCCGCCTCGCCCCGCTGAACGGCAGAAGCGACACGCGGCCAGCGCATTTCGCCGGGGCCGCCATTGCTTACAAGCGTATTGGCTTTCGTCGGCGGGGGCCCGACCTGAAGCAGTCGGCCGTGTGGTCGTTGACCAGGCCTACCGCCTGCATAAAGGCGTAGCAGATCGTTGATCCAACGAATTTGAACCCTCGGCGCGAGAGGTCTTTGCTCAATGCGTCCGACAGTTCCGTCCGGGGGGGCACGTCGCGCATGGTACGAGGTACATTGACAATCGGCCGACCGCCGATGAACCGCCACACGTAGCGCTCGAAGCTGCCGAATTCGCGCTGCACGTCGAGAAAGGCCTTCGCGTTCTGAATCGTGGCGGCAATCTTCAACCGATTGCGCACGATTCCCGGGTTGGCCAACAGCCGTTTCACCTTTGGGGCCCTGAACCGCGCCACCTGCTGCGGATCAAAGCTGGCGAACGCCTGACGGTACGCGTCGCGCTTCTTGAGAATCGTGCTCCAGCTCAGCCCGGCCTGGGCCCCTTCGAGAATCAGGGACTCGAACAGGGTACGGTCGTCGCGCACCGGCACGCCCCACTCTTCGTCGTGGTAGCGTTGCATCTGCAGATCATCGCCGGCCCAGGGGCAGCGCGCAGGCATCTAGCTCGGGACGAGTTGAAAAACTCGCCCTACCGTACGGAGATAGTTGATATCCCCAGCTTCGGCCTTGCGTCCGACCTCGTCCAGCCAGCGCACGGTATTCGGTTCCAGGCAGGCCTCGTGGGGATCGTCGTCGGGAAAAACAACGTCGATTTCGACTTCGACGGCGAATTGCCCTCGTTGAATCCAGCGCTTGCGTTTCTCGCGTCGTTCAGACATTTCAGCCCCAGGGGCAGCGCGAAGGCATTCAAGCGGCTGGTTCTAAGGAGGCAACCGGGCCTGGGCGCCGGTTCAAGGCCTGACTTCCCGCAAAGACCCCATTATGACAACCGCAGAGACCGACGCAACGAGGTTCCGCATGTGTTTCACATCCGGCTCGTTGCCGTCTGTGAATCGAGGCTGCCATCGAAACCGGTCACTTGCCGAGCCTCGGCGTGACGGCACGATCAGCGCTTGATTTTCGGTAGCCTCCTGGATTTGTCCGAGTTGTTGGCAAGGACCTTCAGGAATGCCTGGACACCTTCCGGCGTCACTTTCGTGTTCGTGAGATCGAGTTCGTTCAAGGAGCGCAGATTCGTCAGCTCCTGCAGACCTTTGTCCGAAATCGCGGTGTTTCGCAAGTTGAGTTGCATCAACATCGCCGCCAGCTCTGTGTCGTTCAAATTGGCGATCTGCTCGTCGGTGACGTTTGTACCGTTCAGGTTGATTCTCGTAAGCCATTTCATCGCCCCCGTCGCCCCCGTCTGCACCTGCTTGAGCAGGGCCAGCGTCTCGTCGGTGATGTTCGGCACCCCGCTGAGATCCACGACGATCCCTTCGCCGCCGAGGTACGGAAGCTGTTCGAGAGAGATCTTGGCGCCCTGGGCCGTAAGAGTGTCTTCGGCGCTTTGGCGAATGACTTGATTCTTCCGCCCGTCTTCGACGATCGATGCACCAGGGTCGCTGCAACCAGAAAAGGCCACGAGAAGCACGGGCACGATCAATCGGGTCACCCGCCGTTTACACCACACGTTCGACGTCATGGAAGCGCTTCCTCGTATAGATCGAGTGACATCTATTCTGACCAGCCCGCCCCTTCGGCGCGCCGGGAAGAGTGGACCATTGCAGCCAGGCGGCGCAACGACACGGCCGTGCAAGGGGCACGGCCGTGTCCCATGGCGCTGGCCACCGCATCCATCTTCATGGGGGAGCAGGTCCGTTAGAAGTCGCCGATGGGAAACCCATCGGCCCTGTCGCCCAGCCGGTTATACACGCCCATATTGGAGACCGTCTGTGGTCCCCAGGGAAAGAACGCCGGAAAAAGAGCCTGCTGCGCGGCGGTCAACCCGTCAATGGACGTAAAGAACCAGGAAATGTTTTCGTTGACGAATCGGACCGCTCCGTCGCCGAGCACAAACTGGACGCCCCCCACGTGATGACTGGTGAACGCCCACCACGGCAAGGCACGCGGTACTGGGGCTGTTGAAGGGAATCCCATCGAGCCATCGTTCATTCGCAGCCACGTCCGGCAACCGAGTGTCTGGTCACCCGCGGTCGAGGCGAGGGCTCCGCCGGCGTCTGCGCTGCCTGCGGGCCAGACCCCTGAACCCGACTGAACCGGAACGGTCCCGGTGTTCAGATCGATCTTTCTCGGCAAGTGGGCTTTTTCGCCGGCCATAAACGTGTTGCTCAAACCGTCGGTGGCGTCTCGCAGCCGGACAGGGCCGTTCTGGGGCTCACAAATCAGCCCGGGCCGGTTCGGAGCATTCGTATTGAGCCCCACGTAGTTCGATTTTCCCATCACCAGCGTCGTCGGCGAGAGGCCGGCCAAGGTGGCGACGAAAGTGAAATTCCTGGGACTGGGGTTCGGGCCGATGTCAGTGGGGCACTGCAAGACCGCCAGGCTCGTCGCCAGGAGGTCGCGGCCGGCTTGTGTGGAAGCGGCCCCCACCACGCTGACCGGACCGGGGTTAAGTGAATTGTACAAGGGCGCCTGGTCGACGAACGGCAGGATCATCGTCATCCAGCTCCAGGTTCCGATTCGCGCGGGATTGGGCTGTACCGCAGCGACAAAAAGATTCGGCAAGCACCCGTGCGTGTCGACGTAATTGTGCAGGGCCAGCCCGACCTGCTTGAGGTTGTTTTTGCACTGCGTGCGGCGGGCCGCCTCGCGTGCCTGCTGCACGGCCGGCAACAACAGCGCAATCAATACGGCGATAATGGCAATCACCACGAGCAACTCGATCAACGTAAAACCACGCTTTCGAGACATGAGCACTCTCCCTGAAATGGAACAACACGGAATCGAAACCAATACGGAACAACAACACTCCAATCCGACCAGGTGCACGCCGGGCGCGGCGAACTCGATGCCGCTCTATCGCCAGCGCGAAAAAGCGGCGTTGTCGCAACAGTTCTCTCGCGCGGCCGAATAGCGGCGGCTCGTCTCAATGAGGCGCGTGTTCGTCGCGACACCGTGGCAAAGTCGGCGGCCGATTCGGCGAGATGCCGCACGACCACGACTGCGCTCTCTTGGCTGACATCGCGATGATACGTCTTGACGACGCCACGCACCGGGCGAGAACCCCCCCCGCCTGGCGGCGATGCGCTCGCGACGCTTTCGCGAAGTCGGGCGCAGCCGAATTGCGTCGTGAAAGGCTTCTTGAATGACGTGGGCGGCGCCGACCTTGCTGCGAACCTGCCGTACTGCTGGCACGTACCGCACCGGCTCGGAGTAAGACCCGTACGTCTTGAGCAGAGCACTGCGTGGGCTGATGCCCACCTTGGCCTTTGCGGGATCTTCATGGCAATCGATCCTAAACAGACCAATTCGTCGGTATATTTACCGTACTCGTCGCCGACACAAATGTCAATGTCGGCATGCGCGTCTTTGGATTGAGGGGTCCATAACGGGCTTTGCGCGCCGGACGCGATGGGTTAGACCATCGGTGGACGAAGTCGAGCGACTTCGAGATCGCAAGCTCAAGGAGGAGCGTGAGATGGCCACGGGTGCTGTGCAGGACACA
>JBQTIL010000138.1:0-30440 GCA_052388175.1 Planctomycetaceae bacterium | reverse complement strand
TGGTGGTTGGGTTGCCGCAGGTCTCCTATACTTTTCCCCGGTTGGCTTAAGACACGGCACGTTTTTTTTGGAGGCCCGAGGCCAGAGGTCGCCCTCACCCCCTCGGATTTCGGAACTTCATTTCGTGGAGATCTGATTTCTTTGCCGCGCGTCATGCCGTAGCCTTCAATCGCATCTCTTCGGCGCTCAGTGCCACAATCGCGATGCCCACCTGATTCGCGAGCCGAACGACTTCGTCGCGATCGAGCAGAATCGTTCGCTCGCTCTCGATCGCCAGCACCTTCGCGCCGCATTCACGCATCGTATGGATCGTCTGCACGCCCACGGTCGGCACGTCGAACCGCATGTCTTGCTGCGGCTTGGCTACCTTGACGACCGTAAACCCTCCGCGCCGGCATAGATCGCCCGCGCGACGAATGCAGTTGTCGGTTCCCTCGATGGCCTCAACCGCCAGCACCGCCGTGTCTTTGACCATCACGCTCTGGCCCACGTCGAGCCGCCCCATTTCCCGCGCCAGTTCCCAGCCGAAGTAGATGTCTTTCCATTGGGCCGGGCTGGGCTTACGGCGGGTGAGGAACCCATGTTTCACGAGCAACTCCGGGCAATAATCAAGGGCCGACTCGAACGTGATGCCGTCGCGCTCGAACTCGCGAATCACGGCCAGCAGCAACGTGTCGTCTTTCTTGTCGCGGGTGGCGTATCGCAGCCACATGTGCAGCGTGCGCCAGTCGGGCAGCAGCCTCCAGAACCGGTAGGGCCTGAAGATCACTGCTTTCTCGATTTTTCCGGCCATTACGGCGCGGTCGATGTCGTGCCGGCGAAAGTATTGAATGGCCGCCCCGATGCGCCCCAGCGGTACCGTGCGGAATCGCTCGCAGTGCTCCGCCAGGTGATCCGACACCATGCCGTCGACCCCCACCGCCACCACCGACACTCCCCCGCGCCGCGCCGCCCGCGCAAATTCGAGCGGAAAGGCTCCCCCGCCGGCCAAGAGACCGACGCGCAGGCGAGCTTCCCGGCAGGCGATGTGCGGCGATTCCATGAGGTTGGTCGTAGCGGGTCGCTGGTTTCGCAGGTCGATCGGTACAGAGCACAGGCATGTCAGGTGCGCGCCGCGGCCGAAAGTTGTTCGACTTGCCGCGTCAATTCGGCGACGCGGTCTTCGAGACCGCGCAGCGTTTTTCGCATTTCAGGCAGCTTCATGGTAGCCATCACGACCCGCAGCTCTTCGTGCTCGGGCCGCGCCGGGTAACCCACCCACGTTTCCCCCGCAGGGATGTCTTTGTGAACGCCCGATTTCGCCCCCAAAGTCGATCCCTGCCCCAGATGCACGTGGTCGGCAATTCCCACCTGGCCGGCCAGACGCACGTAGTCGCCCGTCGATACCGAACCGGCCAGCCCCACCTGCGAAGCGAAAACGTTGTGCCGGCCCAGCTCGCAGTTGTGGCCGACCATCACCAGGTTATCGAGCTTGGTGCCCGCACCCACGCGCGTCGCGCCGATCATGCCCCGGTCGATCGTCGTGCAGGCCCCGATTTCACAGTCGTCGCCGATTTCGACCCAGCCTCGCTGCGGAATCTTCTCGAATTGATTGTTGCGGAACCGGTAGCCGAACCCATCAGCCCCCAAGACCACCCCCGCGTGCAGCACGACGCGTTGCCCCAGAGTCACTTCGGGGTACAAGACGACGTTCGGGTGCAGCACGCAGTCGTCGCCGATGCGGCAATTGCGCCCGATGACCGCCCCGGGGTAGACGTCGCACCGGGCGCCCAGCTCCGCGTCCTCATCAACAAACGCCCCCGCGTAGATGTTGCAGTGGGGCCCCACCCTCGCCGTGCGATCGACCCAGGCGGCGGCATGAATGCCGATTTCGGGGCGCGTCGCGCGCGGTCGGAACCGCTCGAGAACCTGCACGACGGCGTCGAGCGGGTCGTCGACGATGACAAGCGTCGGCGCGAGCCTTTCCGACTCGACTGCGGCGGCCTCGCGGCGGCCGACGAGGCAGGCCCCCGCCTGAGACCCTTTCAGCACGCGCAGGTGTTTTTCCCCGGCCGCAAAGGTGATCTCGTCAGGGCCCGCCTTCTTCAGCGAGGCAACGCCGCGAATCGTTCGCGCCGCATCCCCCCGCGTCTCGCCCCCCACCAGTTGCGCCAATTGCTCCACCGTGGCGATGTACATCCCGGCATCCTTTCCGGGCATGTTTGTACCTCAATTCGCGCAACCGACGCAAGAGCGGATGCCGCGGGGCGACGCGCCCTCTGGGTGGTGTGGGCGAAACGCGGTTGGGTCCTGGCGAAGGTGAGCGTCGCGATGGCGATCACGGCGTTTCCGGTGCTGGCCCGAATTCTCAGCGATCGCGGCATGGAGCGCAGCGAAGTGGGGGCGCTGGCCCTGAGTTGCGCCGCCGTCGACGATGTGACCGCCTGGTGGCTGTTGGCCCTCGTGGTGGGAGTTGCAGAGGCCAATCTGCCCGGCGCACTGACCGTCGTCTTCTGGACCCTCGCCTATGTCGGCGCCGTAATTTTTCTCGTCAGGCCCTGGCTGCTCAAACTCCTGGGCTCGCACGATCAATCAGGGCCTTCGACGCACGCCATCGCCTGGGCGATCGTCGCATCATCTGCACAGCGGCGGCAATCGGTCTCAGGACTCGGCTGCGTTCCGACAGTCCGCGTACAAGTGCAGTATGCGCTCTGCAAGGCGTCGCGCAGTCGGGAGATCCATCGCCGCGATAGACGCTTCGGGCGTGCGATGGGCATTCAATTCGTCCGAAATCTCTTGGGCACGCCGACGCAGCATAACCGGCCAATCCTCTCGTCGAACCAGCACGACATTGAGCGCGCGGACCGCGGACAGAAGCCGGCCTTTGAGACCTGCGTCACCGCAGCACAGTTCCAAGGTCGCGTCGGTAACGGATCGCAAAAGGTGTTTCTCGACCATGGGCACGCATCCTTGAAGGAGTTCCGTCGGAACCAGCAGGTGAAACGGCTATTTTCTCTTCGGCTCACGGACCTGTGGCGACTCGGCCAGAGTAAAGAGCACAACCTCTTCGCCCGTGACAGTGCTGATATCGTGGTGCAGGCTCAGCACCTTGACGCCGGTGATATCTCGGATCATTTTTTCCATGATTGGCCGCGCCGTTTCGAGCAGGTGCGTGCGGACCTGCTTAAGCAGATCTCTGCCTTTCTCGGCCGGGAGCGTCGTGACCAGCTGCTGTTCGGCCGTGGTTAATACTCCATGGAGACGGACCACCAGAAGATCGCCGATCAGGTGCGTATGGATGTCTTTGGGCCCCCGGCCCATATACTCCTGTTCGAAGTGTGTGATCCCCTCGCAGATCGCGGCTTCGATCTCTCCCTGGGTTTTCATGGCGACCTCAAACGCTTTCCCGGAATGGGAGGAAGACCTAGTGCTTTGTCACAACGAAAAGTTTGGATTGGGTGGCCGGGGCTGGACCGAAGGGAAGCCCCGGTTTCTCCGGGGTTTCGGGCTTTGCCCTCCAACCCCGGCCACCCAAAAATCAAGTTGTGACGCGGCACTGGGTGGGCGACAGCCGGGAGTCCGCAGTTTATTTACCCGAAAGCAGCCGGAATCGTATCAATCGCGGAATAATATCCTCAAGCGCCTTGCATTCCCAACCTCGAGCGATACCGTTAAGCATGTCGGGGAGGCGATGTGCGAGTTCAAATGCCGCCCCGTGATGTTGTCGGATGACTAATTGAAGCGCACCCCGGCCACTGCCGGGTGGCGCGCTGGTGAGTAAGCCGACGTGGCGGAATGACCTCATGGTGTTCCGTCACGTCGGTTTTTTTTGCTGGCAGTGGCCCCGGATTGCTGCGGTCAGCCAGGACAAACTCAATGGACAACCCGACTTCAACCATGGCGCAGCAGATTGCCGAAGTGGCGAGCGCTTTCCAGCAGCAGCGAACGGGCCTCGTGCCGAAAGCAGTGACCGTCGTCCTAAGCGACAATACGCTGGTCGTCACGCTGCACGGCGCCTTGTCGCAGGCCGAGAAAGCCCTGGCCCAGAGCCTGGAAGGGGCTGCCCAGGTGCAGGATTTTCACCGGCAGTTGTTCACGGCCTCCTCGCAATCGCTGCGGGAGGAGATCAAGAGAATCACCGGGGTGGACGTGCGGGAAGCCACGGCAGAAGTCGAGACGTCGAGCGGGACGGTCGTTCAGGTCTTTACGACCGGCACCATGGTGCAGGTGTTCCTGCTTTCCCACGGCATTTCCGCGGAGACGTGGGCGCGCAACAGTCTAGACAACCATCCATGAGAGGAAGTTGTGCCATGCTGGTATTGTCGAGAAAGTGCCAGGAATCAGTCGTGATCGGCCGAGTCGGTGGCTTCGAGCGCCTGCTCAAAGTGACGGTGCTCGATGTTTGCGGCGGAAAAGTAAGGCTGGGGTTTGAGGCGGATGCCGACATTCTGATCCGCCGGTCGGAGTTGCCGCAACGAATCGATGACGGCGGCCTGTCGAAGACCCGGCCCGAAGAGTACGCGGTTCGTGTCGACTCCTGAAATCGCGCGGGGAGCAATTCAGTCCGTCAATCGTAAACGAAAGGCTCATCTAAGGAAGTGGCGCTGTGGTCGATGACCTCGCATCATTGAAGTGGCAACTGGGAATAGGCGGCTTGTTCGCCGCCAGGTCATCCCGCAGCGCCATTGCAGTCGCTTTCTAATTGCATAGTGCGAGTCTACGATCGTCACGGGGCGTCATTGAGCGGTTCGCCAAAGAGTTGCCGATGGCATACGCCGCGGAAACGAATCGCCTGATCGAAATGAAGAGGGGAGGGTCGGTCAGAATCGCCCAAATCAAAAATCCGGCTCCATATCTATTCCCGACTGCCGTGGGTACGATGCGCACACCGCCATCACAATGTTTCCTTTCACCCGGTCGGCGGCAACAAAGGCCCCATGCTCCCTCCAGTGACGTTCTCTGTAATCGGGGTGCGCGCCGACGGTACCCGTGTCGAACTTTCCAAACACCCGACCCAGGCGGCGGCTGAAAAGAGGTTGAGACTCGCCATCAAGCACGGCGCTGGTTGGCGTGTCGTTCACATTCGGTTGAATCTCGAAGGGCCCGCTGCCTTGCGATCGACCCACGAGTAGCCAGACCGCAGGTAGTCGGGTCACGGTTGCTCCGCTAGTGTTGCATTGCCTGTTTTCAGTTGGCTGTCTTCTGTGGACTGCGTTACGAGGCGCTGAACCGTACGGATGAGCTCGAAGATTTGCAACAGACTGCCAACCCTCCAGCCCTCCGCCCGCCGAGGTACGTTCGGCGCAGTAGCGACGAGCCGAAAAATCCGGGCTTTGGGCTCTGGACCACAGTCCTGCTGGTCGCGCTGCCGCTGTTGTACGTCGGCGGGTATTAGGTTCACTTCGTTGGGCTTGCCACTCGTCAAAATCTCTTAAACTCGAACGATCCTTTCACTTGCTCAATCACCATGGCAACCAGTTCGAGGTCGCTTTCGTCGAATGCGATCGTCAAAGTGCGAGCGCCGCTCTTTGCGCCGGCCTCCACAATCTGGTTATGGCGTTCGCGTCCGTAGAGAAGAAACAGGCCGTTCGTCTTCGGGCACCATCCGAAAATCACTTCGGCCGGTGCGAGCAGCCTTACAGCTTCCATGCTTGGCGTCCGCCTGCTCTCGGCAAGCAGGCGGTCAATCGGTAGAGCCTCGTCGAATCCGAATGGCGATCGCATCGCACTCCCCCGTTCTTGATTGGCCAAGTGACGGCAATGGTGGGTCGCCCAGCCCCGGCCGCCTTCCGGTACGGTCTTGATCGGGGCTGGCATGATTGATCTCAATCACACTCCCGGTGCCCCTGATTTTCATGAGCTATGGTTTTCATAGGTCGAGAGGTTTTTACAGCAGGGGACACACCATGAAGACGTTTGCTCAGAGCATTCGCAAGTTCATCGTTTCTGAAGATGGCCCGACTGCGGTCGAATACGCCGTGATGCTGGCCCTGATTATCGTGGTCTGCCTGACCGCGATTC
Organism: Planctomycetaceae bacterium; assembly: GCA_052388175.1. GTDB lineage: Bacteria > Planctomycetota > Planctomycetia > Planctomycetales > Planctomycetaceae > SIAF01. The sequence goes on along the minus strand of JBQTIL010000138.1, from coordinate 24,440 downwards.
AGGCGATCGGCACAAGCGCCAACACCACGTTCCAGAACGTCGCCACGGGGTTGGGCGGCTCGTAGGGCGCGACCGCTTGTGGGAATCGGGTCGAGCAGGGATCGCCTCCGGAGTTTCTGCTCCCTGGAGCGCAAAGTCTCTGTGAACAGGCGACCCGTCAGGACCGCGGCCATGACGCCCGCCTGACGGGTTGCCTGTTTCTGCGCGACATCGAGGTATGGGTGCCATGTCCATTTTGATTCGCCTCGTGATCTGGACCTTCCGTCGGCGAACCGTCGGAGAGGCTACGTCCCTGAAGTCGGTATACCTTCAGTGGATGGCCTGTCCGGATTTCCGCGGCCACTTGAAAAGGCGCTAGTCGAGTCGTGGGACCCGAGGCTGGCCGTAGTGGGGCCCCGCCGGCCGATCCGTTGGCACTCGCAATGACACTCGTTAAGGTGTCAGGCAGAACAAGCCGCGCTGCAGCGGCGCGTGTCTGGTAGCACTTCAAGCTTTTGACACAGAGCGGCGGATGGAACAGCCCACCGATTGTGCTGTTCGGCAATTCGTCGAAGATCGCCGCCTGGGCTTTCGACCCCAGGGCGACTGTTTCCCGCGGATCAAAAAACGCGGGAAGAGCCGTGTTGCGAGAGTGGCGGAATTGGCAGACGCGCCAGACTTAGGATCTGGTCCCGAAAGGGGTGGGGGTTCGAGTCCCCCCTCTCGCATTCAACCTCCCGCCGACGAATCCGCTGGTTCAACGCCCACCGGCTCGCGCGTATCGGGCTCGACCCAGGCCGATTCGTAGCGGCCCGCGATGATCGTTCGCATCTGCAGCGTCTGGGCGTCGGCCAGCAGCAGATTGTCTTCTACCACCGTCTTCTGCCCGCCGACTGCAACGGCCACAACCCGATAGGCGTCTGCCATTGTGAACCTCCTGCAAACTGAATCGTCTTTGTGACTGCGGGAGGTTCGCGGGGATGTCCCCGAGCCGTTGCCTCCTCAGCCGACGCCGTCTGGCGCGCTGCAAGTGCGGCGATTCGACAACGCCAACCGCCGACTCACGATTTGACTTTCGCCAGCAGCGATTTGATGAGGGCGATTTCGTTTTCGACCTGCTTGCGATAGGCCCGGTTGTCGCTGCGGTGCTCTTCGACCAGGTCGCCTTTCAAGGCCGTCTCCAGGATTCCCACGAGGACGGCTTTTTCGTCGGGACTGATCTGCAACTGAAAGTCAGGCATGATGCTCCTCCGTGCGGTGACGAGACTGGCTGGAGCGGGCCAGCGCGCTCCTACCGGTAATTATGCCTTGAAGGCCCTGGTCGCGACAAATGAATTGATAAATCGCGAGATCGGGTCGGCACTCGAGGCCGGATACCGGTCCTCGAAGAAACCGGTCAGCACGAATCCGGCTTCAAGCTGTCCGCCGATCTGGTCGGCCAGAGTATGCCCGAATTCCAGCGGCTCAAGAGGGTCGACAATCAAACGTTTCCGATCCTCCTCGGTAAGGTCGCGTAGATCGGAATACGGAATCGTGTACCGCACGGCCAGGCTGCCCTCCTGCGCCCGCTCGTGTTCGAACAGGTAACGCAGGGGATTCGTAAAGCCCGCGAGCAGAACGCCGTTGGACCGCAACACCCGGTGGCATTCGCGCCACACCGGCCGCACGTCGGGGGTGAAACAGTTCGAGCAGGGGTGAAAGATCATCTCGAACGATTCGTCCGAAAACACCGACAGGTCGGGCATGTCCCCTTCGACCGTTTGGATGTTGAGGCCATCGCGGTCGGCGACAAATCGGTCCTGAGCGAGCTGAGCAGGGGAATTATCGAAGACCGTCACCAGCGCCCCGGCCGCCGCCAGCACGGGACCCTGCTGGCCTCCCCCGGAGGCGAGGCACAATACGGGCTTCCCCCGCAGCTCAGGGAACCAGTCGCCCGGGACTGTCTTGGTGGGGGTCAGCAGCAGTTGGAACCGTCCCTGCCGGGCAGATGCGATTGTTTCGGAACTGACCGGAATCGTCCACAAATTGCGCCGCGCGACTTGTGTGTTCCACGCCGCGCGATTGTGCGAGCGAATGTCCATTCCCTGGTCTCTCGGGGAAGAATCTTCCGGTGTTGTGGTGGAGGAGATTCTAGAGGATCCCCGCGGCCGGCGCATCTGACGGCCTGGGGCGTATCCGCGAACACTTGACAACGCGTCTCAAGATTGTCTACTGTACTATCTGCATAGTACGGTAGACACGCATGTTCTTCCGCATCGAAACCTCCAACGGCCTCGCGATCTACGAGCAGATCGTCAGGCAGGTCAAGTTCGCCGTCGCCGACGAGGCCCTGCGCGCCGGCGACCTCGTTCCTTCCGTGCGCGAACTCTCACGCGATCTCGCCGTCAACCCGAATACCGTCGCCCGCGCTTACCGCGAGCTGCAGGGGCAGGGGATTCTGGCCCCCGTCCGCGGCACGGGCCTCGAAATCACCGTACATGCCGCGAGGCACTGTTCGGCCGAACGGGTCGCTCTGATCCGCGAGCGGCTGCGCTCGGTTCTAGTGGAGGCTCGCCGCAGCCGCCTGGAGCTGGATGAAATCCGCACGCTGGTCGACGACGAGCTGTCTCGCTTCGAGAAAAAGGGAAAACCAACATGAACCCCATTCTGTGGCTGGCCAACGTGACGAAGCGGTATCGCGACCAGGTCGCCCTCGACAACGTCTCGCTCGACGTGCCCAAAGGCGTCGTCGTCGCCCTGCTGGGTGAAAACGGGGCCGGCAAAACCACGGCGCTCAAGATTCTGCTGGGGCTGGTCGAACCCGACGACGGCGAGGCCGAAGTGCTGGGGCTCGACTCGCGCCGCCAGGGAGACGAAATCCGCCGGCTGGTGGGGTACGTTCCTGAGCGCCCGACGCTCTACGAATGGATGACGGTTGCCGAGCTGGGCTGGTTCGCCGCCGGGTTCTACCGCCGCGGGTACCTCACCGAATACTGTGAGCTGGTGCAGCAGTTTCAGCTTCCCAAAGATCGCAAGATCAAAGAGCTGTCGAAGGGGATGCGGGCCAAGGTAGCCCTGGCGCTCGCCATGGCCCACGAACCCGAGGTGCTGATTCTCGACGAGCCGACATCCGGACTCGACCCGCTCGTGCGCCGCGAGTTTCTCGAAAGCATGGTCGAAGTCGCCGCTCGCGGCCGCACGGTGCTCCTGTCGAGCCATCAGATCGGCGAAGTCGAGCGCGTGGCCGACGTCGTGGCGATCTTGAAGAAAGGGAAGCTGGCCGCCGTCGAGCGGCTCGACGACCTGAAGACCCAGACCCGCGAGCTGACGCTCACATTCCATAACGGCACGCCGAAAGCGCTCAGCGAATTGCCCGGCGAAGTGATCTGCGGCAACCAGCAGGATCGGCAATGGCGGCTTTTCGTGCGGAACATCGACGAGTCGCGCCTGGACGTATTCTGCCAGCACAGCCAGGTGCGCGACATGCAACTTCGCAAGCCGAACCTCGAAGAAATTTTCGTGGCCTACATGCGCTCCGACGAGCCCGGCCCGAGGTAGCGAGTGCGAAGCGCCGTTGCACCGTCGACGTCACGGGCAACCGTTCGAGGCGAACGAGAAGGAAGACAATGATCCACAGATCGAACGGATTCACACAGATTTCAGCAGGGTCCAGCGATGTTCGCAATCTGTGTTCGTCTGCGAAATCGGTGGATCGCCTTTCGGAGTGCGGCGACTCGTCGCCGCTTTGGTCGGTTCGGCTTTTCCTGAGAGGTAACCCGCGATGATCCTGAAAGACCCGATGCTGTGGCGGATCGTCTGGAAAGAATACCGGGCGCAGCGGTCGTTCTGGCTGGCGGTGGCCGGCGCCGGAATCGGGCTCATGCTCCTGACGATGGGGATTCTCGATCGCGCTGAGGACCGCGCCACGATGATCTGGGGGATCGCGGTGTCGTTGGGGGCGTTCTACGCCTTGGGCTCTGCCTCGGTCCTGTTCGCGTCGGAGCGTGAAGAGGGAACGATCGAGCTGCTCAGGATCATGGCGGCGCGGTCGAGCCGCGTGTTCATCGGGAAGGTCGGCTTTTGTCTCGCGAGCGCGCTGTTGATCGTGGGATTGCTCGTGGCGTCGGCGGCAGGCCTGACCTGGTACGCAGCCCCCTCGGGCCAGATTTACGATCCCGAGCGAGCGCGATTCGCCGCCTGGCTGACGGCAGGTTTTCTGGTGTGGGGCATTTTCTGCTCGGCCATCTTCCGAAAGGTGTTGACCGCGGTCTGTTTTGCCGCCGCGCTGCCGTTTGTATTGATGGTCGCCGGTTCCATTCTGCATGAGAGCGTGTTCGGGCGCCCAGGGTTCAATTTCGGCGATTTGGACCAGATCGGGGTCGGACTCTTACTCATACCTCTCGACGCCGTGATGGTTTCGCGGATGTTGGCCGGGCGCTCGCTCGAATTGCACCTCCCGCGAATGTTGCCGCTCTGGACCCCCGCCCGCAGCGGCGTGCGCTGGCTGGCCGACGCGGCCGAGAATGCTCCCGCGTGGCGGCGACTTTTCACCCGGCTCCTATGGCTCGAATTCCGTCAGGCGGCCTCGGTCGGGCATCTGATCTGGCTCGCGTGTGTCTTTCTGCTGGTGTTCGTTCCATTTCCTGCGCTCGGGCGGAGGAGTGAAATTACGCGGGCGACCATTGCAGTCGTGGTGGTTCCTTTGCTGTTGGGTGTCTGGACGTTTCAAGCCGACAGCGGCCGCCGGACCCGCTTTCTGGCCGAGCAGGGGATCGTTCCATCAGTTGTCTGGTTGAGTCGGCAGTTGGTCTGGCTCTTTATCGGCGCGGTGGTCGTGGGGCCATTCTTGATCGCCTTGGATTTGCATAGCAGGAATTTGCCTCCCGGCGCCGCACCCCCGCTGCACATTCTTGCGCTCCTGGCATGCTCGGGGTACTTGTCGGGTCAGTTCGCGTCGATGCTGGTTCCGCGCAGCGTCACGGCGGGTTTTGTGGGGGCGCTCCTCTTTGCGGTGCTGGGCGCCTGGCTGGGTTTGATGACGTTCATAGAGGTCCCCTTGCGGATTTCGGTGGTCCCGCTTCTTGCCGTCCTGATCCTCGCGACCCTCGCCTGGTCGCGAAACTGGCTTTTCGAGCGCGCGACGTGGCGTTCGTGGCTGACCCTCGCGGGCGGCCTGGGGCTGGCGCTCGTCGCCGTATGGGGGGCCGTCGGACGCTATCGATTGCAGGAGGTCCCCGGTCTCGAATCGGTCTGGTGGCCCACGACAATTGCCGACTTCACCAAGTCTCGTGAAGAATTGATGCGCCCGCCGACGGATGACGAGCTCGAAACGGCACGGATGTACGAGCGGGCGGTCGCAGATCTCCCTCAGACGCCTCGGTCGTCGTATGTTCCGGAATGGGAAACGGACATGCCCCGTGCGAAATCGGCCGTCTCGGGTTGGGAGTTTGCCACGCCGCAGGAACGCGACCTGTTGGCCGCGCACCGCGACGCGCTGGAACTTGCCCTGGCCGCGACAGCGCGCGAGTCGTGCGCCTTTTTCGATCCTTCAAGACCGCAAGCGCAATTGAGCGCAGATGCCCGTCCGACCGATCGTTGCCGTGACCTGGCAACGCTCATCCTGCTTTCGGCGCGGGAGCTGGAATCTGAAGGCAGGCTGGGAGAGGCGCTCGATCGCTACGTCGCCGCGCTGAGGCTGGCACGACATGTCGCCAATCGCGGATCGGTGCGGCAATGGTGGGTCGGTTGGGGAATCGAGGCGATGGTCGTGCGCTGGATTCCGCAGTGGGCCGTCCATCCCGATCAGACATCGTGGAATCTATTCAACGCCTCCACGAGACTTCTGAAGGAGGTGGATCGAATGCCGCCATTGCAGGAAGCCGTCGGTATCGTCCATCTAGCGCTGCGCCAGGCGATTGAAGGAGATTGGGCCGACATCGAACCCCCGAATGGAGCAAATTACCCTCCCTGGTTCCGCGGTGCGCTTCACCTTATGCCGCGGATCTTTCCCTGGGAGCGGAGCCGGGCGCTGAGAGTGCTCGATCTGGTCGCCGTTTCGCAAACGCAATGCCTCGACGTGCTCAACGCGGCGTTGAACGATCCCGCGACCGACGTTTCCGAGTGGGCCGAGTTCCTGGGAGCGCGATCAGCGTTCCTACGACCCGACCCCACAATACTGCGCCGGCTGTCAGGCGTCGTAAGCTGGACCGTCGCATCCCGCGCCGAATTGCTCGGGGCCGCCACATTGCGCGGAGGAGTATCAGACCAGGTCCCTTGGAAATATGCCGCGACGACGCCCATTCTGAGCGGAATCCTTCCGACAGACAATTACGGGATCTGGCATCCCCGCTTGGAGCAGGAGTTGTCGCGCCGGGCTTTGGCGCTCGAACTGGCGCTGATTGCCTGGAAACAACGGCATGGCGCATATCCCAATCGGCTCGATGAACTGGCCGGCGTCTTGCAACCGTCCGGCGTGTGGCCGGAATCCATCCTCGACCCGTATTCCGGGCGCGAGTTCGGATATCGCTCCGCAGGATTTCCGACTCCGGTGATGTTTCCCGATGGTCCGGTGCAGTCGGGTGATACAGTTCTTTGGAGCGCCGGACCGACGCGCGCCAGGGTCGTACCTGTTCAAACAAAGCAGGGCGCCGTCGAGTTCAAGGTCGCCGATTGGAATGGAATTCCCGCCAAAGGGGTGCCCCCGGCGTATTCGTTCAGCCTGCCGTGACGACTCGCCCCGCGTAGCGGAATTCGTGAGAATTCTTACGCGGGCGCGAGGCCCCGAATTCTGGCGAATATGGCTACGTCTACCTCAAAACCTCCACCAGCAACTGCCCCGCGGCGGGGTGCCCCAGCGAGATCACCTTGCGGCCGACTTTCGCCGTCACGATTCCCGCTGCGGCTGAGTTGTCTTCGACCGTGAGGGCGCTTCCCAGCGTCAGGCCGCTGTCGGCCAGGTACCTCAGAAACTCGGGCTGCTGGTTCGTCACCCGCGCGAGACGCACTTTCGTTTTTGAAGCGCACGTCGACAGCGGGACTGCGGCGGCCGCGGAATCACGCATTGAACCCTCTGCCGTGGGGATCGGGTCGCCATGCGGGTCGGCCGCAGGGTGCCCCAGAAATTCGTCGATGCGGTCGATCAGCATGTCGCTGACAGCATGCTCCATGTTCTCGGCCTCGGCATGCACCTGGTCCCACGTCAGGTCGAGGGTCTTGACCAGAAACAGCTCGAGCAGACGATGGCGGCGCAGCATTCTGAGGGCCAGCGTCCGGCCGGGCTTCGTCAGGCTGACCCCTTCATAGGGCCTGTAGACCGCCAGCCCGCTTTCCGACAGCGTCTTCAACATGCTGGTCACCGTGCCCGGCGAAACGTGTACCGCCGCCGCGACCTGCCCGGTCGACACCGAGTCGGTGTGATGGGCGATCGTCAATTGCAGAATCGCCTTGAGATAGTTCTCAACCGTCAGACTGGGCATGGAGAGCGCGGTTTTGATTAATCAAAAAAAAGGATTCGATGCATATTGACCGCGACGCCGATTCGTGAGAACATGGGGTTCGGTTATGCGACGATGCGGTGGAGTTATTTCACAGGGAGAAACAGAGGCACGGAGGAGAAACTGGAAATCGCTGGTGGACGGCCGTTTCGATTTCGTCAAATTCTCCGCGTCTCCGCGTCTCCCTGTTCATCATCGCGCTGATTCGGCGCGTGGCGGCATTCTAGCGCGATCGATCGCCGGTGCCAATCACGTTTATGAAGGAATCGAAATTGGGTCGACAATCAGCATCGTTTCCCCCTGCGTCGCCAGTTTCAGCCTGGCGTCGCAGCCGGGCTGAGATCTCACAAGCATTTGCCGAATGGCGCGGGCTTTGGCGTTCAACACGACGACTCTCCCCGGCCGCTGCACTTCTCGCCTGTCTCCTCCTGGCCGGGTGTTCGGTTGATTCCGGTGCTTCGACCGGGGCTGGCACTTCGAAAAAACTGCACGTCCTGGCGACGACGGGCATCATCGGTGACGTGGCCCAGATTATCGGCGGCGACGAGGCGCACATCGAGGCGCTGATGGGCCCGGGGGTCGACCCGCACCTCTATCAGCCGACCGCCCGCGACCAGGGGCGACTGCGCGCGGCGCAGCTCGTGCTCTACAACGGCTTGCATCTGGAAGGCAAGATGATCGAGGTGTTCGAGAACCTGGCGCAGTCGCTGCCGGTCGTCGCCGTGACGCGCGATATTCCTGACGGCCACCTGCTCTCGTGGCAGGCGGCCGCCGGAATGCACGATCCGCACGTCTGGTTCGACGTGCGGCTTTGGAAGCAGGTTGCGACGACCATTGCAGAAGCGCTGGCCACGGCCGACCCTGATCACGCCGAAAAATACAACGCCCGACGTGACGCCTATCTGGCCGAGCTCGAGCAGCTTGACGAATACTGCCGCCGCCGCTCGGCCGAAGTTCCCTCGGGGCAGCGCGTGTTGATCACCAGTCACGATGCGTTTCACTATTTCGGCCGCGCTTATGGCTTCGAAGTTGTGGGGATTCAGGGAATCAGCACCGAAACCGAAGCCGGCCTGCGGGCCATTACCGACGCCGTCGATCTGATCCGCCGGCGGAACATCCGGGCGATCTTTCCTGAAACCAGCGTGCCGCGGGCGGCGATCGAGCGGGTCGCGCGCGACAGCGGCGCGCGGCTCGGCGCCGAGTTGTATTCCGATGCGCTGGGGCCTGCCGACGGACCGGCCGGCAACTACATCGGCATGATCCGCGAAAACATCGACCATATCGTGGGAGCGTTGACGGGAAATGTCGAATGACGAAATCTGAAATCCGGTGCGCCGGGAATGATAAACGACGAAACCCGATTGTAGGGTTTGTCAAGCACAGCGCAGACACACCGATTCTGTTGTTGGGCCACTTCGATCACGGTGCGACTCGCTTCGCTCGGCGCACCCTACTCGCAACTCGCTTCGACATTCGGCCCGCAGAGAGATAAACCAGTCCCCCAATCGCGTATGAGCGCAGCCGTATCCAAACCGGTCCCATCGCCGCCCGTGCCCGGCGGGTCGCCAGCGGCGCCGCCGATCGAGGTGCACGACCTGACGGTCAGTTACGACTGGAAACCGGTCTTGTGGAACGTCGACGTGGCATTGCCTGAGGGGCAGATCATCGGCGTCATCGGGCCCAACGGTGCGGGCAAAAGCACGCTGATCAAGGCCATCATGGGCCTGTTGCCGATCGACAGCGGGTGGGTGCAGATCTACGGCGAACCGCTCGCGCAACAGCGTAACGTTTTGGGGTATGTGCCCCAGCGCGAAAGCGTCGACTGGGATTTTCCCGTCACGGTCAGCGACGTGGTGCTGATGGGCACCTACGGGCGGCTGGGGCTCTTTCGCCGGCCGGGCCGCCGCGAACGGGAATTCTGCAACCAGTGTCTCGACCGGGTGGGCATCGCCCCGCTGGCGAACCGGCAGATCGCGAACCTTTCGGGGGGCCAGCGGCAGCGCGTGTTTCTGGCGCGGGCGCTCGCGCAAGACGCCCGCGTCTACCTGCTCGATGAGCCCTTTGTGGGGGTCGATGCGGCGACGGAAGCGGCCATCATCGACCTCTTGCGCTCGATGAAAGCCGAGGGGCGAACGCTGGTCGTCGTCCATCACGATTTGCAGTCGGCGCCCGAATACTTCGACAGCATCCTGATGCTGAACATGCGGCTGGTCGCGTTCGGCCCCACGGCCCAGGTCTTCACACACGACTTGCTGCAGAAAACGTACGGCGGGCGACTGACGATCCTTTCGGAAGCCGCCGAGCAGGTGGCGGGCATGAGGCGATGAAAGAGTCACAGAGTCAGAAAGTCTCAGAGTCTCAGCGACACTGGCGTAGCGGAATTCGTGAGAATTCCGACAGGCCCGCGTAGCGATGCGGGCCGACGCGTCGAATTCTGGCGAATTCGGCTACGTCACTGGGCGTCCGTATCCCCAAATCCCCTACGCCCTATCCCCCAGCCCCTCATCAATGCCCGACCTCTGGCCCTCGCTGCTGCGGTTCTGGTCGTTTCAGGATCGGGCCGTGCAGACGGCTGCCGCGGGCGTGCTTCTTTTGGCCGTCAGTTGCGGAACGCTGGGTTGCTTTATCGTTCTACGGCGGCTGTCGCTTCTCGGTGACAGCCTGGGGCACGCGGTCCTTCCCGGAGTCTGTCTCGGGTTTCTCGTCACCTGGACTAAAAGCCCGCTCTGGATTTTTCTGGGGGCCGTTGCGGCGGCGCTCGCCGGCAGCGGCGCGATCACCTTCATTCAAAGGCACAGCCGCCTGAAGCCCGACGTGGCCCTGGGGCTGGTGCTTTCCGGTTTCTTCGGTCTGGGCATCGTGCTGCTGACGCGGCTTCAGAACTTTGCCGCGGGGAACCAAAGCGGGCTCAATCAGTTTCTTTTCGGGCAGGCCAGCGCGATCGGCGAACGCGACCTGTGGCTGATGGGAAGCGTCACCGTAATGATCGTCGCCGCCGTGGCCCTGTTCTACAAAGAGCTGACGCTGACGTCGTTCGACGCCCCGTTTGCGACGGCCCTGGGGTTGCCCACGCGCGGCGTCCATTACCTGCTGATGGCCCTCACGGCGCTCGCGATTGTCATTTCGCTGCAGGCCGTCGGCGTCGTGCTGCTCTCGGCCATGCTCATTATTCCCGCCGCCACGGCCCTGCTGTTGACCGACCGGTTGCACGTGATGATCGGCCTCTCGGTTCTGTTCGCGTGCCTGGGAGGCCTCCTGGGCCTAAGCGCCAGCTACCTCGGTCGGAACCTGCCGACGGGGCCCTTTGTCGTCGTCACACTCTCGGCCGTGTTTTCTGTCGCGTGGCTGTTCAGCCCGCGGTACGGCGTTGTCGCGCGACGGCTGCGGGTGTGGCGCCGGCGCCGGAGAACGGCCCGTGAGAACGCGCTCAAGCGACTGTACCTCGAGATCGAACGGCAGTATCCCGACGCGAGAGACCACGCCGCTTCGCTCGCCGCTTTGGCGCAAACCTGGCAGACGTCGGTGCCGCAACTTGCGAAGACGCTGCGGCCGCTCGCGCGGCACGGCTGGATCGAACTCTCGACCGAGAGCGTGCGAATTTCGCCGCGCGGAGCGCAGCGGGCCGCTGAACTGGTGCGCAACTACCGGCTTTGGGAGCAGTTCCTGACGGAGGAAGTGCGGCTGCCGGCCGATCATACCGAGCGCGATGCCGAAGATATTGAACACCTGCTGACGCCCGAACTGGCGCGCGAGCTGGAGGAGAGATTGCAACAGTCGAGCGAGCGGCGGGGTTGACCCCCGCCGGTATCTGTCAACGCGAGAATCTTGTGAGCACGCGCCGGGCAATCCCGGCAGCTCAATGGCGGGGCGATTGCGAGCGTTTGTATGGGAGCGTCAGAAACATTCTTGCCATCGTTCAATTTCCAGGAGCATCTCGTGGCTCTCTGGACGGGGCCTGCCGCGTACGACACGGCCATCACGATTCTGATGGGCGTGCTGGTCGCCGTCGCCTGCGCCCTGATCGGCTGCTATCTCATCTTGCAGGGGCTCGCGCTGATCGGCGACGCCATCAGCCACACCGTGCTTTTGGGCATCGTGCTGGCGTTTCTGATCACCGGTCAGGTCACCGGGCCGGCGATTTTTGTCGCGGCCGCCATCACGGGCGTGGGCACGAGCCTTCTGATCGACGGTCTGCACCGTGCGAGCCGGCTGAAGGAAGACGCGGCGACCGGCATCGTGTTCACGTCGCTGTTCGCCCTGGGCGTCGTGCTTCTGAGCACTTTCGCCTCGCGCGCCCACATCGACACGCAGCACGTGCTCTACGGCAACCTCGAGTTTGTGACGAGCGGGCCCGGCGTAGCGCTGTTCGAGAGGAACGTTCCTGTGGTGGTCTGCCAGATGGCCGGCATCGTGGCTCTGCTCTTGGCGTTGATCGTCGTGTTCTACAAAGAGCTGCTCATCGCCGCGTTCGACCCGCAACTGGCCGCGTCTCTGGGGTTGCGGCCCAGCCTGGTCAGGTACGGGATGCTGGCGATCCTGTCGCTGACAGTCGTCGGGGCGTTCAGTTCGGTGGGCGCTGTCCTCGTCGTGGGGATGGTCGTTGCCCCGGCGGCGACGGCCTACCTGCTGACCGCAAGGCTTCCCCCGATGTTCATCGTCGCGTCGGCGGTCGGCGCCATCTCGGCCGTCGTTGGCTACCACCTCGCCTACTGGCTGTCGGTCTCGGCGGCCGGCGCGATCGTCTGTGTCGCCTGCGGCCTGTTCGGCCTGTCGCTATTGTTCTCTCCGCAGCAGGGTATTGTCGCAGGGGCGGCGCGCCGCCTGCGGCGCCGCTTGCGCATCAGTCAGGAAAATATCGTGCGCCAGTTGCTCAAGCTGTCAGCCGACCGACAGGCGACGGTCGTGCCCGCCGCGGAACTGGCCGCGCAGTTGCAGATTTCGCGGCTGCTGTTCGACTGGTCGATCTGGTCGCTGACGCACCGGGGCTGGATCGGAGCGGTGCCCGGCGCAGATCGCCACCTGCAATTGACGCCCCGCGGCCTGGTGCAGGCGCAGCGCCTCGACCGTGCCCACCGCCTGTGGGAAACGTACCTTGTCGACCAGATCGGTCTGCCCAGCGATCACGTGCACCCGGATGCCGAGGTGGTGGAGCACGCCCTGACCGAGCAGTTGGTCGAACGTCTCGACGACGCCCTGGGGCACCCCGACGTCGACCCGCACGGCGCTCCGATCCCGCGCAGCAGCGTCAGCGACCTGGTTCCTGGCGTCTTCACGCTGTCGAAACTGCGCGTGGGCGACCGAGGCAGGGTCGCGGGCCTGGCTCAAACAGCCGCTTTTGGTTCGCCTGCCGAGAAGCCCCCGGCCGACCTGCTGGCGACGTTCGGGCTCCCGCTGGGGGGCGAAATCAAGTTGACCGAACGCGACGTGGCCGCCGGAACCTGGACGATCGAAATCGGTTCGAACCGCGTCACCCTTCCTCACGACGTGGCCGACGCGCTCTTGGTGCAGGTGGAATAGACCGCCTATCGGGATCAAGTCACGTAGCGTCGGCTGCGCCGGCGGCTGGGTGGCACGCCCTGACGGAGGAACGACGGAAAGGCGTGGGGACACAAAGTCACGCAGTAGAGTAGGGCAGGCTCTCCGCCTGCCGGCGACGGTGAGCCCCTTTAATCAGTGGGCCTGAGGGCCAGGATGTTCGACGCTCCCTTTTGATCCGGTTTGATCCGGTCGGGCACCGCAGGTGGGCGGGAATTGTGGCAACTGGTGCGGGCCCTGATGACAACCTCAATGACAGTGGCCCGCCACTCGCAGGCATCACGTTGAGCGCATCGCTGGCCGGCACAGCCGACCCTACATAACTACATACTACGAACCCCACCTGCATCACGCCACGCGCAGCTTCTGCCGTTTCTCGGCGATCAACGCCAACAGCGCCTTCTGCGGGTCGGCAAATTTTTTCAGGCCCTCCTCCATCAACACCTGCTCCATCTTCGCGAAATCAACTTCCCGGTCGATCTCGGCCAGAATCTCGGCGGCAGGCAGCGTGTCGACGCTACGGGTGTAGACCTTGCCCGCCATTTGCTGCACCGCAGCATTGGTCGCCGGCGGATTGGTCTGGATGTCTGACCCGGCCAGCGCCGCGACGTATTTGTCGGCGGGCTCGCCCTTGTCTTTCGTGCCCGTGCTGGCGAACACGATCTCCTGCCGCAACGGCAGCTTCTTGCCGCGCCACCACTCTTCGTTCTCGCCCCAGATCCGCTTCACGTTCACGATGCCGACCTGACCCTGCGCCTGCGCCGATAACTGCGACACATGGTGCTTGGTGTAGACGTCGATGCGGCTGATGAAAATGCTGTAAACCGACTTGAAGCGGTCGAGCGCCGCGCGGCGCTGCGCCCCCCGCCAGATCGCCTCGCGGGCCGCATGGTACTGCCGCTGCGAGAAGATCAAAGTCACGTTGAGGCTGACCCCTGCGGCACACAGCTCTTCGAGCGCCGCGAGGCCGCCGGGCGTCGCGGGCACCTTGATCATGCGGTTGGTATGGCCGGCCGACCACTTCTTGCCCAGCTCGACGTACTTTTTTGCTTTGTCGGCGACCGAGAGCGTGCACGAGGCGTCTTCGAGCAGCGGATCGAGCTCGAAGCTGACGTAGCCGTCGTTGCCACTCATCTGCTGGTTCACGAGCAGAAACACGTTCTGCGCCTGCCGCACCAGAAAATCGGTGACCTGCCAGGCCACTTCGTCGTCTGAAAGCCCTTTGGCCATCAGGTCGGTCAGGTGCCGGTCGAACCGGCCCGTCTTGATGAGGTCCGAAACGATGATGGGGTTCGAAGTGGCCCCGGTCGCCCCGAACTTGCGGTTTTCGACGACCAGGTCGGGGTCGATGCTGTCGAGCCAGAGTTTCGTACCGGTGGCAATCAGCGATTCCAGGGGTGTCATGCGGTACCTCGTCGAGTGAGCCGATGCGCCATGTGGCGGTCGCACGACATGGCAGCTTTTTGAAAAGTTGTCCAAAACGCTTATGATAGCGGACGGGCGACGCCGAACCAACGAACGAGCCCGGGCCTTGCGGGTTACCGAAGCCCGCGAGCTCGAAAAAGAAGGCGGCGGCCAGGTGTAGCCAAATTCGCCAGAATTCGGGGACTCAGCCCGCATCGGAATTCTCACGAACTCCGCTACGACAGCGTTCGGGACGTTCATTCTATTTCACGGGAATCTGAGGTTCCGCCTTGTCAAACGAGCTGTATGAGAACCCGCTGATCAGCCGCTATGCGTCGGGCGAGATGAGCCGGCTGTGGTCGCCTCAGTCTATCCAGTCGACCTGGCGGCGCTTGTGGGTGGCCTTGGCTGAATCGGAGCGCGAGCTGGGGCTATCAATCAGTGAGGCGCAGATCGGCGAGTTACGCGCGGCGGTCGACACAATCGACTTTTCGCGTGTCGCCGAGCTCGAACGCGAGCTGCGCCACGACGTGATGGCGCACGTGCACGCGTATGGAGAACAGTGCCCGCAGGCCCGCGGGATCATCCACCTGGGGGCCACGAGCTGCTACGTCACCGACAATGCCGATCTGATTCTGTTTCGCGAGGGGCTGAAGGTCTTGCGCGGTCGCCTGGTGAACGTGATCGACCAGTTGGCGCGATTCGCCACTCGACACCGCGATCTGCCCTGCCTGGCCTACACGCACCTGCAGCCCGCCCAGCCCACGACGGTGGGCAAACGCGCCACGCTGTGGTGTTACGATCTGACGCTCGACCTCGAAGAAATCAACCACCGCCTCGAGCGCCTGCGGTTTCGCGGCGCCAAGGGAACGACGGGCACACAGGCCAGTTTCTTGCAACTTTTCGCCGGCGATCATGCCAAGGTCGACGCCCTCGACCAGCTCGTCGCCGGCAAGATGGGGTTCGACCAGACGTACCCGGTCACCGGCCAGACCTACTCCCGCAAAATCGACGCGCAGATTCTCGCCGCACTCTCGGGCATGGCCCAGTCGGCCCACAAGGTCGGGTCTGACCTGAGGCTCCTTCAGAGTTTCAAGGAAGTCGAAGAGCCGTTCGAAGACAAGCAGATCGGTTCCTCGGCCATGGCCTACAAACGCAACCCCATGCGGGCCGAACGCATGTGCGGCCTGGCGCGGTTCGTGATGAGCCTCGGGTCGAGCGCCGAGCAGACCGCGGCCGTGCAGTGGATGGAGCGCACGCTCGACGACAGCGCCAATCGCAGGCTCATCCTGCCCCAGGCGTTTCTGGCTGCCGACGCCATTCTGATTCTGTACCGGAACATCGCCCAGGGGCTGGTCGTGTACCCCGAGGTCATCGCGAAGCGTTTGCGGGCCGAACTTCCCTTCATGGCGACCGAGAACATTCTGATGGCGGCCGTCGCCGCGGGCGGAGACCGGCAGGAACTGCACGAACGCATTCGCGTACACAGTCAGGAGGCGGCGCAACAGGTCAAGCAGTTCGGCCCCGACAACGATTTGCTCGAGCGCCTGGCCCGCGACCCGGCCTTCGCGAGAATCGACCTGTCGCGTATGTCCGACGCCGGCGGTTTCGTGGGCCGCGCGCCTCAGCAGGTCGATGCATTCATCGCCGAGGTGGTCGAGCCGATTCGAAAGAATTACGCGCGCGAGCTGCAATCGGCCGGCGGCGACGTGCGGGTGTGACGGGCGCCGTTAAGCTGGCCGCCGCCGACCCGCGCGTTTCCTACTTGCCCAGCGCCTGCCGCAGCGCCGCTTCCACGTCGGCATGACGAAACGTGTAGCCGCTCTCCGACAATTTCTGCGGCTGCACACGGGTGCTGGCGAGCAGCAGCTCGTCGGCCATTTCACCAAGCACCAGCCGCGCGGCGAAGGCCGGGAAAGGGAAAATTGTCGGCCGTTCGAGGATTCTTCCCAGGGTCTTCGTGAATTCGGCGTTCGTTACCGCAGTCGGGCAGACTGTGTTCACGGGGCCTGAAAGCGCCGGCGTGTCGAGCGCATGCACGATCGCACCCACCACGTCGGCGAGCGCCACGCAGCTCATGTACTGCCTGCCGTTGCCGATCACGCCCCCCAGGCCCAGTTTGAACGGGGTCAGCATTTTCGCGAGAGCGCCCCCAGCGGCGCTCAAGACCACGCCGATTCGGAGGTTGACCACGCGAATTCCTTTCCGGCGGGCCGGCTCGGTGGCGGCCTCCCACTCGCGGCAAACGTCTGCCAGAAACCCGCTGCCCGCAGGGCTCGACTCGGTCAACACTTCGTCCCCCCGGTTTCCGTAGTACCCGATGGCCGAGGCGCAGATCAGCGTTTCAGGCGGCCGCGCCAGATGCGCGAGCGCCTCGCAGACGAGGCGCGTGCCGCGGGCCCGGCTGTCGCGAATGCGCGCCTTTTTCTGCGCCGTCCAGCGACCCGACGCGATCGATTCGCCGGCCAGATGCACGACGGCATCGACTCCTTCCAACCCCGCAGCGTCAATGTAGTTTGCGTCAGGGTTCCAGCCGACCGATTCGTCGTCGGCCGTCTGACCTACCATGCGAACGAGGCGCACAACACGCCGGCCGGCGGCCTTCAATTCGGGCAAAAGGGCCGACCCCACCAACCCCATCGAGCCGCTGACCAAAACCTGCATTCGCTGCTCCTCTCGCACCCAACCGCCAGGAAGCGGTTCGATTAACCCTGGATCCGATCAGATTCTAGGAGCCAATGAAGTCGGGCGAAAGGCGGTGGAGAACCCCCTGTGCGGCGGATAGAATGCTGGTGGCACATCACCAGGACGCTCGACATATGAAGTGGCTGCACAGCCTGCTGGGAGAGGATGCGACGCAACCGACAGCCGCAGCGTCTGATGCGGTGGCGACCGCCTCGATCGGCGACAAATCGGCCGACCAGCCGCTGGCGCCGGGCAGTGGACCTGAGAGCGCTGTCGTGTCTGCGGGGCCGGTGGTCGCCGTTCCGACCGGCGCCGACGACGTGGTCGTCCGGGCCGAATTGGGAGGCCCGACTCCCTCCAGCGACACGTCGATCGACGATCTGTCGACTGTCATCGAGGCCCCCGGTCGCGAATTTTCGGTCGTAAAGTTGGTGCTGGCCGAGTTGACCGCGGGGTTGGGGGGCGTTTCTGAGCAGCAACGGCAGCTCAACGAGCTGTTCGCCAGCCGGCTGCGATCAGACGACGCGCAGGCCCGCGCCGTCGAAATACTTCACGACGAGCTGCGGCAGTACAAGAGCGGGTTCGTGCGGCAACAGGTTTTGCCGCTGCTCAAAGAGGTCATTTTCTGCCACGACTTCGCCACGAACGAGATTGCGCGGCTTGGGGGCGCCTCGCAGGCGGGTGATTCGGGCGCGCCGGTTCGCCCGCTCGAAGTGATCCGCCAGATGCTGCTCGATCTGCTCTTCAAATATGACGTCGAGCCGTTTCGCAGCGAGGGAGACGTGTTCGACCCGAAATCGCAGCAATGCACCCAAATGCTCGCTGCCGATCATAATGACCTCGACAAGCGCATCGCAGCGCGCGGCCTGGAGGGGTTCCGCGGGCCTGAGGGCATCGTGCGCCGCGAACAGGTGAACGTCTACAAATTCTCCCCGGGAGCTTCGTGATATGGCCGAGCTGACCAGAGTTTTCGGAATTGACCTGGGGACCACCTATTCCGCCGTCGCGTATATCGACGAATTCGACCGGGCGGTCATCGTTCCCAACGATATCAACGAACACACCACCCCGTCGGTGGAGTACTTTGAAAGCCCCGGGCACGTCGTGGTCGGCGTCGAGGCCAAGAACATGGCCGAGATCGAGCCTGAGCACGTGGTGCAGTTCGTGAAGCGGTTCATGGGGCGCAAAGACGAATTCTATTTCGAGTACGACGGCAAGCAGTACGCCCCTGAAGAAGTCTCGGCCGTCATTCTCAAGGCGCTCGTCGAAAAAGCGCAGCAGAACGTGAACGCGCCCATCAAAGATGTGGTGATCACCGTGCCGGCGTATTTCGACGACGCGCAACGCACCGCGACCAAGAACGCAGGCGCCATGGCCGGCCTCAATGTGCTCGATATCGTCAACGAGCCGATTGCCGCGGCGCTCTCTTACGGCGTGCAGGCCGGCGGAAAGGAGGAAACGATTTTAGTGTATGACCTGGGGGGCGGCACGTTCGACGTGAGCGTCATTCGCGTCGACGCCGACGGGGTCAAAATTCTCGTCACCGGCGGCAATCACGAGCTGGGGGGCAAAGACTGGGACGACCGCCTGATCAGTTTCATCGCCAGCACGTTCGAGACCGAAAACGGCGTCAACCCCCTCACCGACCCGCACGCGCACCAAGAGATGCGCACCAAGGCCGAGGCGACCAAAAAGCGGCTGTCGCAGAAGATGAAAGACCCGTTTACGTTCTCGTTTGCGGGCAGTCACAGCCGCATCGAAATCACCCGCGAGAAGTTCGAAGAGCTGACCGCTGACCTGCTCGATCTCTCGGTTCGGGTCGCCAAAGAGACGCTCGACGAGCTCGAAAAGAAAGTCGGCGAGCGCAAGATCGACCGGATTCTGCTGGTGGGGGGCTCCAGCCGCATGCCGATGGTCAAAGCCCGCGTCGATCAGGAATTCGGGCTGGCCGCTGAGATTCACGACCCCGACGAATGCGTCGCCAAAGGGGCCGCCATCTGGGCCGTCAAGCGGAAGATCGACAATCTGGCCCGGCAGGTGGGCTACGACACCCAGACCGGTGAAGGTGACAAGGCCGCTTTCAACCGGGCGCTCGAAAAAGAAATCGAGACCGTTCGCAACCGCGATTTCTACCTGGCCCTGCCGGGCAAAAGCGGCGTCAACGTCTCGTCGCACACCTACGGCATCCTGGCCATCGACAGCGGCGTCGAAATCGTCGCCCCGCTGTTGACCAAAAACACCGAGATTCCATTCGTGTACGAGTCGGGGCCGCGGCAGTTCGGCACGGCGCACGCCAACCAATCGACCATCGAGCTGGTGCTGATGGAGGCCGATGGCGATTCGCTCGACCCCGCCCAGTGCAAGGAAATCGGTCGCGGCCATGTCGAATTGCCACCGGGTGTTCCCAAAGGCTCGGAGGTCCAAATCTGGTTCAACTACGCCGCCGACGGCACGATGGCGTTGCGTGCCCGCGAAGTCTCGACGAGCCGCGAATGTGAAGTGAACATCGAACGCGCCGGCGTGCTGGGGATCGGCGCCGTCGAAGAAGGGGGAAAGGAGCTGGCGGTGTTGACGGCGCGCTGAGGCGAGCGGGGCGCGTGAGCCTCCTGAGCCGCCGCACGATGGCGTTGGCGTGAGATCCATGGCGACCCCGCCGGTCGCTGTGTCGAACCCGAAATCCGCAATCTTCATTCCGCAATCTGTCTCACCCGTGCCAGCCAGGTTTGACGACACCTTCGACTACCTCACCCTGCTGGGGTTCGACCCGGCCACGGTGGCGTTCCAGCCGGTCGACGAGTTGCGCGAGGCGATCAAGCGCAAAAAGAAGGAATGGACGGGCCAGGCCATCAACCCTCTGTATCAGCAGCAAGCCCGCGCCAATCTCGAACGGGCCGGGCAATTCGAGCGAATTCTCGACGCCCCCGAGGCGCTGCAGGCCTACCTCAATTATCAGAGCGCTTTGGGCGCCGAGCGGCAGGCCGAGCAGGAAAGCATTCTGGGCGACCTGCTCGCGCACGCGGCCGGTGCGGGGCGGAAATCGCTGACAGTCGGGCAAAAAGAGCTGTTGCGGCAGGCCTGCGACGAGCGGCAGATCCCCCTGCCACTGCTTGACGAGGTCATCGCCGCGCGCGGCTTGAAAGTCGTCGAAGATCCTCCGGCGACGGGCACCAGCATGCCTTACAGGCAGCCGGCGCTCGACCGGGCTTTGATGTCTCAAATCGACGGGCACCTGCGGATACTGGGCCGGCAATCGTTCTACGATCTGCTCGACCTGCCCGCCGACTCGTCTCCAGCAAGGCTGGTGGCGACCGCTCACATCCTTTACGACCGCTGGTCGAAGGCCCTGCCCAAGACCAGCGAATGTGTGGCGTGGGAAAAAAGCCTGCAGGCGGCGCTCACGTATCTCAAAGACGACGAAGCCAAAGGCCGCTACGACCGCGCCCGGTTCAATCGCCGGCTTGACCAGTTTGTGTGGCGGATCGACCTGGCGCTCGCCTCGGGTCATTTTACGCGTGAGGACTTCACTCTGGCCGCCACGGCGGGCGTTCGCGAGTTCGGGTTGTCGAACGAAACGGTCAATCAGTGCGTGCGGCTGCGGGCGGCCGCGCGCGGCCTGTCGATGACGAAGCCCGTGCAGATCGTCGTCGAAACACAAGGGCTCGTTCGCTGTCAGCGCTGCTTTCGCTACGTTTCGGCCGACCAGCGCCGCTGCACTCAATGCGGTTGCGAGTTTGATTCTGTCTGCCGCAACCCGGCCTGCGGCGAGCGCCTGAAACCTGACGCGAAAACGTGCCGCCGCTGCGGCCTGCGCGCCGCCCGCGGCGTACAGTTTCGTGAACTGCTGAACCTGGCCCTGGCGCTGGTCAATGCCGGAGACGCCACGGGTTCGTTGCGGGCGTGCGGGCTGGCGAAGTCGATTCTCGATGCGCCTGCGGTGGGGCAGATTGCCGAGCGGGCGGCGCGGGTCCGCACGCTGGTCGCGTCGATCCGCCGCGCCGCCGTCGACAAGCGCTGGTCGCGCGTCGAACGCGAACTGCCCGATCTCGTGACACTCGCCCCGCGATTCGCGCAGCCCGGCCTGCCGAAGCTCGAGCAGGTCGGCGACTATCTCGCCCAGTTCCGCCAGCGACTGGCCGCCGTCTCGCAAGAGGCCGATGCCGAGAATCAATCGCTGCAGCTTCTCGAAATCCTCTCACGTTGGAGCGACTGTGCCGAGGCGATCGAACGTCTGCAGGCTCTGGCCGACGCTCTGGAATCGGCAGGTCGCCACCAGCCCGCGCTCGACGTCATCCGCCGGCTGGCCGATCTCGAACCCTTGAACGAGCAGCTCGAGCAGCACGCGGCGCGGCTGACGCGCAACCTCGCCGAGCGACAAGCCGAGGCTGAACGCGTCGAGCGCCTCCTTCACGACTTCCGCGAGGCCTTCGCCACCGACCGGTTGTACGCGGCGCAACGCCTGCTTTCTGAGTTGGACGGTCTCGGCGCGGCCGCCCCGATCGCCGATGCCGCGGGCACCCTCAAGGCGCGCATCGCACGTGTGCAGGCCGAGCTGGGCGCCGCGCGCGACGCCGAAACACGAGGCGCCCCGTCCGACAATCTGATCGACCGCCATCTGAAACTTCTCGAGCTTTGCCGCGATTGCCGTGAATCGCTGGCCGCACTCCAGACGCTGCGCCCCGCGGCCCCCGAAAGCCCCCGCGACGTGCGCGTGCTGGTGCAGGGGAATCGCCGCGTGGTGACGTGGCAGCCACCTGCCACCGGTCCGGCGCCTACGATGTTCGTCGTCGAGCGCAGCCGAGTGCGACCCGGGTCTGCGCGAAGTGAAGAACCCGCCTGGAGGAGTTTGGGCGAGGTGCTGCAACCGCTGTTTCTCGACGACGAAGTGCTGCACTCAGGCACGATTGTCTGCTATGCAGTTCGGTCGCTTCGCCGCGGCGCCCTCACTGTCGCGGGGAGCGTGCTGCAGGAGTTTTCAGTCAGTTCACCCCCTGCCGGCGCGGCCCCGGCGCTGTTGTGGCAGGATGTGTTGGGCCTGCGGGCCCGGGTGTCGCACCAGAGGGTCGATTTGCGATGGCATGCGCCGGCCGGAGCGCGGCAGGTGTTGATCGAACGCTGGCCGGGGCCGCCCGTCCAGCGACCTGAAACGCCCGAGCTTTTGGCGACGCCTGCCCAGTCGCACTATAGTGACCCGATCGGCCCCGATGCCGCCCCCTGCACCTATCGCGTGTACTGCGTCTATGACGGGGCGGAAGGAGATTTTGCAACTCCGGGCACGCTGGTCGCCGTCGTGCCGGGCCGTGAGCCTGAGATTTCGTCGGCCTCCACGGCGCCGCACGAGAAGTCGGCGGATGACGCCGTCGTGGCCGACGTGCTCGATCAGGCGCCGCAGTTGGCCGCGGCGGCCGCCAGTCGCGAGTCGAATCCGCTGAAACGTCTGGGCCTCTGGCCGCCCGTTTCGAAGCCGGCCGGGCAGCCCGAAATTCCCCTGACCCCTAACCCCTGACCACAGGTCGATGAAATACTGCCGCACCTGCAAGACGCGAGCCGCCGATTCCGAGACCGTTTGCGCCAAGTGCGGCGCGCTTCTGACGACGCTGGGGGCCGCGCAAGCCCCGGCCGGGGGAGCGGCGGCGGGTGGGGCGGCCGCGCCGCAACTGTCGTTGCAGGGGCAGATCCGCGAGTTGCAGGCGGCCCGTACCAGCAATCTGCGCCGCTCGAAAGTGCTGGCGCTGTTGGCCGCAGGCCTGCTGTTGGCGATTCTGCTGACGCTCTACGAACTCTATTCTCGCGCCGTTCTGTCGTACGCCGTTCTCGACAATGTGACCATTGAACAGGATCCGTCGGCCGAACAACTGGTGCGCATCGCGTTCGACGTGGTGAAGCCGGGCCGGGTCGCGTACGACCGTCGTTCGGGAGGTCGCCGCACCGAAAAGATCGACGAGTTTTCGCACACGGGTCGGCAGCACCTGGCCTGGGCCTGGCCCTCGTCGACCGATACCGGCATCGAATTTCGCGTGGTTTTTCGCCGCGGGCTGTCGCGTTCGTCGGTCGATCGCCATTTCGACTACTCCGGCCGCCACACCGGAGGGGCCGTCGACGTCGTCTTTCTGCTCGACACCACCGGCAGCATGGAACCCTACATTCTGGCGCTCCAGAAGCGGTGCATCGAGTTCGCCGGGGTCGTGCGCGACCAGGGTCACGACTGCCGTCTGGGCCTGATTGGCTTCGGCGACATCGACGCCGGAGAGCCGATTCATGTCTTCGAGCCGACCGGGCAGTTGCAGGAGTTTCAATCGGCGGTCGCCCAGGTCCCGCGGACGCGCGGCGGCGACGACCCCGAATCGGCCGTCGATGCGATTCGGCGGGCGTTGCAGTTGCCCCTGCGCGACCGGGCGGCCGTGTGCCTGGTGCTGATCACCGACGAAAGCTGCCACCATCCTGAAGAATTGCCGGCGCTGGCCGAGGCCCTCGAGGGGCGGGGGGTGGTGATGTACGTCGTGTCGCGGCGGCGGAACGCCAATCTGTATTCACCGCTGTGCGTGGGGGGCGGAAAGTTCTTTCCCTTCGAAGAGGCGCGGTTCGACGAGATTCTGCTGGGTGTCGCGAAATCGCTCTCAAACCAGATTCGTTACCGCTAACGGCATTTGCCCGGCTGCACTCAATGATTTACTGTCCCAAATGCAAGCTGCGCGCCCCCACGGGGGCGGCTGTGTGCCCCAGGTGCGGCGGGCCGGTGAAGACCGTCGGTGGGGGCGCTGCCGACGCCTCTGCGGCTACCCCTCTACCCGATGGCGATCTGGCGCTGCAATTGGCCGGGTTGCAGTACGAGGTGCAGGCCAGCCGCAGGCGAATGCTGCTTTCAGGACTGATCGCCGGCCTGCTTTTGTGCCTGCTGTTGTCTTTGCTTTTGGGCTGGCGCGCGTATCACGTGCGGCAGTTCGCCGAGTTGGCCGAGGTGACCGTGCAGCCCTCCCGGCAATCAGCCGGCGAGGTCGAAATCCGGTTTCAGCGCGAATCGCCCGGTAAGGTCGAGTTCACTCGTCAGGGGGTGGGGCTGGTCGAGACGCTGGTGGATTACGGCTCCGACAAACCAGCGTCCGCCGAGCCACACTCCGATTTCGTCTGGGCGGGTGGCGACGGCGACTACACTCTCACCGCCCGCTATCGCTCAGGCTGGTCGCTGCGCGAACGCCGCTGGTCGGCCCGGGGAAACTCGCTGCGGCAGGTCGATTGAACCTCGCTAGCCCAACTTCCGCAGTCCGTCAGGCCGATTTCGCGAATTGCCGGGGTTTTTGCAGGGTCGGTGGCAAAAGTTGGCACTACATTTCGGCCAGGGCGGGGGCGGCAGTCCGGGTGGGTTTTGCA
>JBQTIL010000137.1:0-27954 GCA_052388175.1 Planctomycetaceae bacterium | reverse complement strand
ACATGGGGGCCCGGGTCAGCGACCGAACTACGGCAGACTGTGTCCGCCTCAAATGAACTTGGTGGCCACTATTTCACCGCGCGGGATTTCGGGCGCGGAGACGAATACGGCGCGCATTTGGAAAAGACGCACATGCCGCGTTGTGGCCCGCTACGCCCTTTCAGGGCGTGCCACCCTGCCGCCCGCGCCGGGCGGGCTACCCCGCTCACGTTGCCGACACAGCCAACTGGCCGGCCGCAATTTGCGCATGCTTCCAGCAAGCCACTTGGTGGCTGTTGCCCAAAGACAAGAGCGGTTGCTCTTCGCTGCACTTCGCCTCGGCCCACGCGCAGCGTTCGCGGAACCGGCAGCCGGCCGGAAAGCGGGTCGCCGCCGGCACCGAACCTTCAATCGCCTGCAGCCGCCCCTGTTTCTGGTCGATGCGCGGCAGGCTGGCGAACAGCCCCAGCGTGTAGGGATGCCGGGGCCGCTCGAACAATTCTTCGACCGGAGCCTTCTCGATCACCTGGCCGGCGTACATCACCACCACCTCGTCGGCCAATTCGGCGACGACCCCCAGGTCGTGCGTGATGAGCAGAATGGCCATGCCGCGTTCGGCCTGAATCTGCCGCAGCAGATCGAGAATGCGGGCCTGAATGGTGACGTCGACAGCCGTCGTCGGCTCGTCGGCGATCAACAGCTTCGGATTGCACGACAGGGCCATCGCGATCATCACCCGCTGCTTCATCCCGCCCGACATCTCGTGCGGATACTGATCGATGCGCCGCTCAGGATCGCTGACGTGCACTGCCCGCAGGCAGCGCAGCACCTCGGGTCGAACCTGTTTTTCCGGCAGCTTGCGGTGCAGACGAATCGCTTCGGCAATCTGCGCTCCGACGGTAAAGACCGGGTTCAGGCTCGTTCCCGGCTCCTGAAAGATCATGGCGACGCTGCCGCCGCGGATCGCGCGCAACTCGCCGGGCGACATCGCCAGCAGATTCCGCCCTTCGAAACGAATCTCGCCCGAGACGAACTTACCGGGGGGCTCGGGGATGAGCCGCAGAATGCTGAGGGCCGTGACCGTCTTGCCGCACCCGCTCTCGCCCACCACAGCGAGGGTTTTTCCCGCCCCGATCGAGAAGCTGATTCCATCGACGGCTTTGGCGTCGCCGACGTCGGTGGAGAAGTACGTGCGGAGGTCATCGACTTCGAGGAGGGGAGGCATGCGAAGAGCGAGGATAGAGGATCGAGGATGGAAGATCGAGGGCGCACAGGGGCGATTTGCCGGCGATCGATAGTGTGCCGGAATTGAAAATGACGTGGTCACAAACTGTGACTTCCTCGCGTCAGCGAGAATCTCGGCGCAGTTGCCGGTCGCAGGCACAGATCACAGCGGCTTTTCGCGGCCGTTCGCCCATTGGGACCTGTCTGTCCTCCACCGTACAATGCCGGCATGAGCGAGCGACGAACGCCGACGTTGGCGTTCTGGGCGACAGTGGTCATTTCGGCAGCACTGCTGTACCCCACCTCATTTGGCCCGGCGTGCTGGATCGTCAGTTGGACAGGAGCAAATCCACAGTGGATGCCGGTCGTCTATCGTCCTATCGCGATGGCTTGGGTAAACCCCCAAGACGATACCGTGCGTCCTCTCGGCCCGCTCATTGAATGGCACGCCAACATTGGCGGGTCACGAAACCGCCATTGGGGTGCGACCGTGCGTCATCGAGAAGGGGAAGCCACGCCGGGATTTGCATGTGTCCCTGTTGCGCCTTGACGCCAATGTACGTCAAGTGCCGCTGTGCGGCCCGAAATGCGATCCGCACGCAAAATGCACCACTACCCGTGTGCCCCGATGCTGGCTTCATCTGGCCCCGGATGCTACGCTGCTGGTTCGCGCAAATGAGGGCCGCCCGCTCCTCGCAACTTGACACCCGCGGCCCTGGCTTTCTTCGACATACCGAGGCGTTTCGTGTCTGACGGTCCTGATTTTCAGAAGACTCCGCTGGTTCCCGCGATTGCTCAGGATGCGGTCACTGGCGAAGTGTTGATGCTGGCGTACATGAACGAAGAGTCGTTCCGCGAGACGTTGCGGACGGGGCGAGTCTGCTATTACAGCCGCAGCCGCAACAAACTGTGGCGCAAAGGCGAAGAAAGCGGCCACGTGCAGGAACTGCGCGAGATGTATTTCGATTGCGACGCCGACACGCTTCTGGTCAAGGTGAACCAGATCGGGGGGGCGGCGTGTCACGAAGGGTACAAGAGCTGTTTCTTTCGCCGGCTGACCGGTGACGCCAATGCGTTCGAAGTCGTCGGCGAGCGGGTGTTCGATCCCAGCCAGGTCTACAAGAAAAAGTAATGCCGAATGTCGAAGCCCGAACGACGAAATCAGCGGTCTGGTCCAGTTTTCCCGCCACGGGTCTTGATGAAGCGGCCAATCGTTCCTGCGGGAAATCGGACCTGACCCCCTCTTCACGCGCCGACCCGGCCTGCGCCTCTTCGTCGTTCGGGCTTCGTCATTCCCGGCGCGCCGGGATTCGGATTTCGTCATTGCGTCATATGTGAACTACGACAAGAGCCATGCCAGACGACAAACTGAAACTGGGCATTCCCGCCGGCAGCCTGCAGGAGGCGACGGGCGAGTTGTTTCGCAAGGCGGGCTACAACATCAAATTCTCGTCGCGCTCGTATTACCCCGAAATCGACGATCCTGAGATCGAGTGCCTGCTGATTCGCGCGCAAGAAATGGCGCGGTACGTCGAGCAGGGGGTGCTCGACGCCGGCATCACCGGGTACGACTGGGTGGTCGAGCAGGGCGCGCAGGTGCACGAAGTGTGCGAGCTGATGTTTTCCAAGGTCAGCCGGCGGCCCGTGCGGTGGGTCTTGTGCGTCCCCAACGATTCCCCCGTGCAGGCCGTCAAAGACCTCGAAGGCAAGCGCATTGCCACCGAAGTGGTCGGGTTGACGAAGAGCTTTCTGGCCCGGCACGGCGTCACGGCGCAGATCGAGTTTTCGTGGGGCGCGACCGAAGTGAAGCCCCCGCGGCTGGCGGATGCGATTGTCGAAGTTACTGAAACGGGCAGTTCGCTCAAGGCCAACAACCTGCGGATCGTGGCCGAGGTGCTGCAAAGCACCACGCGATTCATCGCCAACAAATCGGCCTGGGCGAACGACTGGAAGCGCTCGAAAATCGAAAATCTGGCATTGATGCTGAGGTCGTGCCTGGCGGCGGAGGGCAAAGTGGGCCTGATGATGAACGTGAGGCGCGTCGACCTGCCCCGGGTGCTCGAGCAGCTTCCTGCGCTGCAGAAGCCCACAGTCTCGTCGCTGTCAGACCCCGACTGGGTCGACGTGAATACGATCGTCGACGAGTCGTTCGTGCGGGTGGTCGTGCCGAAACTGAAGCTCGCCGGCGCGCGGGGAATCGTCGAGTATCAGATCAACAAGATCATCGACTGAGGGCATCACTCGCTTGCCGTCACGCGGCGCCTGGCCGGCCCTCGAGCGCCGGCTCGGGCCGCCGGATGACGCTCGAATAGTCATCTTTTGCCTCATCGAAATTCCGCGGTTCGGGAACGTCGGCTGTGGCCGGGCCCGCCGGCTGCAATCGCGGCAGCAGGTTCGATTCGATCGTCTGGCAGATTTCCGCCAGAGGCAGACTGCCCAGCCGATCGCGGAGAAACGGATTCTGAAGCTCGACCCCGATCTGATCGAGAGACAATAGCGGGTAGGCGACCAGCATGGTCAGCAGGGGGGTGAGCGCGCCGGATTTGTCGACGATGCCAACGGGCAGGGCCGCCAGATACAAAAACAGAAATCGTCGGATTTTGATCGAGAACACGCGCGCCAGCGGAGTTTTCTGGATGCGCTCGCAGGCGCCCACATGATCGATCAACTGTGCCCGTTCGTGCTCGGCCTGCAGAAACGCGTAGCCGTCGAGGCCTCCGCCCAGACGCGCCTCGCGCAGTAACTTTGCCAGCCGCTCGGCCACGAACGTGGGCATGTGAGGCGCGGCGGCGACGTCTGCCAACCGGCCCCCCAGCAGGCTCTGCAGATCGCTCAGGTTGCGTTCGCCGCGCAGGCTGTGCCGCGACACGTGCGAGAACGCCACGGTCCACCTCACGAACTGGTCGCGCCAGCGTTCGTCACGGGGACCGTATTCAAGGCCGATGATCGCCAGGTTCCGCGACTGATTGACGATGCCCCCCCAGAGCTTGCGGCCCTCGTACCAGCGATCGTAGCCGGCGTTGGTGCGCAACACCAAAAGGAGCGCAAGCACCGCTCCGACGATTTCGTAAGGCGCGACCCCCAACCCGGTATCGACCGAGAGCCGCGAAGCGCCCAGCCAGACGATGGCGCCCACGCCGCCGAAAAACGCCACGCGCCGCGCGACATAGGGGGTCACCGACCCGCTGAGCGCGAACACTTCGGTCCAGAAGTCGTGACGATTCATTGCAGTTCACCTGAACGGTATGCGAGTCGCAGACGCCGCTGCGAGCGGCGCCCGCGTCAATGGATTGATTCAATCTGCCAGGTAGAGGGCGCAACTGGTGCCGGTGAGAATGTCGCAGGCAGCCGTCCCCACGATTCGCCGCACGATGCGGTGGTGTCGGGCGGCCCCCATCACGACCAGGTCGGCCTCCCACTGCAGGGCCTGATCCAAGAGCAGCCGGCGGGTCGGGCCGATGCCGCAGCCGGCCTCGCAATCGACCGCTCGTGCGCGGCAATAGTCGACCGTCTCTCGCAAACTTTCGCGCGCTTCGTCGCGTGTGCGACCGATCGCCAGAATGCGAACCTCGGCTTCGGGCCAGAGGCACTGACCGAGAAACATGCGCACGGCACGCCCTGATGCCGACGTTCCGTCGTTGACCAACAGCACGCGCGGATTCGTCGAAACGGCCCGCTGCACCACCATCAGCGGGCGGGCGCCTGCCAGAGTCAGTTCCAGAAACTCGTCTGGCGAGGCAACCGGCGCGCTCTCTGTTAATGCGGAGTCGGAGGTCCCCCAGCCGGCGACGAGCAGGTCGTGATAGGGCGCTTCTCGCGACAGCACCGCGCACGGGTCGCCTGCACCGCGGCGAATGTCGAAATCGACACCGGCCGCCAGGCACTGGCGGGCCACCTCGGCATGCACCGCTCGCAGGCGCTCGGCGATGTCCGAGAGCCGCCACTGCTCGGCGATCGAAAATACGGCCGATTCGCAGGTCGTGGCGAGCGATTCGGCCCGCCGCGTGTCGGCCACCGTCAGCGCGCGCAATTTGGCACGGTGTCTGCACGCCACCTCGATGCTGGTGGCGATAGAGGCCTCAGCACACGACGCGCCGTCGAGATACACCAGGATGCTGGCTGACATGGGGTTGATCCTTCGCCCGCGGCCTGACCGCCAAAGAAATGCGGGGTAGCGGTCGGCCCTCGAAAGGCAAGTGGCGTGCCGGCTTTACCGGCGCTTGCCGCGGGGAGACTCAACTCGCACGAACGCTTGCAGATAGGCCGCGGCCATGCCGACAGGCGCGCAAAAGCCTGTAACCGCCGGGCTGTGGTTTGACCAGAAACTATCCAGAGCGGCCAGAATCGGCCACAACCTGTTTTGAAACCAAAAGCCCGAGGCTCGACAGTTTGTTGCGCAGCGTCGTTCGCGACATGCCCAACAGTTCGCTCACCTGGGCCTGGTTCCCTTGCAGGTGATTGAGGCTTTCCGACAGCACGATCCGGTCGAAGTCGGCCAGCGACTTCCAATAAACGTCCTGCACGCCGGATTGCAGCAGGTTCCGGACATGCTGCCGCAGATCGAAGACCTCATCGGCCGGCGATGACGACTCAGCCCCCCCGATGATCGAGAGTGGAAACCCGTCTTCGGCGAGAATCGAACCTGTGCAATGCAACAGGGCGTGTTTGATAACCCCCTGCAACTCGCGGACGTTGCCCGGCCAGTGATGATTTTGCAGCCGCTGCATCGCTTCCGGGCTGACGGCCGCCACCGACTTCGAAAGGGCCGCGTTATAGACCCGCAGAAAATGCTCGACGAGCAGCGGCAGGTCGTCGGGCCGCTCGCGGAGGGGCGGCAGTCGGATCGTGAAGTCGTTCAGGCGAAAATACAGGTCGCGGCGAAAGCGCCCGGCATCGACCAGTTTCTCGAGGTCTTGATTGCTGGCGGCAATCACCCGCACGTCGCTGTGAATGGTCTCGGCCCCTCCCAGTCGCTCGAAGGAGCGCTCTTGAAGCACCCGCAACAGCTTCGCCTGTGTGCCCAGCGACATGTCTCCGAGTTCGTCGAGAAACAGGGTGCCGCGATGCGCCTGCTCGAACTTCCCGATGCGCAATCGATCGGCGCCGGTGAACGCCCCGCGCTCGTGCCCGAACAGCTCGCTCTCGAGCAGGGTCTCGGCAATCGCGGCGCAATTGATGGCCACGAACGGCCCGGCGGCGCGCGGGCTGTGCTGAAAGATGGCCCGCGCCACCAGTTCTTTTCCCGTTCCGCTTTCCCCCAGGATCATCACCGAAACGTCCTGCGGGGCGACCCGGCCGATCGCCTTGTAGACCGCCTGCATGGCCTCGGAGTTGCCGACCATGCGGTCGCCCTGGACCGGCTCGTCGGCCTCTCCGAAGATCGCCGGCACGCTGCGCATGCGATGCAGCTCGATGGCCCGGTGCACCAGAGCCCGCAACGCTTCGAGCGGGACGGGCTTGAGCAGGTAATCGAACGCTCCGCGCTTCATGGCCTCGATCGCCGTCTCGGTTGAGGCGTAGGCCGTCACGACGATAACCGGCAGGTGCGGATCGAGCGTGCGGATGCGGTCGAGCGCCTCCAACCCGGACATATCGGGCAGCCGCACGTCGAGCACCACGACGTCGGGCCGCTCTGCGCCGATGCAGTCGATCGCTTCGCACCCGGTTGCCGCCGTCAGCACCTTGAGCGCTTCGGTTTGCAGCCCGCGGCTGACCGAATACTGCACGTTGGGTTCGTCGTCCACCAGCAGAACGGTATGCATAAACTACCGACTCCCCGCGGACTGAGGTGCCGCGAACCCTGCGCCGCGGTCTGGCGCTGCGAGGGGCGCAAGCGGCAGCGCGACCACGACTTCGGCCCCGCCTTCAAGCCGGCTGCGGGCCTCGATGCTTCCCCCATGGGCGTCAACGATCCGCCGGCAGATCGGCAAACCCAGCCCGACCCCGGTGGGCTTGGTGCTGACAAAGGGCTCGAAAATGCGTTCACCCAGCTCAAGCGGCAAGCCGCGGCCGTTGTCGCGCACGGTAATTCCAGCCTGCGGCTGATCGGGCGGGTCGCCGGCAAGACACACCTCGAGGCAGATTTCGACTTCCCCGCCAATTTGAACGGCATCGAGACCGTTCAGCAGCAGATTCAGGAAGAGTTGCCGCATTTGGCCCGGGTCGACTGTCGCCATCACGGGTTCGTGCGGCAATTGTGTTTCAATGAACGCACCGCGGCGGTGGGCCTGTACGGCCGCCAGCTCGACGGTCTGGGTAATGAGCGATTGCAGCGACAGCGGTATCTTGTGGGGCGCAGGAGGGCGGGCGAAATCCAAAAAAGACTGTACCAGCCCTTCCAGGCGATCGGTTTCGTCTTCAAACACCCGCAGGTCTCGCCCTGACAGGCTGCCGTGTTCCCCCTGTTCGGTGGCGGCCTGCAGCAGAATTTTCATGCTCATCAGCGGATTGCGCAGCTCGTGGGCCAGGCCTGCGGCCAACTGCCCGACGGCGGCCAGTTTTTCGGCCCGCATGGCGTCGCGCTCGGTCTGCTTCCAGCGATCGATCACGGCGTCGACACGGTCGGTCACCCCATGCATGATGTGCTCGAGTTCGTCGAGACCCGGGGCCGCGGGCAGCGTCAGAGGCTGGGAAACGGAGTTGAGCCTTCCCGCGACGTTTCGAATAGGCACCGTCAGCCGCTGCAGGTACTGGTGCAGTTGGCGCGCGAGACCGTAGCCTGAAACGAGCCCCGCCACGCATCCGCAGGCGCCGAGCAGTACCAGCCCGAACACTGACCGCTCGGCCATGTTCTGAATTTCGGCGCTGTTGCGAGCCAGCTCGCTTTCGTTGTAATTGAGGTACCGGTCGGCCTGGGCCCTGATCTGCTCGGGAATGACCGTCAGCACCAGATTTCGCGCCACGGCCAAGCGATCGTCGCCGCGGCCCGCCGTCGAAAGTCGATCGAGCTCTGCAACCAGGTGGCTGCGGCCCGCCTGAATTTCGGCGACGAGCTTGCGTTCGTCGTCGGTCGTGGCCCACTTCTCAGCCTCGGCCAGCCACCGCTCGGTCGCCGTCAGAAGCGACGGCACCGCCTGCAGATGCGACTGGTCGCCCGTCACCAGAAACAGGCTCAACTCGGCATCGATGTCGCGCACGGCCGCATCGAGCTTCTCGGCCGCGCGAATGCTTGAAACGTGTACGGCCAGCGCATCAGAGGCGTGGCGTTGCAGCCGGTGGACGCGCCAGGCGCCGGCAATGCCGATCGCCAGCAGCAGGCCGCTGACGATTGCCAGCGGCGCAAGAACTCGAAAAATCGCAGAGCGGCGATGCACGGGCAGACCTCCGGTGTTCTTTGTAGCCTACTTGGGACCATCTGGCTTTTCGAGCCGGTGCATGGGGAGAATTCGCGAACCCGAACAGGAAATCGCGATCGCTGGCACCGCGCGAGTTCCATTGAGGTAGAACGCTGAACGAATTCCCGACAACAGCGGGGCCCATCGGCAGCCGCTGAGCCGGAAAGCGATCGAAAGACGCCGTTCATACGTTGGAAGCCTTGCCGCGCGCCGACCAAATAATGCTTCGCGGCTTTTTTCCTCATTCTGCACGAAAGGCCATTGATGCGACGATATTCGGCCAAAAACGCACTACGGTGGACTCTTTTCTGGACCGTCGCCTGCGTCAGCCAGGCCGCCTCTCACGGATTTGAATCTCGGCGGCCGGCGGTTGTGAACCTCAATGGCGACTGGCAGTTTTCGATTCACGGCCGGGCGAAGCGGCCCATGCCGGTGCCTTCGACGTTTCTGCCCGTGGGCGGCGCCACGCTCGAACGAACGTTTCAGCCGCCCAGGCTCGCTGCGGGCGAGCGGCTCTTGCTCAAGTTCGACGGCATCATCATGACGGGCGAAGTGTTCGTGAATGATGCGTCGCTGGGGCGATTCGGCCCCTACACTCCCTTCTCGATCGACATCACCTCGCGCGTGCGCCCGGGCGAAAACACCCTGCGGGTCGAGATCACCGATCTCGACGGTTTCGGCGCCTGGGGGCGCGGCTGGGTCACGGCGTTCCCACGCTTCGGCGGCATCATGCGCGACGTGTCGCTCGAAACTCGCCCGGCGGTCTCCATTGAAAACGCGCGGCTCGACTACGACCTGTCACAGCTCAATGGCGCCCCGCGGGCAGAGTGCCGGTTGAAGGTGTGGGTCGCGAATACAACGCGCGAGGCCCGCTCGATCGCATTGCGTGCGGCCGTGGCGCGCGGGGGCGAGTCGACCCGTTCGGCCGCCAACGTGCGAGTCGAACCCGGTCAGTCGACGCACGAGCTGAAGTTCGCCCTCGACCGCGTCGCCCTCTGGTCGCCTGATAATCCGCAGATTTACGACCTCTCGGTCGACCTCGACGATCAGGGTCGAACCGATCGCTTCGCCGCCATCACCGGCTTCAAGCAGTTGCGAACGCAGGGCCGCGATTTTTTTCTGAACGGCGAGAAGTTCTTTCTCAAGGGGATCTTCCGGCACGACATCTACGGCGAGCAGGGGCACACCCTGACGCGCCAACAGATGGAACGCGAACTGGCCGACATCAAATCGCTGGGCTGCAATTTTCTGCGGCTGGGGCACTACCCGCAGCATGCTTATATCAGCGAGCTGGCGGCGCGGCTGGGGCTTATCATCAGCGGCGAGCCGCCCGTATTCGGGATGGATCAAAAGAACCCCGATTCGGTCGCGGCCGCCAAATTCTGCCTGGGGGGCCTGATCGAGCGCGACTGGAACAACCCCGCCGTCGGCTTCTGGATCATCGCCAACGAATCGGGGACCGACCCGGGATACATGCAGCAATTGAGCGAATTCGTCCGCGGCCTCGACCCGCAGAGGCTGGTGACGATTGTGGACAACACAAAACTCACCGCCGCCAACCTTCCCTGGGATGCGTTCCGCAAAGCGCGTATCGACTTTATTTGCCAGAACGCCTACGGGGCGGCATTCAACGGCTATTACGCCAGCCTCGAACGCCTCTTGCCCGACGACATGCCATTCGTCAT
The DNA here is from genome assembly GCA_052388175.1 of Planctomycetaceae bacterium. Taxonomy (GTDB): domain Bacteria; phylum Planctomycetota; class Planctomycetia; order Planctomycetales; family Planctomycetaceae; genus SIAF01. Next base: position 17,732 of record JBQTIL010000137.1, on the reverse strand, counting down.
CTCGGAATGGGGAGGCACCGTGAACGCGTATGCCGACGTGCTGCGCGAAGGGCGCTACTATCTTGATCATTCGAGCCTGGTGCGGAGCGACGGCCCGCGCATCGCCGGGATTTCGTTCTGGGAATATCAGGATATTTTGCTGCCCCGCTGGACCGAAGAAGGGATACTGCACTGGTCGCTCGTCGACCAGGAGCGGCGCCCTTACGAGACGTACTACGCTCTCAAGTCGCTGTACACCGGTAAGGAGGTGCTGCCGCCCCGCGGCCGGCTGCTCGTGCCCAACATGCCGGAAGACCTGCCGCGGCCGCTCGCTCCCCAACCGATGGAGCGGCACGCCGGCTACGAAATGCTCGATCTGAGCGCGGCGATTAATTCCGACAAGGTGCTGGGCGCGCTCGAGCCGGTGGCGCCATTGGCCTGGCCCCAGACTCTGGCGATGGGCGAAGTCGTGGTGGCCGGACTTCCATTTCGCCTGCACCGCGAGCTCGTCGCGCTGACGAAGGCCCAGCCTGCGGTCGAAATCTCCGTAGGCCGCAAAGCGAGCGAGATCATTTTTCTGGGGCACGTCTGCTACAACACTCCGGCGACCAGGCCCGCAGCCAGCCCCCCCGAATTGCCGTTTCTGACGGAAGTTTTCCTAGGCATCGACGCGGGGTCGCGGTTCAAGGGCTATCCCCTGGGCGGGAAATTCGGCGACAAGATCGGCGAATACGTGCTGACCTACGCCGACGGCGAACGGGAGACGATCCCCCTCGAAAACGGCGTTCACTTTGCCGACTACCGGCTCTATAGCGGGTTCAGTTTCATCGACGCGATCGCCACCGACACCGAGCGGGCGCTCAAGTACAAGGGAGATTTCGGGGTCAAGGCGTACCAGACGCGGCTGTTTTCGTACCGACCGAGGCGCCCCGGCCAGCCGATTCGCACGCTGACCTTCCGCCTGCTGGCGGACGACTACGTGCCCTTGCTGGCGGCCGTGACCGTACACGTGAAACCGTGAGCTCAATCAGCCTCCGGCGGTTGCGGCCATTTGACTTGTGCGTTGCGGTTTTCATCAGCACACGGCGCCGGTTTGCGCGCACCTGTGTGCAAATCGCTGCGTTAAAAGAGATGGCGACGGTGCCAGCGGTCTCAAATGAAAAAGGCCTGACAGGAGCAAACAGAGGCAACGGAGAATGGACGGGTCGGCGGGGATGCTGATCGACCCGGTTCTCGTCTCATTGCCAGCACTTCAGGCCCACAGGAATACGACAGAAGCCAACGGAGAAAACAGAGACACGGGCGGCAAGATGCGTGTGTCAAACCCAAATGGATTTTTCACTGGCGACACGAGCTCGAACTCTTGATGGAATCATGAAATGCAAACAGGGGCCGTCCAAATGCACATTGTGTGGCGGCCCGCTTGAAGAGGGGTTCCTGCCGGACCACTTGGGGTACAGCGGCTTAACTCAAATGACCTGGCATCGCGGCCCGCCTGAGCCTGGCTTCTGGAGTGGAATCAAGCTGTCCCGCGCCAAGCAGCGAGCCATCACCGCTTACTGCTGTGCGAACTGCGGTCACCTCGAATTGTTCGCGATCCCACTGGCCGACGGCCCCAAAACCGCAACCGAAGCCGAATCGCCAGCGCCGTAAAACCGCGAATGGTTTCGCGGACGTCGCAGGCGCCTGACGACCCGCTACCATTCGCGCGCGCCCGATTTCAGGAACTTTTCCGCTTGGTTGGGCGTCGAAATGTGGCTAGCGCCGCCCCGAGTGGCTCTGGCGACGGCTTTTTACTCGAGTGGCTGGCCTTTATTGTTGACTGTGGCGGAACGGCTTTGTTAGCTTTAATTCAGGTGGCGTCACATCTTCCGACAAAGTCAGCAGGATCGGCCGCGAAGCGGTTCCTATGCGCCGGGTCCGCCGGGTGGCACAGGCTCCCTGGCGATTGCGGCGTTGCGTGCACGGAGGCGCCGGCGAAGGGGCGGCGGCGCGGCAGAGCTTTCGTCAATTCGAGGGCCGGCGCGTAATTGTTTTGGCGATGGCTCACGGGGCTTAGGAGTCTGTTGAAAAAGGTGTCTGGAACTTTGTGAACATCCAGATTCCGAGGGGTTTTCGCAGGTGCGGAGAGTTCCAGACACCTTTTTCAACCCAAATGGCAAAAGTCGAGCTTAGGCTCTGTGAGAGTCTAGTCGATCAGAGGGCGACCCTGATTCCACAAGGCATCCTGCGGCTTCCGTAACAGCCCGCTCGTGCGGTAATCGAACTGGTCGGGTTCTGGCTCGCATCCGGAGTATCCGCGTCATGGCAGAGATTCGAGGCGTCTGGGGAATCGACATCGGTCTGGCAGGGCTCAAGGCGGTGCGGCTGGTTTACGCCGAGGCGGCCGGGCAGGTGCTGGCGACCGCGTTCGACTATGTGCCGCACCCCAAGATCCTCAGCCAGCCCGACGCCAACCCCGATGAATTGATCGGCCAGGCGCTCGACACGTTTCTGTCTCGCAACCTGCTCAAGAACGACGGGGTCGCCATCAGCGTTCCGGGCCAGACGGCGCTCGCGCGGTTCATTCAATTGCCGCCGGTTGAGTCGAGCAAGGTGGTCGAGATCGTCAAATACGAAGCGCGGCAGCAGATTCCGTTCGCGCTCGACGAAGTGATCTGGGATTACCAGCCCCTGGGCGTGGGCAGCGAAGAGAGCGGCTTTCTGCTTGACGCCGAAGTGGGGCTGTTCGCGATGAAGCGCGACCAGGTGCAGCAGCATCTGGCGCCGTTTCTCAATCGCAAGGTCGAGGTCGAGCTCGTCCAGATCGCTCCGCTGGCCCTCTACAACTATCTGTGCCACGACCGGTTCGGCCATACGCCGGGGCAGCCTGCGTCAAGCGAGCAGGATGATTACACGCTGCTGTTGGACATGGGGGCCGATAATACAACGCTCTTGGTGTCGAACGGCAAGAAGATCTGGATTCGCAACGTCCCCCTGGGTGGCAACCACTTCACCCGGGCCCTCACCAAAGAAATGAAGCTGACGTTTGCCAAGGCCGAGCACCTGAAGTGCAATGCGACCAAGTCGCCCGACCCCAAGGCCGTGTTTCAGGCATTGCGGCCGGTCTTCAACGACTACGTCGCGGAAATCCAGCGCTCGATCGGGTACTTCTCGAGCGTCAATCGCGACGCGAAAATCGGCAAGATCATCGGGGTGGGCAACGGCTTCAAGCTCGCCGGTCTGCAGAAGTTTCTCGCGCAGAACCTGCAGATGGAGGTCGAGCGGGTCGATTCCTTCCCGGGGCTTGCCGGCGACGCGGTGCTGGGCGCGCCGCTATTCCAGGAAAACCTGCTGAGTTTCGCCGTCCCCTACGGGCTGGCGCTGCAGGGGTTGAAAATCACCCGCGTACACACGTCGCTGTTGCCGCCGGAAATCACCACCGCGCGGCTGGTGCGCAAGAAAAAGCCGTGGGCGGTGGCGACGGCGGCGACTCTGTTGTTCGGGCTGGCCACCTCGGCATTGGGCTACTCCCACGTCTGGAACACCGTCAGCCCCACGACGTTCACTGAGGGAGAGAAGAAGGCCACGGATTTCGTCAAGAAGAAAGATTCGCAGAAATCCAGCTACGAGGCGGCCGTCGGCGCGTTCAACGGCACCAAGGTGAATTTCGAACAGCTCGTCGGCGGCACGGCCGGAAAGACCGAGTGGTTGGACGTGTACAAGGCGATGAACGCCTGCCTGCCGCGCGACTATGGCAACGACCGCGACGAACCTGACCCCACCAAACGCAACCGGATGCGCATCTTCAGCGTCACGGCCACGAAGTATGCCGACCTGAACGAGTGGTTTACGGGGCTCGATAAGAAAGCCAAGGCGGCCAAGGACTATATGCGGGCCGACGACAAAGAGAACCCGCCGCAGGGCTCCGGTTACGTGTTCACTCTGCGGGGGCGGCATTTCCACAACAGCGACGATTTCAGAACTTCGGGAATGCCTTATGTTCGCGACACGTTGCTGCGCAATCTTCAGAAATGGGCAATTCCTGAGAAAGACCTGCAGACGGGTAACCTGACCGGCAACAAACTGATTCCTGTGCGGCAGCAGGGCATGACTCACGCCGCGATTGTCTGGTCGCAAGAGGTCGACAAGGTGATCTGGCATGAGGGGGGCCTGGCGGCCATTCGCGAGGCAGGCGTCGGCGAGGGGGTCGCGGGTGACGCTGGCACAACGCCCCGCACAGCTCCCGGCGAAAGCAGCTATGCTGATCTTTTGAATGCGGTTCGCCGTGGCGGAGGACTGGTTGCCCCCGGGGCGCGGCCCACCGGGGCGATGCGGGGGCGAGCCGGAAGCAAGCGCAGCGTCAAGAAGTCGGCGGCCCCCAAGATCGAAATCGAGGGAGACCAGTCAAAATCGGGTGTGCCGATCCCGATGACCGGCTTCATCATCGAATTCGTCTGGAAGCCGGTTCCCGAGTCGCAGCGGCAGGCGACCGACCCGGCCCAGCCGGCGGCTGGCGAGGGGGGCGCCCGGGAAGCTTCAGGGGCCCCGGAAACGGCGGGCGCTCCGGCGGGCGCACCGGTTGCGCCGGCGATCAAAGACAAACGCGTCGTGATACGTCATTGAAGTGAGGAACCCGATCGCGGGTGTCTGACGAAGCGGGCACCTGCCGAAGGTCGACCAGTTCGGTTTGTGGTCCAACGAGTATTCAGGGTGCGGTTATGGATAAGCTCAAACGCATTCAGAAGTATCAATTCTGGATTCTGCTGGGGGTGGCGCTGGTGCTCCCCCTGGCCGGCTGGAGTGTCGCCCGGTCGGCTCTGATGCGCGAAACAGACGTGCGGCGAAAGGCGCTCGAAGATCTGTGGGGAAAAGTCGACACCAAGCCCGACAGCCCCAACGCCGACTGGGAGCAGAAAGTCAGGAAATTCAACACCGAACAGGAGGCGCAACTGCGCCTCGCCTGGGAGGCGCTGTACGAGCGGCAGAAGCAGTTCATGACGTGGCCGGCCGGCTTCAATCCTGACAACCTGAATGTTCCCGGCGACACCGAGATGGAAAGCCGCGAACTGTACGGCAACAGGTTCTACGATCGCGAATGGCGCAAGGTGTACCAGATTCCACGTCCGATCGATCCGAATACCGGTGAAGGAAAAGTGGCGTTCGACGAGGGGACCTTGCCGCGGATGGACGATTGGGGCAATCAGCCCCCGACGCCGGCGCATATCCGCGATTGTCAGGAAGACCTGTGGCTGTATCGGTCGCTGCTCGAGTCGATCGCGTTCGTGAACGCCGACGCCAATTCACAGGTCGACGCGCCGATCCGCGTGATTTCAGAACTGTACCTGAGGGGCGGCTCAAGGGGCGAAGGGGGCGACACCGGAGGGGGCGGAGAGAGCCTGTTCACGGCTGGCGGCGATGGCGTGATGCCGGGCATGGGGGGCATGATGGATCTGCTCAACATGGGAAACCTGAGTGGCCTTGCGCGGAATTTCGGGGGGGGTGCTGGCGGCGCCACCACTGAGGGCGCTTTCACCGACAGTGTCGCCATCAACCCTGACGACGAGCTGGGTGCGGAACAGGCCCTTCCGGAGGAGGGGGGCGGAGAGGAGGCCGAGTCGGCCGACCCGTCGGGCGTCGGAATGCTCGCGGGTCTGGGGATGACATCGGTCGCGGCGCTCGGGGGCCAGAAGATGGATCGTTACGTCGAAAAGAAACCCGAGTGGAAGTCGCGCGGATTTTACCTGGAAGTGATCATGGATCACCGCAAGGTGCCCAACCTGCTGGTCGCACTCACCAATGCCGGCGATCGGTCGGGATTCGCGATCCGCATCAGCCGGGTCCATCAAGCCGATTTTCGCGATGAAGACATGATCAGCGCCAGCTCGCCCGGCGGCAGTATGGCCGGAATGCCGGGCGGGCTGCGGGGGGCCCCCGGGGCGCTGGGTCGAGTTGATCCTTCGGTGCTGGAAAACCTTCCGGGTGGTTTCGGAAGCATGCTCGGCTCGATGATGGGTGAGGGCCGCCGCGGGAAAGCCGCGGCGCCTGCTGCTGCCGGGAATGCAGCAGACTTGGGGATGCTGTCGTCGCTCGCCGGTTCATTTGGTCTGGGCGACGCATTGAAGAAAGTCGGGGCGGGAGGCGTGGGAGGGGGTGCTAGCAGCCGCGGGTCAAGAACAAACATCAATCGGGGCCCGAATCTCGAGATGGGCCCTGACGGAGTCTCTCCGGGCGCGCGGGCCGTCGACCCTTTGAGCGACCCGATGCTGGCCAACGTCGCCATCGACGGCTGGCTTGTGATCTTGAACCCGCCCGCGGCGCAGGCGCCTGTCGCGTCGCCCGACCAGTCGATTCAGGAGCCGCTGGCTGACCAGCCCTCGGCTGAACAGGAAGCCGAGGCGGCGCCCGGCGAAATGGCTGACGGCGCCCCGGTGGCTGAAGAGGAAGTTCCTCTGCCGGCTGAAGACGAATCGTCAACCATCGAACAGGATGCCGACAACCGGAAGGAAGAATAGACAAACCAGGGCGTTCCAGGCTCGCCAGCGGGCCAAATCCTGCGTTGAAGTCGAGAGATTTTCGCCATGAAGAACCTGCTTGCGCGCATCAAAGGTTACGACTACAAGGGCTTCTTTCTGAAGCACGGAGAGAAGGTCGGGATGGCGATCGTCGGGGCGATCGTCGTGGGGGCGCTGGCGATCACCAGTTGGAGCGGCTACGCCAAAGTACCCGACCAGTTCGTCGAACGGGCCGACAAGGCCGATCGCGACCTGCTGATGAACAACTTTCCGCAATCGAAGAGGGCCGATTTCCCGCTGCTGACGGCCGATCAGCAGATGGCGAAGCTCGTCGGGCCGATCGAGCTGGCGCGGTTCGAACATGACGAACCGTTTTCACCCAAGCTCTTCGCTTACCGCCTGCCGGCCGAAGAGCCCGACGTGCTGACCCCGATCGAGTTGATCGCGCGGCCCATCGTGTTTGCGATGGAAGAATCGGTTCCCGAGTCGGCGACACCCGACGAGTCGCCCCAGCCTGAACCGCGGCGCGTCGCTGAAACAAAGTCGGCCTCGGCAAAGAAAGGCCGCGAACGGCAGGACCTCGATGCGGTCGCCAGCACCATTGCCGGGCAACTCGGCATCGGCGACATCGGCGATCTGGCAGGGGGCTTTTCGGCGGGTTCGGGCAAGTCGCGTACGATGCCCGCCGTGGTGCTGGTGGGGCGCATCGACCGCCGCAAGCAGCTCGAGAGACTGCAGCAGAAGTTGCATCTCGATTCGGTGTACGAAGCGGTCAACTATCTGGAATACATCGAATTCAGGGTCGAAAGGCAGCGTGCGGTGCGAGGGCCCAACCCGTGGCCCAACGATGATGCGAGCTGGAAGCTTCTGAACATCGAGAATTCGATCGATGTGATCTCTCAGGCGTTCGATTTCGACCCGGAAGTGGTGCCTGCCGAAAACACCGACGCGCAGGTCACCTCACCGCTGCCTCGCCGGCTCGATGGTCAGTGGACGGCGGGGAATGCCAGCCACCCGAACCTGCCCAAGCTCGACGAAATCGGGCAGACGGTCGAGGGGGCGCTCAACGTCGCGGTGGCAGAGTTCGCAGAGGACGAAGAGGAAGAAACCGAGGCGCCGAAAAAGGGGTTCGGCCGGTTGCAGCGCGACGTCAATTCCATGCGCTCTCAGGCGCTCGCCGGTGGCGGCGACGTTCGAGAGAGAATGCAGAAGCTTCTGGGGGGCGTGGGACGCAAAGGGGGCAGAGGACCGGCAGGGCTCGAACAGATGATGAACTCGCTTCCCGGGTTTTCGGGAATGCTTAGCAGCGTCATGGGCGGCGCCGCCGGTGCCCGGGGCGGCGCGGGCGGAGCAGGCGCAGCAGGCTTGGGCGGTCTCGAATCGCTGTTGTCTTCAGTCGGGGGCATGGGCATGCTGTCGGCAGCCCTGCCCGGCGCGGGGGGCAAATCGCCCCGAGGGGGCGGCGCCGCCGCGGGCATTCCACCTGACCTGATGGGCCTGGCCAGCAGCATGGGCCTGGGGGGGTTGTCGTCGATGCTGGGCGCCGCAGGCCCGGGGGGGCGGCTTCCCACGTCGTACACGATGTTGCTGGGAGGCGGCCCGGCCGGTTCGATCGGCGCCGATGCGATCTTGTTCCGCTATTTCGATTTCGACGTCGAGCCGGGTGAATGTTATCGCTACCGCGTGAAGCTCGTAATTCGCAACCCCAGCTTCGAAGAAGAGTTCGTGTCGAACCCCGACGTGGCAGCGGGTGAGACGCGCGAAAGCCAGAGCTGGAGCCCGCCCTCGACGCCTGCCGCGGTGCCGCGCGACGTCGAATACGCCCTCAACAGTGTCGACCGCCGCGGCATGACGACGCTCGACGCGATTCAGCACGACCCGGAAACGGGCATGTTGATTTCCGGGGCGCTGCGAATGACACAGGGGGCTGGTCAATACGTGGGGGGCAGCCCGCGGGTCAAGCGCCTGAGGCCCATCGAAGGCACGAATGAACTGGAAGAGGTGCTGTTTACCAGCCGCGACGTGTTTCTCGACAGCGCCGCGCCCTCTGAACTGCTGCGAACCGTGCAGGAAGACCTGAAGCTGTCAGACAAGGAAATGAAGGCGTTGAAGAATTCGCAGGCGTTGTCGCAGGCGGTAACGGTCAGCCGTTTCGGAGAAATTCTGGCCCTCGATGCCGACTCGAGAAAGCAGCTCAAGGGGGCGCAAGATCGCTACAACCAGCAGTTGCACGAGTTCAAAGAGAAAGAGGCCGACAAGGCTCAGGGGGCGCTGGGGGCCAACGACGTTTTGAGTCAGCTCTTCGGGGTCGACAACAAAGCGACCAAAAAGAAGGGGCCTCTCAATCCGTTGAAGAACCCGCGCGGCCTGCGCGGCTATATGGGGATGGGGGGAGACGGCGGGTTCGACCCCGCCGCCGCCTCGGGCAGGGGAAAGAGAGGCGCGCGGTCGGGCCGCTGACCGACGTGCGGTGTCGCGGCCGCTGCCGAGCGACCGGGACACTCGACGCGCACTCAAGCCCGACGATCTTTATCCATGACAAATGGCAGCAAGCGCTGCCCGAGCCTGAGGTCGCCACCTGCTTTCACGATCCACAGATTTCCCAGCGCGGCCAGGCCGCAACCAAAGCGGTGGCGGTTCAAGACGACGGATGGAACCGATTCAACGGATGAAGCAGATGACCTCGTGAGAGAGCTTGCGACTCAGTCCGCCCGCCATTCGGGTCAAGGCAGAGAGACGGTCATCTGCTCGATCCGTTTCATCAGCACGATCCGTAGCCTGTTGCGTTACAATAATTTGCGTTTTGCGTCCGGAGAATCTTGTCGGAACACGCAAATTTCGATCGATTGCAACGCTGATTGACGGGATTCAGAGCGGGCAGGGTGGCATCGTCAAATCCCCTGATTCTGCGAAATCTGTGGATTTGACGTGAGCCCATCGTGAGCATTGACCGCGCGGGTGCAAGAGCTGATTTCTGTTTTCAGGCTCTCATGCGCACCCGCTGCCAAGAATCATCCAATCCCGCGATTGTTTGCGACGGCAACCAATCAACCGGCTGTCGAACCGCGCCCCTTTCTTCGCGCCGCACCTTGGGCTACGATGTCGGCCATTGCCGGCGCAGGGGCGCCGGTGTCCGCGCGGTGAGGGAGACGAAACTTGAAACTGGCGACGATTGCGACGGAAAAAGGCCCGCGGTTGGCCGCGGTGCGCGACGGTCGGAACGTCGATTTGGCGGCCGTCGATTCGACGATTCCTGCGTGCCTCAAACGATTACTTTCCGAGGCCGATGGTCTTGACCGGGCCCGGAAGGCGGCCGAACTGGGTTGGCAATCGGGCCGGCTGATCGAAGGGCGGCTGCTGGCCCCCATCGCGCGCCCCGGCAAGGTCATCTGCATCGGACTCAACTATCGCGATCATGCGCGCGAAACGGGGGCCGAGATTCCTCCCGAACCGGTCGTCTTCAACAAGTTCCCGTCGAGCGTCATCGGGCCCGCTGAGGCGATACGGCTGCCCGCGGTTTGCCGGGAGGTCGATTATGAAGCCGAGTTGGTGGTGGTCATCGGCCGCACCGGCCGCAACATCGTGCGCGAGCGGGCATTCGCGCACGTGGCGGGCTACATGAACGGCAACGACGTTTCGGCCCGCGACTGGCAGCTCCACAAGCCGGGCCGCCAGTGGCTGCTGGGAAAGTCTCCCGACACGTTTGCCCCCACCGGCCCCTGGCTGGTGACGCCCGACGAACTGCCCGATCCGCATGCTCTCCGCGTGGCTTTCAAGCTCAACGGCGCCGTCATGCAGGATTCGACCACCCGCGAGCTGATTTTCGGCATCGATGCCCTGCTGGCCTACGTTTCGCAGGTCGCGACGCTGGAACCGGGCGACGTCATCTTCACCGGCACCCCTTCGGGGGTAGGCATGGGTCGGCAGCCACCGGTGTGGCTCAAGCCCGGCGACGTGTGCGAAGTCGAGATTGAGGGCTTGGGGGTGCTGCGAAACCCCGTCGCCTGACCGTCGCCCGCCGATAACTCTGCGAGCCGACTCAGAGCGATCGCCCGCGGTGCGATTCGAGGCGCTACGAATTCTTTCGCGTCTGAAAAAACAGCGCTTTCTTTTCGCCCGGCAGCGTGAAGTCGAACCCGCACGATTGAAAGAATTCTTCCTCCGACGTGATCGCCATCACCTCCAGTATGTTTTCTTCCCGCGCGCGATCGACGGCGGCCTGCACCAGCCGCTTGCCGATGCCCTGCCCCTGAAACTCGGAATCCACAACCAGGCTTCGCACCTCGGCCAGCTTGCTCGAATAGATTTCGAGCGCCACGCAGCCGGCCAGCCGGCCTGCGGCGTCGGCGACGAAATAGTTGGGCAACAGCAGCGCCAGTTCGTCGATCGTGCGGCGCAACAGCCTTCGCCGCCTGACTTGCGGCTCGATCAGGCCCGCGAGGCCCGCGATGTCGGTGCCGCGCGCCGGGCGAATAACGACTGCGGCGGGCGTCGATGAAGGTTCGTTCACAATCGACTACACTAGCACACGATCGAGCACAGCGGGAGACGTAACCCCTTTCGCAGGGAAATTCCCGATTCACCATGAATCGCAACAAGAGTCACCACGAATATGAGCGCGCGTGCCGGGTGATTCCGGGCGGGGTCAACAGCCCCGCGCGGGCGTTTGGGGGCGTCGGGGGCGAGCCGTTGATCATCGACCGGGCTGACGGGGCGTTTCTGGTCGACGTCGACGGTCGGCGGCTCCTGGATTACGTCGGGTCGTGGGGCCCGCATATTCTGGGGCACCGTCATCCGGCGGTGGTGGCCGCCGTCAATCGGGCGCTCGAACGAGGCACAAGCTTCGGCGCCCCGACGGTTCTGGAAACCGAACTGGCCGAGATGGTGGTCGAGGCGTACCCGTCGATCGAAAAAGTGCGGATGGTGAACTCGGGCACCGAGGCGACGATGAGCGCGATTCGGGCGGCGCGGGGGTTCACCGGGCGCGACGCGGTGGTCAAATTCGCAGGCTGCTATCACGGGCACGTCGATAGCCTTCTGGTGCAGGCCGGCAGCGCCGCCACGACACTGGGGGTTCCCTCCAGCCCGGGAGTTCCGCGAGGCTCAACTGCCGACACAATCTGCCTCGAATACAACGACCTGGGGCAACTCGAACAGACGTTCGCACGAAAAGGGAACGAGATCGCGGCCGTGATCGTCGAGCCCGTCGTGGGAAACATGGGGGTCGTCTGGCCCGCGCCGGGGTTTCTTGAATTGGCGCAGGCCCTCTGCCGCAGGTACGGGGCGCTGTTGATTTTCGATGAAGTGATGACGGGGTTTCGGGTGGCCTACGGCGGGGCGCAGCAACTTTTCCAGATCCAACCCGACCTGACGACCCTGGGCAAAATCATTGGTGGCGGGTTGCCGGTCGGGGCGTACGGCGGCCGGGCCGACGTGATGAGCTGTGTTTCGCCATTGGGCCCCGTGTATCAGGCGGGCACCCTGTCGGGAAATCCGCTGGCGATGGCCTGCGGCGTGGCCACATTGCGCACGTTGCGCGACGAGAACCCTTATCGGCGGCTCGAGAGCGAAACGGCGCGATTGTGCGAGGGTTTGCAGTCGGCCGCCACGGCCGCCGGCGTCGCGCATACGCTGGCCCGCTGCGGCAGCATGTTTACCCTGTTTTTTCACGGCGAACCGATTACAAATTACACTCTGGCCTCGCGCTGCGATTCCAAGCGCTTCTCGCGGTATTTCTGGGGCATGATCGACCAGGGCGTCTATCTGCCGTGCAGCCAGTTTGAGGCGAATTTCGTCTCGACGGCTCATACGACGGCCGACATCGACGCGACCATTGCCGCCGCACGAAGCGTTTTGGAGAAGATTGCATGAGGCTGAGTATCGCGTTTGGGGGTCATGGCGCCGCGAAGGGCGTGCGAGCCGGCGGGCTGGCGGTTGACGCGCCGGGCAGGCGATCGAAAATTCGCCTTGCCGCCCGCTGGGCCGCACTCGCAAACCTTATTCTGGCCGTGACGCTCCCTGCGCAAGTGATCGCAGCCGAAGCCGGCGCGCACGACGCGACGCCAATGGGCACGCGATTGCCGCTTCCGGCCGTCACGCCGTTCGTGGCGCTTCTGGCGTGCATTGCGATTCTGCCCCTATTGGCCGGTCATTGGTGGGAACACAACCGCAACAAAGGCCTGGTCGCGGCGCTTTTAGGCGTTCCTTTGGCGGGCTACCTGGCGATTGCGTTTGGGTCTGAAGGGCTCTTGAAGCTCGAGCACGCGGCCGTCGAATACGTGGCCTTCATCGCGCTTCTGGGCGCATTGTTTGTTATCAGCGGAGGGATCTACGTTCAGGGGTCGCTGTCAGGAACGCCGTTGGTCAACACCGGCCTCATCGGCTTCGGCGGTCTGTTGGCGAGCTTCGTGGGGACGACCGGCGCCTCGATGCTGTTGATCCGCCCGCTGTTGCGGGCGAATGCGCCGAGGCAGCAAAAGGCGCATATCGTGGTCTTCTTCATCTTCGTCGTCTCCAACTGCGGCGGATTGCTGACCCCCCTGGGCGACCCACCGCTGTTTCTGGGGTTTCTCAAAGGGGTACCCTTCGAGTGGACCGTCAGGCTCTGGAAGGAATGGCTTCTGGTCAACGGGCTGCTGCTGGTGATATTCAACGTCTGGGATCAAACCGTGTTCGCCCGCGAAGAAAAAGAGCGGCCCGGCTCGCAACTCGAAGAAGTTCAACGGCACGAACCTCTGCGAATCAAAGGCTGGCACAACCTGTTCTTTCTGGCGGGCGTCGTCGCGGTGATCTACGCGGCCGGAAAAGGGCTCGGCAATCAGGGGCACGAATGGCCGACAGGCGTTCAACAGGGCCTGCTCGTCGCGCTCGCCGCCGCCTCTTACTGGCTGACCCCCGCACGCATCCACGAATCCAACCGCTTCAGTTTCACGCCGATCAACGAAGTAGCCCTGCTGTTCGCCGGCATTTTTGTGACGATGATTCCCGCACTCGAAATCCTCAATGCCAAGGGACGCGAGTTGGGGGTCGAGACCCCCGCGCAGTTCTTCTGGGCGACCGGCGCGCTTTCGAGTTTTCTCGATAATGCGCCGACCTACCTGACCTTTGCCGCGACGGCGTGCGGCCTCTACGGCATCCCCGCGGATGGTCGCTACCTCGAAGATTTCCTCAAGCTGCCCGACAAGGCCCTCGCCGAGCATCTGCTGGCTGCCATCTCGTGCGGCGCCGTCTTCATGGGGGCTAATACCTACATCGGCAACGGCCCCAATTTCATGGTCAAGGCGATCGCCGAAGAGAACGGCGTGAAGATGCCGGGCTTCTTCGGGTACATGGGGTATGCGGGACTCGTCCTGATTCCACTCTTCGGCCTGGTCACCGTGGTCTTCTTCCGGTAGGCCGGCGCAAAGTTGGATGCGAATTGACGTTGGGGCGGCTGAAAGGTTCTGCGATAATGGCGCGACCGAGTATCTCTTCAACCCCGCATTGCCCATCCGGCAGAAATCGGGTAAACCTCGCTGGTTTCAGGAGTTGCGCACTCGGATTTGCCTCCCTTCGCAACGGATTGCGACGGGCCCAAGCTGCCGTCCTCAACCGCCCAACACCATGCCGCCCCGTCGTGTTCGCGGTCGCGTCTTTTCAGGCGCGATCGCGGCGATCGTCGCCGCCCTTGTGTTTGCCCCTTCAGAAAGCCTTGCCGACGACCAGGCCGAATTGGGGCTCGAGGCGCCGCCCGGCTTCACGATCACCCGTTTTGCCGACGATTCGCTGGCGCACGACATCTTTTCGCTGACCATCGACACGGCCGGCCGCGTAGTGGTTTCGGGGCCGGGTTACGTCAGGATCCTCATCGACAGCGACGGCGACGGCAAAGCCGACGGCGTCAAAGAATATGTCGACGGCCCGAAGACGGGCGCCCAGGGGATGTTCTTTCTGGGGCGCGACCTGTTCTGCACCGGAGACGCCGGGCTGATTCGCTATAAAGACGAGGATGGCGACGACAAGGCCGACGGCCCTCCCGAGACGTTTCTGAAGATCAAGACGGGCAGCGAACACCACGCGCATGCCGTGCGCCGCGGCCCCGACGGCTGGTGGTACCTGATTGCCGGCAATTTCGCCGAAGCCTCTGAAGGGTACGTCACCGAAAGAATGTCGGCCGTCAAGACGCCTCACGGGGGCGTCATTTTGCGGTTGAAGCCCGATTTGTCGGGGGGCGAGATCGTCGCCGACGGCTTCCGCAACGCCTACGATTTCGACTTCGATGCGCGGGGCGAAATGTTTGCGTACGACAGCGACGGCGAGCGCGACGTCTCGTTGCCGTGGTATCTGCCGACGCGGCTGTTTCATGTTCTGCCAGGCGGAGAGCACGGCTGGATCACCGAGAGCTGGAAGCGGCCCGATTATGTGCTCGATTCGGCGCCTGTGGTTGCCGCGACCGGGCGCGGGTCGCCGTCAGGCGTGGCGTGCTACCGCCACACGCAGTTTCCTGAGGCGTATCGCGGAGGGATGTTTCTGCTCGACTGGACCTTCGGCCGGGTGTTCTTCGTTCCGCTGGCCGAGCAAGGGGCCGGTTTCTCGCAGCAAACGGCCAAAGAATTCATCAAGACGGTGGGCGAAGCGGGTTTCGCCCCGACCGATCTCGACGTCGGCATGGACGGCAGTCTGTACATTTCGGTCGGCGGTCGCGGAACGCACGGCAGCGTTTATCGCGTGACCTGGACGGGCGATTCCAAAGAGCAGCCCCCCGTCGTCGAGAAGCCGGCGATTCTGACGCTCAACGACCGATCGACCAACGACCAAAGATTGAAAGCCTGTCTGACGTCGCCGCAGCCTTCGAGCAGTTGGGCCCGGGCCCGCTGGGTGCCAGCGGCCAACAAGCTGGGCGCTCAGCCGTTTCTGCTGGTGGCGCTCGATGAGCAGCGCCCGGCCGCCATGCGCGCCCGGGCGGTCGAAATTCTGACAGAACTGTTCGGCGGCCTGCCGGGCACTGCCGCCGAAATACTGGCGACGGCCCGGTCGGCCGAGCTGCGTGCCGCCGCGGTCTGGTCGCTGGGGGTGCGCCCGCCGGCCGGGCTGACCTCTGAGACGCTGGTTCCGTATCTCAACGACCAGGAGGCGGTCGTTCGCCGACGGGCGCTCGAAGCCGCCGCCCGCAACTCGGGCGACCGCGGCGTGCTGCTCCCGTCGATCGCCCGCTGCCTGAACGACGACGATCGCCTGGTGCGGCTGGCCGCCGCCCGGCTGGTACCGCGATTGACCGCGCCGCAGTTCAAGCAGGTCGCCGATACCACAAGACAGTTGGGCTGGAAGGCCGCCCTGACCACGACGCTGGGTTACATCTGGCGCACGCAGCAGCAGAATCAGCCGGTGAACTCGTATGGGATCGACCTGGGGCGGCGCATTCTCCTCGGGCAGCATCCGCGGGCGCTCAAGCTGGAGGCCGTGCGCCTGTTGCAACTGGCTCTGGGAGACCTGGGCGGCCCTGACGAGACCCCGCCGGTGTTCGAAGGGTACAGCGGACTGAGCGACCTGACGAAGCTCGAGCGCGAGCTCGACCCGCTGCGGATCGCCGTTGCGGCCGAGTTTCCTTCGGGCGACCGCCTGATGGATCTCGAGCTGGCCCGCCTGACCGCCATGCTGGGGCCTTTGAACGACACCCTGCTCGACAAGCTGCTCGCAAAGATCACCGACGAAAGCTCGCCGGTCGACGACATTCACTACCTGATCGTCGCGGCGAAGCTGCCGGTCGTTCCTGATCAGCCGCAGACCGAGCGCCTGGCGAAGGCCTTGGTGGACTTCGACCGCAAGATCGCCCGCGACAACTTGCAGCAAGACAACAACTGGAACGTACGCGTGGGCGAAATGTACGCCGCTCTGTGCGCGCGGGCTGACGAACTGCCGCAGAAAATTGTGCGGCAAGCCGGCTTCGGCCGCCCCGGACACGTGATTTTCATCTCGAAGCTTTCGGCAGACCTGCTGCCCGAAGCGATCGCCGCCTTCACGAAGGCCGTGACGAGCGACCCGAACTATGCCTGGATCAACGACGTGGTGTTTGTCGTGGGGTACGGCAAGACGCCTGCCCACCGCGACCTGGTGCGCCGCCAGTGGGAGAAATTCGAGCTGCGAATGGCCGTGCTGATGGTGCTGGCCGAAGCCCCCGAAGAGCAGGATCGCGGCCGGTTCGCCGCCGGGCTCGAATTCGGGCCGGTCGAAATCCTAAATACGTGCCTGAATGCGTTGTTCGCGCTTCCCGCGAAGAACGACGCGGAAGAGACGGTGGCGCTGGTCAAACTGCTGCGCAGGCTCGGTTCCGACAAGACCGAGTTCGCCTTGCGTGAACAGGTCGTCAGGCTGCTCGAGCGCAATACGGGTGAGAAGTTCAGTTTCGTGTTCGGAACGGCGGGCTACGTGCCGCAGCCTGAATCGATCGAGAAATGGACCGAGTATGCGACGAAGACGTTTCCTGAAGAGGCGCAGCGGCGGCTGGGGGCCGGCGATGCCGATCTCAAGGCCTTGCGCGACCGGCTGGCCGCAATCGCCTGGGAAAGCGGTTCGGCCGAGCGCGGCGAGGCCATTTACACGCGACGGGGGTGCGGCCAATGTCACGGCGGGGGCCGCGGCTTGGGGCCCGATCTGGCAGGCGCCACCAGCCGCTTCTCGCGCGAAGACCTGTTGATCGCGATTGCGCTTCCCAATCGCGACGTCTCACCCCGCTATCAGACGCTGCTCGTCGAGACCAAAGCCGGCAAGATCTATACCGGACTGGTGGTCTACGAATCGGTCGATGGGTTGCTGTTGCGCAACGGCACGAACCAGACGTTTCGCATCGAGGCTCGCGACATCGAATCGCGGCGGAACCTTCCCACGTCGTTGATGCCCGAGGGGCTGCTGAAAGACCTCGCCGACCGCGACGTCGCCGACTTGTACGCCTACCTGAAAACGCTGGGTGCAAAAACGGCCGCCCTTCCCGCGGCCGCGGTTTCCGGCACTCAGACCGAGTGACGAGCGAGGCGCGGAAGAAGAAACCTGCGGCCGCGTTGCACTGCGACTTCCGCCCGCCAACGCGTTAAGCCGGCGTTTCCGTCCGATTCTGGCGTTCGTTCGGCCCTTCATGCTTGGGGCGCGAATATTTCTCGTTGGGTCCATAACCGGCTTTGAGGGTTATCGACGGGCTGCTGCGGGCTGAGAACGTCTCCGGGTGGCTCGTCCCGGGCGGTCGCGGATGTGCTCGGCAAGGCGGTCGTCGTCGCTGAGCAGAGCGGC
>JBQTIL010000136.1:0-36742 GCA_052388175.1 Planctomycetaceae bacterium | reverse complement strand
TGTGGGCCCTGCGCGACCAGGCGCCCGTACGCTGCTGGGGCACCGGCGGGCGCCAGGCCCGTAGCGGAGCCGAATCGGGGAACGTCTACGACCATTTCAGCGTCGTGTACGAGTTTGGCAACGGCGTCAAGGCGTTCTGCTCCTGCCGGCAGATCGACGGGTGCGACGACGACGTAACCGATCATATCGTGGGCACCAAAGGCGTGGCCCACACGCAAAACGCCTTCAACGTCACACAGGGCCGGCAAACGGTCTGGTCTTATCCGACGAAACAGCGCGACTTGAGCTCGATGTTTCAGAACGAACACAAGGCGCTGTTTGCCTCAATTCGAGAGGGAACCGCGATCAACAACGGCGACTACATGACGAAAAGCACGCTGCTGGCCATTATGGGCCGAATGTCGGCTTATACGGGCAAAACCATCACCTGGGACCAGGCGTTGGCGTCGCAGGAGGACTTCCGACCGGCCAGCTACGAGTGGGGTTCGCTGCCCGCGCCGGCCGTCGCGATACCCGGGGTGACGCGGTTCGTTTGAGGCACGAGGCGCCCGCGGTCGGTCAACAGAAATGCGCGTTTTTTCACGGATGAAAAGGGCTTCCGCGTTTCGCGGGCTTGTGATAGTTTACCGGCCGCAACTCCGACCGACGCATCGTCGGCGGCGTTTTACCGGTCATGATTCTCGCGCATCGACTCAGTACGGCGGGGGGTGGCGGCAGGAAGGCCGCAGCCCCTTAGGAAAGGACGTCTGAAGCGGGGCGCCTGGTGACAGGCCCCCGAACGGGCACCGACGCCCCCCTCGATGCCTCGGCAGGCAAGGAGGCCCATCGTGAGTTCCGGTCAGTATCAGAAGCAGGCGGTCGGCGTACAGATTCGCTGGATGATCCGCCGCGACATGCCAGAAGTCTTGCGGATCGAAAACGAAAGCTTCGAGTTCAATTGGGCTGAAGAAGATTTTCTGGCGTGCCTGCGGCAGCGGAATTGCATCGGCATGGTCGCCGAGCACGAGAACCGCGTCGTCGGGTTCATGATTTACGAGCTGCATAAGACGCGGCTGCACATTCTCAACTTTGCCGTGGCCCCTGCATTCCGCCGGCTGGCGGTCGGCGCGCAGATGATCGACAAGCTGGTCAACAAGCTGTCGCAGCAACGTCGGCAGGAGATCGTCCTGGAAGTGCGGGAAACCAACCTCCCGGCGCAATTGTTCTTCCAGAATCAGCGGTTTCTGGCGGTCAAAGTGTTGCGGAACCACTACGCCGACTCGGCCGAAGACGCGTACGTGATGCAATACCGGCTCGACGCCGACGTGCCCGAGTCGTATGCCCCGGTAAACCGCATCGCGCAGTTGTAAACCTGAAACGCCAACGCGCTCAAAGATTTCATCGGCGAGCGGCGGGCTTGATGCCCGCCGTCTTTGCATTTTTGGGTCGTCGAACCGAGTGTGGCAGGCTGCCGGAATCAACCCGGCGGCTCGCCGGGCCGTTCGGAAGTTATGGACCGTCGGGAATTTCCGGCTCGACGAGATTCGCCAAAAGCGAAAGCGACTCCTGCCAGCCGAGGTAGCAGAACTCGACGGGAATTGCCGCCGGCAAACCTTCCTGCACGATATTGAGCTCGGTTCCGCAGATGACCTTCCGCAAGGTCACCGTCACCTGGATCTCGCCCGGCAGGTTCGGGTCTTCAAAACGGTCGGTGTACCTGATTCGTTCGTAAGGCGTCAGTTCGACGTATTTGCCGCCGAAGGAATGACTTCGGCCGGAGCCGAAGTTCGTGAACGTCATCCGGTAGCTGCCGCCGACCCGGGCGTCGATCTCGTGGACCTTACCGACGAAACCGTGGGGGGGCAGCCATTTCGACATCGCATCAGCTTCGAGAAACGCTCGATACACGCGTTCGGCAGGAGCGCGAAGCACCCGGTGAAGTCGTACGGTGTTGGTGGCGTTGGACATGTCTGGTTTCTCCGTTGCCCGCTTGTTGTTTTGAATCGAAACCCCGCATTTACCCAGTAGTCGTTCGGGCAGGGCACAAATCGACCGCGGCCCGGAAGATTTTGTAGGCGCGGCGACCGCCGATCAACTCGACGTTTGCTGATCGCGCGCAGCCGCTCGCAATCCCTGGCGCACGGTGAGCAGACACCAGGCGACCAGGGCCGCGTTGATTGCCGCAAAAGCCAGAAAAACCGACAGCCCGCCGACCTTTGCGGCGTCGGTGTGCCAGTCGTGCAACCCCGAATCGTCGAGCGCTGCCAGCCGGCGAATCTCGCGCAGCCCGCTGGTACCCAGAATCATCAGCAGTGCGCCTCCAGAAACGAGCGACAATTGACTTGTCGGCAGGGCCAGCCGCCGTCGGATCGTAAGCCAGCCTGACGTCTGCAAAGCCAGGCCGACAAGTGCCGTCGCGAGGTACCAGCGGCCTGCCGGCCCGATCAACTGCCACCGCAGCGTCGGCTCCAACGCCAACACGTACCAAATGGCACAGAGCAACGCGACGGCGAGGCCCCCCAGTGCCACCTGCGAGCAGAGCCGGCTGACAGTTGCCGGCGCCATCTTTCCGTATCGTGCCGGGTGCCAGTTCTGCCAGGCCACCAGCGTGGCCATCACCGGCCAGGCGCCGGCGAACCAGACCGCCAACCGAGGGGGCAGCTCGGCGGTGCGGTAGAACCACCGCCCCGAAACGTATTGTTCGGGCCACACCGACTCATTCAGGCTCAAGAGGTGGTTTTCAGTCCACGAGAACGCGACGAACGCAAAGCAACTGAAGACCCCGCAGCCGACGAGAACCCGCCAGTAGGCCAGTGCATGGGCGACCAGCCGGCTTTTGAGAAGATACAACAGATAAAACCCGATGATCAGCACCGGCAGGATTGCCATCCAGCGATTGAACAGCAGCAAATTGGCCGTGTAAAACGCGCGCTGATAGAGAATCTGCAGGAACAAGAGGGGGGCGATGCCGGCAGTGATCGCGGCGCTCAACATGAAGGGCAGCCAGTCGCGAAGCGGTCCCGCCAACGGGTGGTCTAACTCGAGGGCGCCGTCGCGCCGGTGCGTCAGCGTGAACCAGGCGAGATATGTCGAGCCTGCCAGCACGTAATTCATGAACACGACATGGATCACCAGCGTCGCCACATAAAGCGTCAAATAGAACGCGGTGGCGGGGGGAAACCCGAACGGAAACGGGGCGTCCATCAAAGGCTCTCCCGATCCGTCGGCCGGGCACGCTGCACCAAGGGCGCCGTACCGGCGTCATTCAGCCAGCGGTCGATGCGCTTAAGCGCCTCAGGGTCGTCCGAGACGGGCCAGTTGGCCGGCGAGCCCGCCGTCGTCCAGGCGATAAACTGCACCAGCGCCTCGCACTCGAGGGCGTTGCCCGCGAAGGGGGGCATGAACGTCTTCGTCCGCTGCAATTGCGCGATGTTCGTTCGTTTCTGGTCGTCCGACCAGCTTCCAGCCAGGTCGACCAGGGCGTTGGCGCCGTCGAGAGTGTGACAGATGCTGCATTGAAAGCGATACACCTTGGCCCCCAGCCGCAATTGGTCATTGGGCAGCCGCTCGGCGTCTCTCAGCGGGTAAGGGTCGTCGGTCACCGACCCGCGTTCGCGGAGCCGGGCGAGCTCCGCCGGCCGGATCGAATTCGACAGCAGCGTCTCGCGAATTGTGTAGGGCTTGCGCACGCCTTCGCGCACGAATTCGCCCCCTGCGGTGGCGCCCAGGGCCAGCGCGCACAACAACATCGCGGTGGCGGCATTGACGTACAGCCTGCGTTGCAACAGGCCGAATACGGCATACAGGCCGATCAAGAGCGAAGTGCCTGCTCCCAGCATGAAGAACATGGTCATCGCGGCGCTGCCCCCCAAGACCCAGCGGCGGCTGTCGGCGGGAACGGTCGCGAAGTACCAGATGCCCAGCGCGGGCATTAAAACCATAGGCGCCAGGAAGCGCGCCACGTGATGCATCAGGCCCGCCCGCGCCTCGCGGTCGTGCGTTCCCATCAGGTTGATCACCACGCAGGCGACGAGGGCCGCGATCGTCATCGACGTGACGGTGCGGAACACCAGCGACGGCCAGAAGCCGGCATTGAAGAAGCCCGACCAGACGCTGCGCGTTTCCACCCAGGCCCCGGGAGTCAGTTGCCACGAGAGAATGCCGTTGATCCAGAACAGGCTGAACCACGCCGCCAGTGCATACAAGACCAGCAATCTCAGCCGCGAGGGGCCGTCGAGCCGCTCGCCATAACGATAGAAGGCATATCCGGCGACGATTTCGAGGCAGAAGAACGTCCACTCGGTGGCCCAGATCCAGTGAAACTCGCTGACCATGAGCCCGATGGTGCGCGGTGAAAGCTGGATCGAGGTGAACCACATTCCCACCCCGGTCAGGGCACCGACGACAAAGCTGATCAGCACCAGCCACTTGAAAAACCCGTCGACAAACCGCCGGGCGTGCGGGCTGTGTCCGTGTTGCGAGAGCCATTCGAGATAGCACAAGAGCAGCCCGCCGCCGATCGCGAACTGCGCCAGAAACACGTGGAATACCCCCAGCGCGCCCATCACCATCCCCTTCATCAGGGGACCGAAGTCGTTGATGGGGTAGTAAGGAAAGGCCGGGGAATCGGGCATGGCGACCGAATGCCGAAAAGTGAGGCGCGCGCGTATGTTCGCGTCTCGGTGCGCGAACCGCAACAGTCGGCCCGATTTCCTGCGCGCCAGAGGGGCGGTACAATCTCGGCTCGTACTGCGGCTTTCGGCCGAATTCACGCCAGTCTGATCACTCGCACGCCTAGCGCCATGCCGTCACCCAAAACGATTGCCGACATTATCGACCGATTCCGTGTTCCGCCGGGAGAGCACGTGCGGCTCAAAGACTTCGACAGCGCCTGGGCGGGTGACAAGAAGCAGCCTAAGAAAGAACGCCGCAAGTTCGCCGAAGATCTGCTGGCCGACGACGCGTCGAGCCTGGAACTGGCTCAGGAACTGCTGTATGCGGCCAACTCGTGGTCGATTCTGATTATCTTTCAGGCGATGGATGCCGCGGGCAAAGACAGCACCATCAAGCACGTGATGTCGGGCGTCAATCCGCAGGGAGTGCAGGTGTTCAGCTTCAAGCATCCCTCCGCAGAAGAACTCGAACACAACTTTCTGTGGCGCTGCAGCCGGGCGCTGCCCGAGCGCGGCCGCATCGGCATCTTCAACCGTTCCTACTACGAAGAGGTGCTGATTGTTCGGGTACACCCCGAACTGGTCACGGCCCAGCGAACTCCCGAGGCCAAAATCGGCAAAACGTTCTGGGCCGACCGGTTCGAAGACATCAACAATTTCGAGCGGCACCTGACGCGTAACGGAACCGTCATTCTCAAGTTTTTTCTCAACCTGTCGTGGGAGCGGCAGCGCCAGCGATTTCTCGATCGGGTCAATGATCCCAACAAGCACTGGAAATTCTCGACGTCTGATCTTGCTGAGCGGGCCTGCTGGGACAAGTACATCGAAGCCTACGAAGACGCCTTGAGCGCCACGAGCACGGCGTGGGCCCCCTGGTACGCCATTCCTGCCGATCACAAATGGGTCACGCGGGCGCTCGTGGCGCGGATCGTCGCGAAAACGGTCGATTCGCTCGAACTGAAATACCCCGAGGTGACGCCCGAGAAGCTCAAGGAGATTCAAAAAGCGAAGCGACAGCTTGAAGCGGAAGAAACGTAGCGGCGTATGGTCGTTCTGCGACCCTTAGACAACGATCGCGGCGTCAGCACGTCTCGTCCGGCTCAAGCGAGCGGGGGCACAATGGGGGGCTTCGCCCTTACGATGCCGAGCGCTTTGCGATCGGCAGGACATCGGGCTGCTCGCCATCATCCGGCGCGGGGCACCCCGCAGTGGGCACTCCGCCCAGTTCGGCGAGGCGGCGCATCAGCAGATCGGTGACCTCCTGCAGCAATTCGGGCGTCAGCTTGCGGCCGTACCAGGAAGAAAGATCAATGGAGTCGCCGTACCGAATTCGGACGCGGGTGAAATGCCAGAAGGGATTGACCATGTTCGTTCCCCGTGGCGCGTTTTCGATGAACACCGGGTAGACCGGCGCCTGAGAGTGCAGGGCCAGAAAGGCCACGCCGATGTCGGCCGGCAGGAGTTCGGGGCCGGGGTTGGTGTTGATCCGGCCTTCGGGGAACATTCCCAAGATGCGCCCCTCGCGCAGGCGGCGCAGGGCCGTTCGCGTCGCAGCCATGTCTTTACCATCGCGTGCGACCGGAATGGCCTTGGTGGCGTCGAAGATGAACTTCAGCCCGCGGATGCGGAAGTACTCACGCGCCGTCAGAAACTCGAGCGGCCGCCGGTTCGTGACACCCACCCAAATCAAAATCGGGTCGAGCGGGCTGCGATGGTTGGCGATAAGAATCGCCGGCCGCGCTTCGAGAAATGGGCAGGCGCAATTGGCCCGCCAGTGAAAACAGAGCCGGCAGTACAGCGCGTCGATGACGTACAAGACCCACAGCCTCCAGCCCGCCGGCGAGCGCACTGCGTGCCACACAACCAGCAGCAGCGAAAGCAGCAGCAGGCTGGCGAGGGTCAGCCCGGCGATCGCGTCGGGGGACATGGGAATTCGTCGGCGGCCTTACACTACGATTACGCAGAGGCAACTCCGCGAATTGTAGTATAGCGACCGGCGCTCCATTCCATGACGGCGCAAACGCAAACCGCCGGGGTCAACCCGGCGGCTCGCGGTAACCTGTTCAACCTGGACTCTGCGACCATCGTCACCACGTGATCGCGTTGGTGCTCCACAGCCAGTACATATTCAGTGACTGTTGGCCGCCGCCGGCGCCGTTCATGTACGGGTAGATCATGAAGCGGTTGCGGAAGAAGTCGGGGTAGCGCGAGAAATATGGAATGTTCTGCTTGATGATCGTTGTGGGCCGCAGCGCCCCGAACATCAATTCCATGGCCGCGTCGTGTCGATAGCCGGGGTTGGCTTCGTACTCTTCGCGGTTGAACGGGACCGCCGCATACGCCTGCGAATAAGTCATCAGCGGCGTCAATCCGGAGGCGGCTGCAGCCGGCGCGTCAGGAGCAGCGACGCGCGCCGTTCCCTCGCTGCCGGTGGCAGCCGCTCGAATTTCGGGCCCGATCTGCAGCGGTCGAATCTCAATCACCCAAGGATTGTCGCCGGGTTTCGCGCCAGCCGCTTCGTTGGGCGGCGCGGCGCTCGCCCGATCGGAAATCAGCAGGCACGCCGCCAACAAGCACGCCCCCGGGCCGAACCACCGCCTTCGCCGTTGAATCGTTAATGATGTCAGCATCGCTGTGTCCCTTCCGGCCGCACCGCTGTTTCCCGCCGCATGAACCGCGCGACCAATTGCGAACTCAAACTCTCCGTTGTTACCATGCGAGAAGGGGTACTCGGAAAACAGAGATCAACCGAAATATCCCTGTTTATCCAAACTACCCATTTGCAATAGGCCAAGTCAACAGGAAATCGGTGGCGCCCGGCGGTCTGGTCTTCGATCAGGGCTGATCGCGCTTGCCGGCTCGTCGCCTTCGATTCGTATTCGGGGAATTCGCCGTGGCCAAAGCCTGGGGAGGCCGTTTCGCCGGCCAAACTGATCCGCGGGTCGAGAGGTTCACCGAGTCGATCAGCTTTGACGCCCGGTTGGCGCCGGTCGACATACGCGGCTCGCAGGCGCACGCGCGGATGCTGGCCGGGGTGGGGCTGCTGACGGCCGACGAATGCGACCAAATCTGTCGCGCGCTCGACGAGATCAAGGGCGAGATCACCGCGGGCCGCTTCGAGTTCCGCACGGAGCTCGAAGACGTTCATATGCACATCGAAAGCGCACTGATCGCGCGCCTGGGAGACGCCGGCCGCAAGCTGCACACCGGGCGCAGCCGAAACGACCAGGTCGCGACTGATCTCAAACTCTACGTGCGCGACGCCATCGACCAGGTCGATGGCCTGCTGACCGACGTGCAACGGGCCTTCGTCACGCGCGGCGCGGGCGATCTCGACGTCATTCTGCCGGGCTACACCCACCTGCAGCGGGCGCAGCCGGTCGTGGCGACGCACTACTGGCTGGCCTACTGCGAGAAGTTTCAGCGCGACCGCGAACGATTGGCCGACTGCCGCCAGCGCGTCAACATTTCGCCCCTGGGGGCCGCGGCCCTCGCGGGCACTTCGCTGCCGATCGACCGCCATGCGGCAGCGAAGCTCCTCGACTTTGCCGCGCCGGCCGCCAACAGCCTCGACGTGTCGAGCGACCGCGATTTCGTCGTGGAGTTCGTCTGTTGCCTCGCGCTCATCGCCGCGCATCTTTCGACCTGGGCCGAGGAATGGATTCTGTGGTGTACCACCGAATTCGGCTATCTCAAGCTGCCCGATGCGTACACCACCGGCAGCTCGATCATGCCGCAGAAGCGCAACCCCGACGTGCTCGAGTTGATTCGCGGCAAATCATCGCGGGTGATGGCCGCTGTGACCCATCTGCTGACTCTGATCAAAGGCCTGCCGCTGGCGTACAACCGCGACCTGCAGGAAGACAAGCTACCGTTGTTCGACGCGCACGACACGATCGTCGCCTGCCTGGAGTTGGCGCCGGCCGTCATTACGGGGGCCGAGCTGCAGCGTGACCGCATCGCCGCGCGGCTCGACGAAGGGTTTCTTGACGCCACCGTGCTGATGGAATACCTGATCGGCAAAGGGGTGCCCATGCGGTCGGCCCATGAGACGGTCGGAAAGCTGGTGGCGCATTGCGAGGCGCGCGGGCTTCGGCTGGCCCAACTTCCGCCAGGCGAGCTGCAGGCGGCCTGCCCGCAAATTGCCGCCGACGTGGCGCAGGTGCTGGGCGCCGAGCAGGCGGCGCGAGCGCTCGCGAGTTACGGTTCAGGGGGCCCGACAGCGGTGGCCGCACAACTGGCCCATTGGCAGAAGCGGCTCGGTTAATCCAGGGTTGATCCCGTGGCGAGCCGGCTGGGTTTGGTGTGCTGCCCTTTTCAGGGAATGCGTCGCCGCAGCCAGTAATCCGGGCGCCGGTGTCCATGCGCGACGGCAACAATCCAAATGAGGTCGCCTACGGGGCGGTAGTAGACGATGTAAGGAAACCGACGAGCCGACGCGTAACGGCACGTGGTGTTTTTGTACTGTGGCCAAGTTTCTGGCGCTGATCGGATTCTCGCAACGAGTCGCTCGATTTCGTCGACGAATTCAGATCCCAGGCCAGATCGCCGCGCGTCGTAGTAGACGGATGCTTTTTCGAACTCGGCTTGTGCCGCCGGGTGAAAGCAAACCGGGTTCAAGAGAGCTTCTTTCGAATCTCTGAAAAGACGATTTCTGCAGGAATTCCCACGACCGTTCCATCCTCAATTTCGCGCATCCGCCTCGCCACTTCATCGTCCCAAGCCTCTTCTGCGTCGCGAGTCACTTCGGCATCGAGCGAGCGAATGAGGTACAGGGCGAGTTCTGCGCGGTCGCGAACTGAAAGAGTCTCGAGTCGCGATTTCAATTCCTCTGCACCGTTGGTCATGCTTCAAGACCTTCTGCGAACGGGCGCGATCCGACGGCATCTGGCCTCAACGCCAAAAGCTTCAGTCGCGCCGGGATCATCGCACTTTGCCTCGAACTCTACTCCGCCGCTTTCTTCTTCGCGTCGTCCTCCCCGCTGCGCACGATTTTCAGAGAATGAGTCGCTTCGTCATAGACGTAGCGTCCGCCGAAGGGCAACACCGGCAGGCGGATGTTGTTCTCCTTCACGATTCGCTGCATGAACTCGTCGTAGTCTTTCGGGTAGCGACCCTCGCTCGCATGAAAAAGAGCGACCGCCTGATCGATGCCCAGCTTTGATATCTGCTCCATGATCGGCCCGTAGGCCTGTAGCGGGGCCAGAATCGGGTCCGTCGCCCGGACTTTCTGATCGCTGACCACGTCTTTCGAATTCGGGTCGAACTGGCCGATCTCCTGCGTGGTCTTGCCGAAAATCCCCTTTTTCTCGGCCTTCGGCTGTTCGGGCTCTGAGTCGACGCAACCGCCCAGCGACAGCGCCGCCAGCGAAAGGGCGAGAATTCTGGTTCTGAACATGATCGTTGCTCCGCGATTTGTGAGCGCCACAGGAGGGGAAACCCCCACTTCGGGCAGTCTACCCGCAGTGATTCGGCCGGGCAACGTGCCTGCTCGCGATCGAACCGCCGCAAACGCGCCGATGGCACAAAGCCGATTCGGCCCGAACCCGTCCGAAACGAGTCGCCGAGCGATTGCCTGCAGGGTGGCCGGGCTCCGCAGCATCAGGGTCTGCGGCCGGCCCTCGTGGGGTGTCGCCTGAAGACGCCCTCTACGAACCCTCAGCGGGCAGGTCTCGCAAGTACTGACCGTATGCGCTTTTCATTGGCGCGGCAATCGCCGCCAATTGCTCGCGACTGATAAACCCTTTATGCAGCGCGACTTCTTCGAGGCAGGCGATTTTCAGCCCCTGTCGCTGTTCAATGGTTTCAATGAAATTCGCGGCCTGAATCAGCGATTCGGGGGTGCCGGTGTCGAGCCAGGCGAACCCGCGGCCAAATACCTGCACGTGTAACTTCCGCTCGGCCAGATACATTCGGTTGACGTCGGTAATCTCCAATTCGCCGCGAGCCGAGGGTTTAAGGGCCGCGGCGATCTCGAGCACGCGGTTGTCGTAGAAATATAGCCCGGTGACCGCCAGGTTCGAACGCGGCTGTTTCGGTTTTTCTTCGATCGTAAGGGCCCGGCCGGTCGCGTCGATTTCCACCACCCCATACCGCTCGGGGTCTTTCACGGGGTAAGCAAAGACGGTGGCTCCGGAGGTCTGTTGCGCGGCGTCAGTCACCATTCCCTGCAGGCCGTGACCATAAAAGATATTGTCGCCGAGGATCAGGGCCACCCCGTCGCGCCCGACGAACTGCCGCCCGATCAAGAACGCCTGCGCCAATCCTTCGGGCCTGGGCTGCACGGCATACGAAATTGAGATGCCCAAGCGTGCGCCGTCACCCAACAACCGCTGAAACCCGCCGATGTCTTCGGGCGTCGAGATCAGCAGGATCTGGCGGATTCCGGCCAGCATCAGCACCGAGAGCGGGTAGTAGACCATTGGCTTGTCGTAGACCGGCAAGAGCTGCTTGCTGACGACCAGCGTCATGGGGTGCAGCCGCGTGCCGCTGCCACCGGCAAGGATGATGCCCTTCTGGATAGCCGTTGGACCGCTCATGCCCGTCGCCCTCAATGTTTGCCGGTTGGCCGCCGAATTCGAGCCGCAGTCTTACCAGATTTGGGGTGGAAGGGCGAGAATTGCGGGCTTGGGCAGCGGGACTTTCGCCAACGCCCACAAATGCCTGCACGTAAGAAGAACAGACGCCGTCCCTCGGTGCCTGTTGCGAGCTCTGACGCTCTCGCGGCGGGAACATTCCGGGGGACGGTGGTTTTTTTTGGTGGCACTTGTCTCAAAAGCCCCATCGGCAGGGCGGCCAGCGTGCCACGGCCCCGGGATCGTAAAAGCGCATTCCGCATGGCGGCTGAAGCGGCCTGCGGCTCATTCGGCGAGCGGCCGGTCGCGTTTCTTACGGCCGATTCCCGGCGAAAACGCCGGCCCGTCTTGTCGAATCGCCCTTCAAACTCGTGCCACCGGATGAGATAATTCACGGGCGGTCATTGGCAGGCAACTCTCCTCGAAGGGCAACCGATGCGGCGCGGCGCACAACGCAGGCTCGAGACGGCTGCATGGCTGCTGCTGGCCATTTGGGCGCTGTCGGGCGTAGGCGTCGCGCAGATTCTGCCGGGTACACCGGCCGCCGATTTGCCGGCGCCTGCCACAACGCGCCGCAACGTCAGCGCACGCGAGCTGGAACAGCGCTTTCAACGCGCGCGAGAGCTGATCGCCGAGGGAAACTACGCCGACGGCGTGCGATTGCTGCAATCGATACTCGACGTCGATGAAGACGCGTTTTTTACGCCGGATCGCGAGTCGACAGGCCGCGAAAAGAGCCTGAAATTCGAAACTCAGGGCGCACTGGGTTCGCTGCCTGCCGCAGGTCGCAAGGCCTATGAAAAACAGTTCGGGCCGGCGGCGCGGCGCCTGCTGGGCGAAGTCGCGACCGACCCCGATCGGCTGGCGCAGGTTTCGCGCCGGTATTTTCACACCCAGGCCGGCTACGAGGCGGCATATCGCCTGGCCGGAGCGCATCTCGACCGCGGCCACCCGCTGTCTGCGGCGTTGTGCTTCGAGCGGTTGCGCGAGACACCGCAGGCCGACGACCAGTTCGAGCCGTTGCTGTCGATCAAAGCCGCGTTGAGTTGGCTGCACGCCGGGCGCGAAGACAAGGCCCGCGAGGTGCTGTCGCAATTGACAAAGCGCTATCGGCTGCCGACGTTTGCGCTGGGTGGGCGCGAAATCTCGCTGACAGCCCCCTCGGGCGACGCGCTCGACTGGCTCGTCGATACCCTGGGCGGGGGCCGCGAGCTTGACGTTGGCGGCGCAGGTCAATGGACGCAAGTCCGCGGTGATGGACGCCGAAACGCCGTGAGCTCGGCCGGAAACCCGCATCTCAATCGGGGTTGGCGCGCCTCAACCGTCGACGGGGCCACGAACTCTCCCGAAAACGACCTGGTTCTCGCGCGGGCCGTGAACGAACAGGGCGTCACAGGCCCTGATTCGCCAGACGATGCGCCGTTTATCGGGCTGCCCGCCGCGCAACCGCTGCTCGTGCAGGGGCTGGTCGTCGTGCGCGGATTGTCTGATGTGCGGGCCTACGACGCCTTACAGGGCCGACTCGTCTGGGCCGCGGGCGAAAAAGATCCGTTGCTGCTCGACGTCCTGCGGCTGGGGGCCGTGCCGGCCGTCCAGGGGCCCGGAGGATCGCAGTTGTCGCAGTTTGTGTTGCAGCGGGGCTGGTGGGACGCGACCTGGGGCACGATCAGTTCCGACGGCGAGCAGGTTTTTTGCATTGAAGACGGCGGCGGGAACGCCGCCATGGCGCCGGCCGGCTTGCGTCAGCCGGGGCCATTGTTGGCGGTGCGCGAGTTCAACCGCCTGGTGGCCTACGAAGTGAAAAGCGGTCGGGCGCGGTGGGAGGCGGGGGGGCCTAAGGGAGACGGGTCAGACGAGCTGGAAGGCGCCTTTTTTCTGGGCGCCCCCCTGGTATTAGACCGCCGCCTGTTCTGTTTGGTTGAGTCGGGTAGCGAAGTGCGGCTGGCGGCGCTTGATCCGCTGACCGGCCGCGTCGAGTGGTCGCAATTGCTCTCCGACACTCCCGGTCAGTCGGGCGAACGCAGCCGCCGGTCAAGCGGTCTAAGCCCGTCGTTCGACGGCGGCATTCTGGTCTGCCCGGTCGGGTCTGAGCAGGTCGTGGCGCTCGACCTGACAGCACGCAGCCTGTTGTGGCGGCATCGCCTGCGCAGCGCCGCCGATTTTGTCGACGGGCAACGGCAGCAACTGTTGGCGCTTCCCCAGCAGCGGTTGCCGGCGGCTTTTCCTGAACGGCGTCAGTGGCTCGACGCACAGGCGATTATTGCCGACGAGCGGGTGGTATTGACCCCGCGCGAGACACCAGAACTGGTCTGCCTGAATCTGCTGGACGGGTCATTGGCCTGGAAACAACCCCGCGGCGACGGCCTGTTCGTCGCGGGCGTGTACAACGGAAACGTGCTGGTCGTCGGCAAATCGTATCTTCAGGCGCTGCGGCTTTCTGATGGATCGCCGGCGTGGGTCGAGCCGACCGAGGTCCCCGCTCCGTCGGGCCGCGGCTTTCTGGCCGGAAACACCTATTACCTGCCGCTGTCGACGGCTGAAGTGGCCAGCATCGACGTACGCGACGGGCGGGTGGTGCTGCGCGCCAAATCGTTCGAGAGGCGAGTGCCGGGAAATCTCGTCGGCGTACGTGGGACGATCGTGTCGCAGGGGGTCGATTTCGTCGAGGGGTGCCGGCAGATCGATTCGCTCGACCAGGAAATCGCCGCGGCGCTTGCCCAAAACCCCCAAGACGCCCGGGCATTGGCGCTGCGCGGCGAGATTCGCCTGGGGCGTGGCGAGACGCGCGAGGCGTATTCCGACCTGCGGCAGGCATTGGCCTTGAAATCTGACGACGCGCCGTTGCGAACGTTGCTGCTGGAAAGCCTGCTGGAAGGATTGCGGGTCGATTTCGCCGCCTATCGCGACCTTGAGCCCGAGATTGAACGGCTGCTGATCGACCCGCGGCAGCGATCGACCTATCGCTGGCTGCAGGCCCAGGGGTTGCTGCGGGTGGGACAACCTCTGGCTGCATTCGAGGCGCTGTTGCGGTTTGCTGATCCTGATGTGGCCGACAGTGACATGGAGCGCGTCGATGCGGCCCTGGTGACGCGTCGCGATCGCCTGGTACGGGCCCGAGCGGCGCGGCTCTTCGAAACGGCTCGCGGGCCAGAGCGCGAACAGATGCGGGCGGCGCTCGCGCGCCGCGCCTTGGCGTTCGATGCGGCCGACGGCATCGCTCGACAGCGGTTTGTCGACTATTTCAGCAACCTACTGGAACCGGCGCACCTGTCAGAGCTGGCGCTTCACGACGAAGGTTCCGGCGAGTGGCTGGCACAGGAGTTTCGCCTGCTCGAGCTGGCAGATTCGGCTGACGGGAAATTGGCGGCCGCGGCCACAGAGCGGCTGGTGCGGTTGCTCATGGAACTTGGCCGCATTGACGACGCGACACAGCTTGTCGCCCGCATCGGGCGCGAGTGGCCCGAGCAGAAAACACGCGACGGGGTCACCGGGCGCGAATTGGCCGCCCACTGGCGCGAACGGCCCGAAGTGGCGCGGGCGATCGGCCCGCCTGTCGAATGGCCGCAGGGCCAGGTGACGGTTTCGCCGCAGCCGCTGGTGGGGGCGGGTTTGGTGGGCCGCAAGACGGCGGTGCCGTTTGAAAACGAACGTGGCCCGTACTTCGAAAACCTTTCGGTGGAGGTCAGCGCGAGCCTGCAGGGGTTCGAGACGCGCGACAACCTGGGCCGGCCGCTGTGGAACCTGCCCCTGGAAACGCCGGTGCTCAGCAGCCCGCTGTTCAATCGCGCATTCTCGTGCGATCACCTGCTCGTTGTCGTCGTGGGCGCTCAGGTCACTGCGATCGACACGCTCGGCGCCCTTGATCACCCGGCCCCGCGTATCTTGTGGCGGATGAGCCTGAGCGAGTTTCCGCATGGGGCCATCGTACCGCGCGGCGCCCGGTTGTTCCCCCGAGGTCTGCCACTCAATCAACTGGGCGAGCAGTGGGGTACGATCGGGCCCGTGACCCGCCGCCAGATCGTGGTGTTGAAGGGCTCGCGGTTGATGGCTCTGGACCCCCTCACTGGCAAGGCGTTGTGGACGCGCGACGCCGTGAAACCCGGCAGCGACCTGTTCGGCGACGACGAATACCTGCTGGCAGCCCCCCCTGATGAAGATTACGCGGCGTTGTATCACCCGCTGGACGGAACATTTCTGGGCCTTAAGCCGTTGCCCCCCGCCGCGGGTCGAATGGAATTCATCGGGCGTCGCGTCGCCACCTGGCAGCCGCGCGACGCAGGGCAGGAACTCGCCTTGCGCGACATTCCCACCGACGCCATGGTCTGGCAGCGCGTGTTCGCCCGCGACGCGCATCTCGCCCTGATCGAAGACGACGAGGCGGCGGTTCTGGAACCAGCCGGCCGGCTGACCCTGCTGTCTCTGCGAGATGGTCGCAGCCGCTGGACGGCCACGATTATCCCCCCGTCGCCCAACGTGCAGAACCTGCTGGTTCTGCGGTCGCGCGACCACTACATTCTGGCCTGCAATGAGCCGGTCCCCGCCAATGTTCCCTGGGTGGCGAGCCTGCCACAGTTGGTCGGCGTCAACGGCGACGTGTACGGCTTCGACCGCGCGTCAGGCCGGCAATTGTGGACTCACCGTATCGAACGCCAAGGCCTCGACCTGAACCAGCCGTCAGAGCTGCCGTTTCTGTTGTTCAACTCGCCAATTCAGCCGAGTCGCCAGAACGGCCCCTTTCTTCAGAGTCGCGGTTCAATCTTGTGTATCGACAAGCGGAATGGGCGCATCATCCACCAGCAGCAGATCGACGAGGCAGGCGTGAATATCGAGCTGCGGGGAGACCCCGCGGCGAATCAGGTGGACCTGCGGCTGCACAATTCGATCTTGCGGCTGACCTTCACCGACAAACCCTGGCCCGAGAAGCCGTAGCGGCCCGCTTGTTGAAGCTGCGGCGGCACCCTAGAATCGCGCTGCACGATTCTCTGCGCCTGCACTCCGTGATGTCTGCCACCGCCTCTTCTCTACCTTCGCCGGGTTCTCCGACGAACGCCTCGTCTCAGGTACCCGATGCGCGGGGTCGGTTCGGCGAATTCGGCAGGCGGTTCGTTCCCGAAACGCTGATGCCCGCACTCGAGCAGCTTACGGCAGAATACGCCCGCGCGCGGGCTGACGCCGACTTCCAGCGCGAGTTGGATGATTTGCTGACGCATTACGTCGGCCGCCCCAGCCCGTTGTATTTCGCCCGGCGGCTTACCGAGCGCGCCGCAGGGGCGCAGATTTATCTGAAGCGCGAAGACCTGAATCACACCGGCGCCCACAAGATCAACAATGCCCTTGGGCAGGCGCTTTTGACCCGGCGCATGCGAAAATCGCGGGTCATTGCCGAAACGGGCGCCGGGCAACATGGCGTCGCCACGGCCACCGCCTGCGCACATTTCGGGGTTCCCTGCGTCGTTTATATGGGGGCCGAAGACATCCGCCGCCAGGCCCTCAACGTGTACATCATGCGCACGATGGGTACTGAAGTGCGATCGGTCTCGTCGGGGTCGCGCACGCTGCGTGACGCGATCAACGAGGCGATGCGCGACTGGATGGAGTCGGTCGCCGATACGCACTACATCATCGGTTCGGTCGTGGGCCCGCACCCGTTCCCGATGATGGTGCGCGATTTTCAGTCGGTCATCGGCCGCGAGACACGCGCGCAATGCCTCGCCCAACTCGGGCGCCTGCCTGACGAGGTGGTCGCCTGCGTGGGAGGCGGGTCGAACGCCGCCGGGATGTTTTACCCGTTTGTCGAAGACCGCAGCGTGCGCTTGAGCGGCGCCGAGCCGGGGGGCCGCGGGCGGCAGCCCGGCGACCACGCCTCGACTTTGAGCTACGGCGTCAAAGGGGTGCTTCACGGCAGCTTCAGCTACGTCTTGCAGGATTCCGATGGCCAGACACAAGACGTGCATTCGGTCTCAGCCGGGCTCGATTACCCGGGCGTCGGCCCTGAGCACAGCTATTGGAAAGACGCCGGCCGGGTGCAGTACACGCCTGTAAGCGACGCCGAAGCGCTCGAGGCGTTTCAGACGCTGGCGACATTGGAAGGCATTCTGCCGGCCCTCGAAAGCGCGCATGCCATCGCGCTCGCCCAAAGAATTGCCGGTCGCCGCAAGCCGAATGAAATCGTCGTTTGTTGTCTGTCGGGGCGGGGAGACAAAGACGTGCATGAGGTGGCCCGGTTGCGGGGTGGAAAAGTCTGAGCCGCCAGGGCATTGCCCGCCCGCCCGGCCCCCTGCACCTTCAATTGCCCGCGTCAACGAAAGCACAGTCCGTGAGTTCGCCGACCGCATCGCCGATCAGCCAGACGTTCGCCCGCCTGCGCGCCGCCGGCCGCATGGCGTTCATGCCCTTCATTGCCGCCGGCGACCCGGACCTGGCGACGACCAAAACGATCCTCGCTGAACTAGCCGAGATTGGCGTCGACCTGATTGAAGTCGGGTTTCCCTACAGCGACCCGATCGCCGACGGGCCGGTCATTCAGGCCGCCTACACGCGGGCGCTGGCGCAACACGTCCACGTGGCCGAAATCTTTCGCGCCATTCGGGAACTGACCGTGTCGTGGCAGGGGCGGCAAGCGGCGCCCCCGCCGCTGGTGGCGATGGTGGCCTATGCGATCGTTTACCGCCAGGGGCCGGAAGCCTTTGCCCAGGCCGCGCGCGACGCGGGCTTTGCGGGGTTGATCGTTCCCGACCTGCCCGCCGACGAGGCGGCCGAGTTCGCCCGCCAGACCCGCCAGCAGGGTCTCGACCTGATCGAGTTGATCGCCCCCACCACCACGCCGGAACGCGCCCAACGAATCCTCGAGACATCGAGCGGCTTCATTTATTGCATTTCGGTAACAGGCACGACCGGTATCCGCGACCGGCTGCCTTCCGAACTGGCAACCCAGCTCAAGTGGTTGAGGTCGCAAACCCGGCTGCCTCTGGCAGTCGGGTTCGGGGTCAACCAGCCCGAACAGGTCGCCGAATTGCGCGGGGTTGCCGATGGCGTGATCGTCGGTTCGGCCCTCGTGCGGCACGTGGCGGCGATCGCTGAATCAAAGGCCTCTGTTGCGGCGGCAGTCGCGAACGTTAAGTCGCTGGCGACCGCGATGGTCGATGCCGCGCATCGCACAATCTCTTGACGATCACGCGTCGGAAAGTGGCGCTGGCGTTCAATTCATCGCGCTGATGATTTCGTCGGTGATTTCGAGCGCATTCTGATACAGCACCAGACGGTTCAGGCCGGCGATTGTCTCTTGCGGGTTCTTGCCGTCGAGCGACCCGCCGTGGTGCCTGAGTACCAGTCGCAAGTTGTGCGCGTCGGCATACTTCTGAACCTCTTCGACCACGCGGTCGTAGGCGTGTGCGAACAGCTCGCTTTCGAGGCGGATCAGGCGCTGCTGCTCCTGCTGTCGGAACGTCTCGAATTCGCGCCGCTTTTTCTGGATCTCTTCGACCAGCCGCCGGTGCTCGGCCGAACCTTCTTTCACGCCTTTCAGGTCTTCGTTGAGACGGGCGACCTCGGCCATCAGCCCCTTGACGGCTTCGTCGGCCTTCCGAACTTCGCGCGCATGCTCTTCACGCCGGTCGGTCAGCGGCTTGTACGCTTGAAAGACCCGCGCCAGGTCGACCACGGCGATGGGCAGCTCGGCCTCTTTCCGCTCGGCATCGTCACCAGTCCCCGACCGTTGCGCCCACGAATAACCCAAGAGCGCTGCGAGCAAGGCTGCGACGAACGAATTGTTATTGAGTCGCCTGTACATCGCGAATGCTCCTCGATTTCCGGTGAGAGGCGCGCCGCCAATACAATCGCGGTCGGATGGTCGCCTCCCAGTGTGTCAGCATAGCCTGTGACATCGCCAGGGGGCAAACGGCCGCTGGCCCTGATCACGCCAGCACCCTGGTTGCAGGGCGTTTTTTTTGCCGGCGGTTACAACAGGTGCCGCGCTTTGACGTCGAGATACCGGCTGATCAGGTCGGCCGACAACTGTTCGGGCAAGGCGTCGAGCACGAGCAGGCCGGCACGCTGCATCTCGACGATCTGCCGCGTCTGCACCTGCACGAGCTCGGCAGCCGCCGCAATCTGGAATGCGTCGACATCGCCTGCCGGCAGCGCCTGCACCCGGTTATGCAAGGGCACATTTCGCAGAAACGCCGCCAGAACGAGGTGCGGCGAACGCAGCTCGCGCAAGTGTCGGCTGATTGCGGCCATGTGCAGCTCGTCGAGCGCATGCGTGAGCACAATCACCAGCGACCGCTTGCGGAACCGGCGGCGCAATTCTTCGACCATCAGCCCGTAATCCGACGCCTCGTAACGCGGCGCCAGGTCATAACTGTGGCGAATGATCGTCTGAATCGCGCCGGCGCCGCGCATGGGTCTCACCCAGCGCTCGGCGCGATTCGAGAACGACAGCAGACCGACGTTGTCTCCCTGCCGCAGGGCCACGTAGCTCAGAATGACGGCCGCATTGAGCGCCCGGTCGAGATGGGTGATCCCCAGATATTCGTTGCACATCGACCGGCCGGCGTCGAGCACGAGGAGGATGTTCTGGTTCCGTTCGACGACAAATTCGCGGCTGATCAGCGACTGGTGTCGGGCCGTCGCCTTCCAGTCGATGTGGCGAAACTCGTCTTCGCGGCGATACTCGCGCAACCTGTCGAACTCGCTGCCGCGGCCCCGCAGCCGCGACAGTTTCAACCCCGCCTCGGCCAGGCGGTTGCGGCGGGCCAGAAGTTCCATGCCCCGCACGGCTTGAATGTCGGGGTAGATCCGCACGGGCCGGGGCAGCGATCGCTGATCAAAAAACAGCCAGAAACCCAGGCGGCTGCGGCAGCGGAGGTAGACGTCGGCGAAGCCATTCTGTCCGCGATGCAACGGCTCGACGTGGTAGACCCGGTACCGCGCCTTGCGCGGCGCCAGGACGATCGAGAACGGCAGGTCGGGGCTGGTGAACGGTTGGGGCGGCTCGTCGTGAAACTCGACCACGATCGGCGCGCGGTTGCGATTTGTGAACCACACCCGCACCGCATTGCTGGCCCCCACGCTCATCACCTCGCTCGCCTCGCGCTCGACGTCAACGCGCTTGAGCGAAGGAGACGCCCACACGTCGAATAACGCCGCCGCGACGATCAAAAGATTGGCCGCCACTCCCAGACCGTACAGCAGATCGACGGTGGCTGCCCTGGGGTCGCCCAGTAGTTCCAGCGCGGCTGGCAATACAAACAGCGCGCCAGCCAGCCCGAGCAGAGTCAACAGCGGCCAGCGAGGAGTCATGCGGAAAGGGAAAGTCTCATGTCGAAATCCGAATCCCGGCGCGCCGGGAATGACGAAGCACAAATGGTGAATCACGAACCGTCGTCCCGACAGATCCACAGTCCGATGATATCGCCTTTTCGTTATCGGGCGTCGTCATTCGTCATTTACTTTCGCGGCGCTTCGACCGCATCGAGCAAGTCGCGGATCGCGTCGTCGGGCGAAGTTCCTTCGATCTCGGCTTCGGGGCGCAAGCGCAGACGGTGCCGCAGCACCCACGGAGCCAGTTCTTTTACGTCGTCAGGAACGACGTAGTTGCGCCCCTGGCAGGCCGCCAGGGCGCGGGCGGCCAGAAGTATGTTGACGCCCGCGCGGGGACTGGCGCCCACGGCAACGGTCGACCAGTTGCGCGTTCGTGAGACGATCGAGGTGATGTAGTTGATGATCGACGGCTCGACGATCACCCCCACGATCGCCTGCTGCATCTCGAGCACCTGCGGGCCGCTCAGCACCGGTTGTAACCCGAACCGCGACAGGTCGCGGGCGTCGAGGCCGCTGGCGTAGTGTTTCAGAATGTTCTGTTCTTCTTCGACGGCCGGATAGTTCACCAGCAGCTTGAACATGAAGCGGTCGAGTTGGGCTTCGGGGAGGGGATAAGTGCCTTCCTGTTCCAGCGGGTTCTGCGTGGCGATCGTCAAAAAGGGGCGCGCCAGAGGATAAGTGGTTCCGTCGACGGTCACCTGCCGTTCCTGCATCGCTTCCAGCAGGGCCGACTGCGTCTTCGCGGGGGCCCGGTTGATTTCGTCAGCCAGCAGCAGATTGGTAAAGATCGGGCCGGGGCTGAAATGGAACCGCTGTTCGGCCATGTGGTAAATCGAATGCCCCGTGAGGTCAGAGGGCATCAGGTCGGGGGTGAACTGCACTCGTTTGAAGCCGCACGCGAGCACCCGGCTGAGCGTATTGACCAAGAGCGTCTTGCCCAGCCCGGGAACGCCTTCGATCAGCACGTTGCCTTCGCAAAATAGCGCGATGAGCGTTGCTTCGACCAGTTCGGGCTGACCCACCAGCACTTTGCCGATTTCGGCCGTGGCCCGCTGAAAGTGCTCGGCGATCTGCGCCAGTTCCATAAGCGAACCCTTCCGGAAAGTGAAACAGCCACCGCGGCGAAAAGTCGCACGATCGTAACGCGGCCGGCCGATTCACTTCAACGCTGGGGGCCAAGGCCGCGAACCAAAGAACGGCGAACACTGATCAATACTTATCCGGATTTGCGGCGATCAGCGTGGATCAGCGTTCCTTCTTCGTCTGGACGCAACGACCGCGCGCCACGCTGCGCCCTTCGTGACGGAAGAATGGGCCACAAAGAAGCTCAAGAGGCGCAAAATTGGCAACGTCTTTTGCGTCTCTTGAGCCTTTTCGCGGCTATTCCGAGCAACGCCAGGATCACGGTGCCAAGGCTTGTGGCACCTTGCTTTTTTTCGCGGCTATGCCGTCAGAGAGAAATGATTCAAGCGCACCACTCAATCGCGTGCGACCCGGCCTTCGGTCTGTCGTTCTGCCGTCGCAAGCGGCGAAGATTCTTCACTCGATGGCAAAGGGCGCCCCAACAATAGCACTTGGGCGCCGGGCTTCAGAAACCAGGGTTCGCGCGCGAGCACCTGCACGTCGGCAGGCAGTGCGTGCCGATGGTTCTGAAATTCGCGCTCGCTGATCAGCAGGTAGCCGTGGCGCGGGTGTTCGTGCAGAAAACGCTGCGTCGGGCCGGTTTGCGTGAACACGTCAACCGGCGCACCGGCGTAACCGACCAGACTGGGCCGGAAATAGCCGTAAGAGGCAATTTGAGGAACCGTGCCGGCCGAGCGCTCACGAATCAACCCCCCCAGCCGGGCGGTGTTCTGATGTCGGTCAACTTCGATCGCTGCCAGCGCAAAGATGGCCAGCAGAAACGCCGCCGTTCCGGCGACCAACGAATTGAGCGCTGGCGCGATCCGGCGGCGCTCACTGCAAATCGCTGCGGCGCCGGCCGCGGCCAGCAACGGCACTCCCGCGAGCCAGGCCCACGTCGTTTCACCCAGAAACATTCGGGCCGCGATGGGCGAGACCACGACAATCCCCACGCCGACCAGCGCCACGGTCGCCCAGGCGAGCCGACGATGGAAGGGTCGATAAGTTGCGCCATCGGTCAGCCAGCGGTCGAGGAAGGCAGCGGTCGCCAGCGCCAGGGCGGGGTACGCCGGCACGACATAATGGGGAAACTTGGTGCTCGCCAAGGTAAAGAACCCGAACCAGACGGCGATCCAGCAGGCGCACAACAGGTCTCCGCGCCGCCACGCATGCACCGTCGACATTCGTTTCCACCATTGCGCCAGACTGGGGCTTAAGAAAATGATCCAGGGGAAAAACCCCACGCAGACGACGGCGAAGTAATACAAGAGCGGGCCGGCGTGATTGTCCATCGGGTTTGTGAAGCGGCCGAAATGGTGGACACCGAAAAACCCGCGCAGAAATTCCCCATCGGTCTCCCATGCAACCGCCAGATACCACG
This sequence comes from Planctomycetaceae bacterium, assembly GCA_052388175.1. Taxonomy (GTDB): domain Bacteria; phylum Planctomycetota; class Planctomycetia; order Planctomycetales; family Planctomycetaceae; genus SIAF01. The sequence goes on along the minus strand of JBQTIL010000136.1, from coordinate 13,691 downwards.
GCCCCGCAACCAATAGCACCGCCGCTACGGCCGTCAGCGGCCGAAGGTCCCAGATCGTGCGGCCGATGTGGGTGGGAGACAGAGCCCGCCGAATAACCGCGAACGACTCGCGCCAGGCAGGCGCCTGGCGTGACAGGAACCCGCGAAGCGCGGGTGCGTGTTGTCCGTTGAGCTGAGAAGAGACCGACTCAGATTCAAGATCGGAAATCGCGGCTTTGCAATGCAGCGCACGGTCGAACAGCAGATAGAGCCCCACGACGGCCGTCGGCAGCAGCACGCCGATCGGCCCCTTCACGAGCACCCCCACCCCCATCACGGCATACATCAACGCGAAGTCGACCCAGCCGGGCAGGCGCGGAAACGGGGGTAGCGAAGAAGCCCAGGTTCCCAGTGACGCTGTCGCGCGGCAATACAAATAGATAGCCAGCGTGCAGAAAAACGTCAGTTCGGCGTCGGCAGTCGCCGCCCGCGAGATGACGACGAAATTGAGGCTTGTCGCCAGCACGACCGCGGCCCAGAACCCAACGCGTGGCGAATAGATGAGCCGCCCGAGGAGCCAGACAAGCAAAACCGTCGCGCCGCCAAACAGGGCTGAAGGAAGCCGGGCGGCAAATTCGGTGACGCCAAACAATCGATAGGCGCCGATCATCATCCAGTACATGAACGGCGGCTTGTGTGCGAACAGCGCACCGTTGAACCAGGGAACGATCAGGTCCTCGCGGGCCAGCATTTCCTGAGACGCGCCCGCGAAGTACCCCTCGTCGTCATCCCAGAGGTGGGTCGCCCCCAGTCGCGTGAGAAAAACAACCGCGCAGATTGCGATCAGCAGCAGCGCATCGCGCCATGGCTTGGGCATCCCTGCACTCCCCCCGGCTGGACGACAGAATTCAATGGTCGCGGAGCTTAGAGAAATCTGGCAATTCGGGCAACGTCAGTCGCCGCCAGGAGCCAGATAACATCACAGCCGCGCAGATTCTTTGACGCTGACCTGCTCAAGGGCTGAACCGATATTGTTCAGCATGTTTTTCGCGCCAAGGGTTGCGACAGCAATTGGCCAATACGACGCTTTCGCCTGCGTCAATCAACCGTACGCTTTCCACGGCAATCAAGCCGGGTGGTCCTGATGTGCCGCGGAGGCAGCGCGACCAACCAGCCACGTCGTCGCTCAGACGTCGATTCTGGAGACGATCAGCCGAACCGGGCTGGGCCCGTCGGTTGGGTTGCCCGGCGCATTCAGTGCCGCTACGCTGGCGCCGTTAATGGTATTGCCCATTCTCGCCAAGCATCTCAAAGGGCCTTTCCGGAATTCTGCGGGCCAGTAATTTCATTTTCACCACAGCCCCTATACTTCCAGGAAACGGTCCTGAACGATGAACATCAGATGGATGCCGGAGCGCCTGTCGTTTTGGTGGACCTGCCTTCGACTGTCGCGTCTGGGCTTCGCGCGACCATCCCGAACAAGTCCGCGGCGCGAACCGCGCAGCCTGTACCCGTTTTCGTCGGCGTTGGAAGTTCGCACTCTGCTTTCTGTCGAGACCCTTGCGCCGCTCGTACTGCCGATGTGGTTTCAGCAGGCCGATTCGGCCGTTGATTCAGGCGGTAACTCCGACGGAAATCCGAATTTGGCGGCTGCCGATCAAGTGCAGCGCTGGATCGTGGAGTTCAAGTCGGCCGCCGTTCGACAGTTCCAGTCGATCAACGAAGTTTCGTCGCTGCTCACGACCCTGCCGGCAGCGCACGTCGCGGTACAGGGATTGGGAGGCGAAGGTCAGGTTGTGCTCGAGGTTTCCGGTGGCCAGCGCAACGCCGTGGCAGGCTGGCTGACCGCCAATACGAATATCGCCGGGTTCTGGGAAGATGCGCTCGTACACGTTGATGCGACACCCAACGATACCGCGTATGCGGCCAGCCAGTGGGACCTGGAAAATACAGGCCAGGGGGGTGGTAAGGTCGACGCCGACATCGATGCCGCCGCCGCCTGGGACATGACGACCGGCAGCAACTCGGTGATCGTCGCTGTTGTCGATTCGGGAATCGACTACAACCATCCCGACCTGGCGGCCAACATGTGGCGCAATCCGGGCGAAACTCCCGGCGACGGCATTGATAACGATGCGAACGGCTTCGTCGACGACGTCTACGGCTGGGACTTCGCCAACAACGACAACGACCCGATGGACGACTTCTACCACGGCACGCACGTGGCAGGCACGATCGGCGCCGTCGGAAACAATGGCGTCGGCATCGCGGGCGTCAACTGGAATGTCAGCCTGATGGCCCTGAAGTTCATGAGCGCCAGCGGCTCAGGGTACGTGAGCGACGCCATTGAGGCCCTGAACTACGCGACAATGATGCGCGAGCGCGGGCACAACATTCGCGTCACCAACAACAGTTGGGGAACTACCTCGTACGTCCAGCAATTGTACGATGCCATCGCCGCCAACCGTGATGCGGGAATCTTGTTTGTGACGTCGGCGGGCAACGGCGGTGCCGACAAAGTTGGCGACAATAACGACACGACTCCCCAATACCCCGCGGCCTTTAATCTCGACAACATCATCACCGTGGCATCGACAGACCGCAACGATGTCTTGGCCGGATCATCGAACTACGGCCCCGTCAGTGTCGATCTGGCAGCGCCCGGCGTGGGCATCTACAGCACCGCCCCCGGCAACACCTATCGCACGCTCAACGGCACATCGATGGCGGCGCCTCACGTCGCCGGCGTCGCCGCGCTCGCCTCGAGCCTCGCGCCAAACGCCAGTTACCAGCAGGTGCGCTCCGCAATTCTATCGGGCGTCGATCCCATCGCGGGCCTCGCAGGCAAGGTCGTTTCGGGAGGCCGCCTCAATGCCCGCAACGCGCTCGCCGCGCTAGCACCGGTCGCGCCGCTCCCCCCGCCCAGCGCCCAAACCAACATCAGGATGCTGTCGGCTTCGGCCGACGGCAACTCGCCCCTGACCCTGGCCTTCGCAATCGACAATGCTGCCGCGGCGCCATTCAGCATCGCCCTATACCGCTCAGATGATGCGACTTTCGGCGGCGACCTGCTTTTGCAGACGGTCACCATCAGCGCTGCCGCCGACCTGACAGTCGGCACCCATACCAAATCATTCACCATCGGCAGCGCAGCAGGTCAGGTCGTGCTGCCCGGCGAAGGGGCGGCGGAAATCGACGGCGACTACTACCTGCTGGCGGTCGCCGACCCGGGCAACCTGATTGCAGAGGCCGAAACTGGTCTTCCGGCCTCAGACAACACAACGGCGTTCGTGGGCGCGTACCGCACCTCGGCGGGGGTCTTGATGGTCCACGGAGGCGCCGCCGCCGATTCGGTCACAATCAACGCGACGGTCAGTCTGACGCTCAATCAATCGACGTATGTCTATGCGCCGAGCGCCGTATCGGCGGTGCGGGTGCGCACTCATTCCGGCGATGACGTCGTCAACGCCGCAACGCTCGCCAAGTCGCTCGTCGCCTGGGGGGGAGACGGAAACGACGTGCTGACGGGCGGCTCTGTCGCCGATTCGCTTTTCGGCGGCGCCGGTGGCGATACCCTGACCGGCGGAGCCGGCAACGACCAGCTTGTGGGCGGCGCCGGCGACGACGCGTACATCTTAAACGCCAGCGCTCCCCTGGGGAGCGACACGGTGGTCGAAGTGGCAGGTGGCGGTGCCGACCTCCTCGACTTTTCGCAGACCACCACCTTGGGGGTCACGGTCAACCTCGGGCTGACCACGGCACAAACGGTCAACGCCAACCTCACCCTCACCCTCTCGGCCGCCGATGGGTTCGAAAACGTCACCGGCGGAAATCAGAATGACACGCTGACGGGCAATGCCCTGGCAAACACGCTCGGCGGCGGATATGGGAACGACTTTCTCTCAGGGGGTGCCGGGAACGACATTCTGACCGGCGGCGCTGGAAACGACCAGCTTGTGGGCGGCGCCGGCGACGACAAGTACCTCTTCAACTCCAACGTCGCCCTGGGGAACGACACGGTCGTCGAAGTCGCAGGAGGAGGAACCGACCTGTTCGACTTCTCGCAGACCACCACCTTGGGAGTCACAATCAATCTGGGGCTGACCACGGCACAAACGGTCAACGCCAACCTCACCCTCAACCTCTCGGCTGCCGACGTGATCGAAAACGTCACCGGCGGGATTCAGAATGACACGCTGACGGGCAATGCCCTGGCAAATACGCTCAGCGGCGGCAATGGGAACGATGTCCTCTCCGGAGGGGCCGGGAACGACGTTCTGATCGGCGGCGCCGGAAACGACCAGCTTGCCGGCGAGGCCGGCGACGACATCTACACCTTCAAGGCCGATTCGGCGCTCGGGGCCAAGACCATTATCGAGCAGGCGGGGGGTGGCGTCGACACGCTCGACTTTTCCACCACAACCACCCTCGGCGTCAGCGTCGATCTGAGCCTGACCGCTGCGCAGGTCGTTAACACCAACCTGACAATCACTCTGTCGAACGGAGAAACCCTCGAGCGCGCGATTGGCACAACGAGGAACGACGTCTTGCGAGGAAACAGCCTGAACAATCTGCTGCTTGGCGGCGCGGGCAACGACCTTTTGGTCGGGTCGGTCGGGCGCGACTTTCTGATTGGCGGCAGCGGCGCCGATACCGTGGATGGCGGCGGCGACGACGACCTGGTCATTGCCGGCAAGACGTCGTACCACGGTGAGGGAAACGGGGTGATTGATTGGCAGGCCATCAATGCCATCATGGCTGAATGGGCCCGCAGCGATATCGGCTATGCGACGCGCATTGCGAATCTGCGGAATGGAGGCGGCCTGAACGCAACGTACAGACTCAATAATCTCACGGTCTTTTCCGACGGCGCGGTCAATTCGCTCGCCGGCGGGCCCGGTCTCGATTGGTTCTGGCGCTTCGGAGGAGATCTGATCAGCGACCTGGGGAGCGGTGGAACTGAAACAGTCAACTGACCACCCGTGGCGCGCGGCAGGCAGGCCCTGGGCACCGCTAACCCGGATTATTCGCGGTACGGTGGGACAAGCTCGCGCAAGCAAACGGTAAGCCTGCGCAAGCCGCTCGATGAGCGAACAACGCGCTGTCTGAATCGAAAGCCTGGTCAGCGAGCGCAGGCCCACTCCCGGCGCGCCGGGACTCTCGGCTTGCTGGTCACGCCCTGCCAGGCCATGAATCATCCGGACTAAGAACGCCCTCCGCCGCCCAGGTCTTTCAAGCGCTCGACGTCGCTCTTAAGAGACCTCATGTATTGGCGCCATTCCTGAGCAACCCCCCTTGGGTCACCCCCCATGACGCGCGCGAACAGTTCCGACAGCAACAGAGGGCTCAACGTCACATCCGGGGGCATTTCCCCCAGCATGCGGTAGAACGCCAAAAGCTCTCGAACACGCGTTTCCAGAAGAAAATGCGTCAGCGCCCAGGCCTGGGCGTAGCCCTGCGACCCGAAGCTTCGCAACCGCGCCTGGTCGCCAAGCTGATCGCCGACGATCGAGTCGACGCTCGCCTGAGCCCGGTCTTCGTCGAGCGCCCGGTACAGGGCCAGCCGTTGATCGGTGATGGCGCCGATCCCCGACCACGTCGCCTCAGCAGGGATTTCAAAGTACACCGCGAGACCTTCACGGACCCACGACGGAATCACGACGTGCCGCGGCAATAAGCCCATCGAGCCCGCCAATTGATGCGTCGCCTCGCGGCTGACCGATTCGAGATCGGTATTTTCGCGGTCGACATCCACCAGAACATCCAGCGTCTTGACGAAGCGCACCGTGTCGCCCCCCCGGTTGCGCCCCTTCTTGGCATCGTCTACCGCACGTTCGAGGTTGTCATACATGGCCTGCAGCGCCTTGTTGCGCGGGCCGGTATGGCGATCGTTGAAGAACAGGGTGTTACGCGTGGGGTCCCAGAACCCGGCATTGCTTGACAGCGCCGGGTTCAGACTGGCAACGAGTTCGAGGTAGTCTTCTTCGTCGTTGAACAGCACTACTTTCAGTCTCTCGCGGGGCAATTCGAGTTCTACATCTTGCGACTGAAAGAACAGCACGAAACTCTCATACGCTTGTTCCAGCAATTCCAAACGCCTCTGGGCACGCGACTTGCGCTCGCCTTTCGCGGGGCGTTCAGGAGTGTTGTGCAGCAACAAGTAGTGTTCGCTCGACGCAATTCTCATTTCCGGTCGACGAACATAACTGCGCAGCTCCTGCTCGAGCGCGGGGTTGTCGGGAAGCGGTTCATCGAAGTGCCGTTTCAATTCGCGCACGCGGCGGGCCGCTTCGTATTGAGGCGCCACGTCGAGAACCTTGTCGACCGTATCGTAGAACTCGCGCGGCACCCCCCCAGACCTCTTCTTCAGCGAATACAGCGCCGTCCGCAGCATCGCATCCGGGTCTTTTCCCGCCTGCCCCATCTTCTTCGCAAATTCCTGCTGTGTCGTCGGAGACTTGACGATTTCGCACCCGTCGGGCCGCCCGACGGCATCGGGCCAGCGCTGCCGATCCTCCAACTGCCAGATCATCGGCTCGCGTTGGCCGGGGTGCGAGTAGTTGACGAGCTTGCCGTTCACCTGAAAGCGGCCTTGAAAGGTGATCTTCATCTCGACCGGCGCCGCGCCCGGTGGCCCGCCGGCTCGCCTGCCCGACGCTTCTACGAGGCCGCGCAATCCCGGCGGAAGGTTGTCCAGCGAGACGCCGCCGGGCAGGCCCCCCGGCGCGGCCGGGTCGCCGCCCGCCCCTGCGTTAGCGCCGGGCCGGTTCGGAACCTTGTAAATCAGAAAATCGGCGTCCGCCGGCGCGGCGCATAGCACCACACCGCACAGCGCCGGCAACCACAGCGAAAGACGAACAGGCATGGGTCTCTCCGAACGTGCCGGGGCACGGCGGCATCAATTGCGGTCTTGCGTCAATTGCTTCGACAGGTCGATCTGCTCGGCCCCGTGGATCGTACACATGGCCTTGAACACGTCGGGGTCAATGTCGGCCGAGACGACCCGCGCCGACCCGTCGACCATGAGAACATACGCCCCGTGCGGCGCCAGACCTCGCGAACCGAACCCCGTATACTTATCGAAATAAGGGGGCCGCGCCCCACGGATGGTTGCTCCGCCCCCTTGCACCCACGGCGCCTGAACGGCACCTGAGCCGACAACCATGATCGTCTGGCTTGCGCCGTCGGTCACATCGCTCAAACGGGCGACTTCATCATAGCCGAATACGCCAGCCCGCGGGTCGCTGCGCGGCAGCGCCGCAGCGGGGCCACCTCGCCGGTCTTCGATCCCCGAAACGCCGACGAAATGCGTCAGCGCCATTCCTTCGTGAGGGCGACCTTCCCAATGCGTCCGCGGATCGGCCGGGTTGAGAAAGGCGGGAACCGTCGCGAACGTCTGCAGGCGATTCTCTTTTTCCGTCCAGCTCTTGTTGAAGTCAAAGAGCGTGTAGAGCTCGCCATACCCGACAAAAGGCAGCAACTCGACCATCCAGCTATAGCCTTCCCGGAGGCTTCGGTCGCCGACGCGCCGCACACCCCGCAGCCTGCCAGACGCCGCATTCGGCCACTGCCGCAGACCGTCGCCCAGAAGGGTGAGAGTTCCGTCGTACAGACCGTCATTGAGCGCCGACGCGCCGCTGGCCTGCAAAGCGGCGTTGATCATCCGCGCGACTCGCGGATCGCCCAGGGCCGGCAGGGTCAGCGAAAACCTCAGGTCAGCCTGCTTGCGCGACAGCGCAGGCAGGGCCGGCAGAGTTGATGAAGTGCGCGCCAAGACCGACATCGCGCCTCCGGCGACCGACGAAAGTTGAGACAGCGTTTCGGGCGACAGGCCAGGGGGAAGGCCGGGGGGCCCACCCGCGGGATTCGGCGCGCTCGCGCTTTGCGCGCGAGCTTTCGACCATTCGTCAAATCGCTGTTCGAAGGTCTGGGCCAGTGCCTCCGAGGCGCATTTCAGACCGATCGCGAAGGAGAGGTTCTGAGGCCGCGGTGCGCCGCCTGCCGCCCGTTGTGCCCCCGGTGGCGATTCGGCCGCGTTGGCCGCGTAGTCGGCCACATCCGCGGCCGAAAACCCGAACGATGACGCGAAAGACATCATTTCCGGTGGAAGCTGCCCCGGCGCACCGGGCAATGCCGCGGCGCCGGCCCCGGGGGCCCCCAACCCCATGGCCCAGCCCTCGGTCTTCAAGCTCTCGAGCGGCGATCCGGCGAGGCTGTCGAGGCCGATCGCCGAGAGCCGCTGCCGCGCTGACGCTTCGTCGCCCCCCAGCCAGTAGTACCAGGGGCCCGCGCCGAGTGCTTCGAGCCCCAGGCGTGCCGACCCTGCCACAGGGTTCTTAAGCCCGGCGGTAATCGAATCGTAGCGTCCGAGCAGCAACGTTCGGCCATCTACATGAGCGACGGCATTCTTGAACGCCGGGTTCGCGCCGATCGTGAATACCGTCGCCTTGCCGATCTTTTCCGGTTCGCCCAAAACCTCCAACCCCAGATTGACGGCGGTGGAATCGTAGTTCTCGGTCGTCTGCACGCAGATCAACAGATCGCCCGACTCGCGATTATTCCCACACCACAACTGTCCGACCGATTCAGCCTTGATCTTTCCGCGAGCCAGCACTGCCATCACCGGCTGAAATTGCATCACAATTCGACGCAGCAGCAACGGGTGCTTCTCACCCAGGAGCGACAGATTGGCCCCGGCAACGATCTTCAGGTTGCCGGGGAGATACTGCAGGACTTCCGCCAGCTCACCACCATCAGAGTCGGCCGACGAACTGCGGGCGCCGCCGAACCGGGGACCACCAGGAATCCCCCCCACGCCGCCAGCACCCATTGGCATTGCGGGCGCGGCTCCGCCAGCGGGTAAACCCTTCGGTACGGCGGCCGCGGCCCCGTCGGACTCTTTCTTCTTCTTACCCGAATCGCCGTCACCGCACCCCGCCAGGTGCAGGGCAAAAAATGCGGCCAGCAGCCACGGCCCAACCTTGTACATGACAGAAACCCTCAACAAAAACGATCGATGACACGCCCGCATGCAATTCGCCCGTCGAATATCGACAAATCGGTCAAAATAGCGCTCCCCAGATGGGGCGATCATGAGTCTGTCACAGCCGGATAGGGAAGTCAACCGGCGGTATTCGCCCGTCCGGTTGCATTCGTCACGGCTCGTGCCAAAATCCTACGCATGCCTCGAACGTTCATTGCCGCGCGAATCAGCGAGACTCGCGAATTGCGGTCGCTGCACCGTCGCCTGGCGCAGTTGTCGGGGCCGGTTCGCGCCCTTCCGACGGGCAATCTGCACGTCACGCTGAAATTTCTGGGTGACACTCCCGAGGCGAGCGTAGCCGAGGTGACGAGCGCTCTGCACCGCGCCGCGTTGGCGGGCATGGCATCGCTGGCGACGCTGCGCGGCATGGGGGCCTTTCCGAGCGTCGATCGTCCATCGGCCGTGTGGGTGGGGCTCTGTGATATGGGGCTCTTGGCGCGGCTGGCGGCGGAAATCGACCGCGAGTTGGCGCCGCTGGGGTTTCCGCCCGAAACGCGGGCTTTTCAACCGCACGTCACGGTGTTGCGGGTGAATGGTCGCCCCCCGCCCACTTTGTTCGCGCTTCTGAACGAGCTGAAATCGGCCGATTTCGGGTCGATCGAGATCGATGCGATCGACTTTCTGCAATCCGAACTGCGGCCCGGTGGTTCACGATATACCGCGCTGGCAAAGGCGCCGCTTGGCGTACCGGGGGCGCCCGCTTCCTGAGCGATTGAGAGGCGTGCCGGCAATGTGGGGCGGAAGGACAGAGGCTCAGAAGGATATGCGGCGGAACAGTGTGTGATCGCCAGCGCCTCGAACTTCTGACCTCCAGCAGCCTGTTGAAAAACGTAAAGCTGACGCTCCCTCCCCCATTGGGCCCATTGGGGGAGGGCTGGGGTGGGGGCAAATTGCGCGAGATTGCTGAGAACGGCCCTCACCTTGATCCTCTCCCAGAGGGAGAGGAGAGTTTTTCAACTGTCTGCCAGGGCTCAGTCCCTCTGGTCTTCTGTCCGGCTACTTCTGCTGCGCGCGATAGACGTCTTCCAGCAGCTCTTCGACCGACTTGAATTTCTTGCCGCCGGCGGACACCTGTTCGATTTTCAGTCGTGCATCGCCTGCAGAATGCCCGAGGCTGATCAGAGCCTCGTAGGCGTCATTGATCACTCCGCGATCGACTTCCAATTCAGGTGGCAACTCGCGCGGAATCATGAGCGCGAACTTGGCCATCTTCCGGCGCAGCTTGGCGATGATCCGTTCGGCCATCGCCCCTCCGATGCCGGGCAGGCCGCTGAGCTGCTTGACGTCCTGCTCTTCGATCGCCACGGCCACCTCGCGTACCGGGCGAACCATCGCCCGCAGCGCCTTCTTGACCCCGACGCCGTCAACCGAACAAATGGCGTCGAAGAATTCGCGCTCGGCGTCGCTGGTGAACCCGATCATCCGCGGGATGAGGTTGCCGCGCGAGGGGTTGCCCTCCAGGTATTCTATTGTCAAAAGGCTGATCTCTTCGCCGATCCGCCCTTGCAACTGCCGGCGCACAAACTCCGGAATATAAACTTCGTACTCGAACGCCCCCGCGGCAATGGCGGCAGCATCGCTGTGCAGATGCACGAGACGACCGGTGATGCGGGAAATCATGTTGACTGACTCGACTATGCCGGACGCCGTAGACCCGATGGAATGCAGGCCATGTAGTAGTGGCACAAAGCAGCGGCCGCGGCATCGGCCACGTCGTGGGGTTCGGGCAACCGGTCGAGCCTCAATTCGCGCGCCACGGCGCGCTGGATCTGCGACTTGTCGGCTTTGCCGCTGCCCGTCAGCAGGCGCTTGATTTGCCGCGGCGTATAGTGCACAACCTGCATCCCCGCTTCGGCGGCCGCAAACAAGATCACCCCCCGGGCGTGGGCCATCAGCAGGGCCGACTTGGGAAACCGGCCCGTTGAAAACACCTGTTCGATCGCCATCACCGAGGGTTGGTATTGCCGGCACACGTCGCGCAGACCCAGCCCGATTTCCGCAACCCGCTCGGCGAGCGACAGCGCGCCGCTCGAACGAATCACACCCGCTTCGCGCAACACGGGGCCCGGCACGCCGGGGGAGAGCAGGCAATACCCGGTACGGTTGAGCCCCGGGTCGATACCGAGGACCGATTGGGCCCTCGACTGTGGAGCTGAACTCTGCGACAGAGCGTCGCGCAACGGACGATCGCCCGCCGGACGACTCGTTGAACTTGCAGATTGTCGAGCCATGGCTGCTACCAGGTCACCAGCATCCGTTCTGAGCGCGTTTGTCGCGAACGCGCCTGGCGAATCATGCCTCGCGGCGCCAGGTGACGCCGTCGGGGCGGTCTTCGACAACGACTTTCAGTTCCTTCAATCGGTCGCGAATCCTGTCGCTCATCGGCCAGTTCTTGCTCGCGCGGGCTGCGGCCCGCAGTTCGAGAACCAGGTTCATCAGTTCGGCCGCAAAGGCGTCGTCCTTTCCTAGGGCCCCCGTGCCCTTCGCCAGCGGCCTGACGAACAGGCCCAGCAGATTGGCCAATTCTTTCAGCAGAGTGACCGCAGCCGTCAACGCTTCGATGAGAGAGCGATCGGTCTTGCCGGTCGATTCCAGCTTGTCATCCTGGATGAACCCGTTGATGGCCTTTCGCAGCTCGAACAGATAACCGACGGCGTCTCCGGTGTTGAAATCGTCGTCCATGGCGTCGAGAAAACGATCGCGCAGTCGCGCCAGCTCAGCCGTGAATACGGCCGGTTCAGCCGGCAGGGCCGTCGTCGCGCCGCGGCTCTTCGGGGCAGGCAATTGATAGAAATCGGTTCCAGTGACCCGCGCGAACGTTTCGAACAGCCGATAGAAACCTTCCAGCGACTTGCCCTTCTCGGCGATGTTGTCGTCACCGAAGTCGATGGGGCTGCGATAGTGCGTCGAGAGGATAAAAAACCGCACCGTCTCGGGCTGATGCCGCTGGAAGAGATCATTGACCGAGGCGGCCCCTTTCGACCCGGCCAGCTTGCCGGCTTCCTGGGTTTCTTTATCGGTGGCGGCGTCGCCGCGGCGGTCATGCGCCCCGCCGACCTTGCCCGCCGATTTTCCCGATTGCATGAGGCCGTTGTGCAGCCAGTAGCGGCTGAACTTCTTGCCCGTGCAGCTTTCGGATTGCGCCAGCTCGTTCTCGTGATGCGGAAACATCAGGTCAAGCCCGCCGCCGTGGATGTCGAGGGTTTCGCCGATGTGCTTGAGGCTCATCGCCGAACATTCAATGTGCCAGCCCGGTCGGCCAGGCCCCCAGGGGCTGGGCCACGAAGGCTCTCCGGGCTTCGACCCCTTCCAGAGGGCGAAGTCGGCCGGGTGCCGTTTGCGTTCGTTGGCTTCGACCCGCGTGCCGGCCATGACCTCGGCAATGCTGCGGTGACTCAACGCACCGTAATCTTCGTCTTTCGCCACGTCGAAATACACGTCGCCGTCGAGCGGGTACGCGTAGCCCTTTTCAATCAGACGACCGATAATCGCCAGCATTTCGGGAATGTGCTCGGTCGCGTAGGGGAAGACGTCGACTGAATCGACCCCCATCATCGCCAGGTTCCCGAAATAATCTTCGGTCATCTCGCGGGCCAGCTTCTCGATCGTGGTGTTCTTCTCGGCGGCGCGCACGATCAGCTTGTCGTCGACGTCGGTGATATTGATCACAAACCGAACCGCGTATCCGCAGTACGTCAGGTAACGCTTGATCGTATCGAAGATCACCGGGCCGACCATGTGGCCGATATGGGCCGGCTTGTAGACCGTCGGCCCGCAGAGATACATCCCCACCTGGCCGGGCACGACCGTCTGAAAGTCTTCTTTTTGTCGCGTGAGGGTATTGTAGACTCGCAGGGGCATAAGCGTGTGTTGTTCAACTCCGAATGGAGCACCGAGAGATCGGAGACGAAGGCTGGAAGTTCACAGCGCGACAGACGGGTCGCCCGGCCGGGTCAGGGTTTTCGATTCACGCTAGAGCGCAACAGCACCACGGCGTCGGCCGACATCGCCTCTTCGCGCCCGATCGGCCCCACCTGCTCCCCTGTCTTGGCCTTCACATTCACCGCCGCGACGGGCACGTTGAGAAGGTCCGCCAGACGTTGGCGAATCGCCACCTTGTGCGGGCCAAGTTTAGGACGTTGAGCGAAAATCGTACAGTCGAGATTGACCGGTTCCCACCCTGCCAGCCGTACTCGATCGAGTGCTGCAGCCAGCAGAATCGCCGAGTCGATGCCTGCGTATCTCGCGTCGGTGTCAGGAAACGCGTCGCCGATGTCGCCCAACGCCGCGGCGCCCAGAAGCGCATCGGTCACGGCGTGCAACAGAATGTCGGCGTCACTGTGCCCCAGCAGCCCGCGTTCAAATTCGATTCGCACGCCGCCCAGCACAAGGGCCCGGTCGGGCGCCAATCGATGGGTATCGTGCCCCAGCCCGACACGATAGGAGTATTCCGTCATTCGCAGGCATCCCGTGTGGCACCAATCGCGCGGATCATACGCCAGCGCCCGCGGCGACGCGAGTCGAAAACGGCCCCTGAGGTGGCTGCGGGTCCATAACGGGCTTTGCGCGCCGGACGCGATGGGTTAGACCATCGGTGGACGAAGTCGAGCGACTTCGAGATCGCAAGCTCAAGGAGGAGCGTGAGATGGCCACGGGTGCTGTGCAGGAC
>JBQTIL010000135.1:0-34060 GCA_052388175.1 Planctomycetaceae bacterium | reverse complement strand
CTGCGTCGCCAAAGACGCTGCCGCGCTCGGTTTCGCCGGCGGCGAAGACCAGGTTTCGCTGACAGACCATTTTCCATGGCACGTCGCGGCGCAAGAGCCGCTGCCAGGAGGCGGCCAAATCACGCCGCGCCGGGTCGCTCGATGATGCCCAGCCGGCGACATCGACCAGCAGGGACCAGTCGGTGAAATTCAAATAACGATCGAGATGGTGGCGCGGATCGCCGGGAAAGAGGTGCTCGCGGCTAGTCGTGAACAGGTCTTTGAGCGTCAGGTCGATGGCGCGGACGGTGCGGTGATAGTAAACGGAACGAAACAGCTCGGCGCGGACGCTCATGAAGCGCACGAGGGCGTCGATGCCGCGGTGGTGGATCGTCAGCCCGCGGTCGGTGAAGAAGCTGTAGTGCAACAACCGGTCGAGGTCGAACGCCCGCGTGCTGTAGCCGGTCATGTAGGCGTCGCGGAGCACGAAATCCATGTTGTCGACCGTGTAAATCCCGCTGAAGAGCGACCGCAGCTTGACGAGCCAATCGGGGTGCCCCGGTTCCTCGGCGGCCTTTTTCGCTGGCCGGCGGATCAGCCAGGCGACCTGCGCCGGGTCGAGTTCTTCGAGCGGCCCGAGCCTGCCGCGCGGGTTGCGGCGGATGCCTCGCAACAGCTCGCCCAGATCATTGGCGATGATCTGGGCGCCCAGGTCTTCATGGGTGATGCCATACTGGTCGAGGTAGTGGTCGTCGAAGAAATGACCGAACGGCCCGTGGCCCACGTCGTGCAAGAGCCCGGCCATTCGCACCAGCGTCTCGACGTAGGCTCGCGAGGGAACGTTCCGGCAAGAGTCGCACAGCGAGTCGTACCAGTGGTCGATGGCGAGCGACGCGAGGTGCATCACCCCCAGCACGTGCTGAAAGCGCGTGTGCTCGGCCGATGGAAACACCCACCACGCGGTCTGCAACTGGTGGATCTGACGCATCCGCTGCACCCACGGATGGTCGATGATTTCCTGCTCCGACACTTCCCCGGCCGGCAGCCCCGAGCGCGAGATGAACGGGATGTACCCGTGGATCGGGTCGTGAGACAGGCTTTCTGTGGAGAAGTCGCGAACCATGGGCAGGCCGGCATCCGAATTCACCGCCAACACCGCCGCCTGTTTATTCCAGGCCGCCCGTCACCCCGGAGGCCCTCGCCGCGCGGGCAGATCGCCATAACTGGCGGCCACAACGTCAGCCTTTCGCGGCCGCCTTGGGCGTGGCGGCGAGCGCACTCAGTCGCGACTTGAGCCGTGCGGCCTTGTTGCGGTGTATCAATTTTTTCGAGGCCGCCTGGTCGAGCCTTTTGACGGCCGATTGCAGCGCTGAATCGGCCGCCGCGCCGTCGTTTTTCGCGACGGCCTCGCGCACTCTTTTGATCAAGGTCTTGAGCGAACTGCGGGCAGTGCGGTTCCGCAGGCGGCGTTTTTCATTCTGCCGCGCGGCCTTGGCGGCGTTGCGATTGTTGGGCATGGGGTCGAATGAGCAAAATTTGTTGCAAAGCGGGCGGCACAGCGCCGCCGGGCCAATTGGGGCAGTTTGGCAGGGTGTTGAAAAAGGTGTCTGGAACTCTCCGCACCTGCGAAAACGCCTCGGAATCTGGATGTTCACAAAGTTCCAGACACCTTTTTCAACAGGCTCCTGGCCGTGTGCCGGCTGAGTGAAGCACGGCAGTCTAACAGCGCCGGCTCGCCCATGCCAGCGTCACGCGGCGGGCGAATCGCCCCCCCCTTGCAGGGCGTCGAGCCGTTTGACGGTGTCGCGGTAGTTGTAATCGACTTCCAACACCTTCTGATAGCACTCTTCCGCCCGCGGGTTGTTTTTCAGTTCTTCGTACAGGCGGCCGGCAGCGTAATACAAGTCTTTATAGACTTCGGGCTTTTCGTCGTGCCGCGCTTTGGGCATGGCGGCCTCGAACTGCCTCACCGCCAGTTGCGGTTTGCGGTCGTAAAAGAAGCACTTGCCCAGATTGATCAGCGATTCAAGCTCGACGCGCGGGTCGCCGCGCGACTGCTGAAACAGCGGAATCGCCAGTTGCCACTTCCGCACCTGCACATACCGGTGCGCCAGCTCGTACTTGATCTTCATATCCTGCGGATAACGTTCCACTCGGGCGGCGAACACTTCCAGCTCGCGCTTGAGCAGTTCGTTCGCGAGGTCTGCGGCGCGCTGCTTCGATTCGGCTTCGTCGGGTTTCTGACGCACCAACTCTTTGGCGATATCTCGGGCTTTGCGCATCAGGTCGAGCTGCACGTCTTCCAGAATCTCGCGGATGCTGAGGTCGCCGCCGGAAACCTCCAAACCTTTTTGAAGCTGCGCCTCGGCCTCTTCCAACTGCCCTTCGCGGCGGTAGTAGTCGGCGAGCTTCAGGTAGTTGTCTTTGTTCGCCGGGTCTTTGCGGATCGCGCGCTGCAGATCGGCTTCGACCGACATGCCCGGGCCATCGGCCTGACCGAGGGCGCGGCCCCCCGCGCCTGTGATCGCCACGTTGCGGGTGCTTTGCGCCCCCTCGTAGCCGCCCCGATCCATCACGCTCTTTGCGTCAAGCTGCGTGATCTTCGAGCGCGCCTCGCCGCTGGTCGGCTCGGCCTTCAGAATCCGCTGCCAGCACTTAACCCCCTCCGCATACTCTCCGCGCTCCTCGAGCAATTCGGCCAGCGAGCGGTTCACGTCTTTATTCTGCGGCTCAACTTCCAAAGCCTGCCGATAGGCGAAAATGGCGACTTCCTGATAGCCCAGTTGCTTGCAGGCGTCGCCCACGTCGGTATTGAGCTGCGCATCCCAGGGGTTGACCTGCAAACCCTCTTCGGCGGCCTGATCAAGGTCTTTCCAATTTTTGCTCAGGCGGGCTTTTTTCACCCGGCCTCGCACGCCGACCAGACGCACGCTGGCCATCTTGGCCCCGGTTTTGTTGCCATCGTACTTCTTGTACTCGGTGAAACGCAGCGATTGGCGATAGGTGAGATTGTCGGGCACCAGCTTCGCACTGGTGGCGTACATCTGAACGGCGTAGTCCCAGTTCTCTTTGGGAATCGCCTCGTTGCCTCGCCGCCAGCAGTCGGCCGCAATTTTTCGATTCTGTTCTTCGGTGCCCATGCGTGCAAACGGCGATTCAGCGAAACTGCCGCGGCGGCGATTCTCCGCAGCTTGAGACCTCACGAGAGTCAACTTACCATAAACTCTAAGAAATGCCGAACAACACGGTCAAGCTGGCGCAGCGCAGCCCGAATTCGGGAATTGTCTATCTCGTCGGTGCGGGTCCGGGCGACCCCGGGCTGATTACGCTCAAGGGCTATCGCTGCCTCCATTCCGCCGATCTGATTCTGTATGACGCGCTCGTCAACCCGCTGTTGCTCGCAGACACGCGGGCCCAGGCGGTGCGAATCAGCCGGCAGGCTTCGGCCGACGGATTGCGGTTGCCCCAGGCGGAGATCAACGCGCGACTGATCGCGGCGGCGCGCGAAGGCCAGACGGTCGTGCGGCTGAAAGGGGGCGACCCGTTCGTGTTCGGCCGCGGGGGCGAAGAAGCGGCGGCGCTGGCGGCGGCGGGAGTGCGGTATGAAGTCGTACCCGGCGTTACGGCCGCAGTCGCCGCGAGCGCCTACGCGGGCATCTCGCTGACGCATCGCGACTTTGCCTCTGGCGTCGCATTTATCACGGGGCACGAGGACCCCACGAAACCCGAAACGGCCCTCGACTACCAGGCCCTGACGGCTTTTCCCGGCACGCTCGTCTTTTACATGGGGCTGAATCACCTCTCCCAGATTGCCGAAAAGCTCATTTCGTGCGGAAAAGACCCGGCGACGCCTGCCGCGGTCATCTGCCGCGGCACGACCCCTGCGCAGCAGACGGTGACCGCGGCTCTGAGCAACATCGCTGAATCCGCACATCAGGCCGGCCTGCACGCCCCTTCGACAATCGTCATCGGCGAATGCGTGCGCCAGCGCGACAAAATCGCGTGGTTCGAGAGGTTGCCGTTGTTCGGCCTGCGAGTCGGTGTGACCCGACCGCGAGCGCAATGCGGCCCGGTTGTTGAGCGGCTGTTGGAGCAGGGGGCCCAACCCATTGTCATGCCGACGATCGACATTCTGCCGCCCGACGACTGGGCTGACGTTGACCGTGTGCTGGCGAAACTGCACGAATTCGATTGGCTCGTTTTCACCAGCGTCAACGGCGTGCAGTCGCTCGTAGCCCGCCTGTGGGAAACCGGGGGCGACCTGCGCCGGCTAGCGAGTACGAAAGTCGCGGCCATTGGCGCCGAAACGGCCGCCGCACTCGAGTCGCTGCATTTACGGGCCGACGTTGTTCCCGACGCGTATCGTGCCGAGGCACTGGCGGCGGCGCTGGGCCCGCACGTTCGCGGTCGGCGGGTGTTGTGGGCCCGCGCGAGCCGGGGGCGCGACGTGTTGGCGACCGAATTGCGCGCCGCGGGGGCCGAAGTCGTCGAGGTGGCGGTCTACCGCAACGTCGATGTCGAGGCGTTCGATCCGTCGGTTGCAGCCGCGCTCGAGGCAGGGGAAGTGGATTGGGTGGGCCTTAGCAGCCCATCGGTCGCCCGGTCATTCGCCCGCCTGTTGCCGGCTGCCGCGCGAGCCCATCTCGGCCGCACGATCCGGCTGGCCAGTATCAGCCCGGTCACCACGGCCGCGGCGGTCGAAGCCGGCTTGCCGATTGCGGCCGAAGCGCGCGAATTCACCTGGGCCGGCATTATTGAGGCAGTGCGGTCAGGCGTTTGATCAGAATCGTAGCGTAGGCGCCGCGCGGCAGATCAAAGGTCAGCGACAGTTTGCGGCGGCGAGGGTGCAGTTCGTCGCTGGCGACTTCGTGTTTTATTCCGGCCACGTCGACGACTGCCGGGCGGTTGCCCTTCGAAAAAAAGCTGTCGCGCGGGTACTTGACCCGCAGCTCGCGCAGCTCAAGCCCTTCGGGCGCAAGAACCTCACGAATGAGGGCCAGCAGCGGGCCTTCTTCGAGATGCAATCGGGCCGAGGGAAGCGGCAGTTGCGCGACGCGCAGCGCATCGCGCTCGGCGGCCGTCAGCTCCAGAAAGAAAGGGGCCGGGCCGAGCTTG
This sequence comes from Planctomycetaceae bacterium, assembly GCA_052388175.1. Classification (GTDB taxonomy): domain Bacteria; phylum Planctomycetota; class Planctomycetia; order Planctomycetales; family Planctomycetaceae; genus SIAF01. The sequence continues at coordinate 28,966 of JBQTIL010000135.1, read as the reverse complement.
AGCGGTACATGGGCCAGTCGGCCGGCGGCGACCGTTTGGCGCAGCAGGGCCGCGAGCATCTGGTTCCACAGATGGCTCTGAAACGCCGCGAGGTACAGGCCGCGCAAGTCGATCTTGAGGCGCGCGAAGGCGCCGCGGTAATCGGGCCGGTCGGGGGGTTTGTCGGCCAGATAGGTGACAATGCTGCGGCGGTGCGAGCGGGCGAGAGCGCTTTTGCACTCGCGCCAATGGCCCCAGTGTTCGCGCAGCAGGCGTTTCTGTTCGCGCTCGTCAGCCCGATCGTCGGGGTGGGGGTCGGCCAGGGCCAGCCACAGCGCGCGTTCGTAGTCTCCCCGGCACCACGCGCGGGCAATGAACTCGCCCGAAACGCCCACCGACCCGAACCGCTGGTCGTCGAAATAATTGGGCAATCCATCGCGCGTCACGGCAGCTAACGCTTCGACGGCCGTGGCGACCGCCGCGTCAGGCAGGTCGCGGATCACAATGGCAAACCGGTTTCCGGCGATGTCGCGGGCGGTAAAGGGGCGCTCGGCCTGGCCTTCGTACACCAACTCGACGAGTTTCTCATTGAGGTTGCGCCGTGGACCGCCGCGAATCGTTACAAACTGCCGCGTGACGGCATGCCGGTCTTTGAGCCCGCCGTACGAGAGGCGTTGCCGCGGAATGTGCCAGCGGCGCGCCACAAGCTCGAGGGCTTCGGGGGTGCCGAGTGAGGTTTTGGTGAGGCGGTACAGCGCATATGGCCCGCCGTGCGCAGGGAACTCGGTGAGTTCCTCGACTCGAAAATCCTCCGGCAGGCGCTTGAGTTTCACGGGGTTACAGGCGAGCGCGGGGCACAGCACCGGCTGACCTGCTCATATGCCATCGTACACGCCGCCGTTTCTGTCTCGACCTCGCACCCGAGGGCCTTGCCCGCAATTGCAGCGTACTCAGGATTCAGTTCTATGCCGATACTGCGACGCCCAAGGACTTTTGCGACTCGACAAGTCGTTCCGCTACCAACGAACGGATCGAGGACCCAGTCGCCCGGACTGCTGCAAGCGACAATTATCGGTCTGATCAATCGGTCGGAAAATGTCGCGTAATGGCGGACTGGAGAATCGCCTGACGGCAGCGACCACACATCGGTCGGTATACAACCATTCGGGTTGAGCACGAACGACTTGCCATGTCGCATCCGTGAGTCATTTGCGTATCGGCGCCTTTCGCTCTTTGTTCCGCCATACACTTGGCCGTTGCCCCAACGCCTCAGAGTTGCATCCGAATACGGAATCCTGATCGCGTCGGCGTGGAACGTATACTTCGTAGGGCGCTTTGTGAGGAACAGAATATGTTCGTGAGCCGAACGCCATCGGTTGCGAGCGCTTTCCGGAGGCGGGTCGAGTTTTTTCCAGATTAAGTCGTTTCGGACAAACCACCCGATCTGATCGGCGGCCAGAGCGATGCGATGAGGGACGAGGAGGAGCCTTTGGGAGCGGTATGTGTCGCCGATTACGACGAAACAAGCGCCCGACTTCGCTGTGACGCGAAGCAGCTGATACAGAACTTGTCGCATCCTCGCAACGTACTCGTCGACAGTTTCCTCGAGTCCGAGCTGTCGCTCGGCGCCATAATTACGGTGGCCGAAATAGGGTGGCGAAGTAACGGTCACCTGCACGCTATCATCGGGCAGCGAACTCAGCGCCATCCTGGCATCGCCGCAGATGATGCGATGATCGGCGGACATTTTTTCTCCTTGAGGGTCGTCCAACAGCGAGAAAAACAGCTATGCGTCTGCGAAGACGATCCACTCCCATTGCTGCAATTTGGCACTCCCAAATCGTCAGTATTCGCCAATGCGCGCGTCGCAGCGCGCGCTGAGTGCGCCTGTCCCTGGCCGCATTGCGACGGAGCTTGGCTACCCAGTAGGTTCGTCGGGATGCTGGAATCCGGCAATGAGGGCAACGATGCATGTGCCAAAAGCAGCCATGTACATTAATGATCTTGCCGAGCCTGTGAAACACGAGATCCGGCGTGCCAGGCAGCGCTCGCACATGGAGCCTATAACGGTATCCGAGACGATGCACCAACCGCCGGACGAGAAGCTCCGGACCCGTGTCGCATGACTTCACTGCAGCCATGACGCGCGACCGCTCCGTTGCTGTCAGTGTGTCCGCCATGACGATTATTTCAGCTCAATTCGAATCCCTGGCGTGCCGACCCGGCTGATCCACTGCGCGTTATACAGTGCGAAAAGGGCACGCAATTGCGACTCCTTTCCCTTGGTAGAGAACTCGCCAAGTTCCGAGATGTTCTGGCCAACGAATGTTTCTACGGATGTGACGATGACTCGGCGAACGTCCAGTCCATCACACGCCCTCAACTCGTTTTTCCACGTAGCGACTCGGTCCGCGCGCGTCAGCAACCAGACTTCGGACTCCGGATCTTCCAAGGCTTCCGCGACTTGCGCTAGGTGCTTCTCGTCGGGAAGGCCCACGGCCACTTCGATGACTGCGTCTTCGATCTCAAAATCGCCCAAGCGGCCGGATGCGTCAGCTCGTGATTTCCGATCAGGCTTGTTTGCGGGAAAAACAGGAATGTCTCGCTTGAAGCGTAGCGCAAGCTTTGCACCGACAAGGTATTGGGCAACATCACCTGCCTTTCCTTTTTCCTCTGCTTGCTTCAGGACTTCGTGAATTACTCCTTCTGCGCTCCTCCCTCGACATCGGACCTGGAGAGGTTCCTGTTCAAGTATTGCTCGCAGGTGCGCTGCAATCTCAGCCTGTGCCAGGTCAATAAGCCTGGAGCGCACGGCGTCCGATCCTTCGGTAAACCCACATTTCTTAAGGGCGATGAGCAACTTCTGGCCCCAATCTTGTAGGCTGGATGAACGGCGTCCGTGGTTCTTGTTGATTGCATCAAGCTTCAATCGCGCAAGCGCCCGATTTCCAAACGTCTCGTGCGATTTAAGGCCGGAACTGCCTTTGCTGACCAAATGGTCATCCAAGATGAGCGACGGATGTTCGCGCAGCTTCTCCAGCAAGGCAAGCGCGGTTTGAAGGCGAGCCGCCACAAAGCGGCCATCCTTCTTCATGTTCTTCTCCAGGAAGTCGTCGATATTCAGGGTGACCTTCACTGCGACATTCCTCAAGACTTGTACGCGCTCGCGACTGGATTCAGGTAATGCTGCGCGATCCATTCAATTGCTGGAACACAGACTGCGTCACCGAACCCAAAAAGCGCCTGGTTGAGAGGGACATCAATGACAAAGCTATCGGGCACGCCCTGAAGTCTGGCGCACTCCCGCGCGGAGAGCAGCCGGACACGACGCGTTCCGTGGCCCGCTTTGAACAGGATTTGCCGTCCGCTGCCACCACGCGGCGTTCGTAAGCAGCCAGCGATGCCGTCGGTCCGCAGCTCGGCCATGCTTTTTCCGTGGCGGACGCGGCGAAAGGCCGTCGCGTACGTATATGTTTTCCCGGCGATCATTTCGCGCGCTTGCGCCGCGTGTCTCTTGCTCAGTTGGTTCATAAAGTACTTCGTTCGCTCCTCGTTCCACCAATGTGGATCGTTGTGCGGAAGGTCCTCAACAATGTCCTCGAGGTGCTTGCGGGGCTTTGGGAGGGCGGGAAGGTCGCGGATGTCCCAGCGGAGGTGGGGGTGCGCACAGATAAACTTCACAAGCTGCTCAGGACGTGAGTCACTGATAAGTGTGCACGTACGGCGTTTCTGTCCCTCATCACGCTTCGCAATGACAAACAAGCGGGAGCGACTCTGAGGTACCCAGCGCACTGCGTCCAAGATCATCGCGTCAACGACGTACCCGAGTTCGTTCATTGAGCGCAATGCCTGCTCTAAGTCACGCCCTCCGTGGCTCATCAGAAACCCAACAACATTCTCGAGCAGCACGAGCGGCGGACGCCGTTCACCCATTTCATGAAGTTTCTGCACGAGCCCCCAGAAAGCCGATGACTCTTTTCCGTGAAGACCTTCCCATCGCCCGGCGATGGATAAATCGTTGCACGGGAAAGAGGCCGTGACTAGGGTACAGGTTGGCACAACTGCCACGTTGATTGCATGAATGTCGTCAACGAAGAGGCGTTCGTCCTCCGGCCAGTTGTGACGGTATATTTCGGCTTTCTTTGGGTCGATGTCATTGGCGAAAACAACGCTCCAACCCTGCCGTTCGAGCCCGAGACGCACGAGACCGATGCCGGCGAAAAATTCGGCACATTCCAGCGCGGCGGGCTTGTGTTCGGCCGAGGAATGAACCGACAGGCGGTAGGACCGCTCTGATAGTCGTTCGAGAGCCAGCAGCGCGCCAGCTTTCAGCGCATGGTGCTCATAGAATTGCCTCAGCCACCCGCGGGCGCGCAAGAAACCGCGCGGCTTCTGACTTTTCGCTTCGCGTCCGATGTCCGTTGCGATTGTTCGCCCTAGCCCGTCAAGTGTGATCTCGACGCTTTCCCCAGCCCCGGATGCCCGCCTTGATGCGCCGACGAGATCGGCAGGGAAGAAATCAAAATGCCCGTTGATATAAAGGTGACTTTGCCGAAGGTTCCCAGCAGTCACGCGTAAAATGCGTTTCTTGTCGATCCCTGGGTGACTCGGGGGCATCGTGCCGTAATCTCCATCGAGGTTTCATTGATCTGGTCGCGCACGTCGGAAAGCTCGTTGCGGCTGAGCGGAGTCCGCGACGGACTCAATCTAACCACGTCAAGTGACCGGTACAAGTGTCAAGTAATCGAACGACGAACATCGCGACCTCGCATGTTTTGCCTTCGCCCCCCTTCTGGCGTACCATGCAGTCACGCCCTGAGGCTGATCTTCGGAGTGGTTTCTATGCGGTGTTTTCCGGTTGGCGCCTTCATCGTCGCGACCGCAATCGGGGCCGCCCTGCTCGGCGCCGACGAAAAGGTCCCGCGGGCTGCCGATGGACCGGCCGAACAGGCTGCGGCACTCGTCGACGACCCAAAAAGCCTGTCGCTCGAACAGCTCACCGAAGCGGCGCGGCGGGCGGTGGTGGTGATTTCGGTTTCGGGCCGCGACGGCAAACAGCAGGGGCTGGGAAGCGGCTTTGTGGTCTCTGCCGACGGCCTGATCGCCACAAACCTGCACGTGATCGGCGAAGCCCGGCCCATCAGCGTGCAACTGGCGGACGGCCGCAGGTTTCAGGCCACGGTCGTCGAAGCCAGCGATCGCCCGCTCGACCTGGCGCTCGTGCGCATTGCGGCGAAAGACCTGCCGGCACTTCCTCTGGGAGATTCACAGACGCTGCGTCAGGGCCAGCCGGTGGTGGCGCTGGGGAACCCGCAGGGGCTCGCGCTCAGCGTGGTCGCCGGTGTCGTCTCAGGGGTCCGCGAGATTGACGGCCGGCAGATGATTCAACTGGCCATTCCCATCGAGCCGGGCAACAGCGGCGGTCCGCTGCTTGACCGACAGGGGCGCGTGCAGGGCATTCTGACGATGAAATCGGCGGTGACCGAGAACTTGGGGTTTGCCATGCCGGTCAATGCGCTGAAGCCCTTGATCGACAAACCCAACCCGACGCCCATCAGTCGTTGGTTGACGATCGGTGCGCTCGATCCGCAAGCCTGGACGTCCGTGTTCGGCGCGCGGTGGAGACAGCGCGCGGGGCGAATTCTGGTCGACGGCGCGGGGACGAGTTTCGGGGGGCGGGCCTTGTGCCTGTCGGAAACTCGTCCGCCCGGGCCACCCTACGAAGTGGCCGTGAAAGTGAAGCTCGACCGCGAAGAGGGGGCCGCCGGGCTGGTCTTCTGTGCCGACGGAAGCGACGTTCACTACGGCTACTATCCGTCTGGCGGCCGGCTGCGGCTGACGCGCTTCGACGGGCCCGATGTTTTTTCCTGGCACGTGCTGGCCGAAGTCCAGAACGATCATTACCGCCCCGGCGACTGGAACGCGCTCAAGGTGCGATTCGAATGGGGCAAGATTCAATGCTTCATCAACGATTATCTGGCCATCGAATCGGCTGATGCGAAGCTGGCCGACGGCCGGGCGGGGCTGGCGAAGTTCCGTACGACGGAAGCCGAATTTCGCGGATTTCGCGTCGACAGGCAGATACCGCCCGCGAACCCGGCTGACGAAACGCTGAAACAGATCACGGCTCTGGTCGACCAGCTTCCCGCGACGAGCGCGCAGGCGTCTGAATACGCGACCAGGCTCGCTGAGAAGGGCCCGGCCGGCGTCTCTGAGTTGCGCGATCGCGCCCGACGGATGGAGACGCAAGCCCGCGAGCTGCGGCAGTTCGCTCAGATCGTGCATCAGCGGCGCGTCGAGCAGGAGCTTGTCAGAGCGCTTTCCGGCGACGAGGCCGCTATCGACCTGTTCAAGGCCGCGCTGCTCGTCTCGCTGCTCGACAACGACGAAGTCGATGTGGAAGTCTATCGCCGCGAAGTTGAGCGAATGGCCCGCGAGATCAACGCGTCGCTAAAGGCGGCGGCCGACGAGGCCGCGCGACTGACGGCCCTCAACCGCTATCTCTTCGAAGAGCTCGGGTTTCACGGCAGCCGCGGCGATTACTACCACCGCTCGAACAGTTACGTTAACGAAGTGCTCGACGACCGCGAAGGGCTGCCCATCACCCTTGCGGTGATCTATCTCGAACTCGCGCAGCGGCTGGGTTTGAACATGGTGGGCGTCGCCGCGCCGGGGCACTTTCTCGTGCGGCACGAACCGCCGGGGGGGCCGGCACAGTTGATCGACGTGTTCGACCGGGGGGCGCCATTGTCGCAGGCGGCGGCCGAAGAGCGCGTGCGGGAGGCCGTTGGTGGCCCTGCCAGAGCCACCGACTTCGCCGCGGCAACGAAGCGCACGATTGTCGTTCGGATTCTGCACAACCTCTTGTCGCTGGCGCAGCGCAGCCAGGATACCAACGCGATGTTGCGGTACTGCGATTGCATCATCGCCATTTCGCCCGATGCGTGGCGCGAGCGCTGGCTGCGGGCCATGCTGGCCTACGGCGCCCGCCGGTTCGCCGACGCCTCGCGCGACGTCGACTGGCTGTTGCAACGTCGGCCGCAGGGGTTGGACCTGAACCAGGTCGACGACCTGCGGCGAGCGCTCGAGCAGGCCGAGTCGCGTTAGCTGGTTTCTGCCTATGAATAGTCCGCCAAAGAGGCGTCGCGGGTTGCTGACCTGGGTTCTGGAAGGGAAGCGGCCGTGGTTTCGTGTCGCGGCAGTCGTTCTTGCGGTGGCTGCGCTGGCCGTCCTCGGCAATGCGTTCTGGTGGGCGCTGATTCTCTTCTGACTCGCGTCGCCGTCTGAGGCGATCGGGTGGCACGCCCTGAAAGGGCGTGGTTGCGCTCGACGCCGTCATTTCGAACGCGCGACAGAGACGGGCATTTCACCAGTCCCCTGACAGACGAAGCTGAGAGTCCAGAGACGTCTGCCACGCCCTTCATTCGTGCCTCATTCAGGGCGTGCCACCCGGCCCGCAAAATGTACCACTACCCGCGGCCCGCGGCCGCGGCCCGTTGAACGCGGCCTGCGGCCCGATATAGTATGGAATTTCGCAGCGGCGCGGATCGGGCGGGGCGGGCCAGCCGATTCGGCAGAGCCGCATTGGGCGCTGTCGCATTAGGCGCTGTGATGTGCGATGCGTTTGAACTGTCGGAGAATGCCGCTTTCAGGCCCGTGGAGAATTGACGATGTCGCGCTGGATGTTAATCTTGGTCGCCGCACTGTGCGGTGTGGTCGGCTCGGGGTCGATCGCCTGGGCGCAGGCGGAGCCGGCGGATGACAAAGAGCCAAAGCTCGACGCGAAATGGATCTGGTTCGACGAGGGGAACCCGGCTGAGAAAGCCCCGGTGGGCAAAGTCTGGTTTCGACGCGTCGTGAAGGCTGAAGAGCCGTCGAGCGGCGAGGCGCTGATCGCCTGCGACGACGATTTCACGTTCTGGGTGAATGGCCAAAAGGTCGGCAGCGGCGGGGGCAACCGCAGCTATCGCTTCAGCCTGAACGGCATCGCCGAGCGCGGCACGAACGTGTTTGGCGTCGAGGCCACAAACAAATCGGGGCGGGCGGGGTTGCTCATCGAGGCCGAGATTCGCGGTCAAAGCGGCAAGGCGGTGTCGTGTGACACCGGGCCCGAGTGGCTGACGACAAGAACGCCGCCGCAGGGCGCGACGTGGCTGTTGCCGCGTTTCGACGACGGCGCGTGGCAGAGAGTGAAGGTGCTGGGAACCCACCCGGATTCTCCCTGGAAAGACATCACGTTCGCGACCGGAGAGTTCGATCGGTTTCAGGTTCCGCAGGGGTTTGAGATCGCGCGCGTCGCCGACCACAACCTGGTCGGCGGGCTGATTTCGCTCACCTGGGGCAACCGGGGCCGGCTTCTGGGCGGGCGAGAGCACGGCGGAATCGTGAATATCATCGATAAAGACGGCGACGGCAAATACGACGAGGTCACCGATTATTGCCCCGACGTGAAGCATTCGCAGGGAATCTGCCTGGTGGGGGACGACCTGTATGCCGTCGGGTCGGGTCCCCGGGGGACCGGCCTGTACCTGCTTCCCGATCGGAATCGCGACGATCAGGCCGACGAGGTGATTCTGCTGATCAATCAACGCGGCAGCATGGGAGAGCATGGTCCGCACGACGTGGTTTTCGGTCCTGACGGCTGGCTGTATCACAATCTGGGAAATCACTCGTGGATCATTCGCGATTCTGTCGCGGTGCGCAAAGAGGCTCGTGAAGCCGGCGAAAGTCGCGAGCGGTATGTCACGGCGGCCGAAGCCAACAGCCCTTGTCGAGCCTGGGAAGAAGGAAACGTTTTACAGCCGCCGTTTGAAGATGCGCTGGGGCATGCCGTGGGGATCAAGGCCCCCGGGGGGACGACCTGGCGGTTCACCCCCGACGGCAAGAAGTGGTGGGCCGAGGCGGTTGGTTTTCGCAATCACTACGACTTCGCCTTCAACCAGATGGGTGAGCACTTTACGTTCGACAGCGACATGGAATGGGACGTGAACCTTCCCTGGTACCGCCCCGTGCGCATCAATCACTGTATTCCCGGCGCCGAATTCGGCTGGCGCAGTGGCGCGAAGTGCATGCCCGAGTGGTATTTCGATACGCTTCCCGGCACGGTGAACATCGGCCGGGGGTCTCCCACCGGGGTCGTGTTCTACGAGCACACGCAGTTCCCCGAGAAGTATCGCGGCGCCATGCTCAGTTGCGACTGGTCGATGGGCCGCATCATGGCTGTCTCTCTGAAGCGCAAAGGCGCCACCTACAGCGGCACCTACGATCTCTTGGCCACCGGCAACCCGCTGAACGTGACTGACATCGAAGTCGACCGCGACGGGTCGGTGATTTTCAGCACGGGCGGCCGCGGCACCGAAGGGGCCATTTATCGGATCAGCTACACCGCGGGCAAAACGAAGACGCCCAGGAGCCCCAAAGCCGAGACCCTGCAAGATGCCCTGGCGATGCCGCAGCCGCAGGCGAACTGGAATCGCGAAGCGTCTGCCGCGATCAAGGCGAAGCTCGACAAGAGTTGGAGCGCGGGGCTCGAAGCGAAGGTGAAGTCGGGGGCGCCCGCCGAGAAGATTCGCGCCCTGACGTTGCTGGCCCAGCACGGCCCGAAACCCGAAAATAAGCTCCTCTTGGCCGCCGCGGCCGACAGCGATGCCGGAGTGCGCCAGTTCGCGGCGCTGTTGCTGGGCGATCATCCGGGCCCTGAGACGGCCGCGGCACTGACGAAGTTGCTGACCGATCGCGACGCCGTGGTGCAAAGGCGCGCCTGCGAGGCATTCGTCCGCGCCGGACTTGAGGCCCCGGTCGACGGGCTTCTGCCCTTGCTGGGGGCCGGCGACCGATGGTTGCAGTTTGCGTCGCGCGTCGCGCTCGAACGTGTGCCGGTTGAAAAGTGGAAGGCGAAGGTTCTCGAGCATCGGAACGTTTCAGTGCGGCTGCTGGGGATGCTGGCCCTGCACCGGCTTGGGGGCGAGGCCCTCTCACCCGTTCAAGCGCTCGAAGCCCTGGCGGGCATGATCAAACAGACTCCCGCGCCCGACGACCGGGCCCGGCTCGATATGCGCCGCATGCTGGAGCTGACGTTGATCCGCGCTTCGGGCGACGAGGCTGTCGAAACGGCGACTTCAGAGCTGCGACAACATTTGGCCGAGATCGTCACGGGGCAGCTTGCCGGTGTCTCAAACCCCGGGCAGCAGGCCGCCGACCCGTACGTGCGCACGACGGCCGAACTGACCGCGGCCCTCAATGGCCCCCATGCGGCCGCAGCGCTCGCGAAAGTGCTGAGGGGGACAAAAGACCCTTTTCTGCAGATTCACTATGCGATGTGTCTGCGTTACGTGACCGAGGGCTGGACTGACGAACTCAAGCAGCAGATTCTCGATTGGTACGAATCGACCCGCGAGCTGGAAGGGGGCAACAGTCTGCAGGGGTATATCCGCAACATTGTTTCCGGGTGTCTCGAGAGGTTCTCTGCTGCAGACCGCAGCAAATTTCTGCTGGCCTGGCGCGAGCGGCCTCATGCGGCGAAACTGGTGTTGTCGGTCAGTCAGCCCGACCAGGTGGATGACTTTCACGGAGTGATCGGGAAACTGCTGGTCGATCTCGAGGGGCAGTCGCTGACCGGCGGACAGGAGCTGTTTGCGCTGACGATCGACGTGCTCAGCAAGAGCGACGCACCCGAGTCGCAGGCCCAGTTGCGCAAGCTGTTCGAACAGAATGCCGACCGTCGCGATCTGCTGGCCCGCGCACTGGCGAAGCACCCGACAGCCGAAAACGTTCCGGCGCTCTTGAAAGGTATCGCCGGAGGCGACCTCACCACGATGCAGATGTGCCTGCAGGCGCTGGCCGCCGCACCGTATAAATCGACAGAGCCTCGCGAGATCCGCGCGGTCATTCTGGCGGGTTTGAAACTGGGGCAGAACGGGGGCAAGGCGGCGCTCAATCTGTTGAAGAAATGGACCTCGGGCGACGCGGAAAGCGTCACAGCCATGCTGGCGGTCTACCAGAATTGGTTCGAGCAGAAGTATCCTGACGAACCGGCCCCGCAGCTTGCTCAGGAAGACGCCGACAAGACCGGTTTCACCGTGCAGCAACTGGTTGAGTTTCTGGATAAGCCTGAGGGGCAGCGGGGGGACGTCGAACGCGGCCGGCAGGTGTTCGTCAAGGCCAACTGCGTCAAGTGCCACAAGTTCCAGAAAGACGGCGAGGGAGTCGGCCCCGACCTGACGTCGCTTCGTCGGCGGTTCCAGAAGAAAGACATTGTCGAGTCCATTCTGCTGCCGTCGCAGGTGATCTCCGATCAGTTCACCGCGGTCACGGTTCAAACCGTCGACGGCCTGGTACACACCGGCATGCCGCTCGCGAATTCGAACCCGCGGGTTGTCGAATTGCTGCTGTCAGACGGCACGCGGCTGGAGATTCCGCGAATGAAAGTCGAAGAGCTGGCGAAGGCCAAAGTCTCCGTCATGCCCGAAGGGCTGCTGAAGGGGATGTCGCTGTCTGATGTTGCCGACCTGTTCGCCTTCCTTGAGACCAGCAAGAACAGCGGCGATTCGCAGGCGGCCGCCTCGGCGGGGGGGCGTTGACAGTAGAAGCAACCCTTTTTACGACTGCCCCGTCGAGCGCAGCACGCAGTTGCGCTCGGGGATCCGCCGTTCGCGCCGGGCTGCTTTTCCCAGGTGGCCGCCGGCCGTGCGTCCGTTCGGTTTGTGGCCGTTGGGCGGTCGGCCGTCGCCTTCGTGCCCGGTCATTGCGCAGGAAACGGGAAACTCGTCGATGACCGCCTGCGGTCGCAGTTCATGGCAGTTGTCGTCCACTCGCTCGAAAAATCGGCTGAACCAGAGCATCCGTTGCACGTTGGGCTGCGGTGAATACAGCCTGATCTGCACACCCGTTTCATACCAGTCGAAGAGCATCCCGAAGAACCCGCTGGGGATGTATTTGACGTGCGACATGTCGATCCCAATCGATCGCTGCTTCTGAGCCAGAATCAACTGCGTGAGCGAATCGCGCAACAGCGCCATATCGGCGCCATCCCAGATTTCCATTCCCCCGAGGTGCAGCACCGTGACGGTGCCATCGGGAAAGACCCGCATATACTTCTTGGAAGCCATGCCCTACCGCCCCTCGTCAGCGATGTCGATTCCGGTTGTGCGGTCGCTCGTCTGATTTTGCTGCGACATTCCGAGGGCAAACGGCGGGCCAGTTGCGCAAACTGCGGCGCAATTCGGCTACATTCATCACAAGTCCTTAATTATCTTGAATTACCGATTTTCGCACATTGGCGCGATTGCAGCGAAATGCGCCATACTGTTGCGATCCGGCATCATGCGAATGTCTCAGGTTGCTCCGGCGACACAGCCTGAGGCCAGCTCGCGGTACAATGATCCCGTGACGCATTCGACTCCTGTCAGCGAACTGCCCGGCGCCGCGGCCCCTTCGGATTTCATCCGCGTGAGGGGGGCCCGGATCCATAACCTGAAGAACATCGACCTCGACGTGCCGCTGGGGCGTTTGATCGCCGTCACCGGCGTCAGTGGTGCAGGAAAGAGCAGCCTCGCATTCGATACGCTGTACGCCGAAGCGCAACGCCGCTTTGTGGAAAGCCTGCCCGCCGGGGCACGGCAGTTCCTCGAGCGATTCGAGCCTCCACAGGCGGATGAGATCGGGCCCCTTCCGCCGGCAATTGCCGTTCGACGCCAAACACAGGGGGCCTCTCAGCGTGCGACGCTGGGGTCGCTGGCGGAACTGCTTAACCACTTGCACCTTCTGTACTCTCGGCTGGGTATCACGGTTTGTCCTGACTGCCGAATGCCGGTCATTCGATATTCGGCGGTAGAAATTGCGGACAAATTGGAAGAATTGCCTGCGGGAACGCGCTACCAGCTTGGGTTTCGCCCGGCGAAAACTCGCCAGAACGTGCCGGAAGGCATGTCTGAAACGCCTGCCGCCGTTGCCGCGCGTCTCGCGCGAGGGGGCTTTGCGCGGTTCGCGATTTCAGGCCGCTCGATGACCGGTGCGGAACTGTCGGGCTGCGACAGCACCGCCCTCGGGGATGCGCTGGCGATCGTCGACCGCCTGCAGAGCGGAATAACGGCGCCACAGCGTCTCATCGACAGTATTGAGACGACATTGCGGCATGGGCAGGGCTGTTGTGTCGCGCTGATTGAAGACCCGCCCCGCATTGACGCCCGGCCCGCTCAGGTCTTAACGCGCTCGATGCAGATCGACAACGAACAGTGGGTTGTGAAAGAGTTCTTCGATCGGCTCGTCTGCGAAGGGTGTGGACGCGAGTTCTCAGAACCGGTGCCGGGCCTGTTCGACTTCAAATCTCCCCTGGGAGCGTGCAGCCACTGTCACGGATCGGGCGTTGTGGCAGCAACCGAGGTTGAGCCCAGTGCCGTTACCTCCCGGCGCCAGAGACGGTCGCTGCGGCCACCTTGCCCCGCCTGCCGGGGAAATCGCCTGAATTCCGACGCGCTGGCGGTGCGGCTTGCCGGCTGCACCTTGCCCGAGCTGACCGGCCATACCCTGAACGACCTGCGTATCGCGCTCAGGTCTTGGGAGACCGGGCTCGCAGAAGACCAGCGTGCGAGCGTGCGGCACGTATGGCACCCGCTCGAAGAACGGTTGGACCATCTGATCGAGCTGGGGTTGGGTCATGTAGCAGTCGGCCGGCCGGCGGCGACGCTCTCGCGCGGGGAGGCGCAGCGGGCCCGGCTGGCGGGCGCGATCGGCGGTGGGCTGGAGGGTTTGCTGTATATTCTGGACGAGCCCACCGCCGGGCTTCACGCCTGCGAGCGCGACCAATTGCGGCGGGTGTTGCATCGCCTTCGCGATGCGGGCAACACCGTGCTCGTCATCGAACACGATCAGGAGCTTGTCGAAAGCGCCGACTGGCTGGTCGACCTGGGCCCGCAGGCGGGACGCGCCGGCGGGCAGATCGTTTATGCCGGCCCACCCGCCGGCATTGCCAGCGCCTCTGAGTCGGCCACGGCGCGATTCTTCGCGCGGCCGTCGGCTGCTGCCGCCGGCTCACTCCCGCGCTCGCAGCCGGAAGGCTGGCTACGGATCGAGGGCATCTCGCACCGCAATCTGCGCGATGTGGCCGTCGACTTTCCATTGGGCGTGTTGTGTGCGGTGACGGGCGTCAGCGGCAGCGGAAAAAGCAGCCTGATCGAAGAGACTTTGTACCCGGCCCTGACTGCGGCGCTCGCGGGCCCCCACGCCGCCGCCGGCAAGGTATTCGTCGGTGGCGACGCAGGCAGGTTCACAAGCCTGAGCGGCTTCGAGCAACTTGGCGCCGTCGCCTTTCTCGATCAATCGCCCGCCGGGCGATCGCCGCGCAGCGTACCGGCGAGCGTTTTGGGCATCTTGTCAGAGATACGAACGCTCTTTGCGGCGACAGCCGAGGCGAAGGTCAGAAACTATGCGGCGCGCCATTTCAGTCTGAGCGCTGCGAATGGCGGACGTTGTCAGAGCTGTGCCGGGGCGGGCGAAATCGCCGTCGACATGCAATTTCTTCCCGATGCAACCACTCCTTGCCCGGATTGTCACGGGCGCAGGTTCCGTCCCGAAGTGCTGGCGGCAAAATACCGCGGGTTGTCGATCGCCCATGTGCTCGACTTGTCGGCGCAGGAGGCGTTTTTATTTTTTCGCGGTCAGACGCGTCTTCAGAGACGGCTGAAGTTTCTCAAGGAGACAGGATTGGATTACCTGACGCTCGGTCAGCCGACCCGCCTTCTCTCGGGCGGCGAAGCGCAGCGGCTGAAGATGGCCGCATTTCTGGCGCGCAGCCTGCGTACAAAGACGCTGTTCATTCTCGACGAGCCGACCGTCGGTCTGCACCCCCAGAACGTCGCCAGCCTCCTCGCCTGCTGGCGCGCTCTATTGGCCGCGGGCCATTCGCTGATTGTCATTGAACACAATCTCGAGATCATCTGCGCCGCCGACTATGTGATTGACCTGGGGCCGGGGGCGGGGCCCGCGGGGGGGCAGGTGGTGTCAGCCGGTACTCCCGAAGAAGTGGCCGGGTGCGCCAGCTCGGCGACCGGGCGGCGCCTGGCGTCGTGCCTGGGTTTGGCGACAGCGGGCGGCCGTGCGAACGCCCGAGATGCCGCTGCGGGAGGATTCTTCAGACGGTCTGTTTCGGGAGAAGTCAGCCGGTGAGGCGGGGCTTCGTCTCCCATTCTGCAATGCAGACTGTTACAAGTAGTGGACTTCAGCCGTTATTCCCAGGCGATGTCGCTGGTATTCATCAGGAGAAACAGCATGTTCGCGAGTTCGTTTTTCCGTCGAGGCCTGGCTTTTCTTGTCGCCTGTGCGACTGTGTTCTTTTCGGTAGCCGCTCAGGCCCAGCTCATCGGGCGGCGGCAGACGGGTCTGCAACTGTCGCTCGTCGCGCACCCGGTCGTTCAAAAGGAATTGGGTCTCGACGAGCGCAAATCGCTGGCCGCAAAGGCCTTGTATGAGGCCTATACGACCGAGTCGCAACTGGAGGGGCTGAAAGTCGGCATTCGACTCGACACCATCTTGAAACTTCAGGAACTCGTCGGCAAAGAGCGGTCGGCGAAGATGCGCGAATTCAGCGAGAACTCGGCGGCCATCGAGGAGCGACTGGCGAAGTTGTTTCTGCCGAGGGTGCAAGCCCTGTTGGCCCCGGCGGAATTCCGCCGCCTGCAGCAGATTCTGTGGCAAGCCGGCGGCAGCACAGTGTGGAACGACCCGGACCTGGTTCAGGGCCTGAAACTCACTCCCGAGCAGGTCGCGCAGATTTCCGCCATTAACAAAGAATACGTCGAGAACCAGATCGAGTTTCTCGCGACTTCCGACATCACCAGCGCCAACGGCGAAGAGTTGATGGCCCGGCTGGGAGAGATGACCCGGGGCCGCGAAGAAAAAGCATTGGCGGTGTTCACCGCGGCTCAGCAAACCCGGTTTACCGAACTGAAGGGGCAGCCCTTCGACCTGAAGCTGCTTGAGAAGCCACAGGCGGCTGCGCCCTGACGGCGCTCACGCAGGCAGCGGGTCCTGCTGTTCCAACTGGGCTTCTTCGCGCTCAAACTGGGCCCGGCCCCGGGCTACCAGCGCGTCCCAAGAAAGCCCTTCACGCGCGCAGATGTGCATGATGTCGGCGAGAATGCTGGTTAAGGCCGACGCCGGCTGCTCACCGGCGAGCCCTTCGCCCAGCCAGGTGTAGTGCTTTGAGCGGATGATCTGCTCGACGTGCCGGTCCCAATGCGCTCGAGGTGCCAGCGCCATGTTGAACTCCTCCAGTGGACGGCCGAGAAAACAGCAGCCTGACAGGTCACTTACCGATTGCCGCGCAGAATGCGCCCAAATGACAGGTTTTGAAATTATACCCCGCCGCCGGGCGCTTCGCCACGCACCGACAACAGAACGCGGGCGGCTTCCCCCGGGTCAGCCGCGCCGCACAGCGCCCGGCTGACCGCGACGCGCCGCGCACCGGCCGACAGCACCTCCGCCACGTTTTCAGCCTGGATTCCGCCGATGGCGAAAGCCGGCAGTGAGATCTCGGCAGCGACCTGTCGCACCAGTTCGAGCCCGGCCAGATTCTCGAATGATTTCGTGGCGGAACGAAACACCGGTCCGACGCCGATGTAATCAGCGCCTGAGAGAACGGCGGCCCGGGCCTGTTCGAGAGTGTGAGTCGAAACTCCCACGAGCCGCCGCGGCCCGACGATCCGCCGCGCTTCAGGCACCGGCAAATCGTCCTGGCCGACGTGCACTCCATCGGCTTGGGCGAGCCTTGCGATGTCAGCGCGGTCGTTGATCAGGCAGAGCGCCCCGGCCTGTGCGGTCCATTGGCGCACGCGCCTGGCCCAGGCGAGCAGTTCGCGATCGGGCAGCGATTTCTCGCGCACCTGCACCATCCGCACGCCGGCGTCGAGCGCGGCCCGAATGACGACCTCAGCCCCTTGCGGGCACAGATCGCACGTCACCAGCAGGCAGACTCGCTGTTCTGCCAATCGGATTTGTGCCGCCCGAGTTGATAACACGGCCTTTTCGAGGGTGTAGGCGCGATACCGCAACGCGGCCATCTGTTCGGCAAAATCGCGCGACACGAGCTTGCCGAACTCTTCCAGCGATCGCGATGCCTCGGCGACGCGCTTGAACGCCGCGTGTACCACGTCGTCCAGCGTGGTGCGTGACCATTCGCCGGCCGTGTGGACATCAGTCCCCACGTCGTGCGGCGTGTTGCGGGCGGCCACGAGACCCAGGGCGTCGAGCAGCCGGCAGGATTGTGAAAAGTCGTGCCGCCAGCCCTTGAGCAGCCCCAGCAGGTGCCGGTCGTCGAGGTGGAAGCGGACGAAATCTTCGGCGACCCGCATTCCTTCGCGGCAGCGATTGGCTGCGGCGTCGATGATCCGCAGGGCGTCGACTGAGTGAGCATCGCCTGACGAGGGTTCTTCCTGGGGGGCCTGCTGAGTGCATGGAGTTTCCATATCGGCGATGATACAACTGGTCGTTCAGGCCTGCTATACGGCTGTTTATTCCGGCTTTCGTGCGATGCCTTCTGAGTTGGCGCTCCAGCGCTGCCTGAACCCCGATTGTGACGCGCGCTTCGGCGTGACCGAGGCGCTGGCGGGCTGCCCGCGCTGCGGCGAACTGCTCGACGTCGAATACGATTGGAATCGTGTCGCCGTACCGAGGCACTTGCGTGAATTCGAGGCGCGGTGGAACAATCGCCGGGCCCCGCTCGATTTTTCCGGTGTGTGGCGGTTTCGCGAACTGCTGCAATTCGCGCCCCATGAGCAGATCGTCACGATCGGCGAGGGGCAAACCATCTTGCAACAGGCGCCCGCGGTCGGGCGTTATTGCGGCCTGAACCCCGGTCGGCTGCTGCTGCAGTACGAAGGGCTCAACCCCTCCGGCAGCTTCAAAGATAACGGCATGACCGCCGCCATCACGCACGCCCGCCTCGTGGGGGCCAGGCAGGCGGCCTGCGCCTCGACCGGCAACACCAGCGCTTCGCTGGCAATCTTCGCCAGCGCCACGCAACTGCTGCGCGTGATCGTCTTCGTGGGCAGCGGCAAGATCGCCTACGGCAAGCTCTCGCAGGCCCTCGACTACGGCGCGAAGACGTTGCAGCTTCTGGGCGATTTTGATGACGCCATGCGGCAGGTGCGCGAGGTCTGCCGCCAGGAAAAAATCTACCTGTGCAACAGCGTCAACCCGTTTCGCCTGGAAGGGCAAAAGGCCATCATCTATCGCGTGCTGGAGGCCCTGAACTGGGAGGCGCCCGAATGGATTGTCGTGCCGGGGGGCAACCTGGGCAACACGAGTGCCTTCGGCAAAGCGCTCGCCGAGCTGAAACACCTGGGGCTTCTCGACCGTCTACCCCGGCTGGCCGTCATCAACGCGGCCGGCGCGAACACGCTCTACCGGTTGTACACCCAGCAGGGTTTGCGGTGGAACGACGGGAGGCCCGACCGCTGTCTGATTGAATCATTCTACCGCGAGATGGATCGGGCCCACCATCGCGCCTCAACGCTGGCGAGCGCCATTCAGATCAACCGGCCGGTCAATCTCAAGAAAGCGCTCCGCGCGCTGGCGGTCTGCGACGGGGTCGTTCGCGAGGTGACCGACCAGGAGATTCTTGACGCCAAGGCCCAGGTCGGGGCGGGAGGTTTCGGGTGCGAGCCGGCCAGCGCCGCGAGCGTTGCCGGCGCGAAACGATTGCGCTCGGAGGGGGTCATCTCGGCTGACGACCGGGTGGTGTGCATCCTGACGGGGCACCAGTTGAAAGATCCGGCGACGACCGTCGCCTACCATGCCGACGATCCGGAGCAGTTCGCCCGCGTGCTGGGGAGCCACGGAGTGCGAGAAGCTGCTTCGGCGAATCATCCCATTGTCGTTGAGAATGAGACGCCTAAAATTCTGGAGGTGATCCGCGCATGGAGTCGCGCATGAATACGCCATATGAAGACCTCGAGTTTCTTGCCGAATACCTTCCCGACGAGGGCGAAAGCGTCGTCGTCACGCGCAAAGACGGCGAGCTGGTGTGCCAGTCGGTTGCCGCCCCTTCCGGACCTGCCGGCATTTCCGATGCCGAATTGTATGGCCGGCTGGTGTTGGCGAACGAACGCCTGGCGGCCTTGGCGCTGGTGCCGGTGTGGAGCTGTCTGCTGGGGGCGCTGGCGATCGCCGGGGCGTTTTTCCGATTTTCGGGGCTGGGGCTGGAAGCGTGGTATGTGGCGCTGGGGCTGGCGGCGCTCGCGAGCCTGATTGGTTCGAGCTGGATGGCGATTCGTCGCCGCAACCTGTACCGGCGGGAAGTTCACCCGATGCTCGAAAGTCAGTTGCGGCGGCGGGGCGCCAGCCGATTTCTGCTGGTCGGGGCGATACGCCAGCATCCTGAGTTGGCCTGCCTGCTGAGCGAGGTCGTCCGCGCGACCGACGTCAGGTGCGCACCAGGCCCGTAAGCCACGCCGCGGTGCTGCCCCAGATGACGATGGGCGACCAC
Source organism: Planctomycetaceae bacterium (assembly GCA_052388175.1). Classification (GTDB taxonomy): domain Bacteria; phylum Planctomycetota; class Planctomycetia; order Planctomycetales; family Planctomycetaceae; genus SIAF01. The sequence goes on along the minus strand of JBQTIL010000135.1, from coordinate 9,507 downwards.
ACGGCCAGCTCGGGGGAAATCAGGTTGACCTTGCCGAGATACAGGCACAGCTCGTTGACCGCCAGCATCAGCCCCATCATGCCCGAGCAGATCGCCAGATTGGTGATCAGCGACACGCTTTCTCGGCGCACGACAAAGGGTACTCCCACCAGCACGACGATCAGGTTCAACACAGGTTTGGTGAACCGCGTGTGCAGGTACAGGCTCAGATTGCGGACCGAACGCTGGTTGAACGACGGGTTGCGGATGCGGCGCAGAAGTTCCCACGTCGACAGATACTCGTAGTGCTTGTCGCGGTTGTAGAGGCGGTCGAACCCGACGTCGGTACGGACAAAAATCTCGTCGGGCTTGCCGCTGGGGCCGCGGCGCACAATCTTCCGGCCCGCGTCGGTCAAGGGGAGCGACTCGTAGCGCGACGACGTCCCTTTGAGCAGCCAGCCCCCTGGTCGATTGCCGCGCGGCGCGACGGGCACCGCTTCGACCGCCAGAATCGATCGGGGCCGCTCGATGATTACCGGCGATTTTACGAAGAACTCGGCCTCTTCGAGCTTCTGTTCGCGCAGATTGAGCCGTTTGCCGGCGATCAGAATGTCGGTGGCAAAGTCGGTGACCGGCTCGGGGTTCGGCGCAACATCTGAACGATGTCCGACGTCCATTTGCAGTTGCATCGCGATCCGCGGGGTCAGCCATTCCTGATTCAAGAGAATCAACCCGTTCACGAGTGCGGCGCCGATCAATAGCGGCTGCATCAATCGAAATGTCGATACCCCGGCCGACAAAACCGGGTTCAGCTCGCCGTGCTTTTGCGTCAGCGCCAGGGCCACCATGGCGGCGATCACTTCGAGCGTTCCGCCCACGAGCCCGAAAAAATAGCAGGCGCGGTAGGCGTAGAATCGCCCCATGTCAAGCAAAATCGCGAGCGGCCCTCCTGCCTGATCGAGAAAATCGTTGACGTTAGTGAAAACGTCGATGACAAAATACAACCCGAACAGCGCCAGATAGCCCACGCCGAACACGTGCCAGTAACGCCGCAACAGATAGCGGTCGAAAATCGTCATGCCGGCCGGTCGGTCTGGGGAAAGGTTGGTGCGCGGGAAGTGGCAGACGCCTTTGAAACTCGCGGCATGTAACGGGAAGCCGCCGAACCGGTCAAGAGCAGTCGTCCCCAGTTGCCCCAAACCCTCTGGCCGTACCGTATCCCCGGAATGTCCGCTCTTGCCCGGTCTCGGAGGATGGGGTACGATCGCTTCGCAGTCCGATAATCAATTGAGTGGTCTGACGAGTTTCACCGGTCAGGCGCGTCGCCGCGCTTCGGCGATGTTTGACGTGGCTCCGATGATGAACAACTGGTTGGGGTCGGCGCACGCGCACGGCGCCAGGGAGGGTTGAACCAGTGCAAGCGCTCAGTTTGTACGAGGAAGGACTCCGGGAAGCCGAACGACACAAGTGGATCGAGAGCCAGAAGTGCGGTAAAGACCTGGGCGACTCGGCACTGACTGAATGGTTCGTCCGGTACTGGCCTCTGTTCTGCCGCTTGAGGTGCCTCGAGCACCTTGCCGGCTCGCGAAGCTGGAGCGAGTTCGCTCCTGAAGATTTCGGGCTGATCGGAAAGCTGATCCGCGAGGAAGATTTGCTGCTCGAGCTGATTCTCGACCGGGCTGCCGCCGGCATGGAAAACCTCGGGCTCATCGAGTGGTCGCGCGATTGGGGCCTGCCGATGCCGCGGGTGCTGTTCATTCTTGAGCAGCTCAATCTCAATCGGGCGCAGTTCGACGTGGTGCCGCCGCCGCGGTTCGCCCGTCGGGCGACGCTCAAGAAAGAATTGCCCAATTACGAAACCTGAATGTCTATTCAATGACGAAGCACGAATGACCAATTCCGAATGAAGTTTGTGTCGTCCGTCTCTGAGGTTTCGTCATTCGTCATTGATTTGTCATTCGGATTTCGTCATTCGACATTCTCCTGATGCGTCCTCATTTTCTTGCGGGTCTCTGGACCGTCGCCTCGTCGACGCTTCTGAGCCGCATTCTGGGAATGATCCGCGACGCGGTGACTTCGCAGGCGTTCGGGGTGTCGCCCGTCACCGATGCCCTGTGGCTGTCGTTCAAGATTCCCAACCTGACGCGACGGCTGTTTGGTGAAGGGGCCCTGACGGCCGCCTTTCTGCCCGCGTTCTCGAAAGAGCTTTCCAGAAGCCCGGGCGCTCCGCCCGACTCGGCCTGGCAACTGGCGAGCACCGTGTTCGCGCTCTTGGCTGTCGTACTCACCGGCCTGGTTTTGGCTTCCGAGGGGGTGCTGTGGCTGTTGTCGCTGTTCCTCGACGAAGAGTCGACGCGCCTCTTGCTGGGGCTGACTGCCGTGATGCTCCCCTACGCCTGGCTGATCTGCCTGGCCGCCCAGTTGACGGCCGTGTTGCACGCTCTGGGGCATTTCACGTGGCCGGCGCTGGTGCCCGTGGTGCTCAACGCCTGCTGGATCATGAGCGTGTGGTTTGTCGTGCCCCGGTTCGAGCCTGATCGCCACGCGCAGGCATACGCCCTGGCGGCGTGCGTGGTGGTCGCAGGCTTACTGCAAATCACCATGCAATGGCCCGTGCTGCGCCGCCTGGGGTTCCGCTTTCGCTGGCGGTTTCATGAATCGTGGCCCGTCGTCCGCGGCGTCGCCTGGGGAATGCTTCCCGTGATGTTCGGGTTGTCGATCGAGCAGATCAACACGCTGCTCGACGGCCTGATCGCGTGGGCTTTTTCCGACCCCGCCGATGGCTCAAGGCTTCCCTGGCCGGGCAACCCCGCTTATCCGCTCGAAGCCGGCGCCGTCTCGGCCTTGTACCTGGGCGAGCGCATGTACCAGTTTCCGATGGGCGTATTCGGCGCGGCACTGGGGACGGTTTTGTTTCCGCTGTTCGCGCAGCACGCAGCGCAGGGGGCCATCGACCGGCTGCGCGACGACCTGACGCTGGGGCTGCGGCTCGTGGTGGCGCTGGGCGTTCCCGCGAGCGCCGGCCTGATGCTGATCGCCCAACCGCTGACCCACGTGCTCTTGGAACATGGCCAGTTCACGGCTTCCGACGGAGATCGCACGGCGGCGCTGATCGCCGCGTACGGTTCCGGGGTGTGGGCCTTTTGTTCGCTGCCGATTCTCGCCCGTGGGTTTTACGCCGTCGGCGATCGAATGTCTCCGGCCCGCGTCGGAGGATGCGCCCTGTTTTTCGATACCCTGTTGAACCTGACGCTGATCTGGCCACTGGGCGAACAAGGGCTGGCGTACAGCACGGCGATCTCTGCCCTGGTGCAGGCGGCCGCCCTCACCTGGCTCTTGCAACGCCGTCTCGGCACGTTCGACTGGCCCGAACTGCTGCGGACCACCGGCCGCACGCTGATCGCAACCGCCGTGATGGCCGCGGCGTGTCTGCTCGTGAAACGCTCGTTACCGCATTCCGCCGGCCTGTGGGGGTCGCTAGCGGCGCTCGGTGCTCTGCTGCTGGTCGGAATCGCCGTTTATCTGGCGATCGCCCGGCTGGTCGGCCTGCGCGAACTTCGTCTGTTGTTTAAGCATCAGTCTGTCGATCAGTCGGCAATCGGTGAAAGCGACGCCGAGGTGTCGTAGACGGCCCGCGAATGTCCACCCGATTGGCCTGTTGAAAAAGGTGTCTGGAACTTTGTGACCGTGCAGGTTCCAAGGGGTTTTCAGGAGTGCGGAGAGTTCCAGACACCTTTTTCAACACGTTGGTAGCCGGTAGCCGGCCGGCCGCAGGCGACTCGATTGGCCAGGTCGATTGCCCCGTGTTAGGATAAACTCACAAGGTGCGATCATGAAATTCACGAAGATGCACGGGGCCGGCAACGATTACGTTTACGTCAATTGCTTTGAAGAATCGGTCCCCAGAGACATTTCGAAACTGGCGGTCGCCATCAGCGATCGGCACACCGGCGTCGGCGGCGACGGCCTGATTCTGATCTGCCCGTCGGAGAAAGCGCATGCCCGCATGCGAATGTTCAATGCCGACGGCAGCGAGTCGGAAATGTGCGGGAACGGGGTGCGTTGCGTCGCCAAATATGTGTACGACCATGGCATTGCCCGCCAGCCCGAATTGACCATTGAAACGGGCCGGGGCGTTTTGACCTTGAAGCTCGACGTTTCCGCCGGCCGAGTCGAGCAGGTGCGGGTCGATATGGGCGAGCCGATTCTGGAAGCCGAGCGCATTCCGGTCGCCCTGCCCGGGCCGCGCGTGATCGACCACCCGTTGCCTCCCGACATTGCGAGCGCCCATTGGCACCGCGAATGTGGTCTCGACCCCCGCATGACGTGCGTGTCGATGGGCAACCCGCACGTGGTGCTCTACTGTCAGAACGTCTCGCGCGTGCCTCTCGAAACGGTCGGGCCGGTTTTCGAGCATCACCCGCTCTTTCCGCGGCGGATCAACGTGCATTTTGTACAGGTTCATGGGCCCCACGAGGTGATTATGCGCACATGGGAACGGGGCAGCGGCATTACGCTGGCCTGCGGCACCGGGGCGTGCGCCGTGTGCGTCGCCGGCGTGCTGAGCGGCCGCACCGGCCGCGAGATACTGGCGCATTTGCCCGGCGGCGACTTACGGCTTGAATGGCCGGAAGCCGACGGGCACGTGTATATGACGGGCCCTGCCGTGGAGGTGTTTTCGGGCGACTATTCGGTCTGACGCGAGGCAGTGCGGCTTTGCGCCGGGCCCATGCGCTCGTGGCAGACTGGTCTTGCGGCCGTCTCGTCAAACAGATACTTTCCGCGACCTCACACTTCCCCAAATGATACACAGCGACGAGCGGAACGGTTTCCGCGTCGGAACGGGCGGCCGAGGGCTGCTTCTGGCGTGGAGTCTGTTCCTGCTGGGTGGTTTCGCCCTGGCGTGGCGACTCGAACCCGATCCGCGAGGATTCGGGACTCACGAGAGCCTGGGGCTGCCTCCCTGCACGTTTCGCGCGCTGTGCGGTCTGCCCTGTCCCAGTTGTGGAATGACCACCAGCTTCGCCTACCTGACGCACGGTCGCCTGACTGACGCCTGCCACGCCAACGTGGGGGGCGCGCTATTGGGCCTGGTTTGCGCCGTTCAGGTTCCGTGGTGCTGGTGCAGCGCCTGGTGCGGACGGCTGGTCGGCATCTCTCAACCGACCCGGGCCGGCCTGGCGATGGCCCTTGTCGTCGCGGGCGTCAGCGCGGCGAATTGGCTCTGGCACATCTACCGCGGCTAAAGGCGTTCTGCCGCCGCGATCGTTTTACTCCTGAACAATACGAAGGACTGGGCGATGGATCGCCAGAACGACGCAGGCGGCGTGCGGCCTTCGCGCCGACCCTGCCGGGGGCGGCTGCCTCTGGTCGTGGCCATCGCCGCCGCGATGCTGACGGGCCTGTCGGGCTGCCAGATCGTCATCGGCGTGCTGATGATGTTGAAAGGCTTGCCCACGATTGAATCTGACTTCACACAGAAGACCAAGAAAGAACTTTCCGAAAAGAACAAACGTGTGGTCATCTTGTCGAGCTCGACCGGAACGGCCCAGGCCGAAGACGCATCGCTCGATTTCGATTTCGTCACCGAAATCTCCCGCCGCCTGAGGCTCCAGAAGATCAACGTCGTCGATTCTCACGAAATCAACCGCTACATCGACGACAACGGCCAGATCACCGATGAAACCGATCTCGCTGAAATCGGGCCGAAATTCAAGGCCGACTACATCATCCTCTTCAAATTCGACGAGTTCGGCTATCGCGAGCCGAACAGCGTTCACCTGTACCGGGGCCACGCGCGGGGCAAAGTCGTCGTGGTGGAGTTGAAAGGCGAGGGGGCCGACGGCAAGCGAATTGCCAAGACCATTTACAAGCAGCCTTTCGATTCCAAGTATCCCGTGTTGCAGCCGATTCAGTCAGATCAGGAATCGGCCAGCGTGTTTCGGCAGCGCTATGTGGCGCAGTTGTCGGAGGAGCTGGCGCGATTGTTCTACGACCATCGACCGGGTGAAGACATGTAGACCACGGGCAAGCCGCGCGAATACCCGACCGGCCACCCGACAAATGCACCAGCCGCCTTATTGCCTGACCTTAGAGGACCGACCGATGACCACGCTCGCCCGTTGCCGCCGATTAGTGACCTGGCTCTGCCTGCTGGCCGTCGCTCTCTGCCAGACGGGCTGCAACGCGGTGCTCTTGCTGGGCTACCTGATCGGCGGGCCCCCCGCGATCGAGCCTGATTTTCACAAGAAGACCAATCAGTCGCTGGCCGGCAAGAACAAGACCGCCCTGGTCTTCTGCTACGCTCCGACCGAGCTGAAATGGGACAACGACGCCGTCGATTACGAGCTGGCCAAGTTCCTCGCCTACCGCCTCAACGCCAACAAGATCAAGGTCATGGACCCGGACCAGGTTCACGACTGGCTCGACAAGAACAAAGATTGGCACAAGGTTTCTGAAATCGGCGCCGCCTTCAAGGTTGATTACATCGTCCACATCGACCTTCGCGAATACAGCCTGTTTGAAGAGCACAGCTCAGACTTGTACCGTGGCCGCGCCGACGCCATCATCCATGTCGTCAAGATGAACGAAGACAAGAAAGACGGCGACACAATCTACTCCAAAGAACTGGTGTCACGGTTTCCCAGAAGTACGGCCACGCCGGCTCATCAGTTCTCATACCAGGATTTCAAGCAGCGCTACCTGTCGGAACTGGCCAACGAGATTGGCATCCTGTTCTACGAACACTTTGCCGGCGACGACTTCATCAATACGGCGCTGTAAGCCATTCGCGCCGCGCCACGTGTCATGCCCTTTCGACTCGCCATGCTGGGGATTTGGCACGTGCATACTGCCGGCATCGTGCGGCAGGTCGCGGCGCACCCCGATGAGTTCTCGCTCGCCGGCGTCTTCGACCCCGACCCGCGGGTGGTTGCCGCACAAGGCCCCCTGTGGCGGTCGCTGATCCCCGGCTTGCGGGTGTTCGATGCGCCCGATGACTTGTTGCGCGAGCCGCTGGATGGCGTCGTTGTCGAAGGCCGCGTCCACGAGAACCTGCGCTGGGCGACATTGGCGCTCGAAGCCGGCTACCCGGTGCTCCTGGAAAAGCCCCCGGGCGACAACCTCGACGAGTACCGGCGGTTGATCGACCTGGCCCGCGCCCGCGAGAAACACGTGCAGGTGATCTACCTGTTCCGCTACCTGAGTGCCGTGCAAGAACTGCTCAGCCGCGCGCGGAACGACAGGCTGGGGCCGATTTACGAATTTCGCGGCCGCCTTCCCAAACGCCTCGACGAATACGGCCAGTACGTCGCCGAACTGGGGCGGTACCGCGGAGGCATTTTCTTCGAAATGGCCGGCCACCTAGTCGATCTGCTCGTGACGCTTTGCGGCCGGCCGAAACAGATTCTGCCCTTGCTGCGCCATCACCATGCCGCCGGCCCGCACGACTTTGTCGACAATGGCGCAGCGCTATTCGAATGCGACGGGGCGTTGGGAATCATCGAGGTGCCGGCCCTTGAAAGCGCCCGCTTCGCGCGGCGCGTCGAAGTCTATGGCACGGCCGGGGCCTGCGTCATTCCGCACTTGGGGAGCGGCCACGAGGCGAACAGCCCCGTCGAGCGGTTGGAGGTTTTCGAACGGGGCGCGTCAGAATGGAGCCGGCTGGAACTGCCCGCCGCCACGCTGCAGATTTCAGACCTGCGCGAATTCGCGGCGGTCGTGCGAGGCGAAAAGCCGCCCGATTTCAGCATGGAGCACGACCTGCTCGTACAGGAATGCCTGCTTCGCGCCTGCGGGATGGCGTGACGCGCCTCGAAGCAAGGTGTAGGGTGCGTCAAGCGAAGCGCAGACGCACCGTGCGAACGACGTCACGCTCGACAAACGATATGCCCGGTATGACGCAGAGCGGGCAGGTTCGTTTTTTGTGATGTGGCTGATTCAGGCCTTCGGTGCACGTGAATGCGTTGCACGGCACGGCGAAAACCAGACCGGTCTCCCGTTAACGCCGCGACGTCAGCTTCCGGCGGAACGGGTAGAACCAGATGCCGTAGGGCAGAAACCGCACCGGCACCGGTTGTGCAAACCGCCGCGGGCGCCGCAGTTCCCAGGCGAAACGGTCTCGCACCAGCGCCGCAGGAACGCAGGCGGCGGTTGCATCGGCGGCAGTCGCCGGGCGCGTGCCGCAGAGTTCGACGCTGCCCACCAGAAGCCCCACGGGGAGTTCGTCGAGCGCGAGGCTATGCCGACGGGCGGCGTCGCGCGCCGCGGGGTGGTCGGAAAGCTTCTTCGACGAATAGAGGTAGATCGTGCCGCGCACCCGTGTGTCGGTCGTGCGGATCTCAATCGTCTTTTCGCCGCGCAGAATCAATTCGACCCACGGCTGGCGAACCCCCAAAGCGATTCGGTCGGGGTCGGGCTCGAACGCTGGCATGGCGGCCAGATTGGCGACGCGGGTTGCCGCTGTCAACCCGGAGCCGATATGTGGCAGTGTGTGGCACCGCCCTGACGGCGAGACGCCGGAAGGGCGTGGCGCCCCCCCATCCCCGACCCTTCCCCCGCAAGGGGGGAAGGGAGCGAGAATTCTCATTCGTCGCACGTTCGTAAGTCGTGTGGGCCCCAATGCAACGAGCCGAGTGCAAATGCGTCCCGCTGTCACCGATGGCGATTCCAGGCAATGGCGAGCGGGCTGGCGGCGAGGGGAAGAACACAGAGGGCCGCAGTGGTGCAATGGAGCACCATCAGGCTCAAGGGAGCTGGAATCCGGAACAACTGATTTTCCAGAATGACCGGATTCTGGATTGGCACCTGCGCAGACTGTTCGACAAACCTCATGGCGGCCATGCCGATGACGATGGCGGCAGGCAGAATCCACAGAGTGGGAATGCTGATTAGGCCGCTGCGCGAGGCTGCGAAAAATGCCCACGCCGTTCCGGCGAGCGACGACGCGACAGAGATCACAATGATTGGTCCGAGGACCATTGCCTCAGTGAGCCGCAAAAGACCCGCGGCCAGATATGTCCAGCCGACGACCAGCAGGAGAATTCCACCGATCACCTGCGCGAACAGCTTCGTGCGGCCCGTCTGCACGACGCAGGCTGCCAGGGCGGCTGACATCCAGGTAAGAATCAGATGCGACACTGCCTGCGTGTTCGACAACGATGGGGCCGGAACCGAGCGGCCCGACTGCGTCAGTCGCATGACACCGATCGCTGCGACCCAGATCAGCCATGCAAGAATCACACTCACGGCCGTCACCCCCAGCGTCACATACGCGGTTGTGGTATTGCCCAAAGGCCGACTCGCGGGGAAGCCGCTCATAATCGATTTGTCTCGTCCGCATCCGGTGCTACCCAGTACAAGTCCACCGACGATGCCTAAGGCCGGAAGACAACAACTGACAATTTCGTAACTCGTCAGCCAAGACCGGAGTTTCTTGCCGGCAGTGGCGGAAGTTGACCTGTGGTGATGTAGGTTCGTAGGGCTTGGGTAATGGTTTCGAGGAACGGGTGGCCGCGTTGTGTGAGGGTG
>JBQTIL010000134.1:0-6300 GCA_052388175.1 Planctomycetaceae bacterium | reverse complement strand
GTGCATCATCGCCGCGAGCGACTTGAACTTCTCGGCAATCCGTTGCTTGCTGATCGCATCCTGCATGGCCGCGGGATTAGAACAGCAATCTAAAAATCAGGCAAGTTATTCTGACGAGACTCCTAAGACACCTCGAAGAGCTGCCGTTCCCACAGGTGGCCTTACGCATGAATCGTACACTGAACAGCGTCAAGAAACTGTGGATGCGTGCGGTCCCGTTGTTGCGTCGATCTTTGAGAGAAATGACATAGAGCGGGGATCAACACATGCAGCACAATTCCGCACCATCTGGTGGTTCACACGAGCCAACACTCGACCGTGTTGATGCGAATCGGTTGTCTCCTGCGGAGACCTGCATGGAGAAAGTGGCCGAGCATTTTCTGTCGCAGCTTGAGGCAGGAATGCAGCCCGACATTGCTGAATATGTCCAAAAGTACCCCGAGCTTTCCGATCGGCTGGCTGAGTTCCTCGAAGGAATCGAGTTCCTCGGATCGGTCGGTCGGTCGTTGGAGATCCCTTTGCCAAGAGAAGCCGTGATGGGGGCTCCGAATGAGCATTTCCAACGCAATCCGCTGGGCGACTATCAGCTGATCAAAGAGCTTGGCCGGGGTGGGATGGGAGTGGTCTACGAAGCCGTCCAACTTTCCCTTGCCCGTCGAGTCGCGTTGAAGGTGCTGCCATTCGCCTCGGCGTTTGACGGGCGCCACCTGCAACGCTTCAAGAACGAAGCGCAGGCGGCGGCGCTTTTGCACCATCCGAACATTGTCGCGGTACACGCGGTGGGTTGCGATCGCGGCGTGCACTACTACGTGATGCAACTTATCGAGGGACAGTCGCTGGCGGGTATTATCCGTCAGTTGCGCGAGCACAACGGTCTCCAGCCGGCGATGGTCAGCGCGAGGCGGCACGGTACGCCGGAATCACCAGCCTCAAGTCGGACTGCTAATGAATCACACGCCGCCACGCGCGACCCCGTATCGTCCGGCCTCGCCTCCGCGACGAATGCTTCAGCCGCTCTAACGATCGGGGGGCCGGTCTCCAGCGTGGGCTACTTTCGACGAATTGCCCGCCTGATGGTGCAGGCGGCCGAGGCGCTGGAGCATGCACATCAACTGGGCGTTGTCCACCGCGACGTCAAGCCGGCTAACCTGCTGGTAAATGCTGCGGGAAACCTTTGGGTGACAGACTTCGGTCTAGCCCAATTGCAGGCCGACAATGGTCTGACATTTTCCGGGGACCTATTGGGGACGGTCCGGTATATGAGCCCGGAGCAGACGACGGGACAACGCACCGTTTTGGACCATCGCACCGACATTTACTCGCTCGGCGCGACGTTCTATGAGCTGCTCACCCTGCAACCTGTCTTTGACGGCGAGACGCGGCAGGAAGTTCTATTCAAGATTTTGCATCAGGACCCCCGTCATCCTCGTCTGCACAATCGCGCCATTCCTCCGGAACTGGAGACGATCGTTCTTAAAGCGTTGAGCAAGATTCCCGGCGATCGTTACGGGACGGCTGCCGATCTGGCTGCCGACGTGCAACGGTATTTGGACGACCAGCCGATCCGAGCGCGCCGCCCGTCGGCAATCGAACGCCTGCGAAAATGGTCGCGTCGCCACCCGTCGGCCGTGATCGCGGCAATGCTCGTCTGTCTGATGGCGGCCATTGGCTCGTTTATCAGTAATCGGTTGGTTTCACAGGAACAAGCGAAACTGCTACAGGAGCAGCGGAAAACCGAGGCGGCGCTGGCAAACGAGAAGTTGCGAGCTGATGCCGCCGTTATTCAACTGGCGCGCGCCCATCAGGCGCTCACCGCGCTCCTTCAGATTGGCGAGAAGGAGCTGGCCAACGAACCGACAGAGCCGGCAGCGAGCCTCATTGCGCTGGAAATGGCGTTCGACTATTTTCAGCAATTCGTCAGCTTTCTAACCATCAACAGGCACAGTATCGATCGGAGCGACCTACCGCCTGACTCGACTGTTATCGAGCAGCGCGTCGAAGAGACGCGCCGCGCACTGATAGTCCTGAAGGAGGAATGGAAAATCCTCCAAATGCAACTTGTGCTGGCCGCCTTGTGGAGCCCGCCGGTCCTCGACGAAGTTGGTCTTACGGCCGAGCAGCGCGAGCGACTGGCCGAACTACGCCCGACATGGCTGGATGAATATCATGCGGCATGCGACATCAATGACGACAGAGAGACACCGGAAGAGCGGCGCCAACGCTTTTTTCTCCTGGCGAAAAACTACGAGCGCCGGCTGAAAGAAGCGATCTCACCACAGAAGAACGATCGCCTCGGGCAACTGATCACGCAGTCCATGTTGATGTTCGCGTTCAATGGGCGCGAGTGTTTAGCCGCGCTGAGGCTGCCGGCCGAGCCTCGTATCTGCCCCAATGGTGTCGAATACTGGATTTTTTCGGAGTTGCCCGACTCCGAGGCGGGCTCCCGCAATTGCAATGCGCCTTCCTCGTCCCGCGACTGCAGTCTTGAAGACTCAATGGTAACGGCGATGTCCCGGCTGGCCGCACAACTTCGGACGATGTGCGGCGCGCCCTTTATCGGAAGCCTCGTCCAACGCTTCTCGTTAATCGACGACACGACGAAATCGGGTCATTCGCCGTAGACCAATGGGCCGTGTAGTTCTCTCATCTCGTTCCGTGTCCCGTTTTCAGAAAGAGAGGGTGCTTATGTCGCGTCGCAGAAATGGCTTTACTCTGATCGAGCTGCTGGTCGTCATCGCGATCATCGCCGTTCTGATCGCACTGCTATTGCCGGCTGTACAGCAGGCGCGCGAAGCCGCAAGGCGCACGCAGTGCAAGAACAATCTCAAACAGATCGGACTGGCGCTGCACAACTACCACGACACGCACAACTGCTTTCCCAGTGCATTTTTCGACCACGCTGCGAACAACGACCCTCCTCCCAACACCGGTAGTTGGGGCTGGGGGACGATGATCCTGCCGTTTATCGACCAAGTGCCGCTGTACAACTCGCTCAATCCGGGCCCGCAGAGGATGGAGGCGGTCGCGTCGACTCAGGCCGGCATTGACTTACTGCGCACGAGCTTGGCGGTTTTCCAGTGCCCGACCGACACGGGTCCGCAGCCCAATACGATGCGCCGCTTCACGATTTTAGGCACAATCGCGACCGCCGCGGCTCCGATCTACATGGGCAAATCCAACTACGTGGGCGGCGGAGGAAACATCAACTACCTGACGGGCATCATCGTTTCGCCCAACAACGGCACGATCCGAATACGGGACGTGACCGACGGACTGAGTAATACCATCCTCGGGGGTGAGAAGGGGACGCAAGTCAGCAAGGGAGGAGTGACGCAGGCGGGGGCCGCTGGTGTCTGGCCAGGGTGCAGTAACGCGGAATCTGACGCTGATGTATTCACCCCGGACCCATTTTACGTACTGACCTCGTCCACAGCCAATCGAATGCAGGATGGGTTTAACGCCACGTTCGTCAGCCTGCCCGACCAGTGCTACAGCAGCAAGCACGTCGGTGGAGCCCAGTTCGTGCTGGGGGATGGGGCGGTTCGATTCATCAACGAGAACATTCAGACGCTGCCGACACCCATCGACCTGGACCCGGCGACTATCGCCTTCATCAATAGCTTCGGCGGCCCATTCGCCACGATTCAGGGAGGGAAACCAAATGCGTCGAATTGCGGCATATGGAACAGGTTGGGGGATCGCAGCGACGGGCTTCCCGTCGGCGAGTTCTAATTCGTCCCGCGGTCTGTTTTTGTAAATTAGGCGCCTCGACCTTCCTGCTGACCGGGAAGGTCGAGGCCGGCCCACGGCGGCGAAGGTATCAGCACCATAGACGGCAAGGGACGTTACCATGAATTCCATGAAACATGGCCTAGGGATCGGGCGCCGACGGCGCCTGGCGCTCTTTGTCGTGTTAGGCGGAACATGGCTGGCGGGTTTGAGCGGGTGCGGTGGCGCCGCCGGCGAATTCAGAGACCTGGTGGAGACCCGCGAGAGCGCGCGCAAGACCCTCGAAGCGCAGGGCGCAAAATTCACGAGGCGGCGACTGCCTGTCGTCGGTCCGACAACGATCGTGAACCTCAGCGGGTCCAAGGACGTATCGGACGCGACGTTTGTCGCTTTGCGGGAGTTGGGAAATGTCATCACCGAGTTGAACTTGAGCGACACCAACGTGAACGATAGGCACCTCGCAATGCTGAATGACAGAGAGCTTTCAGGGGGCCTCGCCAAGCTGAATTTGAGCGATACCGAGATCACCGACAAAGGGCTCGAGGAGATCACGAACATGTTCTTTCTCGGCGAGCTTGATCTCTCGCATACGAAGGTAACTGCGGAGGGAATCAGGGCGTTCTTGAAGACGCGCGCCGAGAATGAAAACGTCAAGATTAGGAAACCGAAAATCAAGCGGTAGGCACGAGGTAACATCGAAATGAGCGTGTCTCAACAGGGCTGTTCTCCGGCCCGACGCCCGATGACATTCGGTCGGCGGCGGTTTTTGCGCGGAGTCGGTGCTTGTATTGCGTTGCCGGCGTTTGAATCGCTGCTGCCCGTGCGCCTCCGAGCTGAAGAAGTCGCACCAGCAGCTCCCTTGGCCGTCACCCCTGCGGGTGCACCATTGCGGTTTTGCGTGGTCTATTTTCCGAACGGCGTCATTCAGGACCATTGGTGGCCCGTCGGCGAGGGCCCCGATTTTCAATTCGCGCGGACACTCCAACCGCTTGAACCGTTCAGGTCACAGTTGCAGGTCTATTCGGGCCTCGACCACCTCAATGCCACCACCGGAGACGACGGACCCGGTGATCATGCCCGGGCGGCCGGCACATTTTTGACCGGAGTGCGCATTCGCAAAACCGCCGGCGCTTCTATCCGGGCCGGTGTCTCGATCGACCAGATAATGGCCCGCGAAGTCGGGCATCTCACGCACTTTCCGTCACTGGAACTTTCGTGCGACGCGGTACGCAAGTCGGGTGACTGCGACGCTGGGTACTCGTGCGCTTACCAATTCAATCTCGCATGGCGGACTCAATCAACTCCGATGTCGCCCGAGTGCAACCCGCGGCTGGCGTTCGAACGTCTATTCGGGTCAGGGTCGCGCGGCGAGCGGCGCGAAAACCGAAAGCTCCGGCAGGCTCAACTGCGCTCAGTCCTCGATTTTGTGCTCGACGATGCGACATCGCTGCAAAAACAGCTTGGTCAGCGCGATCGGCAAAAGCTCGACGAATACCTTGCCAGCGTTCGGGACGTCGAGCAGCGCATCGGGCATGCCGAAAGGCTCGGCCACGCGCCCGACCCAAATATTGAGGCCCCCGCGGGCATCCCTGACAATTATGCCGAGCATTTGCAGCTCATGTTTGACCTGGTAGTGCTGGCGTTTCAGACTGATTCAACGCGCATCGCTACCCTCGTAATGGCCCAAGAGCAAAGCAATCGTCCGTTTCCCGAGATTGGGGTACCCGAGGGACACCACCATGTCTCGCACCATCTGGGAGACGACAAATTGATTGAAAAGGCGGCTTTGATCGATCTCTGGTACGCGACGGAGTTTGGAAGATTCCTCGCAAAGCTTGACCGGATACAGGATCTAGACGGTCGGTCGCTCTTGCACAACTCGATGATCGTCTATGGCGGGGGGAATTCCGACGGGAACGGGCACACGCACGACAACCTGCCGATTGTTCTAGCCGGAGCGGGCGGCGGTACGCTGGCGACGGACCGCTTCGTGAAATGCGGCTCAAAGCCGCTGTGCAATCTGTTCCTGACCCTCGCCGGCAGAATGGGACTGGAGCATCTCGACCGATTCGGCGATTCCACTGGCCGACTGAGCGGCGTATAGACAGCACCACTCCGCAGTCGATAAGGCGACGGTCAGATGGGGCTGGATGGCATCAACGGTCCACGCTTGGGGGGCGCGCCAGGGCTGCCGGCCGTGTTTCCGGGGAGGTCTTAAACCATGCGCGTGCCAGATGATCGTTCCAACTCGTCTGCCTCTACGCGGCGAGATTTCCTGAAGAGCTCCGGTGCAGCGGCTGGCGCCGCCCTGGCAGGGCACGTGGCCCTTGCGCCCCGAATTTTCGCAGCGGGCAGCGACACCTTGAAAGTCGGGCTGGTGGGTTGCGGGGGGCGCGGGAGCGGCGCGGCGACCGACGCCCTGCGGGCCGATCCGCAGGCGCGCTTGACCGCGATGGGAGACGTTTTTGCCGACAAGCTGCCATTCAGTCTCGCGCAACTGAAAGAATCGGAAGTTGGCGGGCAGGTGGACGTTGCGGGCGACCGGCAGTTTTTGGGGTTCGACGCCTATCG
>JBQTIL010000133.1:0-26260 GCA_052388175.1 Planctomycetaceae bacterium | reverse complement strand
AGGCGCCCAGGCCCCAGGCGATCGGCGCGGCGAACCAGGGCCTGTTCCAGTAGCCGCCCCAGAACCCGGGACGCCCCCAGCCACCGCCCCATCCCCAGCCGCCACCCCAGCCCGGTCCCCAATTGCCGTTCCAGTTGCCGTGGTGCCAGTTGTTGTTGTAAGAGCGATTCGCGGCAATGCCGATGTTATTCTGATTGAAGTTGACGTTGCGATCGCCGATGCGATTGCCGATGTTCGTGCGGTCGCCAATGTTCGTGCGATCGCCGATATTCGGCCGGTCGCCCGGTCGGTCGCCAGGGCCACCCGGTCGCCCGGGACGGCCGTCAATGCCCGGTCGCCCGTCGCCGCCGGGTCTAAATCCTGGCCGGTCGCCGCCGCCTGGCCGGTCACCACCACCTCCGGGCCGAAACCCCCCGTCGCCCGGGCGCAATCCGCCTCCACCAGGTCGGTCACCACCACCAGGGCGCTGAATCCCACCTCCACCTGCGCCGGGCCGATCACCACCCCCACCGGGACGGAACCCTCCGCCGGGACGGTCGCCGATTTCAGGCCGCCCACCACCGCCAATACCCGGGCCGCCGCCGCCGCCGATACCAGGCCGGCCACCACCCCCGATCTCAGGTCGCCCGCCGCCACCGATTCCCGGACCGCCGCCACCGCCGATACCAGGCCGGCCACCACCGCCAATACCCGGGCCACCGCCACCACCGATACCAGGCCGGCCGCCGCCACCAATTTGCGGCCGCCCGCCGCCACCAATTTGCGGCCGCCCGCCACCGCCGACTTGCGGTCGCGATGCCGGGCGACTGATGCTGGGGGCACTGCCCCCCCCGGGTCGGGCCCCGCCACCCGGTCGCCCGCCACCACCGCCATAAGACGGTCGTCCGCCCCCTCCACCTCCAGGTCGCGCACCCCCTCCGCCGGGGCGTGCTCCCCCGCCGCCGCCACCGACGCGCCCCCCGCCGCCGCCACCGCCGACTCGGCCTCCGCCGCCGCCCCCTCGGCCTCCTCCTCCACCGCGGCCGCCCCCGCCACCCCCGCGACCGCGGGCGAATGCGACATCCGACACGATCAGGCTGGCAGCGGTAACCAGTACGAGCGCCACGCGAAACGATTTCATGGTGCAGACTCCTCAAGTCGGCGGCAATTCGGAAGGAAAACGCAGCAGCTCGAGCGTCTAGAATTGCGGCGGCGGCGGCTTACGCTTGACGACGATCTCGTCGATGTCGTCCTGCAGCTCGCCGCCGACGATGCGCTCGTAGGACCGCCAGCCCACCGTGTCGTAGTCGATCAGCCGATAGACGTTGGTCGACGAGGCGGTGTCGCCGTCGCCGGTCACCCCGTGCGACTTGACGATCCATTCGTCGCCTGAGCGAATCCACCAGCCTTCGAGATACCCGCCGTCGGAGTCGAAGACCCACGACTTGAACTGCTTCGCGAGCGGGTCCCAGCCGATGCGCATGTTGCCGCTCATCGTGATCTGATCGCCCGCCTGCACGTGAAACGTCTGCAACAGAAAATTGCCGTTCTCGGCCCAATCATACCGGGCGTGGACGCAGGCGGTGGGGCTTTCGTCGATCCATTCGCCGATCAGCCAGTCAAGCTCGCGCAGGTGGTCGTGAGGGGTCGGGTCTTCAGGTTCGGCGTCGAAATCGCGAACCGAGGCGACCAGCCACTTGTTGTCGACCTTGACGTGCACCGCGACGTAGGTGCTGACGTTTTCGGGCCCGTCGGGCTCAGGTATCCCGCGGACGACCCCGTCTTCGACGGCGATGTTGGGGGTCAGGATGCGAACCGAGTCGGGTTCGACCGCGATCGTCGCCCGAGGATGCTCGGCGAACATCTCGGCGAAACTCTTTTCGATCTCTTCGCGCCCCTTGGTGAGCGTGCCGTCTTCTTCGATGAACTCGGCCTTGAGAGCGAACAGGGCGGCTAAACCTTTCGCGTCTTTCGCGTTGTAAGCCTTTGCAAACGCTTCGGCGCTCGCCCGAATCACCTTCTCGTCTTCAGCGTCGCGCGCTGCAGTGGCGTCTTGGGGCGGCGCGGGCTTGCCGTCTTTCTTCTTTTCTGGCGATTGGCCCGCGGGCTTAGCCGGGGCGGCCGGCCTGGCCGGCTCGGCGGCCTTCTTGTTCTGGGCGAAGACGATCCAACCCAGCCCCAGACTGAGGGCGACAAACAACGACGCAACGCGGATGCCTTGGCACATGGAGACGCTCCCGCAACGGGGTGTGAATGGATGTGGGAACAGCGAGAGAGTTGGGCCGCGCGCCGCAAGTATACGCGGGTCGCACGCGAAAGGCGAACGAGGTGCGAGGCATCGCGCCGGGCGAGCCCGGCGGCGATAGGGGCGGCGGCGATAGGGGCGGCGGCGAAACGGGCCGTGATTGCGCGGCAATACGGTTGGCGGCGCAACCGGACGCTGAAGCGCGGCGAAACCGACGCGCCCGCTATTCAGCGAGCCGCACGGGGGCCGCCCGGATGACTGTGATGAGGTCGGCGCGCAGGGCCGGGTTATGCGCGCGGCTACCCACGACGCCTGCCGCCCTTCCGACCCATTGATCGAGATTGACGTTGGCCGCCGGCGCGAGATAGGCCAGCACCCGGCCGCTCGGGGCCAACAGCACGTACCGTGGGGCGCCGACCCGATTCAACGCGGCCCGCTGGACGATGCCTGCCCCGTCGAATTGCGTCTGGCCCAGCGCCGCCGCGCGCGTCTCGTGCGCCCGCTGCGCCTGGCTCAACTCGGCGTCGCGCTGAAGCGTCTCTTGCGCCACCTGCTCGGTTGCGACTCGCTCGACTTTGGTTCGCTCGTGCCCATCGATGCGCATCAAACGGCTGTCGATCATCTGCCGCAGATTGCCGGTGGAGGCGGTATCGCGCAGGCGCCGGTAGTCGGCGGTCAGTTGGGTGAAATCCCAGTGCAGGGGGTCGCCGTCAAGAATCGAGCGATATCTCGCGTCAAGGCGGTCGAGTTCTTCGAGCTGGGCGTCGAGCCGCGGCGTTTCGCGAGAATCTGCGCCGGTGGGCTCTGTATTGGGCGGCGACTGCCGGCGGCGCACGAGCGGCCGTTCGGTCAGCTCATCGGCATCTGGCGTGGTTTGCAATCGCGCGGGGCCCCGTTCGTCGAGATAGTTGCGCGGCGGCTCGGCTTCGAGCGGCGGCTCGAAATGCTCGTCGGCGTGCGCACCGTCAGATTCGCGGGCTGGTGCAAGACGCTGCGCCGTTGTCTTGTGCATCGCGAGGGGAGACGGGTAATCGTGAAGTTCGTCATCTGTGCTGGAAGTGCGTCCCGGGGGCGCGAGCGCCTGGCCGCTGACCCACCGCCATTCGCCCCGCGGCGGCGCAATGCGATACCAGAGCTCAGGCTCGCCCCGGCCGCTTTCGGGGGCCAGCTCTTTTTCGCCTACGATCTGAACCCGGTCGCCTTCCGAGAGTTTCCGCTGGAACAACTCGCGAATATCGCTCTCGAACGATCCGACGCGAACAACCACATTGTTGGCCGTCACGGCCCCCTCGCCGCCCGACTTCTCGACATACCGCGCGGGAATCCAACTGAAGCTGCCTGGGGGGGGCGCGATCATGTGCCAGCCGCCGGGGTCGTGTCGGTGGACGACGACTCGTTGGCCGCGCTTCAGCTTGCCCGTGGGGTAGTAGCGGCTTCCCGGCCCGCTGCGAACATACACGTCATCGGCGTCGGCCGCCGTTTCGTACGGAAACGACGTCTTCGGGGCGGCGCGCAAGGGCGCGGCCAGCGCCAGGCAAACGGTGAAGAAAACAACCCACCGCATCAGGGTGTGTAGCTGCTATCGGGGTCGGCGACGACCCGTGAAATCAGGGGGAGAGAGTACGAGACCGCTACATAATGCAAACTGCCGAATCGCTCAAGAGGGGGTTCCGGCACCGCGCCGTGCGGGCGGTGTTGAGAGGGCCGTCGAGCCGTACCCTCTTGAGTTGCGCAGTCAGTCGAGCGCTTGCCGCAGTTTGCGAGTTTTCAACTGGCGGTTTCAGCCACCAGCGGGTTCCGCCAGGAGCCCCAATTGCCGCAGTTTATCACGGCACTCGTCTCGCTCGCGGCAGCGACCCTGGCTGCGCCACGATTCGTCCTGAACGGCGAGGAAATCGTCCTCAGACCAACAGGCGTGCCCTTGGGGCCGGGGGCGGGCCGACAAGCGGGCCACCAGCGCCACTTCCAGACGCGAGAGATGCATGGCAGAAAGCCGGTAGTCTTCAAAGGCCTCCCAGACGAAGGGGAACAGCGGTTTGACGATTTGCCGGCCGATGGCGTCGGCGTAGGCCCGAATTTCCTCCTGAGCGTGCGGGTCCATACGCAGGGAAAGGAAGTGCAGCAGATTGTGCAGGTCGATCTTCCAATAGGCTTCGGTAAAGGTGGAAAGGGGGAGGTCTTTGCGCGCCTGCTCGCGGGCGACGCCGGCTTCAAGCCGTTGCTGGTACAATTGGCGCGCCTGCACCTGAAAATGATGTTCGTCGGCCGTCAGGCGTTCACCGACGTCTGGCGGCAAGGGGGCGCCGCTGCCCTGCCGATTCTGCTCAGCCTGGGTGCGCCACAGGTCGGGGGGGGTAGCCTGCATCGAATCAATGGCAACCGAATACCGCGTGCTGTACTCGTTGACTGACGCCATGCGGTGCCGGATCCACTGGCGCCAGCAGTCCATGGGAACGCGCACGAGAAATTTGAGTTCGGCCATTTCGAAGGGCGTCGTGTGCCGATGCCGCATCAGATAGCGAATCAGCGTGCGGTCGTCGGAGACGCGGCGGGTGCCTTCGCCGTAACTGACGCGCGCGGCCTGAACGACGGCGGAATCGTCACCCATGGCGTCGACCAGGCACACGAAGCCGTCGCTCAAGACCGGGAGTTTCTTCCAGCGGAGGTCGGCCAACAGTTCGGCGCGCGTGGACATAGACACGAGGGCCTCAGAGTCGAAGGGTCGCAGAATTCCAGAGTCAGGAACTGGCCGGTCGGCCGGTGACAACGCCCTAATCGTTTCGCACGCTTTAGACTCTGAGACTTCTGTACGATTTGGCCCTGCGACGTTACTTCTCCGCCAGGCCGGGGACATTGATACCGGTAATCTTCACCGCCGTGTATTTCTGGGTGTGGCCGGTGTGACGAATCCCCAGTTTGCGACGTTTGAATTTGCCGATTTCGAGCTTGCGGCCGTAAGCCGTGTCGAGCACTTCGGCGGCGACCGAGGCCCCGTCGATCAGCGGGCGGCCGATGCGGCCTGCCGAGTCGGTACCGGCGGCCAGCACACGATCGAAGCTCAGCGTGTCGCCGGGGTTCACCGCCTCGCGGAAGTCGATTTTCAGCTTGTCGCCGGTCTGCACGCGGTACTGCCGGCTGCCGTCTTCAAATATGGCAAACATAGTCACTTGGACCTGAAACGGGTGCTAACAGGGTGTTGAAAAAGGTGTCTGGAACTCTCCGCACCTGCGAAAACCCCTCGGAATCTGGATGTTCACAAAGTTCCAGACACCTTTTTCAAAAGGCTCCTAAGGCTGGGTCGCGAATTGCCAGCGCACGGAAACGGAATTTGTGAGTGTACCGGATCAACGGCCGGATTTCGAGTGCTCCGGCGAGAGAAACTTGATCTCGGTGCCGGTCGCGTCGAAACAGCGGATCTGCAGGAATTCCTGGCTGATATCGCCTCGCGACGTGATATGAATTGCGACGTTGTTGTCTTCTTCGAAGTGGATCAGGTCGCGGCGCTTGCGGTTGTTGAGGTACGCGGCGACGCGGTCGTGCACTTCGACCGTGATTCGCGCCACGTTCTCGCGGTGCACCGAGTTCAAAAGCAGTCGCACGACCTCGATTGCAACACTCTCGGCCGTCTTGACCAGGCTCGTGCCGCGGCAACAGGGGCAATCTTCATACACGCTGCGTCTCAGCGACGGGCGGATTCGCTGACGCGTCATTTCGATCAGCCCGAACGGGCTGATGCGCAATACTTTGGTGCGGGCGCGGTCGCGTCGAATGGCTTCGCGCAGCGCCCGCTCGACGCCGCGTCGATGGCGTTCTTCACGCATGTCGATGAAGTCGTTGACGATCACGCCCCCCAGATCGCGCAGGCGAATCTGGCGACAGATTTCGGCGGCAGCCCGCAGGTTGACCTGATAGGCCGTTTCTTCGGCGTCATTGTCGGCGCGGAAGTTGCCGCTATTGACGTCGATGGCCACCAGGGCCTCGGTCTGATCGATCACCAGCGACCCGCCGCCGGCCAGCGGCACGTGCCGCTGCTGGATGCGGGTAATTTCCTCTTCGATCCGATACTTGTGAAACAACGGCTCTTTGCCCTCGTATTGCCGCACCCGGTTCGTATGTCGCGGCAGCACCACTTTCAGAAATTCATGCGCCCGTTCGAACGCCTGCGGTTCATCGATCCAGATGGTGTCGATTTCGGCGTTGTAGATGTCGCGAATGGTGCGGATCACCATGTCGCTTTCCTGGTAGATATCGACCGGTGCCCGGGTTTTTTTGATGCGGCGGACGATCGTTTTCCACAGCCGCAGCAGATAATTCAGGTCGCGCTGCAGGTCTTTCTGCGAGCGATCGATGCCGGCCGTGCGAATGATGAACCCCAGCCCCGGAGGCGGGTTGAGCGCTTCGAGGGCGGTACGCAACTGGCGCCGCGTCGGCTCGTCGACGATCTTGCGGCTGACGCCGACGCGCTGCAGGCCCGGCATCAGCACCAGATAACGGCCGGGAATACTGATATAGGTTGAGAGGGTGGGGCCCTTGGTGCCGATCCCCTCTTTAATCACCTGCACCAGCACTTCGCTGCCGCGCTTGAAGATCTCCTGAATCGGCGGCTTGTTGCGGACGCTGCGTTCGTTGAACCGGCGGCCGCCCCGGGGCCCGCCTCGCGCCGGGCGCTCGGGCGCTGCGCCCCGTTCGTCGTCTTCGTCGTCGTCTTCACCGCGGGGGACGCCGTTTCCGGCAGGACCGGCCAGGTGCTTGTAATACTGATATTCGACGTCGCTGACGTGTAAAAAGCCGTTGCGGCCGACCCCAAAATCCACGAACGCCGCCTGGATGCTGGGCTCGATATTGACGACGCGGCCTTTGTAGATGTTTCCGACGAAGTTATCGAGACTATTGCGTTCGATGTACAACTCTTCCAGCACGCCGTTCTCGACAATTGCGATACGGCTTTCTTCGGGCTGGAGCGCATTGACCAGCATTTCCTTCTTCATGGATCGCCCTTCGTCGGCAGAGACGCAAGGTGCGCATCGGGGTCGGGTTCCTCGCCGCCCCCGGTGACGCCTGAGAGCCGGGCCCTCGGGCGGTCGTTGTTCGCCGTTCAGGCGCGTTCGAGTTCTGATGCCTTTTCGGCCAACCCGAATCGCGTCGGTTCACAAGATCGCAATCGCGGCGCGCCCCGACGTTTGCCCTGTGTTCGGGCCGTCGGAAGGGGCCTGTCGCGCGAAAGGGCAGTCTGGGCGCGCCCGCGTCGGCCGTAAACAACTCGGCCGAATCATTCGCCGCTTTCGCGACGTGATGCGACCGCATAACGGCGGGGCGCGCCGAGATTCTGCGGGGAGGCGAAACGGCCGCAGTCGCCTCACGGGCGACCGCCCCCGGCCGGATCGATCCACACAGGGCCCGGGCAGGCCCTGGGGGCACTCCCGTGACCTGCCGGCGATCAATACGACTTATGCGCACGGAAATAAACCATTACTCTGGCGGCCCGCGGTCGCTGCCGTGACGCCGGGGCCGGCTGTTTCTCAATCTCAAAATCACAGGCTCAAATTCACATGGCCAACTCCGGGCAGAGCTTTTTCAGCTCTCCCCGAAGAAAGCTCTCGACGTCACGAGCCACTTCGAGCGTCTGGGCGTGCGCGGCGATGGCTTGCGCCTGAGGCACGGTCAGACTCCGCACGGCCTGCTTGACTTCGAGCACCGCGTGCGGCGTGACGCTTAACTCCCGCAACCCCATTCCCACCAAGAGCGGTGTGTAGATGGGGTCTGAACTCATTTGTCCGCAGACCGAAACCGGTATCTGCCGTTTTTCTGCAGCGGCTACGACGCCGCGAATCATCCGCAGAATCGAGGGATCGGCGGAACTGTACAAACCTGCGACCGCCGGGTTCGCCCGATCAACCGCTAATGTATACTGAATCAGGTCGTTTGTTCCAATGGAGAAAAAATCGACTTCCCGCGCGAATTCTTCGGCCATCAGCGCCGCCGAGGGAACTTCGACCATCATGCCCAACTTGACCTTGGGATTGCACGGCACTTTCTGCTCTTCCAGGTCTTCAATGACGTCTCCCAGAATCATTTTGGCCTGACGAAACTCGAGCAGCGTCGAAACCAGCGGAAACATGATGCGCACGTCGCCCAGTTGCGCGGCGCGAAGAATGGCGCGCAACTGGGTTTTGAACAGAGGCAGGTTCGTGAGCGTCAGCCGCAGGCTGCGCAGGCCCAGCGTCGGGTTCGGGGTGGCGTCGATCACTTCCTGCATCGAATTCGGAAATTTCTCGGCCCCCAGGTCGAGCGTGCGGATGACCACAGGCGCCCCGGGAAACGCCTGCACGACCCTGGAATAGGCCTCGTACTGCACGTCTTCGGAGGGCTCGGCCTCTCCCTCGAGATACAGAAACTCGGTGCGGTACAGCCCGATCCCTTCGGCGCCGCGCTGCGTGCAATGCTCGACCTCGTGCGGAAATTCGATATTGCCGTAAACGTGAATGGGGACGCCGTCTTTGGTGACCGATTGCAGGGGGCCGAATGACTCGAGCCTGACGGCGGCGCTGCGGCGCTTGTTTTCGGCGTCGCGATAGACCGAAAGGGTCTCTTCATCGGGGTCGATGATGACCGCCCCCTCGTTTCCGTCGATAATAATCGTTTCGCCGCCGGAGACTTCCGAGAGGAACGACCCGATGCCCACCACGGCGGGCAACTCGAGCGCCCCGGCGAGGATCGCCGTGTGACTGCTCTTGCCGCCGATCTCGGTGGCGAAGCCCTTGACGAACTGCGTGTCGAGATTGGCCGTTTCGCTGGGCGTCAGGTTGTGGGCCAGCACCACGACCGGCGCGGTCAGTTGGGCCAGCTCTTCGCGACGCTCGCCCAGCAGGTGTCTGAGAATGCGTTTTTCAAGGTCGAACAGGTCGTTCGCCCGTTCGGCAAAATAACGATCGCCCAGCTTCTGCAGCGTGCGGGCATACTGCCGCAAGACGCGGCTGGCGGCGAATTCGGGCGAGTGGCATTTCTGCCGGATCAGGTCTTCGATCTCGCGCACCAATTTCGGGTCCTGGGCCAGTTGGCGGTGCGCGGCGAAAATCGCGCCATATTGGGCGCCCAGCCGCGAGGCCGCCAACGCCTCGTGCCCGCTGATTTCGGCCACGGCGGCGGCCAGGGCGCTATGGAACCGCGACACCTCGGCGTCGACCGCATCGACGCGGACGAATCTCTGCGGGATGCGAAAGTTTTCGGAACCCAGCACGAGCGCCGGCCCGATGGCCACTCCCGGCGAGACCGCGATGCCGCGCTTCTGTTCCATGATCCTCTTTGAAATCTATGCCTCGGGCCTCTGCGCGGTCGCCCCCCGCGCAGCGCGCCGACCGGCCGAACCTGCCGGCCCACTACGCGCCGGGGCCGGCATCAAAATTACGCTCGAACAACCCGGCGATGGCCTGAAGCGCTTCGGGCGCATCGGCACCAACAGCTTCCAGTTTAAGAACTTCGCCGTGCTCGGCAGCCAGTGTGATCAGATCCAAAACGCTCTTGCCGTCGACGACGCGGGTCCCCTTGCGCAGCCTAATCTCGCAGGTGAATTTCTGCGCCAGTTTGACAATTTGCGATGAGGGCACCAAATGCAGGCCGTTCGGCAGATTGACGACGACCTCACGCGTGAACTCGGGATCAGGGGTCACGTTCATAAGAAACCGCGCACTGCGGGGGCGACCGCCCCTTTTTGGGCCGGCGCGCCCGCCATTGCGCCCTTCAGCCGAGCTGATTGTTGTCGGCCTCCTCCAGAAGTTCGACGATCGCTTCTGCCGACTGGGCCTGCCTGAGAAAATTGCAGAAATTGTCGTTTCGCAAGTGCCTCGAAATGTTTTCCAGGGCTCGCAAATGGTCGCCCGGACGATCAGGCGGCGAAACCAGCAGAAACAGGATATGCACGTCTTCGCCATCGAGGCTCGAGAATTCGACTCCGGCCCGCGAGAGGGCGATCGTGGCGACCAGTCGGTCGACCGAGGGGTGTTTGGTATGCGGCACCGCCACCCCCTTGCCGATGCCCGTTGAGCCGAGTTCTTCGCGCTTGAGTATCGCCGCGATGATGCCCTCTTGATCGGCGGCCTTGATCGTACCCGTCGTCGACAAACTGACAACCATCGCCCGAATGGCGGCTTCCTTCGACGCCGCCTTCAGGTCCGGCAGAATGGCCTCCCGGACCACAAAATCCGACAACTTCATGCACTACTCCTCAATCACACGGGTCACTCAGCCGGCTCCGGCTCGTGCCGATGCGAGTCGCGGTGGTGATCCTGAATCTTCTCTTTGTACTTTCGGATCTGATGTTCCATCTTGTGCAGCGCCAGGTCGAAGGCCGGGGCGACGTCGTCGCCCGATTCGGCCGCCACGAAATTATGCTTGTGCTCGGCGTCGACCAGAATCTCGACCCGCACCCCGCCGTTCTCAAACGTCACCGTCACGTTGATCGCAGTGACCCGTTCAAAATAGGTCAACAGCTTCTCGGCCTTGCGGGTGATGTACTCCTGTTGGTTGGGGCTGAGGTGTCCGTGCTTGCACGAAATCGCCACTTGCACGACGCGAAACTCCTACGTTTTTCGTCACCTTGCACAGGCCGCACAAACTCGGCTGACTCTCCGGAGCGGGCCACCGACAACGCTCGGCAGGACCGTCGGTTTTCCGAGTGTAGCGGAGCCATGCCCGCATTGCCAGCGACGCCCGCGGCGCCCGAAACGGCACGCCGCATAGCCTTTGCGGCGTCGGTTCGACCCAACGGCCCGGCGTTTGTCGCGAACTGATCTGCCGATTACGAGGTTACGGCCAGATAGCGGGCGGCGGCGGCGGAAATGGCCTGATCGGCGGCTTCCAGCCGATTTCGCCCGGCACATTTCGCCAGGTACAACGCTGCGTCGGCCGCGGCGACCAGCTCTTCGACGCCGTCGGCATGCTCTGGAAAGGCGGCCAACCCGATGCTGGTGGTCACCGAGATGACAGACCCGTCGACGTCAATCTTTGCGGCTTCGAGCCTCTGGCGAATCGCCTCGCCGACGCGGCGAGCCGCCTCGTGCCCCAGGCCGGGCAGCAGGGCCGCAAGCTCTTCACCACCGTACCGGGCCACGAACGGGCCCGCCCCTACTCTCCGGTCTGACGCGCGAATCTGTTGCACCTCATGCCGGATGATCTGCGCCGCGGCACGCAAGACAGCGTCGCCCCCGCGATGTCCATAGCGGTCATTGACTGACTTGAAGCGGTCAAGGTCGAGCAACAGCAGCGAGCAGTCGCCCCCGGTCTCTTTCGCCAGACGCACTTCTTCATCAATGCGGCGGTCAAAGGTGCGGCGATTGGCCAGACCGGTCAGGGGGTCTTGCCGGGCCTGCCTTGTCGCCACGGCATGACTGACCGCGCGCGGCAGCATCTCGCCCAGCAGGCCCGCGGCCCAGGCGCCCAATTGGCGCTGCGCTTCGCCGAACTCGGCGGCGTCGCGGCGCGTAAAGCACAACAGGCCGACAGTTCGCCGTCTGCGGACGATGGGCGCCAGAAGCGCCGCGCCAAACGGCGACTCGGCCCCGAAACGGCACAAGGCACCGCCACAGAGCTGTTCCAGGTTCCGGCTTGAGCGGCCGTGCAGGGCCAGTTGCTGTTCGCCGCGATGCCATCGCTCGTCAATTTCCGGCGGCAACGACGCCCCGATGCGAACCAGCGACTGAACCTGTCCCTCGGCATCCTGAGGATACAAGAACAGCGCTCCCCGATCGGCGAGGGTCTTCTCGGTCGCCTCCTGCACCAGTTGCGAGAGCATGGCGACCGGAGAGTCGAAATGCCGGTCAGCAATGCTCCGCAGCGCCAGCATTTCTGCCGTCACGTGCAGCCGGCGCTGTTGAGAATCGAGGCGCCAACGGTCGCGCAGGCTGCCCCCGATACCCTTCGCCAGCCGGTCGACGCAGGCCATCTGTGTCGGCTCGTCAAACCCCACGGGGAGCAAGGCGCTCGTGACCAGCGCCCCGTCCATGTCGTCGGCAGGCCCCAGCCGGAACACGTACAGATGATCTCCTTTGGCGCGGTCAGCGGGCGACAACGACCGCCAGACGTCGCCGGCGACCGGCGAATTTTCGCCGGGCTGCCGCGGTTCGATGCGCTTCAGGGCCGCGTCCCAATCCGGAATGGCAGCCAGCGTCTCTAAAGACGACGTGCTCAGGCCGGTGCTCTGCACAACGCACCAGCCTGCATCGCGCCGCCGCAAGAGCGCCGCCCAGCCACGTTGAGAGTCGCCCGTGAGCAGGCGCAGGAACCGTCCCAGCGCCCGATCGGCGTTTCGTTCCGACAAGAACTCATGCAGTACGTCGTTCTCAAATTGCGACAACGCGCGCTGGTGCCTGGCCTGGTCGAGCTGCGTCGAGATTCCATCCAATTCGGACTGACACCGGTCTTTATCGCGACGCAAACTCCGCAATCGGTGAAAGTGCGCCGCGTACTGCAAGAGACAGATCAACGCGAGGGCCACGACAAAGCCGCCCGAAACGCTGGCGTTGACGCACTGATACAGAGTTTCAACCCAAGGCACGTGCACGCGGAGCTCCGGCAGCGACGCGGGAAAAAGTCGGCCCTTGCGAATTACGCAACCCTAGCACAAAAAAACTGTGCGTCCGTCTCGGCCAAGGCCGTTGCGCAAGTCAAGTGTTTTGACGCACCATTCGCAACGAATGGTGCGGTGGGAGCGGTTGTACGACCGGCATCAGGGCGGCCGGTGGCGCGATGCCGCCTCAGTGCGGCTGAAGGCGAATTCCCCGCCGTTTCACGTCCCTGGTCGGGCCGTTAAAATTGACGGCATGTCTCCCGGCCGCAATTCTCTCTCGACCCGCACAGCGCTCGACCTCGAGGCGACCGATCAGCAGGTGCCTGATTGGATTGGGCCGCCGGCGAATACCCTGCGGCTGGGCAAGCCGGCGATGGCCAGTGAGTTTGAAGTGGTATTGAACGCGGGGTCGGCAGACCGTTTGTCGGTCGCGTCGGCCGCACTCGACCTCGTTGACCGTCTGGAAGACCAGATTTCGGTCTATCGCACCACAAGCGAGCTTTCGCGGCTGAACGCCCGGGCGTCACACGCGGCCGTGCCGGTCGAGCCCCGACTCTTTCAACTGCTGTGCGAGGCCATTCAGTACGCGCGGGCGACTGAAGGTGCGTTTGATCCGACGTCTGGCCCGCTGGTCGCTTTGTGGCGCCGCTGTCGGCGCGAACGGCGCGCTCCGGAAGAGAACGAGTTGCGGCAGGCGCGCACGAGCCAGGGGATCGACGAAGTGGAATTCGACAATGGCGCCGGATCGGTCCGATTCCGCCGAGCAGGCATGGAACTCAACCTGAACGCGATGGGCAAGGGTTACGCGTTGGACCGTGCGGGGGAAATGCTGGACGAAACGACGTCCTGCGCACAAAGCCCTGACCGGGGGGCCGACGTGCCGGCCCCATCATCATCGGTGCCCGTTTCGGATTGGTTGCTGCACGGCGGCCACAGCAGTCTTCTGGCTCGGGGGAGTCTGGCGGGAGAATCGTCAGGTTGGCCGATCAATCTCAGGCACCCGCTGTTTCCGCAACGATCGCTGGGAACGATTCGCCTGCGAGATCGCGGCATGTCGGTCAGCGGGTCGGGCGTGCAGTTTTTTCGAGTGGGAGAGAAGCGCTATGGGCATATCATCGATCCGCGAACCGGCTGGCCGGCCGAGCGGATGTTGACCGCAATCGTGCTGGCTCGCACAGCGGCGCAGGCCGAAGCGCTATCGACCGCTTTTTTTGTTTTGGGGGTCGAAATGGCCCGCGAGTATTGCCATAATCACGTTGCCGTGGCCGCACTGCTGATACCGGCCCCGACGTCGGGGCGGCGTATTGAGCCGGTCAATTGCGGCATCCCCGATCACGACCTCACCCTCGACGACGATCTTTAGGGCACGTCCCTACCGCAACTCTTTGGCAGTTTGCGCCGTTCGGGTTCGCCAACTTTCGGAGTCCCGCCTCGTGTCGCGCAGTGTGCGAAAAATCTCGCTTGTGGCCTGCCTGCTGCTCGTGACGCTGCGCGTCGCGATCGGCTGGCAATTCCTCTACGAGGGTTTGTGGAAGCTGGGAACGCAGAAAACAGCGAAACCATGGTCGGCGGAAGGGTATTTGCTGAACTCGCGCGGGCCGTTTCGCGATTCATTTCGCACTCTGGTTTCCGACCCTGACGGTTTGGCTCGACTCGATTACGACGAGGTGGTCGATGCATGGACCAATTTTCGCGATCGCTTCGTGGCCCATTACTCGTCGCCGGCCGATGAAAAAATTCGGCTGACTGCGGCACAGCAGAGCACGCTGGATGACCTGTTGCGCGACGGCCCGGGCGAGTTCCGACAGCCGCTGGCTGAATTGCCTGCGGGGGTTGACCTGAATCGGTTCAAACCCCTCAAGTACAAACCGCCCGAAAACTGGTACCTGCGCTACAACGCCCAGGCGAAACGCCTGGAAACGAACCTGCACCTGACGCCTGACGAGCGCGACGCGCTCTTGCGGCTGGGCCGGCCCGAACCGGCCGACACGGCGTTGCCTGAGGTCGAGAATAGCGCCAAACAGGCGGCGGCGACCGACGGCAAATACGAGGAAGCCATTCGCAAACTGTACGACCGCTCGGGCAAGCTGAGTCTGAAAGAGCGGCTTCAGGTTTTGCTGCGCGAGGACCCCGATCGGGTGGGACTGATTCAGGAGAAACACGCGGGCACGATCGACCACGAACGCGCGGGAAAGAAGCAGGTGTATCTGCACCTGCTTTCAAGATATGAACAAGACCTGAAACAAGCGACGGCCGCCAGGAGCTTCCTGGAATTTGAACACGCGCACCTCGACCGGCAATGGCGCGAAATTCAGGAAAAGAAGGCCGAACTTCTGGGGCCGGTCGACGCGCTGGGCGCCGAATTGCGGTCTGCGGCGTACAAGCTGTTAACGCCTGAGCAGGTGGCGCTGGGGCCCGTTCCCGAGGCAACCGACCTCGTGCGTTCGGTGCGACTGTGGAAAGTCGGCGAGATCAACGTGTTTACGATGTGGTCATTGATCGTCGTCGGCGGCCTGTTGATGGCCGGGCTGTTCAGTCGGCTTTCGGCCTTGGTCGCCGCCGGGTTGCTGCTGCTGTTCTATCTACCGCTGCCTCCGTGGCCGGGGGTCCCCGAGCCGGCCGGCCCTGAGCACAGCCTGATCGTCAACAAGAACCTGATCGAATGCATCGCCTGCCTGGCACTGGCGTCGCTGCCCACGGGCCGCTGGATCGGGCTCGACGCGCTCGTGCGGCGGTTCATCTTCTTTCGCAAGTCAGATTGAGGGTTTCCATGTACCTCACGCCCGAACAGAAAGAGATCGGCAAGCAGAATTTCCGCGACGCGACCGGCGTCACGCGCCGCGCGTTTCTGAAATCGGCCGCCGCGGCGCCCGCGCTGGGCGCCTTGTACTTCGGTTACGAAAAGCTGAAAGGGGCCCCGGTCAAGGTGGGCTTTATCGGCACCGGCGATGAAGGCTCGGTGCTCATCACACAGCACCCGCCCGAGTATATGGAGATTGTCGCCATTGCGGACCTGCGCCCCACGAACCTCTCGCGGGCCCTGCACGGCGATGGCAACGAACATCGCGTCGGCTTGATCAAGAAAATCGGGCACAAGCAGGCGGCCGGCATTCGCACCTACACCGATCACCTCGAACTGCTCAAAGACCGGGAGGTCGAGGCGGTGGTGATCGCCGTGCCGCTGAACGTACACGCCCAACTGACCATCGATGCTCTGAATGCCGGCAAACACGTGCTGTGCGAGAAGCTGATGGCGCACGACGTGACGCAGTGCAAAGAAATGATTCGGGTGGCCCGCGCGCAGAACCGGCTGCTGGCGGTGGGGCATCAACGGCACTACAGCGTTCTGTACGACAACGCCGCCGACATGGTCCGCCAGAAACTACTGGGTGACATCAAGTTCATTCGCGCCTCATGGCATCGCAACAACAGCTTTCCGAATGCCGACAGTTGGCGCAAGGGCGTTCCGCGCGAAGACGAGGTTTTGGCCAGCCGGGTGACCCAATACGGGTTCGAGTCGCTCGAGCAATTGATCAACTGGCGGTTGTACAAGGCGACCGGGGGGGGCCTGATGGCCGAACTGGGCAGCCACCAGCTCGATGCGTGCAGCATTTTTCTGGGGGCGGCGGCCGGCACGCGGTCGCTGCATCCGCTGGCCGTGCAGGGTTACGGCGGCAGGAATTTCTACGGCGTCAAAGGGGTCGGGTCGAAAGACAAGCAGCTCGATACCCGCGAGATTGACGATCACGTGTACGTCACACTCGAGTTCCCCGGGCCGCACTTTCAGGAAGACCACAACGACGTCACCATCGTCACCTATTCGTCGATCAATACCAACCGGATGGAGCCTTATGGCGAAACGATCTACGGCAGCCGCGGCACCCTGATCACTGAGCAGGAGCAGACGGTGATGTTGTACAAAGAGGCCGGGGGTGATACGGGAGGCGGGGGCGCCGGGCAGCGGCTGCGTGTGGTTCAGGCGGCCGCCGGCGGAGGCGGGGCGGTGCTCTCAGCCAGCCCCAGCCTGGCGCCTGCCACCTCTGCCGACCCTACAGGCGGACGCGACGAGCAGGTCAGCCGCGGTTACACCGAAGAAATGGAGCATTTCTGCTGGTGCATTCGCAACAACATTCCGCCCGATGCGCCGATCGAACAGGGAGGGTTGCGGTGCCCGGGCAAGCACGCCATGGCCGATGCGATCATGGCCATCACGTCGAACCTGGCGATGAAGCACAAGAAGCGTATCGTCTTCAAGGAAGAATGGTTCGACCCGGACAGCCCGGCCGTTCCCGAGAACGATCCGGAAATCATCGGTTGAACATCATGGGACGTTGGCCGGATGAGAAGCGTTCGGTGCTGCTCACGGCACTGTTGATCTTCGGCCTGTTCCCGCTTCTGGCCTGGCTGGCCTGGTGGTTTGTGCGGCGCGGCTGAATCGGGCACGCGCCGAGTGCGACCGGCCCGAACGATTATCGGCCACAATCTCTGCGTGCGTTTTCAAGTTTGTACTACCAGGTGAATCCTTTCGAAAGACCCGCCTCTTGCCCTTGAACCGCCGCGCGCCGCTGCTGATCATCTTCATCACGGTTTTCATCGACCTGCTCGGGTTCGGCATCGTGCTGCCGTTGCTCCCGAGGTACGCCAGGCACTTCGAAGCTGACGGCCTGACGCTGGGGCTGTTGATGGCGTCGTTCTCGGCCATGCAGTTTCTGTTCGCTCCCTTGTGGGGACGTTTTTCAGACCGTGTCGGCCGGCGACCTGTTCTGATGCTGGGGTTGGCAGGCTCTGCGCTGTTTTACACGCTGTTCGGGTTTTGCACCTCGCTGGGGTCGACCGGAACGCTGTGGGGCCTGGGCGTTCTGCCCTGGTTGTTTATCTGCCGCATCGGCGCGGGGATCGCCGGGGCGACGATCCCCACAGCTCAGGCGTACATCGCCGACATTACCGGGCCGGAGGAACGCGGGAAGGGCATGGCGCTGATCGGGGCGGCGTTCGGTATCGGCTTCACCTTCGGCCCCTTGCTGGGCGCCGCGTTCGTACCGGGCGACATCAGCGATTTCGGGTCGCGCGAGGGGGGCCGCGTGGCGCGCCTTTTGGCCGTCACCCCTCAGCAATCAGAGCAGATTCGGGAGGTTGTCGAAGACTACCGTGCTCAACGAATGCAACTGGGGCGCAGCAGCACGCGGCCAGAGCGCGACGCGCTCAAACAGAACCGCGATTCGAGAATCGCTGCGCTGCTCACGGCAGACCAATCTGCCAAACTGCACACGCTCGAAGCGCCCGCTGCGGCGCCAGGATACGTGGCTGGAGGGCTATCGGCCCTGGCGCTGTTGTCAGCCGTTTTTCTATTGCCCGAATCATTGGCCGCGGGCAATCGGGCCGAAGCACGACACTGGCTTGATGTGTCGAACCTGCGGCAGGCGCTCGCGCGGCGCGACGTGGGCCTGATTCTGCTCACCATGTTTCTGACGACGTTCGCCTTTGGCCAGTTCGAGAGCACGTTGGCGTTGCTCACCGACTATCTGGGGCTCGCCGATCGCGACAACTACCTGGTTTTCGCGTACATCGGTTTTGTGCTGGCGCTCAGCCAGGGGCTCTTGGTGCGGCGGCTGATTCCGAAGATCGGCGAGTTCGCCACGGGGATCGTGGGAACCGTGCTGATGACCGCCGGGCTGCTGTTGATCGGCTTTTCGGCGACTCGTGAGTCAACTGCCATGCTGTACGGCGTGTTGCCCATCGCAGTCGTCGGGTTTTCGGCGTTGAGCCCTTCGTTGCAATCGCTGCTCTCGCGCCATACGGCCGCGACGCAGCAGGGAGGGGTGCTGGGGCTGGGGCAAAGCATGGCGGCGCTCGCGCGAATCCTGTCACCTGTGCTGGGGTTGATTCTCAACGACCTGAACGTGACTCTGCCCTATTGGGCCGGCGCCGGACTGATGGCCGTGGGCACGCTGCTGACTCTCTGCCTGCACGCGCCGACAGAGAACGAGGCCTGAAAAGAATTCGGGCGCCGCGGCCAGCCCGAGCCGGCCACGGCGCCCGTCGATTCAGAGTACGTTGCCTGGTTCTAGTTGTCGTAGTAGAGCGAGAATTCGAACGGGTGCGGGCGGAGCCGCATCGGGTCGATTTCTTTATCGCGCTTCCACGAGATCCAGGTTTCGATCAGGTCTTCGGTGAACACGTCTCCCTTGGTCAGGAAGGCGTGATCTTCTTCCAAAGCGGAAAGCGCTTCTTCGAGCGAACCCGGGGTCTTGTTGGTCTGGGCCAACTCTTCGGGGCTCATCTCGTAGATATCGCGATCGAGCGGTTCGCCCGGGTCGATCTTGTTCTGAACGCCATCGAGCGCCGCCATCAGAATCGCGGTAAACGTCAGGTACGGGTTGCTGCTCGGGTCGGGGCAGCGGAACTCGAACCTCTTCGCCTTGGGGCTCGACGAGTACATCGGAATGCGGACGGAAGCCGAACGATTCCGCTGCGACATCGCCAGGTTCACCGGCGCCTCGAAACCCGGCACCAATCGCTTGTACGAGTTGGTGGTCGGGGCAGCGAACGCCAGAATCGCGCGGGCGTGCTTGAGCACCCCGCCGATGCAGTTGAGGGCCAGCGGGCTCATGC
The DNA here is from genome assembly GCA_052388175.1 of Planctomycetaceae bacterium. Taxonomy (GTDB): domain Bacteria; phylum Planctomycetota; class Planctomycetia; order Planctomycetales; family Planctomycetaceae; genus SIAF01. The sequence continues at coordinate 6,863 of JBQTIL010000133.1, read as the reverse complement.
CGGCATAACCTTCGCCCGCGAACAGCGGCTGGCCGCCCTTCCACAGCGAAAAGTGGGTGTGCATGCCCGAGCCGTTGTCTTCGAAAATCGGCTTGGGCATGAAGGTCACCGTCTTGCCGTGCCGACGCGCGACGTTCTTGATGATGTACTTGTACCACATCATCTGGTCGGCCATTTTGACCAGGTCCATAAACTTCATGTCGATTTCGCACTGGCCGGCCGTGGCAACTTCGTGGTGGTGCGCTTCGACGACGATGCCGATCTTCCGCATCTCGTTGACCATCTCGCTGCGGATGTCGTACAGCGTGTCCTGCGGACTGACGGGGAAGTACCCCCCCTTGTAGACGATCTTTGAGGCGAGATTGCCTTTATCCTCCATGCGCTCGGTGTTCCAGGCCCCTTCCGACGAGTCGATGCGGTACATCGTGCCGTTTTGCGCCGAACTGTAGCGCACGTCGTCGAAAATGAAAAACTCCGGCTCAGGACCGATAAACACCGTATCGGCGACGCCCAACTGCTTCAGGTACGCCACCCCCTTGCGGGCGATGTGCCGCGGGTCGCGGCTGTAGTCCTGCCGCGTGATCGGGTCGACGATGTTGGCGATCACGCTGATCGTCGGTTCGCGAAAGAACGGATCGATTCGGGCCGTATCGGCCACGGGAACTGCCAGCATGTCTGACTGGTTGATGGCCTGCCACCCGCGAATCGACGAGCCGTCGAACCCGACCCCGTTCTCAAACGTTCCCTCGTCCCATTCTTCAAGCGGGTAGCTGCAGTGCTGCCAGGTGCCGAGCATGTCGACAAACTTCAGGTCGATCATTTCGGCTTGGTGTTTCTTCGCGAGGTCGAAGAAATCTTTGGGTTTCATCAGCCAATCTCCTTGTACAAAGTTAGCCTCACCGGGTGAAAAACAACGAGCGCGAGTGGATGAACCGACGTCTTCGCACACGCCTCCAACGCACAGGCGATACGCACTGCATGCCCGGAAAACGGGCAGGACTGCCGTGGGAGGAATTGGGAACCACCAGTTTTCGGCACGTATGCCAGCGTCCGCCGGCAAAAGGCAAACTACGTGCCGCCCGACCTTCGAGTGGCCGCGCAGCATACTGCGAACGGGTCAGGAAATCCACTGCACAGGTTGGCCTCTCATCCCGCCGGGCGGCCGATTGTCACGCCGTTTGCAGATGGATATTCTTAAGCCTCTAATCGGGAATGGTCAGTCGTCACAGGAACCGCCGGCTCAGGAGACCCATCTGATGTCTCGCATCGTTGAACTGTTGGGAAGTCAGGCCAAGTCGCTGTTGGAGCACAAGTGCCAGACGATTTCGAAAGAAGTGCTGCACCTTCCAGCAGCCGACTGGGTCGGCCAGCTCTTTGGCCCCAGCGATCGCAGCCCGCGGGTCCTGGCGAACCTGCAGCGACTGGTCGGCACGGGCCGCCTGGCGAATACAGGCTTCCTGTCGATCCTGCCCGTCGATCAGGGAATTGAGCACTCCGCCGGGGCATCGTTCGCCAAGAACCCGGCGTATTTCGACCCCGAGAATATCGTCAAGCTGGCGGTCGAAGGGGGCTGCAATGGCGTGGCCTCGACCTTTGGCGTGCTGGGCATGGTCGCCCGTCGTTACGCGCACAAGATTCCCTTCATCGTCAAGCTCAACCACAACGAGCTGTTGACGTATCCCAATAAGCACGACCAGATTCTGTTCGGCACCGTCGAGCGGGCCTACGAAATGGGGGCCGCGGCGGTAGGGGCCACAATCTATTTCGGCTCCGACGAATCGGGCAGGCAGATCGTCGAAGTCGCGAAGGCATTTGACAAGTCGCACGAGCTGGGAATGGCGACGATCCTCTGGTGCTATCTGCGCAACAAGGCGTTTTCGGCTGACAAAGACTACCACCTCTCAGCCGACCTGACCGGGCAGGCCAACCATCTGGGTTCGACGATCCAGGCCGACATCGTCAAGCAAAAGCTTCCGGAGAACAACGGCGGCTACACGGCGCTCAAGTTCGGCAAAACGTCGCCGCTGGTGTACGAGAAGCTGACCACTGACCATCCGATCGACCTGTGCCGCTATCAGGTGGCCAACTGCTACATGGGTCGCATCGGCCTGATCAATTCAGGCGGCGCCTCGGCCGGTGAGTCGGATCTGGCCGAAGCGGTGAAGACGGCCGTTATCAACAAGCGTGCCGGCGGCATGGGTCTGATCAGCGGCCGCAAGGCGTTCCAGCGCCCGATGGCTGACGGCGTCAAGCTGCTGAATGCGATTCAGGACGTGTATCTCGACGCGAGCGTCACGATCGCGTAGTGCGGCCCCGCTTCGCAACGGGTAGCGGGGGCGTGAACAGCCCCACGGCCGACGGTTCGCTGCCTACCGGGCGCCGCCCCCCAAGCCGACCGCTCTGCGGTCGGCCAACTGTTTCAATCGGTGGGATGTTCGCCCGCGTCGCTGTCGCGGGTGGCCTCTGTCGGCTGCTTTTTAGACCCGCCTGCTTCGCGCGCCCAAATAAGCAGCCGCGCGACGCCGCGCGACCCCAGTATCAGCCAGCCGCCCAGCGCTGCGTACAGCACTTGCCCGAGAAACAGAGCGAGATGTCGGGGATCTTTCACAAGGCCTGCAGGAAAAGGCGAAATGCTCCAGGAATTCACAGTCAACAACAGCAATTGCTGGAGCGCCTGCATGACGGCGAACACGCCGATTGCGGTGCAAGCCACTGACAGGCAAATCTCTGCGCTCCAGGCCTCAGGGGTGACGGGCTCGGAATCGTCAAACACCATCCGTCGCGCAAGGTGATCGGCGTTTCGCCACAGCCACGCGGCCGGTACTAACATCGCGACGACGTATGACCCCACAGTCGTCACGGACCCGAATTGAGTACTGTTTAATCCGAAACAGGCAAAATCCCAGATCGCGGGCACCAGCACCAGCACAAATTGGACCAGGGCTGTGAACGCATGGACGAAACAATACAGTGCCAGAACCTTGCAGGCGAGCGAGGCGAGTTGCATCCGGGTCATCGGAGTTCTCGTAGCAGACGGGGCATTGATCATCGAATCACGCGAGACCGACATCAACCCGCCAATCCCCAGGGCAGCCAGCATATCAGGTGGTGGGCGCCGCGGCTGCGAGCGGTAGCGCGATCGATTTTCCGGTCATCGCCGACTGGTAGATCGCCAGGATGATCTCAACGCTCTTGCGCCCTTCTCCGCCGTCGACCAGCGGTCGACCACCCGTCTGAACGGCGTGAAGAAAATCCTTGAGTTGGGCGCGATGACCGGCGTGCGAAATGGCCTTGGGATCGTTCGCGCCCCCGTTGGGGCGCAGGCGTCGGGCGAACTTGCGGCGGATTGCCGCGTCGCGGCGTGAAGGCGCGGCGAAGTCCCACAGCAGAACGTCATCCTGTTCGACAATCGCGCTGCCTTGCGTGCCGTGGATTTCGGTTTTCTTGAGCAACCCCGGATAGGCGCTGGTCGTAGCTTCGATTACCCCCAGGGCCCCGTTGCGGAACCTGACCGCGGCGACGCCGGTATCTTCGACTTCGATCCGCTGGTGAGCCAGCGTCGCGGTAAAGCCGGCGACGTCAGCCACCTCTCCCATCAGCCACTGCAGCAGATCGACGCTGTGAATGGCCTGATTCATGTAGGCCCCACCGCCGTCGAGCCGCCATGTGCCGCGCCAGCCGCCACTGTCGTAATACTCCTGCGTCCGCCACCATTTGACGTACGCGTCGGCCATTGTCAGGCGGCCGAAGCGGCCGTCGTCGATCGCCTGTTTCAGCGCCTGATTCGCGGGGCTGAACCGCGAGGGAAAGATCGTGCAAAGCTGCACCCCATGCTTGCGGCAGGCGGCGATCAGCCGGTCGCAGCGATCGAGCGTGACTTCGAGGGGCTTCTCGACGACGACGTGCTTGCCCGTCGCAGCCGCCGCCACCGCGGGTTCCAGGTGCGCACCGCTCGGAGTGCAGATATTGACGATGTCAAGCCCCGGATGCCTCAGAAATCTCTCGTAGTCGGTGTAGATCGTGCAGCCGCCCGAAATTTTCGCGATCTTCTGCGCTTTTTCGGCATGCGAGGTGAACGCGGCAACAAGCTTGGCGCCCCGAATCTCTTTGATTGCGCGGGCATGAAACGCGGCAATCGTGCCGCAACCAACGATGCCGAATCCGATGGGGGCCATATCGGCTCGTACTATAGTAGCCGGCGAAGCAGGGCACCAACCTCATGGGCCAGAAGGCCCAGCCGCACGGCCATCAGAGGGCAGCCCGGCTCGGAGAAGCAGGCGCCTGCGCCGAAGTTGCGGCGACGGGGGCAGGTGCGCCGTTGAGATAAGCCGCGCCGGCAGCGGGCCGCTAAAAGACCTCAATATCGTTGGTCAACGTCAGATGATCGCAGGCGTCGAGTGCGGCGTGCGTCGCCAGTTGTTTGGCGTAGTAGGTTGCGGCCCGGCCGGTCACGACCACCTCGTCGGCAAGGACTTCGACCCGCAGGCTGCGAATCAATCCGCTGGTGCGTTGCCGGATCAATCGTTCGACGCGGTCCGCCAGCGCGTCTTGTCGTTCCGCAGCGGTTTGCAGTTCCATGTTGTCATCCTTGCCGGACATCGAAGGCGCCGTCAGTCACGAATCCATGTGAAATCGGATGACCACTTGCGCAGCTCTTGCGAGGAGGCTGCGAACGTGCGAGATCCTGACGAACAGGAGGGATCGGCGTCCGGCTGCACGGCATTCCACGTGCGGGCTTGTGGAGAGCACACAAACCGCTGTGACGGCCCAAAGCTTCTCTGCCAGGCAACCCATCGAATCCATCCTTGATTGCGAGTCGAACGGGTGCTGCGTCAGAAGGCGGCAACCGCGTCGCTCGGCTGTCGTCGCCTGATTGAGCGTTTTTGACTTTACCTATCGGACTTTCGACCGTCAAACCATAACACCCGATTCCATCGGGTTTTTAAGGGAATTCCGCCCCGCGACGGCGAGGGAGAACCCCCATTGCGACGCATTGAATTCACCGCAAGCGTCTTGGCAGTTCGTTGAAAGACTTCCAGCTCCCTCTGGGCGAGGGTCGGGGTGGACCGGGGTGAGAGTCGAAGCGCGGCATTCTCCCGCAATTGGCCCCCCGCCCCAGTACTCTCCCATTGGGGGAGTGAGCTTCGCTTTCCGCTTTTCAGCATGTTATTGGGTTAGAGCACATCCGCCGGGCCCGGTGTGGCCCCGGGGGGCGTGGCGGGCGCGGGCGGACGGGCCTTTGCGGCGTCGGCCCATGGTGCTGTGACGCGGCTTGGGGCCGATGTTTGACGCGGCTATAATCGCGTCTTGCGACAACAAGCAAACTCAAAGGAGTTTCGTGCGTCCATGAATGACCGCAGCCTTCGGTTTCTTCAGGATCTTCTGGGGTCGCCCAGCCCGTCGGGGTACGAGCAGCCCGTACAGGCGGTCGTTCGCCGGTTCGTCGGGCAATTCGCTGACGACGTTCGCACCGACTGGCACGGCAACGTGATCGCTGCGGTGAACCCTCAGGGCGCTCCCCGAATCATGCTGGCCGGTCACTGCGACCAGATCGGCCTGATGGTCAAATTCATCGACGACCGGGGATACCTGTGGGTCGATTCGATCGGCGGCTGGGATATCCAGATGCTGATCGGACAGAACATGGTGGTTTGGGGCCGAAACGGCGCAGTACCGGGGGTGATTGCCCGCAAGCCCATTCACCTCTTATCTCAAGACGATCGCAAAAAGGTGCCGGAGCTGAAAGACCTGTGGATCGATATCGGGGTGAAAGATCGCGACGAAGCGAAACAGGTGGTGGCGGTGGGAGACCCGGTGACGTTCGAGCTGGGTTTTCGTCGTTTGCGAAACGACCTGGCCGCCGCCCCGGGCATGGACAATAAAGTCGGGGCTTGGGTGGTCATGTCGGCCCTGGAACAGGCCGCCGGGCGGAACCCGCAAGCGGCCCTGTTTGCCGTCTCGACCGTGCAGGAGGAAATCGGGCTGCGCGGCGCACAAACCAGCGCCTTTGCGATCGAAGCGCAGGTCGGTCTGGCAGTCGACGTGACACATGCCACCGATTGTCCGACGGTTGAATCGAAGCAGTACGGCGAGGTCGCTCTGGGGCAGGGCCCGATGTTGTACCGGGGGCCCAATGTCAACCCGGTGGTGCATGCCAGGCTGGTCGAGCTGGCGCAGCAGCATGAAATTCCGGTGCAGACGGGGGGCCTGTCGCGTGCCGCCAGCAATGACGCGAATGTGATGCAGATCAGCCGGGGCGGGCTGGCAACGGGAATCGTCGCAATCCCCAACCGCTACATGCACAGCCCCGTCGAGGTCGTCTCGCTCGCGGATTTGGAGCACGCTGCACGCCTGATCGCTGAATTCTGCCTGAGCGTCGACGGCGAAAGTGATTTCACCCCGTAGTCAGTGAAGATCATGCGTCGATCAGTGTTTCCGCGAACGGGCTGATCGACGCTGATCAAATCTCTCGAACGATACCGGATTGTTGTAGCCGTAGGTGAAGAAAACGACGGGCCGTAAGAATGCTCAAAAGGCACAAGCTCTTTTCTTGCGGCTTTTGAGCCTCTTCGCGGCCGCGCTTGATCGATTCCTGGTCCCCAAGGTCCTCAGGGACCGGTTATCAGTTCTTGGATGAGTGAAGATCAGCGCCGATTAGCGTTCTTCGAATAGAAGAAACGCTGATTCAGGCTGATTTGCACAGGAGTCAACAGAGGGCGCGGAGAAGTTCCATTTGTTCTCTGCACAGCAATCGTTCAGAATTCTGGCACCGCAACAAAATTCCTCGGACTGAGGATTTCGGCTGGGATGCTCCAGAATCCAATCGGGCCGAAAAGACTTGACCACGGACCACACAGACCACA
>JBQTIL010000132.1:0-1650 GCA_052388175.1 Planctomycetaceae bacterium | reverse complement strand
CAAATGTCGACGCGAAGGGCAGCACTTTGAGCGCCACCCGGCGGCTCAACGACAACTGCTCGGCCTCGTACACGACCCCCATGCCCCCGCGACCCAGTTCCTTGATGATCTGGAAGTCGCCCAGAGGGTCTTTGGGAAACCGGCCGTCTGATGCGTTCGCCGGGCCGCCGTCGTGGGCGCCTGCGGGCAAAGAGCGGCCGGCCGTTCCCAGGAATTCAATTCCTTCGAGGCATTCGATGATCCGATCCGACAGTTCAGGGTAGCGCTGGGCGTACTCGGCAATGCTGGGCTGCAGGCCCGCCTCCCATTGCGACAGGAATTCTTCTGCCAATGCCAGAACGCGCGGGTCTTCGGCTGCCGCCACCGCCGCCTCCGGACAGCCGGCCGGCTGATCGAAATCGCCTGAAACGCTATCGGTCGGCCCGGTCATGTCATGTCTCTCAGCGACCGACGCAAGAGAGCCACCGCCCGCACCCACAGCTTTTTGACGCTGTTCAACGTACGATCCATCCGCTCGGCAACCTGGGGAAACGTCAATTCTTCAAGATGTCTTAACACCAGAACCTCACGATAGTTGTCGGGCAGGCGGGCCAGCGCCTCAGCCAACAACAAGCCCTGCTCGCGGCGAATTACCTGCTGGCTCGGCGTGCTGTTCAACGCCACCATCCCGCGATCCAGCACTCGGGATGATTGATCGAAATCGACACTGAGAGGCCGCTCACGGCGGACATCGCGCCCCTTGGTGCCTACATAGCGTCTCACCAGATCTGCAATTCGGCTGCCCAGGATTTCTCGCAGCCACCCGATAAACTCCGACTCTGAGGCCCCTCGAAACCGGTGAAAATTACGATGCGCTTCCAAAAACGTCTCTTGCACCACGTCGGCCGTATCGACCTTGCGTTGCAGCCGCCGCCCCAGCTCGACGCGTGCCAGCAATTCAAGGTAATTCCGATAGCGCTCGAGCAAGACTCCGCGATCGTGTTCCGAGCCTGCACGAGCCTGCACGAGCAATTCGGTCGTATCGGCAGACATTCGCGGCTCTCAAAACACAACCTCTAGTTAAGGGTCGTAAAAGGCAACGAAAGCGTGTCGCTGAAAATCCGAACCCCTCGTTGAATTATTCGAAAGCCGGTCAACCGGCGGCCCGCGCAGGTGCTATACAAAACTTCAGATTTCTCGTGATGAATCGACGCTTCTGAGAGAATTCCGGCCAGATTGGTGGCCAGACATTCCCGCTCATTCCGGCCGCGCCCTGACATGACGAGGTGCGTTGTCAGGACGACAATTCGTTCGCGCCTGCGACAAGTTGCAGACCGGGCGGCCGCGCGGCACTCGCCACTGGCAGGCCATTGACTGGCCGCCGGCCATCGCTGAAGTCGCCCGACGAGCGCGCGTCACCGGGGTGCCTGCCCTCGTTTATCGCGCTGCTTGGTCAGTTAGAGTCAGGAGCCTGTTGGAAAAGGTGTCTGGAACTTTGTGAACATCCAGGTTCCGAGCGATTTTCGCCGGTGCGAAGAGTTCCAGACGGGTCCATAACCGGCTTTGAGGGTTATCGACGGGCTGCTGCGGGCTGAGAACGTCTCCGGGTGGCTCGTCCCGGGCGGTCGCGGATGTGCTCGGCAAGGCGGTCGTCGTCGCTGAGCAGAGCGG
>JBQTIL010000131.1:0-28310 GCA_052388175.1 Planctomycetaceae bacterium | reverse complement strand
CGTCACTTTTCCAGAGCTCCGAACCATGAGCTGAATCATAGCCTTTGAAATACAACGTGTTGCCAATCGCCACGGATCCAGTAGAACCCCAAAGCTGTGGATCAAGGTTGCTCACCGCCACCGGCGCGGAAAGCAATTCACGGCTTTCAAACGCCTGCACCTCCGCAGCAAGTATTGCAGAGAGCTCGCGACAATACGTGCGGCGCGTACGAAGTCGCTTAGATGCCAGCAACCGCACGAAGCGGCGGAATGGAGTCGAGACGAGCATGGTCTGGCCCTTCGTTAATCGCCTGAATTTGAAACGTTTGTGACGCGACTCAGAGCGGAAATCTCCCCGGAACGGGTATAAAATCCTCCGCGCTCTTGAGCAACCTTCTGATTGGGGTGGGGAGCTAACCAAATTTCCGCAGATTTGCTCCGCGGGTCGAATATCGGCCCTTCGACGTAGGCAGTTGCCTGCGGCAGCACGTCTACCGCGAAAATCTCTTCGACGCCGGAACTGAATTGGAATGTGGCGACTGTCTGCCCGCCGACGAGGTCGATCATCGCGACGCCGCACTTGAGTTGCTCGCGGCATTCGGCAATCGGAAGCCCGCCGAACACCGAGGTTTGCCGGATTCGCGACAACCCGACAAATGCAAACCGGCCGGCGAACGCCAGTCCGCGCGTGTATCCCGGCATTCGCTCCACGACGTCTCGTCGCCGGCTCACCTGATCGACAGTTTCCAAAGTGCCGTACCCCGAATTAAGAAGCCACAGCCGGTTGTCATACAGGCGGGGGGAGTGAGGCATGGCGAAGCCGCGGGCAATCGTCTCCTGAGTTGCAACGTCAATCAAAACCCCGGAGGTGGCTTTCGTAGGGCGCCAGCCGGCCGCTTCGTTCGTCTCTGCCAGCGCCGTCACGTATCGAGGTTTTGCGTGGTCGCAGGCCATGCCGTTCAGGTGGCAGCGGTCTTCTGCGCGAAGGTCGGTGATAAATCTCGGTTGCCAGCGCGGAACGAAACTGAAGTCTTCGTGCAAAGTACAAAGTGCAGAGAACCGGGTGTTGACCACCCACAGGCCATCGTCTCCCCACGCGAGATCGTGGCCCTGGATATTGCCTGTCCAGAAACTCAGCCGCGGCAACCAGCATCCCTCATGCGCGCCTTGCGGCTCGATGTGCGGGCCGATGCTGGGTGCCGCCTTCAGCATGTGGATCATCCGAGTTGTGCCGACGGCCAGTCGTGCGCGATCCACGGCGATGCCCATCGCCTGATCGAAGTGGCAGAACGAGATCGACATCTCTCCCCGGCGGGCGCTCAGAACGACAAGCTTTCCCGCCTGGTAGGTCGAGACGAGCAGTGTGACGCCCAACTGCTGGAGGAGTTCCGGGAGCGCGGGGGAGTAGTGATAGCGGACTTCGCGCTTGACGGTGTCCTGTTCATTGCCGCCAGGAAGCGGCTCGCTGGTCCGTGCGACCGTATCGAAGACGGTTGTCATCGGAGAATCTGAAGTGGCCCACGTCGGATCGTCCGTAGCCTTCGACAGTCAGCACGGTGGCTTAATCAAGTTCACAAACTGCGATAGCAAATGCAAGCAAAAAATGACGGAATCTTAATTTCTGCCCAAAATTCAAAAGTGGCCAGCAGGAGCGCGGGGGCCACTTGCCGCCGTCAATGCGCATTTGCAGATCACCTCCAGTTTCGCTATTAAGCGAACGTCTCATCCGAATCGGAGCGCACGAGGCGGCTGACGGAAATCACGAATCCGGCCTGGAGAAATACTCATGTCGATCCCCGCGCTTACCAAAGAGGCCCTCTCAGCCCTCGCCCGCTTCGATACTCCCACCGTCTGCAACGCGATCGAATTGTTTGAAGTCCGGCCGCACAATGCCGGATTTATGAACGCCTCAATCAAGGCCTGTTTTCCGCATTTGCCGCCGATGGTCGGCTACGCGGTGACATCGACGTTTCGCAGCATGTCGCCGCCGCGATCGGGTGACGTGTACGCCAGCATGAGTCAGCAGGTGGAAGCGTTCGGGCAGCTTCCGGGCCCGAGTGTGATGGTTTATCAAGACCTCGACGTCCCCGTCATCTCCGCGACGTTCGGCGAGGTGATGTGCACGGTTTACAAATCGTTCGGGGCGCAAGGGCTGATCACTTCGGGCGCCGGCCGCGACCTGGAACAGGTCGAGAGGCTCAAGTTTCCCGCGTTTACCTCAGGCACGATTTGCGCTCACGGCTATTGCCACACCCTCGCGCTCAACGTGCCTGTGACGGTGGGCGGCATCTGCATCTATCCTAGCGACCTGCTGCACGGCGACCTGAACGGCGTCGCGACGATTCCGCATGACATCGCCAGCGAAGTGCCGCAGGTCTGCGACGAGCTCGCCGCCGCCGAGAAGGTCATCATGGACTACTGCCGCGGCACGAACATCACGCCCGCGGGGCTGTCGGCTGCGCGTGAGGAATGCACGGCCATGCTGCAGAAGACGAGCCAGCGCGTGCGCCGCAAGCGTTCGTAACCCGCTCAACCGCCGCCGATCGGCGGCAGAAAGTGAACCTCGGCCCCGTCGGGCACCGGCTGCAAGAGCCCGATGCGGCTGACCGCATCACCAATGGCGACGGCCACGCCCGGCCGCAGGTCGTCTCCCGCGCACAGCCGCTCGCGGATGCCTGGAAAGCGCGCCTCGAGGGCCGCGACAATCTGCCGCACTGTCGCCCCGGGCACATCGACGCAATCTGCCCCGCTCGTCAGGTCGCGCAGCAGCGGTGGGATGTGCACGCTGGCCATTACTTCTTGTGCAGGATCGCGTGCAGAACCTTCGGCGGCGACATGGGCAGGTCGCGCAGCCGCACCTTCACGGCATGATAGATCGCATTGGCCACCGCGGCCGGCGGCGGCACGATCGGAACCTCACCTACGCCGCGCACCCCATAGGGATGCCCGGGGTTCGGCACCTCGACGATAATCGTGTCGATCATCGGCAGGTCGTAGCAGGTGGGAATGCGATAATCGAGAAACGTGGCATTGCGCATCGTCCCGTTGCCATCGTAGAAGTACTCTTCATTCAACGCCCAGCCGATGCCTTGCGCGACGCCCCCCTGAATCTGCCCTTCAACGTAGCTGGGGTGAATCGCGGTGCCGGCGTCTTGAGACGCGGTGTATCGCAGGATTTCGACCTTCCCGGTGTCGGGGTCGACTTCGACATCAACCAGGTGTGTGGCGAACGCGCCGCCGGCGCCCTCGGGGTCGACTGAAGCGCGGGCGACAATCGGCTCGCCCGTCTTGTTGATCTTCGCGGCCAGCTCTCGAAACGTGAACTTTTTGCCGTTGGAACCGCGAATTTCTCCCTCTTCGTACGACACCTGCGACGGGTCGACCTCCCAGATTCTCGCGGCCCGTTCGATCATCTGGCGCTGAATGTCGCGGGCCGCTTCGTACGCCGCGTACCCGGTGGCAAACGTGACGCGGCTGCCGCCCGTCACGTCGTTGTACCCCACGCTGTCGGTATCGACGACGGTCGGAACGACGTCGGCCGCGTCGATTCCCAATGTTTCGGCAAGCTGCATGGCGATCGAGGTGCGCGTGCCGCCGATGTCGGGCGAGCCTTCGACAAGCGCCACGGTGCCGTCGGGGTTCACGGTGGCGCTGACGCTTGACTTCAGGCCGACGTTGAACCAGAAGCCGGTTGCGACCCCACGGCCGCGGAACTTGCCGGTCAGGGGCGTCTTCCAATGTTCGCTGTTCCTGATCGCCTCGACCGATTCAACCATTCCGATGCGCGGAAAGACCGGCCCGTCGACGCGTCGCGTTCCTTCGCGGGCCGCGTTCTTCAGGCGGAATTCCAGGGGGTCAATCTGAAGCTGCTCGCAGACTTCGTCGATCACCGTTTCGAGCGCGAAGGCCGCGTTGGTGGCGCCGGGCGCGCGATACGCCGAGGTTTGCGGCTTGTTGACGACCACGTCGTAACCGTCGACCCTGGCATGCGGAACGTCGTAACAGGCGAACAGGCACATCGCCCCCATGCCAACGGGCGACCCGGGATACGCGCCGGCTTCGTACGCCAGCGTTCCTGACCCGGCCACTATCTTTCCGTCGGCCGCGACCCCGAGCTTGACCTTGATGCAGGCGCCCGGCGTGGGCCCGGTGCCTTCAAACACGTCGGCGCGGCTCATCAGCACCTTGACCGGCTGGCCGCACTTCCTGGAAAGCAATGCGGCGACAGGCTCGAGATACACGCGAATCTTGCCGCCGAAGCCGCCTCCGATTTCCATCGGCACGACTTTGACGTGCGAGATGGGCACGCCGACCAGTTCAGCCGTCTGGTGCCGCGCCGTAAAAGACCCCTGTGTGCTGGTCCAGATCGTGATATGACCGTCGGCGTTCCAGAGGGCGGTGGCGTTGTGCGGCTCGATGTAACCCTGATGGACCGTGGCGGTCTTGAATTCGCGCTCGACGACGAATTTCGCCTGGGCGAAACCCTGTTCGACGTTCCCCTTCTCGAACCGGAAATGTTCTGCAATGTTGCTGGGTTTCGACGCCTTCTGGCCCAGCTCGTTGGTGTAGAGATCGTAGTGCAACAGCACCGCGTCGGGTTTCATCGCGGCCTCTACGTCGAGCACCGCGGGCAAAACTTCGTAGTCGACGGAGATCAGCGAAGCGGCCTCTTCGGCAATGTGCACCGAATCGGCGGCCACGGCGGCCACCGCGTGCCCCCGGTACAAAACTCTGTCGGCCGCCAGAATGTTGTTGCTGAGGTGCCTGAGGTTGACCGCGCCTTCCCCGAGGTCCACCACGAGATTGCCGGGTTCGCGCAAATCTTTGTGCGTCACGACCGCGCGCACGCCGGACAGGGCGAGCGCCCGCGACACGTCAATCGACCTGATGCGCGCGTGCGCGTGCGGGCTGCGGAGCACCACGCCGGCCAGCAGTCCGCTCAACCTGACGTCAGCCCCATACTTCGCGCGCCCGGTCACTTTGTCGACTCCGTCGTGACGGATCGGGCGGGTGCCTATCACCCGGTAGGCCTTTCCATTGCCCCCTTTGGCAGCTTGCGACTTTCCACGTTCGACCGTTGACATGCTGGCCGGCTTTCACGTTGAAGTTGAGATTGAATCAGGCGCCCCACGGCGCCGGGGGGCTTAAGACGACCGCGGTATCGCAGGGTTCAGGCGCCGCCGCGCTGCCCCGAGCACCGCGCGTACAATTTTGTCGTAACCCGTGCACCGGCAAAGGTTGCCGGCGAGGAAGAACCGAACATCCTGTTCGCATGGGTCGGGGGTTTCTGCCAGAAGCGCTTCGGTCGACATGATGAACCCGGGGGTGCAGATGCCGCATTGCAGCGCAGCCCCTTCCAGAAACGCCTGCTGCACCTCGTCGAGGCCGTCGGTACCGGCGACACCTTCGATCGTCATGAGGGCCGCCCCTTCGGCTTCCACGGCCAGCACCAGGCAACTGTCGACGGGCCGGCCGTTCACCAGCACCGTGCAGGCGCCGCAATTGCCGTTCGAGCAGCCCTCTTTCGCCCCGGTCAGGTCGAGAGTGTCGCGCAGAACTTCCAGCAGCGTCTGCCGCGGCTCGCACAAAAACTCGACCGCTCGCCCGTTGATTGTGGTCGAAATGACGCGTTTTTTGGCCATAAAGAACCTGAAAATTGGTGTTCGGATTTCAATGTCAGCCGTTCCGCGCCCGCCGAATCGCTTCGTCCAGCACGCGGCGGGTCAGCACGCCCGTCACATGCTGGCGGAACTTCTTCGTGCCGCGCATATCGTCGATCGGGCGCGCGGCCCCCCGGGCCGCCTGTGCCGCTTTTTCGAGCGACTCGTCGGTCACGGGTTTGCCGGCCAACAGATCGCCGGCTTCCTTGACGTAGAGCGGAGTGGGGGCGACAGCCCCAACGCCGATTCGGGCGCTGAGGATTTTTTCGCCGGTCGCGTCCAGCACAACCGACGCCGCAACGCCCACCACGGCAATATCCATTTCGTTCCGCGGGATGAATCGCCGATAGTGCGAGCCACTGTGCGGCGGGCGCGCAGGAAACTTCAGTTCCACGAGAAACTCCCCGGCACCCAGCACGTTTTTTCCCGGAGCCGTGCAGAAGCTCTCTACGGGTACTTCGCGCCTGCCTGACGGCCCCGCGATGACGGCAATTACGCTGAGCGCAATGAGCGACGGGGTCGAGTCGGCGGCCGGCCCGGCGTTGCAGAGGTTTCCCCCGACGCTGGCGCGACTTTGAATCTGAATGCCGCCGATAATTCGAGTGCTGTCAGCCAGCGCCGCATACCGGCTGGAAATCTCGGCGTGCTGATAGATTCGATAGCAGGGGACGGCCGCACCCAACCGCAAACCGGCTGCTGACAACTCCAGAACGTTCAGCTCCGGGATTTTCTTGAGATCGACGACGAGATCGGGTTTGTGCCGGCCCGTACGAATCTGATCGATGAGATCCGTCCCGCCGGCCAACGGTCGGGCAGCGCCATTGTGGCGGCTGAGCACCCGCACTGCGTCAACGACCGTTGTCGGAGCCTCATAGTCGAAGTCGCGCATCGCGAAAAACACCTCTGTTGTGAAACAATGCGGGCCGATGAAAGAGACGTCCAGGCCCGGGCCGGTTGACGGCCCCCCCGACGGCTCCCTGTAGGGTACCTGTCCCGGTAGGAACCGCAAGGGCGCGCAACCGGTCAATGGATTCGCGACCCGCCGACGGGCCGCAGAATCCATTCGCTGCCGGGCCTCAATCTCCCGCGGATCCTTCGACGGCGGCCTTTTCGACAGGGTACAACCGCACGCGCTCGTTGTACGACCGCAATTCAACGTAGCGGTCGGCCGAGTTCACCGTCACGCTGCGAAAGCCGGGCTGCGCCGCAGACTTTTCATCGAGCAGTTTAGCGCCCGACAGCTTGTCGAGGCCGACGAGGTGCAGCGACCAGTATGACAGCCGGCCCCGCTGCTCGTGCCGCCGCGACGCGAACAACAACAGGGGAGACGCCTCCAGTCGCTCCAGCAGCAGGTTCTGGCCCGTGATCGACCGTTTCCACCGCAGGGCCGCCTGAATCGGGTCGAACGCGAGTATCAGACCGCTGGCACGAACGAACGGCACCTGTTCGGAATAGAATTGATTGTTGTGGCGTGCATTGAGCAGCAGATAGACATTGAGCCCATCGGCCAAAGCGAAGAACTCAAGCTGCCCCTTGAGTTCTTCTGGTGTGAGCTCACCCAGCAATTGCACTTGCCCGGTTTCCAGATTGAGTTGCTGAAACCGGCCGCCGCGATCGCCCTTTTCCAGCACGGCCAACCGATACGGGTCGATGGTGCCGATCAGGACCCCTGGCTGAAACGCAATTGTCCAAAGGTCTTTGTCGTTAACCGGGTCATACAGCCGCAAGCCCGACGAGGCACCCTCGGCGTTCGGCAATACAAACGCATCGTCGACGAGGCCGATCGCCCGGCCCAACGCTTCTGTCGGCCTGGGCAACGCCACGCGCTTGCCATCGAGCACCCGAAACGCGTCAATGGTCTGGCTCGTGAGCGAGCGCAGATAGATGAAATTCGGGCCTCCGAGCACCTGTGTTCCGGGGCGCAGCCCGGAATAGGTCCAGAGGATTTCGCCCGTGCGCGCATCGACAACCGTCAGGCGGCGCCGATCCTGCTGACAGACATAGCGCATGTTGGCGACGGCCAGCGGGCTGGCGCCCGCAGTGGCCTGAAACTGCGCCAGCCGATCGGCCAGGAAAGCTGGCGACTGCATCGGCTGCAAGGGAGAGGTGTTGCGCGCGACCGCAAGTTGCGCCGGAATTCGACCTTCCAGCGCCCGCGTCCACAACACGCGCCTTTCGACGGGCGATATGACATGAATCACCCCTCGATGCAGAATTGTCAGTTGGTGCCCCGCCGCCAGGGCCAGCGACATTCCCCCTTCGGTCGTGCCTGCCTGGGCTCGCAACGGTTGCGACCAGCGTGGTTCATTGTCGGCAAAGCTTTCTACTTCCAGGCGCTGCGTGGCGTGGTCGATGTCGAACGAGTGCTGCCGGAAATACAGTGCGGGTGAGCCGGTCGTCGAGAGTTCCTGCGGCACATAGTTGACATGCTGGGCCCCCAACCGCTCAACGCGGATAGAGCCCGCCTGCCAGTCGACGATTGCGGGGCTGGTCGCAGGCAATCGGCCGGCCTGCCGCAACTCTCTGACGAGACGACTTCCTGTCAGACCCGCGTGGACGACAACGTCGCCAAACTCCCGCTCGAGGCGTTGGTAACATCGGAGGGCATCGGCCGTCAGATCAAACTGCGTCATCAATTGCGCCTGCCGGTCGAGGGCCAAAGCTCTTTCGGCGCGCGTTCCGGAGCTGCTGATTTCTGAAAACAACCGGTCGGCCTCAAGAAATTCTCCACGATCGGCGAGCGCAGCCGCCAGCCGAAAGCGAACCTCGTTCGCCATCGCGTGCCAGCCGAAGACCGACAGAAAAACCCGCTGCGCGTCGGAGTTTTCGGCGCTGGCGTCTGCGGCCCGCGCTGCAATGGCGCCATCGAACGTTCGGCGCCGGGCCGCGGGCAGTTCATTCAGAAAGTCGGCCAACCGACCCGCCGCCCACGCCGCCGGTCGAACCAGCACCGCGGGGTCGTCGTCGCGGGCCAGCAGGTCTGCCGCGTCGTCGTTGGCCAGCTCCAGAAGCGCGTCGAAGGCTCGCGAGAAATCGGCTTGTGCGATAAACACCGTCGCCCGCAGCCGGCGCAACTGCCGAATTTCTTCGGCGCTCTCGATGGCGGCCGCCAGTTCGGCGAGGCGCGCATTGGCGTCGGCGTGTGCCGGGTCAGCTTGAATCAGGTTTGTCAGTGCCGAGACGACCAGCGATCGATAGCGGTTTTTCGCGCTGCCCGTGAGGGTTGTCGCCGCGATGCGGCGCAGCGCCCTCAACGCCTCAGTCGGCTTCCGGTCGGAGGCCTGAATTTCGGCCATCCGTAAAAGCGCCGGGGCATCGTCAGGGGCCGCGCGCAGCCGACGGTCGATTTCGGCCCTGATCGCGTCGCGCTGCTCGAAAGCCGTCAACCCGAACGAATCGAGAGACAAGAGCAGCCCGCGGTACATGAGCAGGTTTCCGAGGCCAGCCTCGGCTCCCGAAAGATACGTCTTCGCGACAACCCGGCCATCCTGTAGATCAAGAGTCCACAATTCGCCCGCTGCGACAGGTAACAGATACTGTTCACGCAGCGCCACGCCACGCCCTGTCGGACAGGGCGTGTTGCGTTTCCATCGCAGCGCCCCATCGGCAGCGGCATACGCCGCGACCCCGTCGCGCCCGACGACCAGCGCCAGCCCCTGAAACACGCCCGCCAGGTACAACCCGTCGCCGCGGGGCTTGTTCCACACTTCCCTGCCGGTGGACTGATCGAGGCAGATCAATGACTGTGATTCCGGTACGGCACAAAAAACGCGCCCTTCGCCTGCAACCAAAGGCGCGGCGCCCCATTGACCGTACAGGGGAGCCTGCGGCACCATCGCGGCGGCTTGCTGCTGGTCGCCCCGCCCTGCGATCTGCCGCGACGCCACGGGCGGCGGCTGGCGGTAACCCCACATCAGGCGGTGCGTCGCCCGATCGACGGCCGCGAGCCAGCCGACCGTCGTCGGGCAGATCACGAGCCCCTCTGACACCGCGGGTTGAGCGACCCACCAGCGGCGGCCCACGTCTTTCGCAATAGGGACCTCGGCAAACGCGATCAATTGCGACCACCGCTCTTCCCCCGTTTTCGCGTCGAGCGACAAGAGGCGGATCTGGTCGCTACAATCGCCCGACGTGGCTTCTCCAATCACCAGCAGCTCTTCACCAGCGACAACAGGTGGGCCGAAAAAGAAGTAGCCGGCCAGACGCGGGTCGAATGGCTCGCCGAGCGGCGTCCCTCCGGCGGTCCACAGGGGGCGCCCGGTTTCGAGGTCGTATGAGGTCAGGCGGTTTCCTGGTTCAGGCGTTGCGCCGGGCCCGCCATCCCACTGCCACGGGTTACCCGGCTGCCGCGGAGTCAGAAATGCTTCGTCCTCGACAACAAACAGTCTCCGGCCGTCGCTACTCGCCAGGCCAAAGCCCGCGTTGCGGTACAGCAAATTCGCAAGCGGGCCATGCTCACCGGAACTGCCATAGACCCCCGCCAGGCTCGCGTTCCAGCCCGGCGCATTAAGGGGCGGAAACACGACCTGCCGCTGGAACAATTCGACGCCGCCTCCCAACTCAACTGAGCGACGACCGGCGGCGCCCAGCAGTTGCTCGATGAGTTGCGGCTCGGTGGTAGACCACAGTTCGCGACCACTCGGCGCATCGATGACCGTCATGCCGCGCAGTGTTCGAACGACAATTCGGCCCCCTACGGCCAGCGCGAACGAGGCGGGCATGGGGATCGTCCCCTGATCTGAAAGGTCTTCGCAGAGCTGTTCAATTTGCCGGTGAATCTGCGCGTTGTCGGTGAGCGCGTGATGCCAGCGAGGCAACAGCAAAGGCGCTCCGCCCGTCGCGATGCCCGTGTGGGCCTCGTTGCCATAGAACATCGGCCATTCGGCCAGCGGCGAGGCAGCCGGGCGATGAGTCTGTGCCCCGTCGGCCAGCCACGCGGCCGCCTTCAGCCGCTGACCTCCCAGGAGCGGCATGGCGTCGTCGTCGCCAACCAGCGTCTGAGCCAGTTCGAGGCGGCCGGCGCGGGCCAGCGCGAGGCCGGCCTTCGCGCGCCAGATCGGGTCGTGCGTCAGCGTCGCGCGAGCGGCCCACATTTCGGCGAGCCAACGCGCGGCCAAGGGATATTCGCCGCGATCGAGATGCATCGTCGCCAGCCGATTGGCCGCTTCGTAGCCCGCGTCGGTGTGAAAATATCCCTGGGCCACCCGACCGATCTGCCGCGCGTCACCCGATTTCTGGGCGTCGCTGAGCATCTGCCGCGCAAGGCCCCCGTACTTTTGCCGATACTCGCGCAGTACCTCAGCAGGCGCCGAGCCGCGCAGGCGGTCGCCCTGCAGCTTCGCCGAGATCCACTCACCGTCGGCCGTGCGAAAAAGACTATCTTCTGCCTGCTCGGCAACCCGCTGCAACAATTCAAACGCCTCCTGCCAGTCGCCGTCGTGAGCCAGGGCCTGGGCTCGCGCCAGCCATGACGACGTTTTCGCGTCGATCGGTGCGCGGGGGTCAGACGTGTCGCGCGCGGCACGGTTTCGATTGGGCGAGGCCGTTGGGCCCCCCGACTCGTCGATCGCCGGTTCGCCGGGCGTCTCTTCGCTCTGCGCCGCGGCAGCTCCAAACGCCCGTCGAATGAGTGCGGGCAACAGGTTGCCTGGCTTTCGCGGGGGCGGCTGAGCCACCTCTTGTTCCGCCGGAGCGGGGTCTTCTGCGAACGCCGGGCGACAGCCCCAGCCCCAGATGTCGACTGCCGTGCCCGCGAGCGCCAGAAGGAAGGCCACGCGCAGCGAGGCAGAGACGCTTCTGCGACGGTGGCTGCGATCGGTCATCTGGCGGAACCGCGGGCGGTGGGGGGCGAACTGTGTTCCGGGAAAAAGCGTGCCAGTCCCTGACTTCTGTCGATCAGACGGGGCACTCAACCGCCCCCCGCTTTTCCGCAACTTCTAACGCAAGTCTGTCATAAATTCTCAGGTCTGCCAGTACAAAAGGCAAGATGGAGTCGCCTCTTGCAGTGTGTCTCGCCGCTGGTTATCTTCTCCAGCTCTGATTCAGCGTTGCTTTGTAGACCGGGGAGAGGAGTCGAGGTCATGGCGGCGGCAGGCAAACTGGCGGTCAATCGGCGTACCGAAAGCGGCTCAATTGCCTGCCGGCGATTGCGTCAACAGGGATTCGTTCCGGGCAATATGTACGGCCACAAGCAGGACCCGGTCCCTCTGTCGGCATCCGCCAGTGAAGT
The DNA here is from genome assembly GCA_052388175.1 of Planctomycetaceae bacterium. Lineage (GTDB taxonomy): Bacteria > Planctomycetota > Planctomycetia > Planctomycetales > Planctomycetaceae > SIAF01. The sequence continues at coordinate 16,442 of JBQTIL010000131.1, read as the reverse complement.
CGAGTCGCTGATTCGCGCCGGCACCCGTGTTCTCGACGTCGAGGTCGAGGGGCATGCCGAGAAGGTGTTGTTCCGAGAAGTTCAGTGGGATTACCTCGGGAAAGAGGTCGTACATTTCGACCTGCTGCGAATCGACCCCAACGAGCGGCTGGAGGTCGAGGTCAAGGTCGAATTGAAAGGCACGGCCCCTGGCGTTCTCGCTGGCGGCGTGCTTGACCATTCGCTGCGCACCCTGCACGTCGAATGTCTGGCGATTCAGATTCCGGACAGCATCGTTGTGAAAATCTCGACGCTGGAGATCGGTCACGCGATTCATGTGCGTGAGATCGAAGCGCCGGCCAACACCAAAATCCTGAACAACCCCGAAGCCGTCGTGGTGCGGGTCGCAGCCAAGGTCGAAGAACCCGAACCGACTGCGGTTGCCGGCGAAGAAGGCCCTGCCCAACCAGAAGTGATCGGCCGCAAGGCCGCCGAAGAAGGGGAAGAGGCCGAAGAGCCCGCCGAAAAGAAAAAGTAGTGCGGTGCGTGCGGCGGCGGGCATGCCCGATTGTGCTGCGCGACGGGCCCCTTTGCTCGATCGCTCGGTTGAGCCCGGCAGCACACGGCGCACGATGCGATCATCTGGTGCTCAATTCTGCCCACCTGATGGGCCTGCCGCGGCGCGGCACACCGTTTGCCCTTTTCCCAAGCCGGGGAGACTCCGGGCGGGGCAAAAATTTGCCAACAGCGTGCCAACTGTGGGGATTTCGCCCGGGGCTCTCCCTCCAATTAAATCGAGACCGCAACGCTTACGGGCAGCAGTCGGCGATTGACGCGGGGGCTCCACGGCACAAAGTGCGTCGCGTGACAACAGGCGCGGTGCAACTTGCGCGGCGCAAAATGACACAGCCGGCCTGGCAATTGCCCGGTATCTGGTTCGCCAGTACGATGACATTGGAGGTCAGGGGGAGTTCGGCAGCAGAGTCCATCGCGCTCGCAGGGTTCGATCAATGTCTCCCGTGAAGATGCCGGCCTGGTTCTCAGGGAAGGTCATCGCCAGGCTGGCGATACTCGTTGCGGCGACCGGCTGGAATTCCATCGATCTGGCACCGTCGGCCGCAGAGACCCCGAAGCCGCCCCGCGTCGCCAAAGCCGCGCCCTCCAAATCGAAGCCCGCGCGCGGCGCGGCCGAGGACGAATCACCCCCGGCGCGGCTCCCTCCGGAAGTGTATTCCACGGGGTACGACGGCCGGAATTCTGAGCTGGTGCGGTTTGTCAACGATCAGGTGCGACAGGGGTGGGTTGAGAACAACGTCACGCCCTCGCCGCCGGCCGACGACGCCGAATGGGTCAGACGCGTGTCGCTCGACATCGTCGGGCGGATCCCGGATCTCGAAACAGCACAGTCATTTCTGGCCGACAAGGCGCCCGACAAACGGGCGAGGCTCATCGATTCGCTATTGGCCGACACGGCCTACGCCCGCCACTGGACGGCCATCTGGACGAACAATCTGATTGGCCGCAGCACGCCGCGCGACATCAACCGGCCGGCGCTCGAGAAGTTTCTGCGTGAATCGTTCGCGCGCAATCGGGGCTGGGACGCGATCGTCTCAGACCTGCTGACGGCGGAAGGAAGCAGCGACAAAAACGGCGCGACGAATTTCCTGCTGGCCCATTTGAATGACGGGGCTGTGCCGGCGACGGCCATTTCTTCGCGATTGTTTCTGGGGGTGCAGGTGCAGTGCACCCAGTGCCACAACCACCCGTTCAACAGCGAGGCGAAGCAGAACCTGTTCTGGGAGTTCAACAGCTTTTTCAAACAGGTGCGGACGGCGCGGGTCCGAAAGTACAACCAAAAAACCGGCCGGATGGATGTCGACCATCTCGAGCTGCTTGACGCCGATTTCGACGGGCCGGTGTTCTTCGAGCGCCGCACCGGATTAATGGAAGTGGCCTACCCCAAATTCAACGGCGTCGACGTCAGCCCTGATGCGCAGACCGACAGGCGGCGCGAGCTGGCGAAGCTGATTACCGCCGGCGAACGCACGCAACTGGCCGACGCGATGGTCAACCGAATGTGGGGGCACTTCTTCGGTTTCGGGTTCACCCGCCCCATCGAAGATATGGGGCCCCACAAGCCCCCGTCGCACCCGGAATTGCTCGAACAGTTGTCGGTCGAGTTCGTCAAATCGGGCTACGACCTGCAGCAGTTGATTCGGGCGTGCTGCAATTCCGAGGCCTACAACCTGACCAGCCGGGCGGGTGCGGGCAATTCTGAAGACAACCCTTCGGCCGGCAAGCTGCCCTTTTTCAGCCGCATGTATCTGAAGGCGCTCTCTGCCGAGCAACTGTACGATTCGCTGATCGCGGCGACTGGCGCGCACCAGGCCGCCGGGGGCGATTGGGAGCAGGCCCAGTCACGCCGGCAAGAGTGGTTAGAGCAGTTCATTCAGACGTTCGGCACCGACGAGAACGACGAGGCGAACACGTTCGACGGCACGATTCCGCAGGCCCTGATGATGATGAACGGCGAGCTGATGCAGAACGCGCTGGCGGGCGGCCGCGGCGGAGTGCTGCACAAAGTATTGCACGACAAGGCCGGCCCGATCGATAAAGTAAAGCTCTTGTACCTGGCAACCCTGACGCGCGTGCCTTCGGCCCGGGAAATCGACGCGGCCAACCGCATTCTGAGATACGCCAAGACGCCCACCGAACCATATCAGGACCTGTACTGGGCCCTGCTCAATTCGAACGAGTTTATCATCAATCACTGAAGACAAGTCGAAGAGAATCGTTGACGTCTTTTCCGAGGTCCCCATGCTGAACGTTGCGCTGCCGACTCCGCCGGGTATGACGCGCCGGCACCTGCTTAAGCACCTGGCGCAATGCGCAGCGGTTGTTCCCGGGATGCAGTTTCTTGCGCACCTCGATGCGCACGCGGCCGAGGTCAAAAAAAAGCAAAAGGCGTGTATCCTCTTGTGGATGAGCGGCGGCCCCCCCACGATCGACATCTGGGACCTGAAACCCGGCTCGAAGAACGGCGGCGAATTTAAGCCGATTCGCACGGCTGCCGGCGACCTGCAGATCTGCGAGCTCCTGCCTGAGACGGCGAAGGTGATGCAGCATCTCTCGATCGTGCGGTCGATGAGCACGCGCGAAGCCGACCACACCCGCGGCCGGTACTATCTGCACACCGCCTTCGTGCCCACGCAGACGGTCGTGCATCCCACGTTCGGCTCGGTCGTCAGTTATGAACTCGGCGCAAAGCGCCCGGAGCTCGACCTTCCGTCGTTTGTGTCAATTGGTGGCCCCAGTCTCGGCCCGGGCTTTCTGGGGATGATGCATGCGCCGTTCGTCGTTGGCGATAACGGCGAGATCAAGAACGCGTCGCTGAAAGGGGGCGTCGACGAACCGCGCTTCCGGCAGCGGCTCGACATGCTCGCCGCCATCGAAACCGACTTCATCAAGTCGAACCGCGGGCCACTGGCCAAAGACCACCAGGACGTCTACGCGAAGGCCGTGCGGCTAATGACGACCCAGCAGATGAATGCCTTCAAGGTCGATCAGGAAAAACCCGAAACGCTGGCGCTGTATTCAGGCAGCGATGCGACCGCGACGGGCGGCAGGGGGCGAGGTGGCCGCAACGCCTTCGGCACGGGATGCCTGATGGCCCGCCGGCTGGTTGAAGCGGGAGTGCCTTTTGTGGAAGTCGACTTTGGCGGCTGGGACCTGCACCAGCGGGTCTTTGAAGGGGCGCGCACCCGCTTGCCGCAAATGGATCGCGCGATCGCCGGCCTCGTGACCGACCTGAATCAGCGGGGGATGCTGAAAGATACGACGATCGTGTGGATGGGCGAATTCGGCCGGACTCCGCGCATCAATCAAGACGCCGGCCGCGACCATTGGGCGACAAGCTGGTCGGTCATGGTGGGAGGCGGCGGTTTGAAGGGAGGCCGCGCCATCGGGTCCACCGACGACGACGGCGTCGCCTGCACGACAGAAACGTACCTGCCCGGCGATGTCTGGGCGACGGTGGCGCACACGCTGGGCATACCGCCGGAAACGAAGCACTGGTCGAAAGCCGGCCAGGAAATGCGCCTGGCCAACGGCGGCACACCGATCAAAGATTTGATCGGTTAAGGTCGGACCGCTATTCTGGCCACCGCCGAAGGGCATCCCGAGCTGCCAGAAACCCCGACTGGTAATCGCTGGACACTGGAAGTGTACACGTGTATCATCCGGCCGCGTTCCTGTTTCGCCTCGCAGGATGTCAACCTTGCCTGCATCAGCGTCTCAAAAACAGCTCGGCTCTTATTATACCCCGTCCGCGGTCGCACGAACTTTGGTGAAGTGGGCCGTGCGCAACAGCGCCGACCGCCTGCTTGATCCAGCGTGCGGAGATGGGCGTTTTCTGGCAGAGCATCAACGGTCAGTGGGGGTCGACTGCGACGTCGAAGCAGTGATCGCCGCACGCAGGCGGGTCTCGCATGGTCGCATCCACGTCGGCGATTTCTTCGAATGGGCCGAGCAGACTCCCGAACGATTCGATTGCGCTGCCGGAAATCCCCCGTTTATTCGTTACCAACGGTTTGCCGGCAACGGGCGCGAACGAGCGATTAAGCTGTGTCGTCGACTCGGAGCGACCTTCTCTGGGCTGAGTTCATCCTGGGCGCCGTTCCTCGTTGCGACCGCCGGGCTGCTCAATCGCGGCGGCAGGTTGGCATTTCTCATTCCTGCTGAAGTTGGACATGCGCCGTATGCACGGCCGCTGATTGACTACCTGGCAGAAAACTTTTCCCGCGTCCAATTGATCGCGGTCCGCGACAAGCTGTTTCCTGAACTGTCGGAAGACGTGTGGATACTCTACGCAGAAGGATTCGGAGGCAATTGCCGGGAGCTGTTTCTTACCCCCCAATTGACGTTCGTGCCGACAGCAACACCGCCCGCCAGGGCGATCCGGATCGGGCTCGACGAGCTTGCTCGCTGCAACTATCGCATCCGGCGCTTCCTGCTGCCTGCCAGCGCTCGCCATCTGTACGATTCGATCCGTACCTCAGATCGGGCAATTGAATTGGGGAGAGTTGCGCGCGTCGGCATCGGCTATGTCAGCGGGGCCAACGACTTCTTTCACCTTCGCCCTACGACGGCCCGGATGCTGGATATTCCACGGCGGTACCTGGCACCGTCAGTTCGGAGCGCTCGTTACCTTTCCCGCTCAGTCCTGAGGCCAGTCGATTTACAGGCTTGGCTGAGAAATGACGAACCCGTGCTGCTGTTGCGATTACCGAAAAAGGGTTCTCTGCCCGCCGCGGTCATCGAATACCTGGAATCGCCAGCAGGTATCGGCGCGCGCGAAGGGTACAAGTGTCGCATGCGAACACCGTGGTACGTGGTACCGGATGTCCGGACGCCCGATGCATTTCTGTCGTACATGAGCGGCGAGGTGCCGCAATTGGTCGTGAACGCAGCGCAATGCGTTTGCACCAATTCAGTCCATGCCCTGACCTTGACAAATGGACATGGGGCTGAGGAACTGGCGCGACGTTGGCGACACCCCGTCGTCTCACTGAGTTGCGAAATCGAAGGACATCCACTTGGAGGTGGGATGTTGAAGATTGAACCGGGCGAAGCCGCTCGAATTCTGCTGCCTCGGTCTTCACTACAACTTGACGCCCGTGACGTCGAGTTCCTGCAGGAGGGGATTCAAACGATGCGTCAGTGGAGGCACTATGCCTGAGCCGGCGCTGTTCACCTTGCGCGAGGCGCTCACGCAATTCGCCGATGCCACTCAAACTCAAGACCAGGAACACATCAAACCACTGCACTGGCACATTGCCAGTCGCCTTGTCATCGACGGTGGGTTTCGACCGACCGACATTACGCCGACGCCACCGCTCCGAGTAGAGTCGTCAGGGGCGGGGCGCCACCGCAAGCATTTGCTGCATTTCGATGCGTCAGCGGCTCGTCCGGGAGAGCAAACTCTGCTTGGCGGCCTGAAGACGAAGGACGTGGACGTCGTCGTTTCGATTCAGGGTGTCGGCCCTTGCCTTGCAATTTCAGTCAAAGGAATGATGAACGCTTTTCGGAATCTGACGAATCGCATGGAAGAAGCGGCTGGTGACTGCACAAACCTGCACATCGCCTACCCCGCGCTGGTCTACGGTTTCTTTATTGTCATTCGAGCGAATCGAATCAGCGAGGGCGCAAAGCCGAATGACATCGCCATCTACGACGATGGTTCGATCAACGATGGAATCTCGCGCTTTCACGATGCCATGGGCAAACTGACGGGGCGCCGCGACTTACGAAACGACGTGAGCCGATACGAATCGATCGCGATGCTACTCGTCGAGACTATCCCGGAGTTTCGCGGCGCCATCGTCGGCTCGTTTCCTCCAGTCGATAGTCAGTTGCACTTCGACGTGTTTTTTCCGCGGTTGTATCGCATGTATGACCTCAGGTTCGTGTATGCAGCACAGGCGCTTAGGAGATTCACACAGCGACTCGAGTGGTCGTCAGAATCCCCTGCCCTTCATGAGCCTGAAGTGACAACGTTCGCACCGCGCTTGATGGGGAGCGAGTAGAACCCAAACCGGCTCGCGCCCCAATAAGCTACAACGGAGCGGTCGACCGTAAGAGTTGATTTCTGACCAGTCGGCCCACACGAAGGCGGTCAGCTCGCCGCCGGCTCGACGCTGACGCGGCGACCCTCCTGATCGAAAACCACGCGACCTTCGATCAACGAGAAGATCGTGTAGTCGCTCCCCAGGCCGACATTGCGGCCGGGGCGCCACCGCGTGCCGCACTGCCGGACTATGATGTTGCCGGGAATGACCGGCTCTCCGCCGAATTTCTTGATCCCCAGCCGCTGTGCGCGCGAATCGCGCCCGTTGCGGGTGGAACCTTGTCCCTTCTTGTGTGCCATGACGAGATCGCCTTGGGTGCCCCTGATTCTATGGCTTGAATTTTTCGGAACACATACTTTTAGCCGAAGGGGCCAGTTACTGCAACGTGCAGAGCACGCAACCGCTATTCGCGTCTTTCCGCCTCGAAAGCTGGTGGGATTTCCGGAGCGAAAACCGCACGGGCCGCTGGGAACTTCTTTCTGTTCGAGCCGGAGATTGAGGGCCGTGTCTTTGTTTGGTGCCAAAGCAGTGCCGTGTTCCCCAGATGGTCCTGCACCAAGCCGTCCGGAGGCGCGGTGATACCAAAGCGGAAGATCGCGACCAGCGTTGGATTTCCGCCTAACTTCTTCCCTTCGGGGCCGGTGTCGGCCTGCCTTCCTCCGGCGTCGGGGCTTTTGAGTTGGAGCTGAAGACCGTCAGGCGGTGGCGTGGATAGACGCGCCGGCGGGAGAACTGTTAAGCTGCGGCGCCGTATCACCTTTCTCTCACAGGGATTGGTTCCCTGGACAATCCCGCGGGCGCTTCCGCGCGGGTGTCACTGTTCACGACCCACGCGTAACAAGTGGCGATTCACCGGGTCGGGGAATCGAGAGTCAAAATGACGCCGTAGCTACTGCACGCACCCGTAGCTCAATTGGATAGAGCAACGGACTTCGGAGAAGATTCCGCCGAATACGGCATTTCATTGAGGTGCGAGAAAATCCCTAAATTCCCGCACGAAATGCAATAATTATATCGGGTCGCAATCCTGTACAAACCCTCACAAAACGGTGTAAACGGGTGTCCTGACACTCGGCAATCGTCAATGGCCTAAATTGGCGATGGCTTGCGGCCGTTCTATGTGCAGTGTGGTACTTTCGTCGTGGACTGCCAGACAAGCGCCGCCGCGCCGATCAGGCCGGCCTCGTTGCCGAGTGAGGCGGTAACGATCGGAAGTTCACGAGTGTCAGGGGCCCAGATTGCGGCGCGGGCCGCGTCGCAGAGTGACTGCCAGTACGGCCCGCCCGCAAGCCCCAACCCGCCACCGACGATCACGGCCTCGGGGTCGAGCAGGTTGACCGCCAGCCCCACGCGGTTGCCGAGCGCCTCGCCCGCGCGCGTCACGACGTGAAGGGTCGTTGGGTCGCCGGCGGTCGCTCTCGCGACGACCTGCTCGGCCGTCGCCGCGGACCCGGGCTGCGCCTGCCCGAACAGCCGCACCAGCCCCGGGCCCGAGGCGAATTCTTCGAGCACGGTCTCGGAACGCGAGCCGCAATGCGCGCAGATGAAGACGTCACGGCCGCTGGCGAGAATAAGGGCGTTCCCCCGCGCGCCCGAAAGCGGGTGTCCATTCTGAACCAGGCACGCGCTGAGCCCCGTTCCCACGCTGACGTACAGAAAATGCTCATACCCGCGCCCGGCGCCCCAGTGCGCTTCGGCCAGCGCCGCGGCGCGCACGTCGGCTTCGACCGCAAACGTCTGCCACTCGGCGAAATGATTGGCGAGCACTACGCCGCGCCAATCGACGGTAGCGGCGCTCGTAATGCGGCCTTGCAGGTCAACCAGTTCGGGCACACCGATCCCGAGGGCAACCGGGGCAGCCCCTGCCCCCCGACTCTGCAAGGCCAGCCGGCCAACCAGGGCGCGAACGTCGTTCAACACCGCTTCCGGGCCGCGTTCCGGCCGGGTGGCAACGGCCTCGCGCAGAGTCACTGCGCCGGCAGGAAATCGCACGACCCCCCCGGCGATCTTGGTGCCGCCTACGTCCACACCGATCGTCCAGACTTCGGCTGTCATCGGGTGTCGAGATAGTGAGGCGCGACGCCGAATACAAAACGGCACAATTGGCCGCCATTGTTGTGGAATTCCACCGGAATTCCAGCCGGCAGATAGAACCCGTCGTGGGGACCGATCTCGAAGACGCGCTGTTCGTTCTCGCGGCCAGCGCGGATGAAGAGCTCTCCTTCCAGCAGATACAACGCGAGGTCGCCGCCGTAGGCGCGCGATTGCGATCGGCGGCCCGGCAGAAGCGTCGTGCGACCCGCGGTCAGGTGCTCGGTACTGACGAACAGCTCCACCAGCGCCTCCTGCCGGTCGCCTTCGAGGCGGACGAGCGAGTCGGCATCGCGCAAGACGTAGAGCGTCGCGTTCCGGGCCGCTTCGGCCTGGCCTACCGGCCAGCGCTCCAGCCATTGATCCTGAACCGTGCAGATTTGGGTAAGATTCGCGCGGGTCTGGGCGTATTTGCGAGAGGTGCCCTGCGCGGGGGGCGGGGCGAAATACTCGAGCACGCGCAGCGGCTCGGTCGAAACGTTATGGCCGTGGTGCCAGGTGTCGCGCCGGAAGAAGGCCGATTCGCCCGGCCGTACGACTTGCACTTCACCCGTCTGGGGGTTGCTCATTGCCAGAGTTCCGCACAGGACGTGATACAGAATGTCGGCAGCAAAGATGGTACGAAAGCGGTCCGAATGCCGAAAGCTGCCGCCTGGGGGAAGCCCGAAGACCAACTGATGGATGTTGTCGGTCGACGCATACGTCCAGTCAGCGACCTCGCCCGATTCGAGGTCGCCCCAGATCACCCGTGTGACATCGGCATGGCGGATCACGGCTGGGCCGGAGAATGAAGCGGCACTCAAGGCTTGTGCAGACATGGGTTGAAGGATCCACTCTAAAAGGTTTCGGCTGCGGGCGCTGCGGCCGCGGATTTCGGTTCATACATCATGGCAACCGCTGAAACGACGGCGAGTGCGATGCCGGCCCATTCGCGAGGGCCAACAGTCTCGCCGAAGAACACGAGCGCCAGCGGAATCGTCATGATGGGGTACAGGCCGGCAAGCGGCGTCACCACAGAGGCTTTGCCGTCGTGCCGATAGGCTGCCAGTACCGCCAGGTTTCCCAGTCCGAAGGCCGCCCCTAACGCGATGACGACCAGCCAGGCTTGCAGCGGGAGGTTCCATTGAATGGGCCGGTCAACCAGGAACCGGGGCTGCGCGATGAGTATCCATGCGGCGAGCGGCACGAATGCGCCCAGAAACCAGAACGTCGACTGCGCCGCTGAGATGTCGCCGGTGGCGACTTTCATCACCAGAGAGGCTGCGCCCCACAGCACGACACAGGCCAGAGCGTACAGCAACCAGACGCCTTGCGGCCCGTCGTCTGACCGGCTGACGCCCAGCAGGTAGATGGCTGCGAGCGACCCGGCGATGCCCGCCAGCTGTACCGGATGAGGCCGCTCGCGCAACAGGAGCAGCCCGAGAATGACGGTTACGATGGGGTAGAGCATCGTGAACGAAACCGTCGTCGAAGCCTTGGCCAGCGTGACCGCCTGGTAGTACGAGGCGTTGCCCGCACCAACCAGGAGGCCTGCGAGAAGCGAATTGATTGAACCCCGCAGGCCGTGGCGGCTGTCGTAAAAACCGGGCGACAGGGCGACGGCCAGCATGACGGGCAGAATTCCCAGCGTCGAAAAGGCCTGGCTCTGTCCGGCCGACATGTCTCCCAAGGCCTTTCCGAGCGCACCCCAGATGCCCCACCCCACGATCGCCAGGAGACTGTAAACGAGCCACAGCGGCACTATGCAAACTCCTTCCGCGTTCGGTCGTGAACAAGATGTGCTTTTTCGGCCTCTGCCGGCTCGCGGAACGCGATGCGGTCGAACCGCGAGTGCACCGTGTGGGACTGGCCGTCGCGCCCCGAGGCGTGCGCGGCGATCATGATTTCCAGGACGTGATAGGCGTGCTCGGCCGCCACCAGCGGCCGCGATTTCTGCGAGATGCATTCAACCAGGTGCCGCAGGCCGTCGGTCCAGGGCCAGTTGACGTCTGATTCTTTGAAGACCTGCCAGCAACCGGCGCTGTTCTGCCAAAGCTCGTAACCGTCGGGATCCCAGTCGTCGCCCAACATCTGGAGCGTGCCCTCGGTTCCATACAACTCCAGGGCCGGACTGCGATATTGTTGCATGACGAACCCGCTCGTGACGACGGCGAAGCACGCGTCGCCAAAGTCGATGAGCACCTGTACGTTATCTTCGATTTCGGTGCGGAATGGCTTACCCCCAACCGTTCGTTCGGGAACGGCGGCGCCGGTCATCGCCATGACGCGCTTCGCCGGGCCGAGCCAACCCGTCAGCGAGGTGATGTTGTAGCAGGCCAGGTCGAAGAGAGGTCCGCCGCCGTTGCGATAGAACCACTCGTTCCACCATGGTCCTGACCAGCCGTAGCGGCCGCGCGCCGAGCCCACCTTGCCGATGTCTCCGCGGCGCAGGCGAACGGCCATCTCCTGAAAGGTTGGGCTAAGAATCGTAAACGGGGCGGGAACGTAGAGCCCCGGGCCTCGGCGTGCCAGCTCAACAAGCTCGGCGCCTTCCTCGAGCGTCATGGCCATCGGCTTTTCGGACAAAACGTGTTTGCCAGCCAGCAGCGCAGCCCTCGAAACCTCAAAGTGACCGGGAGTCGAGGTCAGCACGACCACCAGGTCGACGTCGGGGGCTTCGACCAACTCGCGATAATTTTCTACGAACCTGCGCACGCCGAGCTCGCCTGTGACGAACTCGCGCTGCGACGGCCGCCCGCAGGCGCCGACGACTTCCGCCTGGCCCGCCAGCGTGAGGCGTTGCACCTGAGGCCAGTAGGCGCTCAGCACATTCCCGCAGCCGACGATGCCGATTCTCACGGCGCTCATGGCAATTCACTCAGGGGACGGAGCTTGATGTTTCGGAACCACACCTGGTCGCTGCCATGATCCTGCAAGCCGATGTGCCCCCGCGCGGCCTGGCCGAACTCGAACTGCGGGTCGAACTTGCTCGCCGCGACGCGCTCTTTCCAGTTTGCGGAGTCGAGGTCATAGCTCACGACGCGCTGACCGTTGAGCCAGTGTTCGACGTGGTTCTTCCTCGCGACAATGCGGGCGCGGTTCCAGTAGCCGACGGGGTGCGTGGCGTCTTTCTCGGGCGCATATAGGGCGTAGCATGCGGCCGACGTGTAGGGGTCGTCGAGCCAGAAGGCGTTGTCGCGGATTTCGTATTCGGGCGAACTCTGATAGAGACCGGCCGACTTCTCAGTCGCGCGATAGAAGATGCCGCTGTTACCGCCCCGGGCGACCTTCCAGTCAACCAGCAGCTCGAAATTGTCGAAAAGGTCAGCGGTAATCAGGTCCCCTGCGTGTCCGGCACAGACCAAAGCCCCGTCGCGAGCCCGCCAGGCCGCCGGCGGAGTCTGCTGTCGGTAGCCGCGCCAACCCCGGGGCGACTGGCCGTCGAAGAGCAGCCGCCAGCCTTGCGCCTGTTCCTCGGGCGTGAGCGTGTTGGGCGGAGGCTGGTTCAACGCCTGCCGAATGGCCGCCGGAAGCTCGGTAATGGGCTTCAGACGCAGGTTGCGGTAATAGACCTCGGCCCATTCCGACTGCAATTGCAGGCGGCCTCGCGTCAGGGGCACTTCTTTCCCGTCGATCTGGCGGCGAATCCCCGTCAGCACCATGTTGACCGTCCCGTTGACGACGTGCACCGACGTTTGCCCGAGACAGTAGAGTTCGATCTTGTTCCACTGGCCGTGGGGCTTTTCGTTGTCTTCGGAAATGAGGATGCCGTCTTGAGTGACGGTGTATTTTTTTCCGCCCGCACGGTATTTGAGGGGCTCGTTGTCGTAGCGTCGCTTTTCGACGGGGATCGACTCGGCCTCGACGTCGACGGTGACGCGTTGGCCGTACTGACCGGGCACGCTCCAGAAATCGCCCGTTTCGCCTCCTTCGAGAATTCCGAATTCGACTGATTCAAGCCACCCGCTGCCCGGATTGTGGTTGTCGCAACCGTGGTACAAGAGACCGCTGTCGGAGGGGACCTGCGCGCGGGGACCAAATCGTCCGGGACCCCATTTGAACTCCAGTTCGAGATGATAGTTCTCGAACTCGCGCCGGGTCGCCAGCCCCGCGACCATTTCGCCCGAAATGCGAATCACAGGGGCGCCATCTTCGACAACGACGGTGAACAGGCCCGGCGTCGGGACGCTGACGAGCGGCTCCCAGCCCTCGAGATCTTTGCCATTGAACAGCTCGATCCAGCCCGACCCGGCAGTCGGCCGTTCATTGCCGGCGCGGACCGGCAGCCCTATCGCGATCATCGCGACGGCCGTCACCAGCAAGATGCGCATGAAGTGGTCTCCTTGAGGGCGTTGTGTGACCGGGTCTCTCTGACGGGTGCCGTCACCTGAGGCTTTGAAGCCAGGCGATGAGGTCTGCGAGGTGCTCGGGCGTCAGCTTGCCGGCGAATCCGTCGGGCATGATCGAGGCGCTGCTCCGCACCATGGCCTCGATTTCGTCTCGCTTGAGGCGTGTTTCCTTGCGGGCCGAATCGACAAGCACCACAAGTTCCGGCGTCTGACGCGCCAGGATGCCGTTGAACACCAGCCCATCGGTTGTCTGAACGGTGTAGCTTTCGAAGCCTTGTGCGATTGTAGACGACGGAACCACAATCGACTCGACCAGGTCGCGGGCCGAGCGACTGGCCCCGATTTTCGTCAGGTCGGGACCGATCTGGCCGCCCTCCTGTCCGATGCGGTGGCAGGTGGCGCAGGCCGCTTGCGTGCTCAAGAACACGGCACGTCCGCGAACCGGGTCGCCCTTGGCGGCACGCTCGACGAAGCCCGCCAATTCGCGGGACTGTCGCTCGCGGGCTTCGCGCAATTTCTCTGCCAGGGCCCTTCCGGCCGGCTGTTGCGATGGTGGCAGCCGCAAAATGACCTTCGCCAGGTCTTCTTCGGTCGGCCGCCACCCCTCCGAGATCCGCGCATCGAGAAAATCCACGATGGCAGGCGCCGCCGGCCCTTCTGCCGATCGCTCAATCTGCGGCAGCAAGACCGCGGTCGACACGAGTGGCCGCTCGCGAGCCAGTTCCAGCAGGCGCGACATGTGCCAGGGGTTGAGATCGAGCCGGGCCAGAACTTCAGCGGCAGAAAGCTGGTCGAGGGGATGATCGTCGTCGGCGATGCGATCGAGCAGCCAGGCGATCGAGGCGTCTCGGGGGAGAACACGATGGCGGGCGACGGCACGCAGCAGGTCGATGCGCAAGGCCCGGTCGGTGGACTCGCGCTCCGAGAGTGCGACCAGCCGGGGAAGACACTCGTCCAGGTCGAGCGCGACGGCGGCGCGTGCAGCCGCCGATTGAACCGAGCCATCGGCGTCGTCGAGGGCCGAGAAGATGCCCCCTTTCCAGCCGGCGGGAACTTTCGCCGCCATCGACTCGGCCAGCATGTCCAATACCAGCCGGCGGCGGTCGGCCGAAACGTCGCCCCGCACGCCGGCAACGGCCCGCCCCACCTCGTCGGCAACATCCGCCCGCGACTGAAACGCCAGCACGAGGGACCGCAGACAACGGCGTTGCTCTTCCGAGAGGGACTGCACCATGAGCAGCTCATCCATCAACCGACGGGCCGCGTCGGCCCATTCAGTGTGCCTCGTGAGGCTCTCGAAGGCGGCGCGGCGCAGGGATTCGTCGTCTGCTCCCAGCCGCTCGACGACGGCCCGCTCTTGCAAACGACAGTGCGGAGGCTGGTCGAGAAGCACGAGCGCAGCGCGCTGGACGCGGGGAGAGCCGTCGGCGAGGGCCGCCTCAAGGTCGCTCGACCGCGCCAGGCGCGACGCGGCATAGACGAGCGTATGCGTCAGCAGCGGGTCTGACGAATCGGCCAGCGCCCTCCAGAGGGCGGGAAGTGATTCACGGTGGCCACAGTGTCCGAGTGCCTCGGCTGCGACGCGACGCAGCGACGGTTCCCGGCGCGAAAGCGTTCGAGCCAGGGGCTCGGCCGAGTCGCGATCGCCTGCCAGCGCGAGACCAGCCGCCGCCGCTGAGGCCAGTTGCGGGTCGGCGTTGTCAAGCAGCTTGCGCAACACCTGAAGTGATGCCGGGTCGCCGCGGCGTGCGAGCATCCACGCGGCGTTCTGCCGTGATTCGGCTGCGGATTGGCCGGCGATCCATTTTTCGGCGGCTGCGGCTACGTCGCCGCCACGCCGCTCGAGCTCGCGCTCGGCGCGCTCGGCAACCGCGGGTCGCGCATCGGCCAGAAGTTCGAGCAATCGGGCGATCTCGAGGCGCGGCCAGCCGATTTGTGCGCCTCGGGGGTCGGCTGGCCGAGAAATCTGACGGTTGCTGACACGATAGATCCCACCGCGGGCCTCCGACTTCTGGATTCGTCCGGTCGGACAGTGCTGCACGTACCAGGCGCCGGTGTCTACTACCAAAAGGCTCCCGTCGGCGTCTTCGATGACGTCGGAGGGATGGAAATCAGGGTCGGCCGTCGTAAGAAAGTCGTAATTCTCCGCTCCCCACGTCGCCCCCTGCGCAACAAGCACGTGGCGCTGAACTTTGCGCGTATTGTGTTGGGCCGAGAACAAGCTTCCCTGCATTTCCTGCGGAAAGCCCCGACCACGATAACGAACGATTCCGCTGACGCCGGTTGTGGGCAGCCGCGTCACCGGAGGCAACAGGTCGCCCGTGACGACGTGAAACGTCTCATCCTCATAGTAGTTGAGCGGATACAGGCCCCCTTCGACGAGATGCACCAGGGCATCGCGCAGACCGCCGCTGGAATGCTGAAAGATATTCGAGGTTCCGATGATTGCGCCCTCAGGAAGAAATGCAATTTCGACGAGGTTCGTGAATCCGCGGCTGACCGCCTCGGGGTCGCTTCCGTCGGGTCGCACGCGCAACAGGGCCCCGTTCTTGCCGGCCAGAACACTTCCGTCGGACTTTTTCAGGCGGTACCCGTCGGGATTGCCCATCGTGAGATACAGCCGGCCATCGGGGCCGAAGGTGAGACCATGCAGGCTGCCGTTGTCGGTGTGGCCGAAACCGGTAATGACCACGGCGCGTCGTTCGGCGCGCCCGTCGTCGTCGCGGTCTTCGTAAGCGACCAGGTCAGGAGGATCGGCGACGTACAGTCGACCGTCGCGCCACGCCAGCCCCATGGGAAACACAAGCTGGTCGGCAAAGACCGTTGCCGTGTCGAATCGGCCGTCGCCATCGCGGTCTTCAAGGCGACTGATACGGCAGCGGCGCGTTTGCGCCTGCAGCTCGGCGTATAGATCGAGCCCGGAAGATTCAGCGACGTACAATCGGCCGCGGTCGTCGAACGCGACGAACATGGGGTACCTTACCTGCGGCTCTCCCGCGACGCGATCGACAACGAAACCGGGGGGCACTTCGAGCTTCGGGTGCTCAGAAGCGCCGGCGTCATCAGAGGTGGCGATCGACAGAACGGCTGAGACGATCGGAAGGACCCAGCAGGCGAGCGGGGGGCGTAAGCCCCCTGAAACAACTGGTTGCACGGGCAGAACCCGCCGTGAGACGGCGGACGATTGATGGATGCCCGCGGTGATCAACCTGGCCGCTCGCTCTTCGCTGCGTGTTTCGAGTGCACCTGTCGGGTGACGCCACATTGCTTCCTCGCGATCAAGTGTTCGCCGCGGCCGGTTCGAGCCGAGGGGCCTCTTCGTGGGCATCTCCGGGGGGGACGCGCCACTGGCCCGTCATCAGGTCGGCGACCATGTTTTGAAAACGGTGAACCGGCTCTTCGAACTTGAAACACATTC
>JBQTIL010000130.1:0-9909 GCA_052388175.1 Planctomycetaceae bacterium | reverse complement strand
GGACGCTGAGCACGCCGAGGCGCGAAGAGCAGAGGAATGGTGCGGCGGCGCTCACGCTGACCCCCGCCACCCCAAACCTCTCCCCGCAAGTGGGGGAGGGAGAAAATTGCGCCGGCGGCGAACGGTGCGACAGCGCTGCGCTTGTCGCACCCTACGAACTTTTCCCTGTACCCTTTTCCCCGGTCCCCTGTTGCTATGAACCGGGCAGGTCTTTGCCGGTGATCGTCTTGAACGTCATCGCCAGGTATTCGGCTAAGACCTGCGACGGCTCGACGATCTTGCAGCCCCGGGCGCGGGCTTCGTTCAAAAGGGCGCTTTCGCCCGTCAGGTCGGTGAGGTCGGTCACCAGCATGGGGGGCCGCAGAAACGCCGGGTTCAGCTTCACGCCGGTTGCCGGGCCTGAAACGCTACCCGTCATGCCCTCGACGGCGTGCGCCTCGGTGATGATGACGACGTCGCAGAGCGTGTCGTACATGTTGGCCACCGGCACGAACCGGGCGCCGGTCATCTGGGCGAGCTGCCGGCCTTCGGCATCGTCGGCCGCCGTGACCGACAGGAGGCCCTTGCGCTTCAGCACGCCGAACGCGACGCTCTTTGCCATGCCGCCGGCGCCGATGACGAACACATTGCGGCGGTCGAGCGGGCGGTCTTCAGGGGCGCTCGCGCCGAGCGCGGCTTCGACGGCCCGCACGACGCTTTTCCACGACGAGTTGTGCGCGTGCCAGCCATCCTGCTGTTTCACGAGCAGGTCGGCGTATTGGGCCTTGCGGGCCGAATCTTCGACCGTTTCGGCCAGGTTGAGCGACCGTTCGCTGAGCTGGGGGTTCGCCACGAGCACGTTGACGTGCAGCGTGTCGAGCATCTGCGGGACTTTGTCCGAGAGGCCGATGTCGAGCGGCAGGCAGCGGATCGGCAATTTGTGATGCGCGAAGCCCGCGTTGAGACCGCGCACGATGGCCGTCTCGGCAGGACCGAACCCGGCGACGGCAACGAGCCGCGTATGCGAGTCGATTTCGCGCCAGCGGTAGACGTCGTTCAACTCGGCGACCGTCACCTGGCCGGGCAGGGCCTCGAGCCCTTGTTCGAGGGCGGCGTAGGTCCAGGGGGCGCCGAATTTGTGGGCCAATAGCGAGAACATGACGCCGGCACGGCCCAGGCCCATCCCGACGACGGGGGTGCTGCGTTTTTTGGTGACCGTTGCCAGCAGGGGCCAGGCGGCGTCGAGCGTGGGGGTGGGGCCCACGAACTTGACGACGTCGGCCTTGGCCTTCACGGCGTCGTCGATGACTGGTTCGAGGTCTTTCAGCGGCTGTTTGAGGTTGGTGTGGCTGACGACGCGCTGCACCTTGCCGAACCGCGGAATTTTGTCGGCAATGTCGAGCTCGAGTTCGATATACGCCGGGTTGGCGACGATGGCGGTGCGCAACTGCACGAGCCGTTCTTCTTCGGTGCCATCCCAGGCGCCGCCATCTTCCTTGCGGCGGCAGGAGATGAGGATGGGTTTGGCGATGCCTTCCATCATCTCTTTGAGGTCGGGCTCTTTGCCGAGACGGTCGAGCCGGAACTCGATGAGATCGCATTGGGGCGCCGCGTTGAACAAGTCGACCTTGCCCAGGCGGCGCGATTCAGGAGCGACGGCGATGCAGAGCATGTTTCCGTCCCGAACCTCAAGACTTCATTGCAGCGTATATGCTAATTCAGAACCGCAGAGGCCGCAAAGAACGCTGAGCCGCGCAGAGAAGACAATTGCAAGAATCTCTGCGTTTCTCCGTGCGCTCTGCGGTTTATCGTTTGTCGGGTCACGTGTCGAGATATTCGTTGACCATGCGTTTGATGGGATCAGCATGCGGCGAGTCACTCCGCAACAGCCTCCCGCAGCGTCGCCATGTAAACCTCCTTCGCCTTGTCGTACGCCGCCTTTGCGGCCTGGCGCTCGGCTTCGCGGATACTGGGCATCTTCGAGTTCCAGCAGACGTCGACGGCCTGAACGCACCATTCGGCGCTCTTCCTGCTCGCGCGCACCGGTTTGCCCGCCACCTCGACCCATACGGGGTTCGTGTGCAGCGACGGCAGAATGCGGACGGCCACCCAGCTCGAATACGGAATGTCGACGTCAAACGACAGGCTCTGCAGCGATCCGTCGGCGGCAATCTCTTTCTTCGCCACGGGCTGGCCGTTGACGATGATTTCGACCGGCACATTGCGGGTGTCGCCGATGCGGGCCCGTTCGAGGTGCCAGTAAGGCTTCGTGTCGAGCCGCCGCTTGCGGATCGCCTCGGTCTCAGGCGTCGGCTTGGCGCTGGCCAGAAACGCCGACGCATCGAACATCACCTTCACCTTGCCGGGTTTGTCGAGACTCAGCGTGCTGATCTTGCCGCCGGTTCCCGGTTCGCCGACCGCGACGTTGTTGACTTTGAAATCGAGAACGTGGCTGAGCCCGTCGCCGCAGTAGCTGCGGCCGGTTTTGACGCCCCGCACCCAGTTGTCGTATTCGAGCGGCTCGTTTTCGCCGAGCTTCACGTAGATGCGGCCCAGCCCCACTTTGTCGCCGTAGATGCAGGGGAAGTCGGTCTCGCCGCTGATGCGGGTCGTCATGCCGCAGTTGAGGGTGTGATACCAGACGTTCAATTCCCAGATGGGCGGGGTGTCGACGGCCGAGATGAAGTCGCAGGCGCCGCTGGCGGTGGTGACGATGAATTCGTTGGCGCCGATGCCGTCGAACTTCGGCATGGCGTAGTCAGGCAATTTGTCGGCGGCGCGCCCGGACCATTCGGCAGACACGCTCGGCGCAACGACGACGAGTTTCGCGAACTGGCGCGAACCGTCCGACATGATGTCCGGAAGTTGCAGCCCCCAGCCGCTGTGGCTGTAACCCACGACCGCCCCCTGCTTCTGGCCCCATTCGAGAATGGGCTGCGTCCAACTGGGCCACTGTTCGATGTACTCGGTCCCCGGATAATCGTCTTCAGTCAGCCGCAGGAGACACAGATGGCCGCAGTGCTGCGAGGGAAAGCCGCTGACTTCGACGTCGTAGCGCATCAGGTAGTTGGGCCGCGAGAGGGCCGAGGTCTTGCCTTCGAAATACTGTTTCTGCGCATACCAGCAGGGCCCCCAGCTCAGCACGCACCCGACGTTCAGGTCTTCACCCAGAATGTGCCGCATCATGTCGGCCGGGGTGACCCCTTCGGTCGGGTTTTCGTAGTGAGCGCAGCCGGCGGCGTGAACGTGGTGGTCGCCCGAGTACCAGCGGCGTCGGGCGGGGTGAATCCAGCGCTTGAGCTTGAGCTCGGCCTTCTGCCCGCTGCCTTCCTTGACGACCAGCGGCTGGGTATCGACGTGATACTCGGGCCCGCGCGACAGTTCGATGGTGTATTCGCCCGGCGGAAGCTGCAGCGATTCGCCGTCAGAGCGGTAGATCTGATTGTGGAAGAAAAAATCGGGCGCGAGGCGCCGCGCGGGGTTCGGGTAGACTCGACCGAGTTTGTCGCGAATGACCAGCGAGGCCATCGTCGGCTGGCCGTCGAAATCTTTGATGCTCAAGGCCACGTCGACGGCAGGCAAGCAGTTGAACAGCACGGGGACGGCGTTGCGAAAACCCAGGTCTTGCGTCCCCTGGCCGACGTTGAAGCCCAGGCTGGCCTCGCGTTTTCCTGCATCGCGGCTGAAAAGCTGAATGATGCGGTATTCCAGCGCCAAGCCGGAAAGGGTCGGCTTGAGCGGCTGGCTGGTGAACATCGTCGCGTCGAGCCAGCGATTGGGGAGGTCGGCCGGGGTGATGTCGAGGGTCGGCTTGGGTTTTCCGGTGCTGCGCTTGTAGATCGGCGCCACGTTGGGGCTTTCGAGCGTCAGTGCCGGATTGATGCCCGCCAGGTTGTGGACTTTGACCAGAAACGTGCGCCAACCCTGCTGGACCAATTCCTTTTTCACCGGGCCTTCGATGACCGAAACCCGGCTTTCCGGGTTGATCGTGACCCCGGCGAGGCAATACGGGTCGAGCACTGTTTGCACCCCCGCGATCAATTTGCCGGCATCTGATTCTTTGAGCGCGGCTTGCAGCGCCTGCCGATCGGCCGGGCTCAAGGGGGCGCCAATGTAGTCGAGCGCTTCGATCAACCGCGCGGTGGCCGCCCCCAGCGGCTGGGCCTCGACGTCGACCACCTTCAAGAACTCCGCCGCCTCGAGCACCGGCGTCACGAGCGCCATGAGAAGGGCCGCAGAAGCGAGCGCGTGGCGTGACTGAAGTACAGTTCCGTGCATGGGCAGGGCTCCTCAATTCAAGGGGCAGGTTGCGAAGCGGCGGGAGCGGTGGCGAGCGAGCGCATCGCACTTCCGGCGCGCGTCATTCTCAACCTGCGGCACGCTTTCCGTCAAGCAAGCGGCTGAGAATTCCGGGTGCCAACGTGGTGGCCGCCATCGGCCCCCTTGCAACTGCGCCTCACGTTCTTCCAAATACGACAGAACCTTGTCGAGAATGCGCGTCATGCCCGCTGCGGAATCACGTTCACCGCCTTTGGTCGTCTACAAGCTGGGGGGCAGTCTGCTGGACCTGCCCGACCTGGGCGAAATCTTGCGGCAGGTGATGGCCCAGCGTCAGGTGAGCGCGGGCCTGATTGTGGTCGGCGGAGGCGCCGCTGCGGACGCCGTGCGCACCTGGGATCGGGTACACCATCTGGGAGACGAGCGCGCGCACCGGCTGGCGCTGCGCGCGATGGCACTCAACGAACGGTTGATTCACGAACTACTGCCCGAATCGCGGCTGGTTCGCAGCCCCCGGCAAGTTCGGGCGGCAGCGGCGGAATCGGCCATTGGCGTGCTCTGCGCCGACTGCTTTTATCGCTGGGCCGAGACAAATGCCGTGGGGCGGGTCGCCGACCCCCCCGCGAGCCCGTCCGGGTCAGCGACCCGGACTACGTTTCTGCCGTGCAGTTGGAAGGTGACGAGCGATTCGATCGCGGCGTGGGTGGCCGCAATATTGCAGGCGCACGAGCTGGTGCTGTTGAAGTCGGTCGATATGCCGGGCGAGTCGGTGGCCGAGAGCGCCCGGCGGGGACTGGTCGACGAGCATTTTCCGACCGTCGCGGCCCATCTCGCGCGGATCAGTTGGCTCAACGCCCGGGTGCATCCACCGGTAATCCGGCTGTGGCGCGGCGCCTGAAATCGCGCGCCACAAGCAGAAATGCCAGAAAATCGTACAGGGCGTGAGTGACGATGGGGGCCAGCAGGTTGTCGGTCGTTTCGAGCAACCAGCCGAGGTAGAGGCCCATGCCGGTCGCGAGCGCGAGGTACAACACGCTCAGCGGATGCAAGAGGCCGAACAGCACGTTGCTCCAGAACAGCCCGAGCAGCGGTTGGAGCACTCCGCGAAAGAGCACCTCTTCGCCCAACCCGGCGACGCCCGCCAGTAGCGCCAGGTCGTACCAGCGACACGCGGCCAGCGACGGGCCGAGAACCTCGAGCAGAATGTGCCGAATTCGCTGCGCCGGCTGCCACGGCAGGCTGTAAAGAACCTGGAAGAGGGCGAGCATCGGTAAGGTTGCCGCGACGCCCCAGCCCCAGCCATCGGCCGCAAAGCGATGACGCGCGACAGGGTCGATGTCGCAGGCCCAGCCGATGACGCCGGCGACCGCCAGAAGGCCTCCTTCAAACAGAATCGCGGCCGTCAGGAATTCGTAGCGGTTGGTGAGGTCGAGCATCCGGGCCCGGCTAGCGCTTCCCCAGCATCTGGGCGGTGGTCTTTCCCGCCAGCCACTGCTGCCAGCGCGACCAGCCGCGGTCGAGGAACGGCACAAACTCAGATTCCTGAGCACCCACCAGTTGCTCGAGAATCTTCGAGCGATCGGCGAGCACGTGGCGATCGGGCGGAATGACCACGTACGACGGCAGCGTCACGTCGCCGAACCACGATTCCTGCAACTTGAGGTTGAAGTCATACAGCCTTTTGGCCTCGGCCGTGTCGGAGATGGGCACGGTGTCGGTAAACAACTGCACGCGCACGAATCGCTTCAGCCGCTCTTCGACGTCGGGCTGGCTCATCGGCCCCTTTTCCATGTACCGGCAGTTGGTGCAGTTCACGCCGGTGAAGTCGAGAAACAGCGGCTTGTTCTCTTTGACGGCAAATTCCATCGCCCGTTCGAAATCGAGCGCGTATTTCAGCTTGCCATGTTCCAGATACGGCCCCGTGGGGTCGCTGCCGCCATGAAACTGCGGCGCGGCGAAGGCGGCAATGTACTTCCAGACGCGGCCTTCCGGTTTGTCGGCGCTGAACAACCCCACGGCCAGATACGAGGCGAGCCCCAGAAAGCTCATCGCCCCCATGAACCGCAGCACGCCGATGTGATCGACCGGCGTGTCGTGCGGCAGGCGGAACAGGCCCAAGAGATACAACCCTGCGGCGATCGACGTGATCACCCAGGCCGACATCACCACGTGATAGTCGAAAATCGCCGCCTGACCATTCCAACTCAGGTCGGCCGTGTTGAAGAACTTGAAGGCCGCCCCGATTTCGATCAGCCCCATGACGACCTTGACGAGGTTCATCCAGCCGCCGCTGCGCGGCAGTTTCTGGAGGAAACTCGGGAACCGGGCCAGAAAGAAAAACGGCAGGGCAAACGCGGCGGAGAACGCCAGCAGGCCGAGGGCCGGCCACAGGCGCTCTCCCTGCGAGGCGGCGACCAGAAGCAGGCCCACGAAGGCGAAGGTGCAGGTGAACGAGGTGAGGGTGAAGGTCAGCGCCATGAACAGCACGCCGATGAACCCACCGCGCCCTTCCTGATTCGCGGTGAGGGTCAAGAGCCAGCCGGGCATGCGGATTTCGAACATGCCCAGCAGGTTCAGCCCGAAGAAAATCAGCACGCCCGCGATGAACAGGTTCAGTAGCGCGCTGTTCGCGACGCGGTTTAAGGTCGACGGCTGAAACCAGATGCTCATCACCAGCCCGAGCACGGTGAACGTCGCCACGATACCGAGGCAGTAGACGGCGGCCATCGACACGGGGCGATGATGCTGCTTCTCAGATTGCTTCTGGAAGAAGCTGACCGTGATCGGAATCATCGGGAAGACGCAGGGGGTCAACAGTGCGGCGAACCCCGACGTGACGGCCAGCCCCAGAAACCACAACAGGCCGCGGGATGTGTCGATGCCGCCGACATGGGCCGCAGGCGCCGGCGCGGCGGCCGGCACAGGGGCCGCAGCCGGTTCCTGGGCGCCGACATCCGGCTCGACAGCTTCGTCCTGCGCCTCGGCGCCGGGCGCCGCATTCGACTGTTGTGCCGCGGCCGGCTCTTGCTCTTCTTCCTCTTCGTGTTCTTCGCGCTCATCGATCGGCGCGGCGCTGGCGAGGCGGAGATCGAACGGGGCTTTCGGATAACGACAACCCGCGTCATTGCAGATCTGATATTTCACGACCCCGGCGATGCGCACGTCAGAGAGTCTGGCTCCGGACAGTATCCGGTACTTTTGTGTCCAGGTGACGTGCGTGGTGTACTTTTCTACGGTCTGTTCCAGGTTTGGATCGACGACTACCTTGGGCGGATGATCGGGCTGAGGAAGCTTGTCGACCGCTTCCAAACCCTCGAGCGTCTGGATGTCGAGTCGGGTGGCCGGCCCGGGGTCCGTCATCGAATAGATGTAGTGCCCGTCGGGAATGTCGACTGAGATTGTGAAGACAGCCTCGCCGGGTTTCTCCGTCGATCGCAGGTCGAATTTGAACTCGGCATTGGCATTGGCTCTGCGAAGGCCGCCTTGAATTCTGAGGGCGTCCTGAAACTTCTCCTCGGCGCAAGCGAGGGTCGAAAGGGCGACGAGTGCCGATAAGCACAAGATGGCCAATCGGTTAAGGTGAATTCGCGCGTTCAGGACGGGCATTCGGGAATCCCTGAGCGGTGGGGGCGGGCAGCCTTCACGGCAAGGCGGTGAGCGTTCCTTTTCTATCGGCTGTGATGATATCGCAGGTCGCCTTGTTACCTCAATTCGAGATCTCCCCGGAACGACAGACTCCACAGCCTACCTATTGGAAATACGACCGAGCCGGGCAAAATGGGGGGCAATCCATCGCCCATCACTCTGGGAATAATTCGTAACTCGTTGCTGAATAATTGCTTGTGGGCAATCAGGTGACGCGCCGGCCCCCGCGCAGCCTTAGCGGAAGTCGCCAGACTTCCGTGAAGCCTCGCGACGGCGGAACTCTGGCGAGTTCCGCTACCAAACGCGTTGCGCGGCACCCGCAGGCTCAAGGCTGGTGCACTGGTATCGTCACTCGAAGAATTTCTTCGGATAGGGCAGCACCGTGGGGAATTCGTCGCGAACGGCCATCTCGCAGACGGCGCGCCCCGCGTAATGCAAGACACCGTGGGTTCGCCCCATAATCCAGCCCTCGCAATCGGCGCGAAGAATTTTCTCGGCGACAGGCCGGCCCCAGATGTCGCGTACCTCGGCGATTGCCTGACCCGAGCGCACCACGTCGCCCGCCTCAACCAGGTGCCGCACCACACAAGGGACGCTGACGCGCGGAGCACCGAGTCGCCGGCAGGCGAAGCCCGGGTCGATCACCTTGATTCCGACAATCGGCTCGGGCTCGCCCGGGAGCATCCCGACGTGCCGCAGGACATTTCGCAATCCGGTCGCACACGCCGCGACAATCTGCGGGTCGGGGGAGGGCCCAGTTCCCAGTTCCATCGTCAGCGCCGGAATGCGGGCCACGTTGACGGCGGCCCCGGTGGTCGATCGATGCAGCCTGTCGTCGAAATATTCCGAGTCGTCCATTTCGTTGACGATGCTGTGGCCATAAGCGCGGCACAGCCCGGCAAGCTGCGCGTCGAGCTTTTCGGCCTCAGCTTTCGCCGCTTTGACCTGCGACGAAGAGCCCTCGGCGCGGTAGTAGACGCGGTCGCGGTAGATCATCGAGACCGACCCGATCCAGGTGTTGTGCAGGTCGACCCAGTAGTCGGCCGTCGCCTGAACTTCGGCGAACAATCGACCGTACGCCTGTTCGAGCACCGAGGGCGGATCAGAATCGGGCCTGGGGGGCCGGGCCGGCTTGCCGTCGGGGAAGAGCCGGTTCGGGTCGCCGCGATGGTAGTACGCTTCGCGGCGCATCGTGCGCAGGGCCGATGGGTTCAGGGCCGGGATGCAGATGATCGTCCCGTGGAGTTTTTTCGCCAGCTCGCGCGTGACGAGAACGTGCAGGGCATTGATGCCCGAATGTTCGTTGCCGTGAATTCCAGCGGTCATCCAGAAGACGGGACCGCGCGGGTTTCCCTGCGCCAGCACCACAGGCAACTGATCGGCCCCACCGGTCGGGTGGCCGACGAGATCATAGGTTCCGTAGACGACGCGCCCAGCCGCAGCCCTGGCGGTGCCGAGTGTCACGGGCATGAGGGAAGAGAGGCCGGAGACTGAGGATGAAGGGTGGAGGGAGCCGGGGCGAGCAAATTCATCAGATTGCCGAGCCACAACGCCATCGCGACAGATTGCCCCCGGAAAACTCCGCCGGAGTTTTTCGGGCCAATACGCGCCCCTATGGTAGCGGTGCGGCGGGCTCTCGAAAACCGTGCGGGTTGGTGTCGCGCAGTCGGGGTGCATCCGCCAATCTGGGACGGAACCCAGGAACGCGACGGCGGTCGATTGTCGCGTCGATTCTGGTCATCCCGGAGGGATCACAGCGAATAGCCGGGGGTACCGTCCCGGCACGCCGGGACGGTACCCCCGGATGGCTGTCGGAATTGTCCTCTGTCGGAATTGTCCTCACCCCGGAGGGGTGGCAGCGCGCCGGCATGACGCGATTTCGAATCGCCCATTGGCTATTCGGCTTTCGTCGTTGCTTCGACATCGTCCTGCCGGCACCCCGCCGGGGTGCGTTGGGGCTTTGGGGCTCGTCTCCGGGGGGGGGGGCCCCGGGTGGGGGGGGCCCCC
>JBQTIL010000129.1:0-41100 GCA_052388175.1 Planctomycetaceae bacterium | reverse complement strand
GCGGGGGGGGGGGTAAACGGCCCCCGGCCGCTCCAACGCGGCCGGGGCACTGCAATGACCAGGGAGGCCGGGAGAGAATTCCGAGGCGGCGAGCTACAATGCGGTAATGGCGCGGTGCGAGCAGGGTTACCTGTGCGAGGTGTGCGGCGACGAGGTCGCTGAGATCGTCGACAGCGATCTCTATCTGCATTACGTGATCGGCGCGATCCCGGCGCGCGAATTGATGGCGCGACCCGAGCGGCATATCCGCTGCAACCCCGTCCAGGCGCAGTTCATTGTCGATGAGACATTCGCGCCGATGACCGTCGAGGGGCCGTTCGACAAACGGCAGCTCGACCCGAAATATGTCGGCGCGCAAGAAGACCTGGTGACGCGCGGCTGGCGGCGACTGCAGGAACTTTCAGGGCAGAGCCTGCCGCTCGCTGAGTACCCGCTGCCCGAGGTGCGCGCGCGGTTGTCGCGGCCGTAGCCACCGTCATAGAATTCTTCAGACGACTGTGGGCTTGCGGGGGTGGCGCACCAGGGAAGCGGCGTGCTTTCCCCGCCTTAAGGAGATGGGCCCATTGGGGCCATCAAGCGCCCCCCGAAATCGGGGGAGGAGTGACAGTATGTCTCACAAGCTCATCACAGGTCTGGCTGCTCTGGTCGCGTGTTGGAGCGCGACTGCGGCCGTGCAACACAAAGTTTCGGCCGATGAAGGGCTGGCGGTTCGTCCCGCGATCTATCAGACCGACGTCGACCAAACAGAGGTCGACGTGACGCCCGCGATTGCCGACGACGGCGACGAGGTGTCGGTTGACCTTGTCGGCTGGCGGCGGGGGTGGGGCTATCGCTCGGGTTGGCGCCGTGGCTGGGGCTACCCCGTGGGGTGGCGCGGCTATCGGCGAGCGTGGGGATACTCTCCCTACTCCTACGGGTACGGCCGGGGGTTCTATCGCCCCTACGGGTTCGCATACCAATATCCCTACGCCGGCTTCGGGTATGGCTATCCGGCGTTTGGCTATGGCTATGGCTATGGCTATGGCTATGGCTATGGCTATGGCTACGGCTATCCGGCATTCGGCTACGGGTACGGCTGGTAATCTCGCGAGGAAAAGCGTGAACCGGCGGCGACGGGCGCGCTTGCCGTCGCGGCCGGGTCGTGCCGCGAACGATTGCGATCGAAGCCCGGCGCGCTGATGATGGTCATTCGGGACTCGCCGGATCTCCGAATGCACGCCTTTCTCGTCAAACTCGAAGCCGCCTGCCGACGACTTGACCTCGGCAACCAGCGCCTGCTGCTGGCTGTTTCAGGCGGGGCCGACAGCGTCGCGTTGCTGCGCGGGATGGTCGACCTGCAATCGTCGCTGTCGATCGGGCTGCACGTTGCGCACCTGAATCATGCGCTGCGCGCGGCGGCCGCAGACGATGCGCAGTGGCTGGCTGCGCTGTGCGAGCGTCTGGGGGTTTCGCTGACGCAGGGCCGTTTCGACGTCGCCGCCGCGGCCCGCGACGCGGGCCTGGGCATTGAAGAGGCGGCACGCGCGGCGCGCTACGAGTTTCTGAAGCAGACGGCCGCAACGAGCGGGTGCGATGCAGTCGCCGTCGCGCATCACGCCGACGATCAGGCCGAGACGATCTTGCATCACATTCTGCGCGGCACCGGGCTGGCCGGGCTGCGGGGCATGCAGGAGGCGCGCGCGCTCGATGCCAACGTGCGTCTCGTGCGGCCGATGCTGGAGATCTCTCGCGCCGAAATCGTCGATTACCTACGCACGCTCGATCAACCCTACCGACTCGACGAAAGCAACGCCGACGAAGCCTATACCCGCAACCGCATGCGACACTCGCTGTTGCCTTTGTTGGAACGCGATTTCAACCCGCAGCTTCGCGAGGCGCTACGCCGCCTGGGGCAGCAGGCGGCCGAGGCCGAAATTGCGCTCGACATTTGCGTCGAAGGTTTTCTCGATCGGGCGCTCGAAAGCCAGTCGCCGCATGACTGCCGGCTGAAGTGGCAGGCGCTGCCAAATGAGTCGCGGCACCTGGTGCGCGCGATCCTGGCGGCGCTCTGGCAGCGAATGGGCTGGCCGCGGCAGGCCATGACGTTCGATCACTGGGACCGGCTGGCCCGGGTCGCCCTGACGGGTGGCGCGGCAGATTTCCCCGGCGGTGTGCATGCGAGGCGGGAAGGGCGGCTGTGCCACATCGCCCACAGGTAGTAGTACAGTTGTACCACTACCCCGCCCACACGGGTACTTGATCGGCGGGCGGCAAGTCAGTAAAAAAGTGGATGAAAGATACCTAACCGCCGCCGGCACGGGCGCAGCGGATGGGGTTTGTTTTTTGCTGGGCCGACCCCGCAGCGGGCAGGCCCTGAAAAACAGGCCGCCGTCTGGCTGCCGGCCCCGGCGGCATTCGCGTTTACGCAGGTGTGTGCGCAGGAAGACCGGGCGATGCGACATCTCGATTCGATGTTTCGCCTCTCCAGCCGAGACTGTGCCGATATTCTGCAACTTTCCGGCGCCCTGAAGACGCTTTGGAAAGGGGGCCGCCGCCCGCGTCTGCTCGAAGGCCGCCTGATGACGCTCGTCTTCGAAAAGCCCTCACTGCGAACGCGCGTCAGCTTCGAAGCGGCCGTGGCGCATCTGGGGGGCAACAGCCTGTTTCTGAGCGGCGCCGAAGCGGGGCTGAACGGGCGCGAAGCGGCCGCCGACGTGGCCCGGGTGCTGGGCAGCTACTCCGACTGGATCGTCGCGCGCACCTTTTCGCACAAGCTGATCGACGAGTTTGTGCAGCACGCGGGCTGCCATGTGATCAACGGGCTCTCGGACGAGGCGCATCCCTGTCAGGCGCTCTCGGATCTCTTCACCATCGAAGAAACGCTGGGGCCTTTGGCCGGCAAGACGTTGGCGTTCATTGGCGACGGCAACAACGTCGCTCGGTCGCTGGCCATCGCCACGGCCTTGTGCGGCATGAAGATGACGATGGCCGCCCCGAATGCCTACCAACTGACGGCAGATTTCATCACGCAGCTTCTGCGCCACTCTCCGCACGCCCAACTGACGCAAACGGCCGACCCTGCTGTCGCGGTCGCCCGCGCCGACGTGGTCTATACCGACGTGTGGGCCAGCATGGGGCAAGAGGCCGAACTCGATAAGCGCAAGCAGGCGTTCGCACCGTATCAGGTGAACCCGAGGTTGCTGGCGGCCGCCCCGGCTCATGCCCGGTTCATGCACTGCCTGCCGGCTCGCCGCGATCAGGAAGTGACTGCCGAAGTGCTTGATGGCCCGCAAAGCATTGTGCTGGCGCAAGCCGAGAACCGCATGCACGTCGCCAAGGGCATTCTGCTGTGGCTCGCCGGGATACCGCTTTCGGCCGTGTCGCAGGGCGGCGAGCCCGCGCGCTGAATCGCGGCTGCGCGCTCGTCGGGCAATCAGCGTGGCCGTCTGCGAACCAGAAGGAGGAATCAGGGCCGAATCGGCGTGAACGCTTCCTGCCCCGATGTGGACTCGCGATCAGCCCATTTTGCCGTCGGGCACGTGGAATGCGTCAACATGTGTGCCGTTGTACGGGTCAATCACCAGGAGAGATCCCCATGCCGCGCCAAACTGACTGCTGTGACACCTCGATCGGTCGGCTGCCCGTTGTTCTCGCCGTGTTGGGGCTTTTGGTCTGCCGCCCCGCGTTCTGTGCAGACCCGCCGGCAGCGGCGGCTGGCGAGCAGAGAGACCCGGCGTTTCGCGCCGTCGTCGACAAGATGACCAAGGACAAGCCCGCGATCGCGAAAAAACATCAGGAACTGCTGACCGCGCGATATGACCTGAGCGATCGCCCGGCCGAGAAGGTCACGATGCCGCGCGGCAAACCCGTGCAAACCGGCGTGCGCGCGAAACTGCCGGCCAATACCACCTGGGAAAAGCTCACGAGCGCCTCACCAGCCGACATCCGTTCGCAGAAGCTCTGGCCCGAAGGCTTTCTGCCGCTTCCGCACCCCAACCATCCCGAAGGGGGGATGCTGTTTCCCAAACACCACATTGACGAAATCAAGCGCCAGGAGGGGCGCGATCTCGCGCGCTTCGACCTCGACTACGACCTGCCCCAGCATCTGCTGCCCGAGTTTCCCCCGCCCATCTTCCTCACGACCCGCCCCGACCTGGGCGACGTATCGCAGGGAGAGCTGGTCACCATCGAGAATTTCAATCGCCTGTTCCGTGAGATTTTGAACCCCAAGCAACTTGAAGGCCTGAGGCTTCTGGTCACTCCTTTCCCCCAGCAGCAGTTCAACGCGACCGAAGACCGACGCAGCCTCAAGCCGCATCAGGGAGTGGTCTGCTTCGACTGCCACGTCAACGGGCATACCAACGCCGCGACGCACCTGGTAGGAGATATTCGCCCGCAGGAATTCCGCCACCGCATCGACACCCCCAGCCTGCGCGGGGTCAATATCCAGCGATTGTTCGGGTCGCAGCGGGCGCTTCGCAGCATCGAAGACTTCACCGAGTTCGAGCAGCGCGCGGCGTATTTTGACGGCGACCCGATCACGGCGACGAAAAAGGGGGTCAACCCGCTTGAGCGCGGCAGCCAGGTGCAGTTCATGGCCGAGTTTCAGGAACTGCTCGATTTTCCGCCGGCCCCCAAACTCGACCTGTTGGGCAAGCTCGACCCGGCGCAGGCGAATGACCAGGAAAAGCGCGGCCAGGAGCTGTTCTTCGGTAAGGCGCAATGCTCGGTCTGCCACCCCGCTCCGTACTACACCGACAACCTGATGCACAACCTGCGGACCGAGCGGTTCTATGAGCCGCGCACTACACTGGGCCACAAGGCCGTGGGTGACGGGCCGATCAAGACCTTCCCGCTGCGGGGCATCAAAGATTCGCCTCCGTACCTGCACGATGGACGTCTGTTGACGCTTGACGATACGGTGGAGTTCTTTAACCTCGTGCTCGGCACGAAATTAACTGCCGCCGAAAAAGCAGAACTCGTGGCATTTCTGCGGTGCCTGTAAAGCCCCAATAGGGTGTTGAAAAAGGTGTCTGGAACTTTGTGAACATCCAGATTCCGAGGGGTTTTCGCGGGTGCGGAGAGTTCCAGACACCTTTTTCAACAGGCTGCTAACCATGACGCTCCTCCGTCGCGACGGCAGGCGGGCCGACCAGTTGCGGCCCGTCGAAATTCAACGTCATTACACCCAGGCGACGGCCGGCAGCGTGCTGATTCGCTCGGGGGGCACGCTGGTGCTCTGCACCGCGTCGGTCGAAGAGGGGTTGCCCCCGTGGATGAAAAATGAGACCCGAGGTTGGGTGACGGCCGAATACAACATGCTTCCCGGCAGCACGTCGCCGCGCAAGCCGCGCGAGCGCGCGGGAAAGGTGGACGGCCGCACAACCGAAATTCAGCGGTTGATTGGCCGCAGCCTGCGGGCGGTCGTCAACCTCGAAGCCCTGGGGCCCCGCACCATCACCGTCGATTGCGACGTGCTGCAGGCCGACGGAGGCACGCGAACGCTGTCGATCAATGGCAGCTGGATCGCGCTGGCTGACGCCGTCTCTTCGATCGGGCTTTCGCCCGAGACCGTTTTTCGCTCGAACGTCGCCGCCGTGAGCCTGGGCCTCGTCGCCGGGAAGCTGCTGCTCGATCTCGATTATTCCGAAGACAGCCGGGCCGAAGTCGATTGCAATGTCGTGATGACGGGCGGCGGCGAGTTCGTGGAGGTGCAGGGGACGGCCGAGGGTCGCACGTTCACCCGCGATCAGTTCGACTCACTGCTGGAGTTGGCTGCGCAAGGGATCGCCCAGATGACGCGGGTGCAGCGCGAGGCGCTTGCCGCTCAGGCAATGCCGGCGTCGGGCAAGCCCTCCGCCTGAATTTCGCCCCGGTTCGCGGTTCGACCGGCGGGGTCATTGCCCGGCCGAGCGCGAGCCGTTCGGAGCGCCGGCAATGGGGACCCCTTCGGGCAAGGGGCGGGCGGCGACGATGAACCCCTCGGCATGCGCTGCTTCCTGAAGCTGGCGAAACAGCTTGTAACTGTCGGGATACACCCAGAACGTCAGCGTCGCCTTCTCTGATGCGCCCCGCAGTGCGTGGGCGAAGCGCGAGGCGCGGCGCAGCGCCTCGTCGGCTGTTTCACAGACCACGTCGGCCTCGGGAATCACCTCCACGCGCGACACCCCGATGCGAAAGCCCGAGTAGCCCAGTTTCCGCTCGACCAGCGCGGGCAAGGGCTGTCGCTCGACGACATACCGCAAGGAAAAACCGTCGACCGGCCCCACGGTCCCTTCGTGACGCGTGTGCCGCGCCAGCCACTCTTTCTGCTTCTCAAGCTGAAATCTCACGCGCTCTTCGAGCTGGGCGAACGGCACGACCGAAACGCGGTTGCCCGCGAGCCGGAAGTGCAGTTCTTCGCCCGTCACCTCCTGACTGATCGGGGTCAGTCGATGCTGCACTTCGACAGCCGGCGGCCTGGCGTTTTGGGCCTCTTCAAATTCCGCCAGCAGGGCCGTCAGCTTGTGCTTGCGATCGCCGAGCGCCTCTTGCAATCGTGCGACGCGGGCCTTGTCTTGCTGCAGCTCGTGGTGCTGCGCCTGAACGGTCTGTTCGGCCGCCAGCAGCCGCTTGCGTTCGGCGGCCATCTCGGCCGCGCGGCGCGCGAGTTCAGCCTCGTTCTGGCCCGCGTCGCGCGCCAGGTCGTCGAG
Source organism: Planctomycetaceae bacterium (assembly GCA_052388175.1). Classification (GTDB taxonomy): domain Bacteria; phylum Planctomycetota; class Planctomycetia; order Planctomycetales; family Planctomycetaceae; genus SIAF01. The sequence goes on along the minus strand of JBQTIL010000129.1, from coordinate 34,429 downwards.
CTCGCGGCTGATTCGATTCAGCTCGACGACGACTTCTTTCGGCGGTAGGTCGGGTTCGAGCGTGGGCAATTGGGCATCCTCTTCGGCTGCCGCGCCGGCATCCACCAGCTCTTGAATCGCCGCAGGCGGCGGGGCGATTGCGTCGTCAACGTCGTTGGCCGCGACCGCCGGTTCGGCCGGCCCCACGCGCATCCCGGCGATCACGATCAGAATGATCAGAATGCCGACCATGTTGGCCAGCACGTCGAGGAACGAATCGTTGGCGAAGTGCGCTTCTTCGGAACCTCGGCGGCTCATGGACGGCCTCCTGAGGCGGCGCGCACGCCGTCTTCGCCGTTGGCGTATTCAACCGTCGAATTCACGCCCCATTTCTGCAGGGGGCCGCGGAGCCGTTCGTAATGGGGGCTGCCCCCCGGGTAGACGATAAATCGCACCGCCGGCAGCCAGTAGAAATTCGCGGGCGGCGCGCCCCAACCCTGGGCCGCCTGTTCGATGCCCCCCAGAACCTTTCCCAGAAGCTGGTCAGACTTCTCGCCCCGGCTGACCGGAATCGCGACATCGCCGGGCCCGATCAAAAGCCGCTCGGGATGCAGGTGAATCTCGAGCTTGCGCTCCAAACCGATGCCCGCCCGCGCATGCGACTGGCCGAAGCGCTTTCGGCCGCCGCGCTGCGGCTCGTCGCCCGAGTTGCCGCCGCCACCCCCGGGGCTGCCGACCGACACGCCCACGCTTCCCTGCGGAGCGCCGGTTCCGCCGACGGCGCCACCGCCTCCGGTGGTGGGGCGATCGCCGCTCGATTCGCGACCAGTTCGGCCGGTGGCGCCTGTGCGCCCGGGCGCTGTTTCCGATGCGCTCGGGCCATCTCCTTCGTCCGCCCCTTCCGGCTCAGGTTCGAGCGTGCGAAGGCGACCCGGGATGCGCGCATGGTTGTCGGCCACGACGCGGGGCGTTCGCCCGCGGCTCGCGGGAAGTTGATCGGGCAGCGGCGAAAAAGGCGGGATCTCAGAATCATCGCCTTCGTCTGCGCTATTGCCGCTGAGAGTCGCCGGGCGCGCTCGCCCGTTTCGCGCCACACGACCTGCGCGCGACGACCCGCCTTGCCCCGGCGGGCCCCACTCGGAAGCATCGCCCCGACCTGCGTCAGCCTGGCCACCGTCACCCGATCCGCCGGGTTGCGAGGTGCGCGCCGCAGAACGGCCGGCAGAGCGTTCCCGGGGCGCCCCGGCTTCAGGTTCGAGCGCCTCCGCACCGGATGGCAAACCTCCGCGCGTTCCACGTCCGTCCGCCACGCCGCGCGCGGCGCCGCGATTCCGGGGCGCAGCGGCATCGCCGACTGCACCGAGTTGCGCGCCCGACTCGTCACCGAATTGTGAACCGTTTCGATTACCCGTCCCCCGGGCGCCTGCGCCCCGACCGTCGCCCGTAGCGCCTCTCGGAGCGGCGCCATCGGCGAGGCCCCCTTCGCCCAGGAGTTCGCGCACCGAGTCCAACAGCCGCCCTGAACCGCCGCCGGCCGTCATCGGGCGAGATTTGTCGCGGGCTTCCAGGGTGATTTCAATCGCATCGCGCAGCGCCGCCTGGGCTTGCGGGTCGGCCACAGGCACACTCATCTTCCAATCTTCTTCGACGAGTTCGTACCCGAAGGGGGTGGTGAGCGTCATCAGGCATTGCCGAGCGATGTAATACCGCAGGCACCCGCTGGGCCTGACGATCAGCAAGACGTATGGTTCAGGCTCGGCCCCCCCCGATTGCCGCCGGCGGGCGTTCCAGTACCGAGCCAGCGTCTGGGCGCCGACGAGCAGCGGGTTGTACGTTTCGTTGAAGCCTTGCAGGTCGCCCACGGCGATGAACTCGTTTTCAGGCAGGAACCTGAACCCGTGCCGGCTACACTCAATGTATATTGGCCGACGCACCGTCCCCGACGTACCATCGTAAGGAACGAGTGCGAACTCATTGGCGGCAGCAGCCTGCTTGCGGGCGGCCAGATCGACGTTGCGACGAGCCAGCTCGATCTGCTCGGCAAGCTGCTGTTCTTGCGACTTCATGCGCTCGGCCGCTACGGCCGCGGCGTGCCGCGCCTGTTCGGCGGCGGCGGCCTGCGCATCGAGCTGGTCGAGCCGGGCGACAGCCTCGCGCAGATCGCGGTCGAAGTCTTGAATTTTCTCGCGCTGATCGTTGAGCGTCGCGCGTCGGCCGTCGCGCCGCAAGCGGGCTTCCGCGAGTATGCGCAGCCATTCTTCGCGTCTGCGGGCGCGTTCGGCGGCATTCTCGGCCGCCAGGCGGTCGCGCTCGTCTTGCGAGGTTCTGTTGCGCGCCGGGGCCGCCACCGGTTCATCGAGCTCTGGCGCGAGGGCGACGGGCGCGGGGGCGGGTGACGATTGTCGTAAGAGTTGTTTGTCGGCCGCGTCTCGCCGCATTCGCACGCTCAGACACACGAACAGCAGGATCAGCGCCCCCATCGTGCACATCAGCATGTCGAGGAACGGGAACAGCGTGACCGGCGATCCCTCGGTCGAGCGACGCTTCATGCAGGTTCCCCGCGAACGACGTCAGAGGCGATCTCTCCCGGAAGGCCGGCGATGCATTCGGATTGGCGGGAGGAATGGCTGGCGCTTTGGGCGGACGAATTCCGTGTCGAGACTGGCGGTTCGGGGTGCAAATTGACTGACCCCGACTCGGCCGGAGAGGCGATACAATCCCTAATATCGACTTATTTTAACAGTGGAATTCACCAAAAAGGGCCTTCCGGAATTCGCCCGTCCAGGCAGCGCGTCTCAGACGCCCCGCTCTGGCCACAATGCCTTGATTGGCAGTAAATTACGGCACCGCAAGGCCGCTTGCCTCATCGTCGACAACCCTCGCGTTGGGGGCCTGCGACCGACACTGCACGGCGACCTTGATGGCAACACGAGGCCGGCATTCCAGGGGTGCCGCTTTCGGCAAGCCGGTCAGGCGGCCGCCGAATCGGGCCCCGTGCGGTAGCGGGCGGTGAGCAAATGAATCGCGGCGGTGAGCCCGTGCATGGCTTCGTCGAAGTGCTGCGATTCGCGCAGGACGTGCAGGTTTCGGGAAAGCGCCGCTTGCAGTTCCACCAGCCTGCCTTCGCCGCGGGCGATGTCGTCGAGCGTTTTGACGAACCCGGCGAAGTCGTCTTTGAAGGCGACCAGGCGTTCGAGCACGTGCTGAATGCGGGCCATGTGCTGGTCTTGCTTCGACTCGACAGCCGCCACAAGCTGCCGCATCCGGTCTTCACGGGCCCCGTCGAACGCTTCGTGGCGCTGTTCGAGCGATTTGAGGGCGTTCTGCCAGCCCAGCGCCTCTTGTTGCTGCCGCTCGTCGAACCGTGCGAACAGCGCGCCCAGTGTTTGCGTCCAGACGTCGATTTGGCGTTCGAGCGTGGCGGTAATGGCCTGCAGCGCCTCTTCGTTGGCCGAGCGCACCACGCTCAGGAAGGGCATGATATTCGGGTCTTTGGTTTCGAACCGGTTCAACAGTTCGCGGTCGATCAGGCGATCGATCGACCGCACGATCCCGCGGTCGATGCGCTCGCAAAAAAACATGGCGAACAACATGCTCATGCAGGCCGCCAGGGCGACCGTCGTGGTGTTGAAGGCCGAACCCATTTCCCCCACGATGACCGGCAACCGTTCCGAAAGTTCGTCGAACGAAATGCCGCTGAGGGCCGTGCCGAAATGGACGACCGTCCCGAGGAACCCCAAAACCGGCGCCACGCCGGCGATAAACCGAATCAGGGTGTAGCTGGCGTGCGCCGCGTCGTCATCCTGATCGGCCAGATACTTGAGATGCTCGCGGTAGTCTTCGGCCGAATTCTTCTCGGTCACAAACTCGAGCGCTTCGAGCAGCCTGCGCCCGACGCGCGAATTCAACAGCCATTGGGGGTGGCGGCGAACCCGCTCGAGCAGTTCGGCCGCGGCGGCCACGGGTTCGCGCCCCTGCCGCGGCGGCAACCAGTCTTGCCGCAGCGCCAACAGCTCTTTCGGAAACGACAGCAGCTTGAAGGCGACGTCGAGCAGGCCCCAGATGAAAAAGGGCACAATCACGTACTCGACGACATTGCCCGTCGAATACCGGTACAAGAGCGAGTCGTGCATCGACGGCTGATGCACCATGACGTAAAACGCGGCCGATGCCAGTACCGCGACGACCAGCGCCGGGTCAAACCATCGCAAGCCGATCTTCTGCCGATTCTGCGCCATGGAGTGCCTGCCTCGACGTTGGGAATAGCATTCAGCGCTCAGTGCGACGCGCCGAAACTCGGGTCGGCCGTCGCGAACCCTGGCCGCAGCCGCGCTGGCGGATCAAAAAATCTGTCATTGGGGCGGAGTCGTGTAGCACACCGAGCGCATTGCTGCAATGCCAACAGCGGGCAGGCATAAAGACGGCGTGCATAACGGGCTTTGCAGGAGGCATGCACCATGAAGCGCGCCTTTGCCCGCGTTGTTACCCCCCACAGGCAGCGCTCGTGCAATGTGGCATCAATTGTGTGTGCGACGCACGTTGCGATTTCGCGGGCGAGCGGCGGGGTTCATCGGGTTTATCCGCGCCGTCTACTGCCTGACCGCCGGGATGAACCCGGCGGCTCGCTGTTCGCACATACGCAAGGCCAATTATGGACCCAAATGATGGGGTGCATAGCCTGCGTTGCACCGCCGCAGTTCAAGTGCCCCGGCCGCTGCTAAAGCGGCTGGGGCACACGGGCCACAAGTGGTGCCTGTGCGACGGGCTCAGCAAAGCGTAGTTCGACGGATGCCCTTTTCGTGGCGGGGCGACCAGCCCCGCCACGACCGTTTCCGGCCGCGCTGCGCAAGGCGGGCTTGGCGTCGCGCCACCCGCGCCAAGCTTGCCGACCGTGCGGGCTTGTTGCAGCGGGGAGGGGCGTTCTAGACAATGTCCGCCGCGGCCGGCGCCCCGGGCGACATTTGCGATGTCTGACGCACAACTCACCTCGAACATGGCGAACTCGCCATCGCAACGGCGCCGGGGCGACTCCGCTTCTCTGCCCCTGCTCGTAGGGGTCGTGGGCGATGACGCCCGCGAGGGCGACGCCGTCATTCTCAACGATCGGCTGCGAGACTTCTTCAACGACCTCGCAGGCCGATATCCCGCATCGCCGCGGGTGCTGCTGGTTCCCATGCGCACCTCGGGCGAACGGCTGGCGGCACAAATGGCGCTCGAATGCGGAATGGAACTGTGCGTGCCCGATGTGACGCCACGCGACGAGCCGGCTGAAACGCCCGCCGGCGAGAGAGACGAGGGCCGCCCGCTGGAACAGGTCGCTCGGCGCGTCACCGGTTCGGTCTCGCTGGAATCGTTGCCGGCGGGGTTCAATCCGGGCAAAGACGACGGCCTGGCGGCGGCCCTACCCTCGGCCTTCGTCACCCGCAACTGTCATGTGTTCGTCGCGCTGTGGGACGGAGCTCCCTCGCGGCAATCGGGCGACGCGGGCGACGCCGTTCGTTTTCGGCTGGAAGGGCTGCCCCAACGGCTCGAAACCACCGCCAGCCGACTTGACGATGAGGGGGTCGGCGTCGTCGATCAGCTTGTCGCCCCGCAAGGGAAGGGTGCGCCCTTGCCGCAAGACGCCTTCGGGTGGCGGCGTTTGGCGCCGGCGCAGTGGGGCGGCAAGAGCGAAGTGCTGGCCGATGCCGCCCGCTGCCTCGAAATGCAGGAGGCATTCAACGCCGACGTGGCGCGCTGGTCGTCGGCGCTTGGCCCCGAGTGTGCGGGCAGCAGGTCGCGCCTGCTGCCCGACGACGTCGTTTCGCGCGCCAGCCCCTCGTTTCGCGCCCTGCTCGATCGGTACGCCCTGGCCGACGTGCTCGCCATTCGGTTTCAGGCCACCAGTCTCGCGATTCTTCGCGGCGTCATCGTGCTGGGGCTGGTGGCCGCCCTGGCTCTGCAACTTTCCGACAGCCTTCCGTGGGGCGCGAAGACTTCGACGGCGCTGTACCTGACGGCGCTGCTCGCGGCGATGGGGCTGTATCTCTGGGCGCGACGAAAACGATTTGAAAATCGTTATCTCGACTATCGCGCCTTAGCCGAGGGCTTGCGCGTGGAAGTGTTCTGGCGCCTGGCCGGCCGGAAAGAGACGGTCGCCGACCTGTACCTGCGGCGGCAGCGCGGCGAGCTCGATTGGATTCGCGCGGCCCTGCTGGCCTGGGACGTGCTCGACGACGAATCGCGCGCAGGGGCCGACCCGCTCGGCGATTGCGGCGTCGAAGATCGCTTTCGACTCGTACAAGAGCACTGGGTCGAAAATCAGCGCGAATACTACACGCAGCGGGCCGTTCGACAGGGAACGATCGACCGGCGGTACGAGCTGCTGAAGAAAATCTGTTTCTACATCAGCGCGTCGCAGGCGTTTCTCAAGGTGCTGCTTCCGTCGGCCCATCCGCTTTTGGGCGCCTTCGGGCTGACCCTGCTGGTGGCAGGTTTATTGCATCTGTACGCCAAGACGCGCGCCTTTGCCGAACACGCCCGGCAATACGAGCGACTGGGAACGTTGTTCGATCGCGCGGCGCGCGTGCTCAGGCAGGCCGTTGCCGATAAACAGTGGACTGCGGCGTCGGCCGTCATGGCCGAGGTCGGCCGCGAGGCGCTGCAGGAAAACGCCGACTGGCTCTTGCTGCACCGCGAGCGGCCGGTGAGCGTGCCCGGGCTGGGGTAGTCTTTGGAGTGCCTTGAGTTCTCGCGGAATTCGGGCTGATTGCCGATCGGGCCGTATCAAACAAACTCGCCGCACTCCAAAGATCTCGTTACAATGCCGGGCGCGAGGGATGACCCGAGAAAACTTCAACGTGAGCCTGGAGGTACCCTGATGAAAACGGTTCTGGCGTTGGCGACAGTCATGTGTCTGGCAGCGGGTTCGGCGATTCTGGCGGAGGACAAACCCGTGGTGAAAGAAGGAGACAAGGCCCCCGATTTCAAACTCAAGGGGACAGACGACAAGGAATACACCCTCAAGCAGTTTGCGGGCAAGCAGGCGGTGGTGCTGGCGTGGTACCCGAAGGCCGACACGCCGGGCTGCACGAAAGAATGCATTTCAATGAAGGAATACGGCGACGAGCTGCGCAAGTACGAAGTCGCCTATTTCACCGCCAGCGTCGATTCGGTCGAAGAGAACAAGAAGTTCGTCAAGAAATACGAGCTCGACTACCCGATCCTCAGCGACCCCGACAAGACGCTGGCGAGGGCCCTGGGGGTCTTGATTGAAGAGCGCGGGATGGCCAACCGCTGGACGTTCATCATCGACAAAGACGGGGTGATCCGTTACATCGACAAGAACGTCAACCCCCGCGTCCAGTTTCATGGCCTCGACGTCGCGAAGAAACTCGAAGAACTGGGCGTCCCGAAAAAGAAGTAACGCCCTTAGCGTCAATCGCCCCCACCGTCTGGGGCGCTTGCGACAGCGCGCCATACATCGTCAGCCCGACTGCCGGCCCTGTCCGCAGCGGGCTGATTTGCGTTAAAGCGCCGGCTCTTGCCGCGGTTGGCAGCCTGGGCGACGCGAACGATCACCCGTTGAGCGATCAGACATGTGGATGCGAATCGGCCGAATTCTCGAGATGATTCGCTTCAGCCACACGCTGTTCGCGCTGCCGTTCGCGCTCTTCGCCGCGTGCCTCGCCTGGCGCCAGAACCGGACTGAAGGCGTTTCCTTCCGCTGGCAGGAGCTTTTGGGAATTGTGCTGTGCATGGTGTTTGCGCGCTCGGCCGCCATGGCCTTCAATCGCCTTGCCGACCGTCGCCTCGATGCCCTTAACCCGCGGACTGCGACCCGGCACCTGCCGCAGGGCACGCTGTCGCCCGGCATCGTCTGGGCGTTCTGCGGCTTAAGCGCGGCAGCGTTCGTCGCGGCGACGCTGTTGTTTCTGCCCAACCGCTGGCCGGCGTACCTGTCGCTGCCTGTGCTGGGGTTTCTGTCCGGTTATTCCTACGCCAAGCGGTTCACGGTTTTGTGTCACTACTGGCTGGGGGCCGCCCTGATGCTCTCGCCCGTTGCCGCGTGGATCGCCATTCGCGGCGAGCTGGCATGGGCGCCCGTTCTGCTGGGGCTGGCGGTTTTTTTCTGGGTCGGCGGGTTCGACATCATCTACGCCTGCCAGGACGTCGCGCACGATCGCTCGCGCGGGTTATACAGCATTCCCGCGCGGCTGGGTGTGCCGGCGGCGCTCAAGCTGGCGCTGGTCAGCCACGCGGCCATGCTGGCCTGCCTGTTCGCGCTCTGGAAAACCGCGTCGCTGGGGCCGGTGTTTCTGGCGGGCGTCGTGGTCGTTGCGGCGCTTCTGGCTTATGAACACTGGCTGGTGCGGCCCGACGATCTGACGCGCGTCAACGTGGCGTTTTTTCAGGTCAATGCGGTGGTCAGCGTGGGGCTGCTTTTGGTTGGCGTGGTCGATTTGTGGCTGGGCGGGTGATCGCGCGCGCTGTTAGAATGAAACGGGGCTGAGAGAACGCGGAGGGTCTTGTGCAAACCAGAACGCTCGTTACCGCAGACGAATTCCTGACGATGACCAGCGACACGGCGAAGGAACTGGTCCGGGGAGAAGTTGTCGACATGGGTAACCCCAGCGCGCTGCATGGGTTCGTCTGCATGAATGTTGGGGCGATACTGCGCGAGTGGGCCCGTCGTAATCGTGCGGGATATGTATTTGGCAACGACTCGGGCGTCGTTACCGAGCGCGATCCTGATACGGTTCGCGGACCCGACTGTCAGTACATCAGCGTCCAAAAACTGCCCCAGGGCGTGCCTGCGAAAGGTTACCCCAATGTACCGCCCGATCTGGTCGTTGAAGTTGTGTCTGAAAGCGATCGTTGGGCCGACGTGGTGCGCAAGGCAGAGGAATATCTGGACGCGGGCATCTCTGAAGTCTGGGTCGTCGAGCCTCGGAATGAGTTCGTCGATGTCTATCGCGCGGACCACCGTCGGCCTGTCCGATATTCTGCGGACGATGAACTCATGAGCGATAGAGTCTTACCCGGGTTTCGGTGTCGCGTCGCCGATTTTTTCTCGGCGAGTTAGCGTCGTTTCACTGCCTGTCATGAACTGGATGGGCGCATGCGTTACCTTGTCGGTTTCGTGGCTATCCGTGCGTTTCAACCCAATGCCACCCGAAAAACTGTCCTCGCACTCTTACGATCCTGACCCGCGTCTTCGCGACATCGCCGCCCAGGTCGAGGCGGGGGAGCGCGTCTCGTTCGACGATGGCGTCTATCTGGCCGAGCGGGCCGACGTGCTGACGCTCGGGCGGCTCGCGAACCTCGTGCGCGAGCGCAAGAACGGCAACTACGCCTACTACAACACCAACATCCACCTGAACCCGACCAACGTCTGCGTGTACCGCTGTGTGTTCTGTGCGTTCCGGTCGGACCTGAAGGCCCCCAAGGCGTATACGTTCGACGCCGACGCGATCCGCAAGCGGGTCGCCGAAGCCCGGTCGCTCGGGGCCACCGAGATTCACGTGGTGGGGGGGCTGCACCATCAGCAGCCGTTCGACTGGTACGTCGACGTCATCCGCACGATTCACGACGCCTGGCCCGAGCTGCACATTAAGGCCTGGACGGCCGTCGAAATCAACTGGTTCAGTTTCCTGACGAAGAAACCGGTACGCTGGGTGTTGGAGCAGATGATCGCTGCGGGGCTGGGCAGCATGCCCGGTGGGGGCGCTGAGATTTTTCACCCCGAGGTGCGCGACAAGATCTGCGAGCACAAGGCCGATGCGGCCGCCTGGCTCGACATTCACCACACGGCCCACGAACTGGGGCTGCGCACCAACGCCACGATGCTGTACGGGCACATCGACAAACCCATTCATCGGGTCGACCATCTCTGCCGGCTGCGCGAGCTGCAAGACCAGACGGGCGGCTTTCAAACGTTCATTCCGCTGGCGTTTCACCCGCAGAACACGGGGCTCGACCACTTGGCCAAACCGAGCGGCCTGACTGATCTCTCGGTGATGGCCCTCTCGCGGGTCATGCTCGACAACTTCGACCACATCAAGGCGTATTGGATCATGCTGGGTGAAAAGACGGCACAGGTCTCGTTGAGCTTCGGGGCCGATGACCTCGACGGCACCGTGATCCACGAACTGATTTATCACGACGCAGGCGCCACGACCCCCGAAGGGCTGACCGTCGACCAGTTGCACCGGTTGATTCGCGAGGCAGGGCGGGTGCCCGTCGAGCGCGATACGTTGTATCGGCGCGTGGTGCGCGAGTCGAATGGGGCGCAGTGGACGATTGGCGAGCCGATCAGAGAACTGCTGCCTGCGTGATGCACCAGACTTCGAAAGGCGCGCAGCCGGCGCCGTCGGCGTCTCGTGGGTCAATCGAACGAGCGATCAGCAATCAGCAGGCGGCAGATCGCTTCGAGCAGAAATCGGTCGTCGCGGTTCCCGGTGGCGGAGGCTTTTCAACAACAGGTTCCAAATCTCATGAATTCATCATCCGTGATCGACAAGGCTCAATTGCCCCGCACTCCCATCGGCGTCACCGGCCTCGACCATGTGACGCTCGTCGTCGGCGACATCGAGCGATCGCGCGCCTTCTACGTCGACCTTCTGGGAATGCGCGAGGTCGCGCGGCCGGCCTTCAATTTTGCCGGGCTGTGGTTTCAGGCGGGCAGCCAGCAGATCCATCTGATTCTCGCCCACGACGGATCGTCGCCCCCGGGCCTGCCCGACGCCCCCCCGCAGGCCGGGGCTGGGCGGGTCTTTCATTTCGCCTTCGAAACGCAAGATTGCGATGCGGCGATCGCCAAACTTGAGGCCGCCGGGGTGAAAATTCGGGGCAGCGGCGTGCGGCCTGACGGCTACCGCCAGGCCTGGTTCTACGACCCCGACGGGCACGTGGTCGAAGTCTTCTCTCGAATCTGACCCGGTTCGTCAGGGGATGCCCGACGACCGGCAGGGCCGGCGTTTTCGGTATTTCTGGAACTGCCCCCATTTACCGGCCGGGCTGGATTCCGGCTGCGCGGCAGCCTTATACTGAGGCGTGAGGGTTGCAAGGCGCATTCCGCGGCCGCGGCCCGGCAATGGAGTTCAGAGCGCATCATGACGAAGAACATGATTTATGTATCGATGGGGGCCGCAGGGCTGGTGGCGCTCTTGGCGATCCTCGATCTGGCGGTAAAGATTCCGTTCGCAGGCTACAGTCTGACGATGGACATCTGCTTTCTCGTGGCGGCAGCCATCATTCTGTACATGGGCTGGGAAACGCACCGCGAAAACCGGTAATAGGGAGAGTCGCCTGTGACCAACAAGCAACTGATGCTGACGTCGCTGGTAGGGGCCATTCCCGGCCTCTTTCTCGCGCTGTTGATGATGTGGGCGTTCGTGGGCTACGCCGGGGGCTGGTCGTTCGCCGTCAAGGGCCTCGCGCTTTTGATGCTGCTGGCGGGCGGGGCGCTCGCCGCGATGCCCGTGGGAATCTTCTTGAGCGCCCGCCCGAAGCCCGCGGCGACCGGCGAGCCGAAAGCCAAGGCCGGCCCCGGCGATACGCAGGCGTCGCCTGTGATGGAAAGTTCTGAGGCCGTTGCCGTGGCCAGCGGTGATTCGTCGTTCGAGATGGCTGACGTCGGCCACGATTCTGAAGAATTCGCGGCGGCTGGCGAATCGGCCCTCGAGGCAGGTTCCGACGATTTTGAGCTGGGAGACGAGTTCCAGCTCGACAGCCACGACGACGGCCCGAAGAAGGCGTAGCGGTTCGCCATAACTAACTGCTGGCGCTGCGATAGCCGCGCAACGCGCGATTGAAGACGCGGCGTGAGAGGTACAGCCCGAGAATCGCGGCAGCGAAAGTTACTGCCGTGACCCACGAGGGTTCGAGCGCCTTTCCCACGACGACCTCGGCCGGCACGGTGACCACCAGCAGGATCGGCAGCACGTACGAAAACGTCACACGCAGCAGGTCGGCGAGCCACCAGCGGCCCGCATAGAAATCGCGCGGGTAGCGGGCGAAGATCGTGATGTAGAACCAGAATTCATACAGCCCCTGATTGCGCCCGAACCACACCGTGGTACTCGCCAGCACGATCATCAGGCTGTAGAAAAAGACCACGCCGGCCATCACGAGCCCCGTGTACATGACCGCCTCGACGGCGGTGGGCACTCGACCCAGCTTCACGAGCGCGTAACTCAGCAGCGCGAGCGGCAGCACCAGGTGACACAACGCCCCCAGGTCGACTTTCTCAAACGAAATGAGAAACTGCGTGTCGATGGGCTTCAGCAGGGCGAAATCAAGGTTGCCCGTGCGCACGAGCTCGCTGAAATTCGCGCAATTGGGCATGAAAAACGCCTCGATCAGCGTGTTGACGATCATGCCCGTCGCCATGAACGCGAAAAACTGCTCGCGGCTCCACCCGGCCACCAGCCGCGTTTCGCCGAAGATCAGCAGGTAGAACACCAATTGCGCCGCGAACCAGAAGGCGTTGGTGACCGTTTCGATCAGAAAATTTCCGCGAAAGGTCATTTCGCGGACGAGCGAGTTGCGGAAGAACGTCCACAGAACCCGGCCATAGTGCGGGCGGGCGGCGGCGGCGGTTGAAGGTCGTTTGTCGACCACAGACGATGCGCTCACCGGAGAGATCTTCCTGTGGTGCGCGACAGTCGCACCGGGCGGTCGCGGCGATGTCAGTTCTGGTACGCGACGCGTCGGGGGCCCTTGCGCACTTCACCAATGACGTATGATTTCAATTTGAGTTTCTTCAGTCGCCGCTGGGTCGCCGCGACCTCTTTGGCCCGCACGACCAGCGCAAACCCGATCCCCATATTGAACACGCGGAACATCTCTTCGCGCTCGATGCCCCCCAGCCGCTGCACCCAGTCGAACACAGCCGGCGGCTCCCACGCGCCGCGATCGATCTCGACGCGGCAACTCTCGGGGAGGATGCGTTCGAGGTTGGCGGCGATGCCGCCGCCGGTACTGTGCGCGAGGCCGCGAATCGCGGGTTTTTTCGGTTCGCGCCGCAGCAGATCGAGCACTGGTCGCACGTAGATTCGCGTCGGCGTCAAAAGAGCCTGCCCCACCGAGGCTTTGAGTTCGGGCACGTGGGCGTCGATCGTCAAACGGCCCGCTTCGAAAACGGCCTTGCGGACCAGGCTGTAACCGTTCGAGTGCAGTCCCGCCGACTCGAGCCCCAGTACCACGTCGCCCGATCGGATCGCCGACCCATCGACCATTCGCCGCCGCTCGACCACCCCGACGCAGAACCCCGCCAGGTCGAAATCGCCGGGAGCGTAAATATCGGGCATGACGGCCGTCTCGCCCCCCAACAGCGCGCAATTCGCCTCTTCGCACCCCCGGCAGACGCCGGCCACAATGCGGGCGACCAGTTCGGGGTCGTCCTTGGGGATCGCCAGGTAGTCAAGAAAAAACAGAGGCTCGGCCCCCAGGCACAGGCAGTCGTTGACCGACATCGCCACCAGGTCGATGCCCACCGTCTCGTAGACGCCGGCCATCGCGGCGACCTTCAGCTTCGTGCCGACACCGTCGGTCCCCGAGACCAGCACCGGGTCGTCGTAATTGCGGGGGAACTTCTTGGCCCGCCCCAGCCGAAACAACCCCGCGAAGCCGCCGGGCAGGTCGACGACGCGCGGCGTGTGCGTACGCCGCATGAGCGCCGGCAGGCGGGCCATCGCCTGATCGTACAGGCGCAGATCCAGCCCGGCGTCTTGATACGTGAGCGGCCGCTTTTTGGATCGATCGGGCGGCTTCGTCGGTACGGCGGCGTCTGTCACGGCGTCTCAGTTCTGCAGCTCGACGTTCCAATACGCGTCGTCCAGAAACTGCTTCCACGACTCATACTTCACCGACGTGAGCTGATGCGACAGCACCGGGCTGCGCTTGGGCTTTACTGGCCGCCGCACCAGGCGCATGCCCGCTTCGTGCGGGGTGCGGCCCCCTTTGCGAACGTTGCACTTGAGGCATGCACAGACGATGTTTTCCCAGTTGGTCTGCCCCCCCTGGCTGCGGGGCTTGACGTGGTCCAGACTGAGCTGCTGCGTGGCGAAGCGGTGCCCGCAGTACTGGCAGCGGTTGCCGTCGCGCAGGAAAATGTTCCGCCGATTGAACTTCACCACGTTTCGCGGGAACAGCTCGTACTTCAGCAGGCGAATGACTCGCGGCACCTGAATCTCGAAGTTGACGGCGCGAATCCAATCTTCGTGCGCCTGGCGGCCTGAGACCGACGCCTTCCACTCGCTGACCTCGCGCCAGCTCTGGAAGTTGTACGAGACGTACGTGCCGTTCTCGACGTTGACGACTTCGGCCAGGTCTTTGCACAACAGGCAGAACGCGCGGCGCACCGACATGACCTGCACGGCCATGTACAGCCGGTTCAACACCAGCACGCTGGCTTGCATCGCCGCACTCGGCCCCGCCGTCATCATGCACCTCGCCAGGGTTCAACGCTCAATCGAACGCCCGCCTGCCTCTCAGACGTTCTAACAATCTGCCAGCCGCCTGAGGGGTACCGAATTCTAGCAGTCGCGCCGGAGGGCGACAACCGCGGCGGCGGCGCAGAGAACGGCTGAAGGGTCGCGTTCACCCAATCTTCACGTGGTCAGCATCTTGATACGGTCAGCGGGCCGACCTCGGTGGCCGCGGCGGCGCGAACTTGATCTTCTCGACATACCGCACGATGCGAGTCTCGTTTCCCTGCTTCACGACCGTTCCCGTGCAGGCGCTGATCGCGCTCATCACGTACTGGTAGTTCAATTCGAAATCAGGGTCGAGCTCGACCGCCAGGTCGCGGGTCAGCGGGTTTCCCGGTTTCCCGACGATGCTCCGCACCTTCTGCCCCAATTCGGCAAAGGCCCGTTCGTCGTTGCCCAGGGGCGTTCCGCGACCAAGCGTGAGGGCCTTGAGTGTGCCGTCAGGGTTGGCTTCCAGTCGCACCTTGATATCCGAGACCTGCGCCGCCGCCTGCACCTGGCCTAACGGCATGTTGATGTTGAAATCTCCCTCGTTGGCGCGAATTTTCAGGGTCAGCATGAAAAAAATGATGAGCAAAAAGACGCAGTCGATCATCGGCGTCATGTCGATGGGAATGCGATGCGGGCCGGCGGATCGGGTTTTGATCTTCATAACTCGGCGGTCAAACCAGCCCGCGCAGGCAGTGCGCGCTCATTTATTTTCAGGCTGCATCGCCTTCAACGAGAATTTTTCGTAGCCGGTTCGCTGGCACAGCGCAATCAATTCCTGCACCACCCCGGCCGGGCATTCGGCATCGGCGCGAATGACGACCGGCGTGGTGCTGAACCCTTCGGCCGTCACCCGCTTGCGGACCTTGTCGAAATCAAACTCGCGCTTCAAGAGCGGCTGGAACCGGCTGCCCAGTTGCGAGGCCGGAATCGGCTCGCCGGCGTAGAACAGAAACGGCCCGCGCTTCTCGATCACCTGTCCCTCTTTGTCGGTGATGCGGTTGTACCCGATGTTCAGAACCAACTCGACCTCGGGCTTGACCTTGGGAGGCCGCGCGAGATCGCTGATCGCCATCTTGACCCGCTCATCGGTGTCGGCCGCGTCGAAGTTGATCACGACCATGAAGAACGTAATCAACTGAAACACGATGTCGATCATCGGGGTCATGTCGATGTCGACCGAATGAGTCTCTGGCATGGCGAACTCAACGTCACTCGTGTCTCTGAACAGACCCGCAATTTTTTCACAACCTCGGGCCGCTTGTTTCTCAGGCTACCTTTCCGGTGCGGCCGGCGTGCTTGTGCCGGGGCCGCCTGCGCCAGGCCGCTTGCCGACCGACGCGAAACGGCTCATCAGGTTGTCGGCCACCATGCCCGTTTCGAGCACCAGCCGCGCCTGCCGGTTCTTGAACAGCGCAAACGCAATGACTGCCGGAATCGCCACGATCAGGCCTTCGAGCGTCGTCACCAAAGCCAGCGTGATGCCCGACGCCAGTTCGCTCGGCTTCGGAGAGACGGTCGAACGGGCGATCACTCCGAATGCCTGCACCATGCCTTGCACGGTCCCCAACAGACCGAGCATCGGCGACGTTGTGCCGATAATCGAGATGTAGCTTAACTTGTGGTCGATCGTCATGCTTTCGTCGTCGGCGACCTGCTGCATGCCCGTCACGGCTTCGTCGTACCCGCGCGACAATCGGGCCAGGCCGCCCGCCAGGACCCGCGCGAGAAACGAGTCGTCTTTCCGCGCGAGTTCGTAGGCGCCCTGGTAATCTTTGGCTTGCAGCTTCTGCTCGAACGCCTCGACGAATTCAGGCGGCACGAACACCTGCATGCGCAATTGCAGAATGTTGGTGACGATCAGCGCGACGAGAATGACCGATTCGATGCCGATCATGGCGCCGAACGGGCCCGAGGCGTTGACCAGCCAGGTCAACCAGCTTTCTTCGGGCGGCAGCTCTGCCGTTCCGGGGTCTGCGCCCCCCCGCCCGGCGGCCCCGCGGTCGCCCCCGTCGGCGTCTCCCTCCATTCCCGCGTCGTCAAAATCGTCCTGGGCGTGCAGCGAAACGCCCGAACATAAGGGGAAGAGCACCAGCGACAGCGACAGGCACCAGAACACCAGCCACCGCGCCCGTTGCCGCGTGCGACGATCGACATCCAGACCGTTACTCATCGTGAGCTGTCTCCCTTGAGCCGGGGCGGCGGATAGGATGTGTACCGCCCGCAGGCGGGCGTATCGCAAGAATGCGCGCTGTGCAATCTTACGCCGGTGGCCACGCCGACGCCAGCTTGCCGCACGTGGAGCTGCGCCTGCGCACAACGAAAAATCAACCACAGAGCACACCGTGGGCACAGAGAATTCCATTTCAGAGTCGAATGAAAGCGGATTTCAATACTGCGCCCCTTGTGGTGAGCGAAATCAGATTTTCGCGTTTCTGACAGCGAACCGACACGGCTCGTCGAGTCAGGCGCAGAAGCGACTCGATGCCTCTGTTGGCTCCTGTGCCGGGTTTTCAGATCGGCCCCGGTCATTCGGCAACAGAAAAAGAACAGGAACAGAAGATAACAGAGGCAACTGAAACGAGATTGGCGCTGTCGGCCTCGGATGACAGCAATCTTCGTCAGGTAATCACGAACATGCCACGCGGCCACGGCACCTTGCGGCGAGGCCTGGCCCAAAGCGATTTTATGTGCCTCTTGAGCCTTTTTGCGGCCCTCCCTTTTCAGGCTGCTCTGGCTTGCGGCGGGTGAAAACGGCTCGTCCGGCGCGACCCGTTTGCGAGACGCGCACGCGCTACCCGTTGTCTGGCGTCGCCAGCCGCCTGGCCCACGCGCTGTCTTTCAGCTCGTCGGCTTGCAGCTTCTCTCGCGCTTCGGCCGCGCGATCTTTGCGGCCGACTTTGTCCCACAGTCGGGCCAACTGGAACAGCGCCTCGGCATGCAAGGCCCGTTCCGACGCCAGATGGGGCAGCACGTCGACGTAGAGGTAGGCCAACAGCGCGTCGGTATCTTTTCCCTGTTCACGCAGGCAGTCTCCCAGGCGGACGTGCGCCTCGGCATTCACCCGGGCGTCTTCAGGGTCGGCGCGGGCAATGACTTCGGCCAGCAGTTTTTCGGCGCCGGCGAACTGCCCCTGCGAAACCATCACGCGGGCCTTCCCCAGAACAGCCTCTTGCCGCAGCGATTCTTCGCGGGCTCCGGAGGCGCTCGTGCCGGCGACCGTATCGAACGCCGCCAGCGCCTCTTCCTGCTTGCCGTCTTCAGCCAGCAACCGGGCGGTTGCGATTCTGGCAACCATTTTGGTTTCAGCCCAGGGGGCCCGCCCGAGCGCATCGAACGCAGCCTGCGCCTTCGGAAAGTCTTTGTGGGCGAGATACAGTTCCCCCAGCAATTGCACCGCCTCGTAGTAGCGGTAGTGGTCGGCCAGCTTTGAACGAAACTCTTCCAGTTGCCTGATGGCATCGGCGGCCTTTTCGGGGTCGCCGGCCGCGAGGCGGCCGGCAGCGCGGGCGACGGCGTAGTCGATTTCGAGGCGCGCGAGCGGGTTGGTCGACTTCGAGCCGGCCTGGGCCTTCTTGTACCCGTCGAGCGCCTTCTGAAATCGCCCCGCCGCTTCGTCGCTGCGTGCCAGGTTCGTTTCTGGCGACTCGCCCGTCCAGCCGATGTGCTGAATTTCATTGGCCGGTATCGTCAGCGTCTCTTCACGCGGCGATTTGACTTTCACGGTCACTTCGGTTTTGGAAACCCCGGTGACTTCTCCCGAGAGCGGCTTGTCGTGCTTGCGCGTGACCGTTTCGACGGCCAGCCCGGGCCTGCACCACAGAATTGCCATCAAAAGGCCGACGCCCAGCGTGCTATGACGCATCATGACCTGCTCCTGCCGGATTTTTGCGCGCCAGAAGGGGTCGCGGGCTTCCCCAGTGAGGCCAGTTCGACCGGCGCACTTTCGAAGATCGGCTGGCGTTTTGGTTTTCTGAGAATGGCGACCCAGACGGCCGCCGCCGCGCCCGCCACACCGACGATCAAGACCAGCGCCCAGGCGAGGGCACCTGCGGTCGAAGATTCGGCTGATTTCGGCCTGGCCGGCTTTTCGCCGCCCGTTTGGGCCTGCTCCCCGCGGGCTTGTCTCGCCGGCGCTTTCGGAATTGTGCGAGAAGCGGCTTTCGCACCGGGGCTTCGCCGGTCGCGGTGTTCGAGATCCACCACCGCTTCTTTCTGAATCCCCGAATCGACCAGGGCCTGCTGCACGTCACGATACAGGCGGTTGAATCTGGCCCAGGTCTCGCGCCCGCCCAGCTCCGGCGTCTGTACGGCGGTCGCCAGAACGTCGGTGCGGGCGGCCTCGAGCAGCGCGCCGCGCTTCTTGCCATCGGCGACCGATTGCGCCTGCTGAAACCGACACCGGGCGACGCGGAAACGCGCGTCAAGGTACTGCACTTCCTGTTCGGCGTCAGGTTCAAACGACTGGGCGAGGTTCGTTCCCAACCGCTCGGCGATCCCGAACCAGCCCCAGACGAATTTTTCCTGATCTTTTTTGCGGCTGAGTTGATCGCCCGAGATCGCCCGGCCCCACTTCTGCTGCGCCGCCTGGGGCGACGAAGCGGCCGCCCAATCTTCGTAGATTCGTGCCGTTTCGGTTTGTGCATCGAGCGCCTGCGGCCGCTCTTTCAAGATACGCAAGACCAGCGACTCAGCCTCGTCGAACGATTTCTGCCGCCGCAGACAGGCCGCCAGACGCAATTGCACCCCGCTGACCGAGCCTGCGGGAACATAACCGCTCTGCCGCTGCTCTGCGTCAAGAATCGCCCGCAAGGCGCTAGCGGCCTTCGAGAAGTAGCTTGCCGACCGGGTGGGGTCTGTCTGTTCGAGCCCGTCGCCCAGGGCGCGATACGTTTCGGCGACCCACAACAGGCTCTGGTAGTCTTGCCCGTCAGTGCGGCGGAAAATGTCGTCGAGAAACGTGTCGAACGACTTGAGCACGTCGCCCAGCCGCGGGTCGCGGGCCGCGGCAAGCCGCTGAACCTCTTTTTCCAGCTCTTTGCCCAGTTCGATGTAAATGCGGGTCAGGGCGGCCCCACCCCCACCGGCGCCCTCGATCTTTTCCAGCTCTTTCATCTCGGCCCGGGCCCGGTCGAGGTCTTGCAGGCCCACGCAGGCGCGCAGCATCTGCTGGTGCGCGATGCTGGCGAACTCGCGGCCCCTGACGCCCCCGCGAGCGACGCGCTCTGGCTCGTCGTGTTCGGGCGCGGTGACGATGGTCAGAAGAGAAAGCGGCCCGTCGCTCAGAATGGCCCTAGCCTGTTTGTATTCGCCGCTGAGGTTCAGAATGCTGGCAAACGTCAACTTCGCCCGCGCGAGACTTTCGAGCTTCGCCGGCTCGACCTGCTCGATTTCGCGCGGCAGTTGCGACCCGTACCGCGTAATCGCGCTTTGCAGCGTCTCGCGGGCATTCTGCGACAGTTCCATGAGCGCCTCTTTCGGCAGGCGCTCGGCCTCAGGGCGGATCGACTCTTCCCGAAACTTCAACCAGAAAGCCGTACCGGCGCTCAGTTGGGCTTCGAGATACTGCCCGGACGACTCAGGAACCTGCAGATACCAGCGGGCGGCGTCGGCCGGCCGCCCCAGTTGCGTATACAACTGGCCCAGCTTCAGCCGCGCGTCCTGCGTTTCGTCGCTCTCAGGAAACCGCTCCGCCAAAAATTCGCACAAACCGATCATCCGCTGCACGTCAGGGTTGTCGGCCGATCGCTGGCCGTCAGACGCCCGCAGTTCGCCGTAAAACGCCTGCATGTAGGCGACCAGCGCCAGATACGCGGCGTCAGCCGCCACGTCGGGCAGGCTTTCGTAGTAGTGGCGGGCGATGAACTCTCCCAACACGGCGGCGTCGTAGCCGTGATCGCCCAGGCTGAAATACACGAACGCCAGAAAATAGCGCGCCCGATTGACGTCCTTCAAATCGTCTTTGGGGCCGGCCAGCGACAGGCCCAGTTGCAGCAGGCGCGCGGCCTCTCGCAAGACGGGCTTCCGGTCGGCCACCAGTTTTTCGCGTTCGGCGCCCCGCGAGCCATCAATCTGCTGGCTGCGATTGCGGATCTCTTCAATGAGCGGCTTGACGGCACTGTAAGCTGCCGCGAAATCTTTCGGGTCGACCGTTTCTCGGTTGAGGGCCGCCAGCAGCCGCTGGACCATGCCGGTCGACGGGTCTTTGTATTCACCGGCAAAGCGATTCACGCTGCGGGCGACGTCGAGCGCCTGCTGGAGCAGGCGATTTTTTTCGGAGTCGCCAATTCCGTCGCGTTTGCCGGCCGCTTCGAGCGCCCGCGCGAGCTCCCATTGAATCGCCAGACCGTCGCGGCTCGCCAAAAGTGGGCGATTCTCTTTCATCCATTCGTTTGCCAGTTGAATGACGATCTGATGATCCTGGTGGTTCCGCTTGTCGTGATTAAGGCAGGCGAGTTTGTGCCCCAGAACGCGGTCTTGCAGGCTCTTGAGCGCGGCGACGGGTTTGTCGCCCCCGTGCTCCAAAAGCTCGTTGTAAATTCCGAGCGCCGTCGAAACGTCGTCGCGCTCCTGAAAAGAGCGGCCCTGCCACATGCGGGCCAGGAGGCCCGCCCGCTGGCTGCGGTGCCTGATGTGAATCTGCTCGAACGCGTCGGCGGCGTCGGTCAGCAGCCCGCGCTGCTCTTTCGACCCTTTGTCGAATGCCTGCGACTCGTCGAACAGCAGCTCCGCCAGGCGCAGTTGAAGTTGAATGTAGTTCAGGTAGGCCTGCTCGCGGGCCTCGTAGCGGTCTTTGTCGGTCTGCGGAATGTGTTTGTCGTGCTTTTCATATTCGGCCTTGTACCTGTCGTGCGCGGGTTGCAGCACTTTGCGGGCCTCGGCGAAAAAGTCTCGGGCCTGCTTTTGAAGCTCGCCCTTCCGGCCGGCATTCGCCTGGGCCCGCGCCTGCTGCACCGCGGCTCGCCCCTTGCCGATGTACACCTCGGCCAACTCGACATTGGCCTCGGCCGCCCGCCGATGGTTCGGGCTGGCTTTGAGGAACTGCTCCAGCGTCGCGCGGGCCTTGTCGAATTGCCGCGTCTGCTCGTCGGCATTTCGTTCGGCGCGCGCAGCCGCCAGCAGGGTCAACGCCCGTTCGAGCGGAACGATCTGCTTGAGATCGGGCGCGACGTCGGCCCGTTGTTCGAGCCGGTCGAGGTACAAGAGTGCGTAATCATAGTACCGTCGGTCGCGCAGCCCCTTGACAAAATCGAGGTGCTGCTCGCTGGCGCACGCCGGCGCGGCGGCAGACAGCCACACGAAGCCGATCGCGACGAGCCGGCGCACCCTCATCGGCGCATGAATCCTGCAGGGCAATTGTCCTTGTACCCGAACGATATCCGCGGCGCCGACCATCGGCAAGAAGCGCGTCGCGAATAACACCCGTAGCCTGGGTCTCCGACCCGGGCCGAACCAGGGCACAGCGCGCGACCCACGAGCCGAGCGGACTCCTCGCGCCCAACCTCTGCTTGGGCACACGCGGCACGGAAGCTTTTGCTTCCCGGGGGTGTTCTCACGTTGGGAACGAAAAGCTAGGCTGCGATTCGCGAGGCTGGAAATCTTCGGCGTTGATCCATTAGAGTGCCTCGTCGGTTAGACGGCCGTGGATCGTTCTGGCTGGCTATTCAAAACCCTTCACTCCGTGTCGGTCGGCTGGCAAACCGCTCCCGTAACGAAATCCACGTCTAAATCTCGTAAAGTTGCAGCCCCGGTGAAATAGACGGAAATTCCGCTCTTGCATTTAGGAGCGGCCGAAAGCGACTTCATTCCACACCTCTTCGGGTCGATTTGCCGACAGTGCAACCCATCGGTTCCGACAAGGCACGCCCCACACGCGTGCGCTACACAGTGCTATCCTTCATGGTGGCGATGGCAGTACTTTTGTACCTCGATCGCTACTGCATAACTTCGGTCAGCCACTTGATGATAGCCGAAATGAGGTTGACAAACGAGCAGTTCGGGCGCGCGGTTGGAGCCTTTTTTTTTGCCTACGCTTTTTGCCAAGTGCCGGCTGGATGGCTGACAGTCCGTTACGGCGGCCGGCTGACGCTCACGGTGTTCGTCGTTGGGTGGTCGGCGGCGACGATTGCTACCGGCTTCGTGCGAACGCATTCTGATCTTGTCATTTGTCGGTTGCTGTTGGGGGTCATGCAGGCGGGTGCATATCCGTCTGCTGCCACCATCAACCGCGCATGGGTTTCGCCGTTGCGGCGCGCCACAGCCAACAGCATCGTGTCCACCGCTGGTCGCGCCGGGGCTCTGCTGACCTTTGCCTTTACACCAATCCTGCTTAATTCGATATCCGATCGTTCGGAGTTTTTCGCGTTGACGCCTTGGCGAATGGTTCTCTGGACCTACGGGATTGTAGGCCTGATATGGGCTATTCCGTACTGGCGACTATTCCGCGATTCACCACAGCAACATCCTCGGTGCAACTCCGGCGAGCGCGCCTTGATCGAAGGGAATGCTGGATCTCACACCGCCCCGGTGGCGACTGCCGCTATTCGAATAGTGCTAGCAAATCCCCAAGTCTGGCTCCTGGCCGCCATTGGGTTCCTTGAGAACACAGGCTGGATTTTTTTGACGACATGGTTGCCCACGTTTCTGATGAAGCGCCATGGCGACTGGATTTCGAATCAACTGGGGGTCGCGGACGTATTGGCAGGGATTTTGACGGCCGGAGTTCTGCTGATTGGAATTGCAGGCGGTCTCACCGGCGGGCTGCTCGGAGATTATCTGGTACGGCGACTAAACTATCGTTGGGGACGACGTCTGCCTGGTGTGTGCGAAGGGTGTTTGTGTGCGCTTCTTTATTTCGCCGCAACGATAACCACGACTCCCTGGTTACTGATCTTGCAGTTCGGCGGAATCGCGTTCATGATCGATCTCGCCGCGGGATCTCTCTGGGCCACCTATCAGGAGGTCGCAGAAGGGCGTACCGGCGTGGCGATGGCTTTCGGTAACATGTGCGGCAACTTGGGGGCTGCCGGATTCACGTGGCTGATCGGCTTTCTTGCCGATCGTGAAGAATGGAACCTGGTTTTTATTTTCGCTGCAATCAGCATGGCGCTGCTCGCTCTTTGCTGGCTCTGCGTTGACGCGACGCCACGTCGCGTGCGTCTCGAACAGATCGACGACAGCATCCGACTACACGGTGCCGATGATCGTCCGCACGCCGATTACAAATGATGCGACACGACTTGCCGCTAAAATCTCACTGCAAAACAGCGGCTCACGAAATGTGCGCTTCAAGGGCCGCAATCGCCGCCTGTTTGTCGCCACTCCGGAAAACTTCGATGAGGTTGCGATGGCCCGCGAAGATCGTTGAAACCAGATCGCCATAGTGCTCCAGCTCGCGGCGGAAATGTCCGCCCACGCGCACGAAAACGGCTTGCCATATCGCGAGCAGATCGCGTTGACCAGCACGTCTGATCAGCGCACGATGGAATGCGATATCTTGCAGAACGACTTCTTCGAGGTCGCGGTCGCGGCAGGCGCGCTCCATGTGATGCAGGATAGCGTCCCAGACGCGAAAGTCGCGCTCTGTGAGACTGTCGAAAATCAGCCGCAGCGCGAACGTCTCGGTCAAACGTCGCAACGGGATAACGAACTCGCGGATAGCATCAGGAGCTTCCGGTGCTACCGAAACGCTCCGATTGGGGCGCGCGATCAGAAGGCCCTCAGCCGTAAGTTGAGCGAGCGCTTCTCGAATTGGGCCGCGACTGGTACCGAATTGCTTGGCCAGTTTCGCCTCTGACAACCGCGACTCCGCGGGGATACGACCACTCAGTAAATCGTCGCGAATCCGATCGCTGATTTGGTCTCGAACGCTTCGAAATCGCTCCAATTCCGGCATTTCGTGGCTCCGCTCTGAATTCATAAATCATTCAGCAGAAAACTTTTAAGATATTTCAACGACATTTTGTTGACATGTCGACTATTGTCGTTATTATAAACTGTCAACAAGTCGACACATGCGACTTCTCGTATCTCAACGACGCGTTGCATGGGTGCCAAATCGAAATGAACTTTGGCCGAAATTGTGCGACCAAGACCTCAGGCTCGGCACACATTTTTTTCACAGTTCTAGACTCTGAAGTCGCAGTGGTCGGTCCCTTCACTTTCCTTTCTTTCTCAAGGAGTACGCAATGTCGATTCGTCGTCGAGGATTCACACTCATCGAGTTGCTCGTGGTGATCGCCATCATTGCCGTCTTGATTGCCCTGTTATTGCCTGCTGTTCAGCAGGCGCGTGAAGCGGCCCGACGCACGCAGTGCAAGAACAATCTTAAACAAATCGGGCTGGCAATTCACAACTACCACGATACGCACAGCATTTTGACACCATGTGCCTTTGGAGCGGGATACGTTGGTTCTTTTCTTTCGGGAATCGCTGACCCGGCTTGGGGTTGGTCGGTATCGATGTTGCCGTTCATGGACCAGGCGCCACTGTACAATCAGCTTAACCCCGGACCGACCACGCTTACGCAGGCGATGCAAAGCGCCACTCTGTTGCCACTCTTGCAGAATGTCCTGCCGGTCTTTCGTTGCCCAAGCGATGTCGGAGGTCCGCTCAATACGAATCGCCCTTTCCTGCAGGTGATCCCCGGTACGACGATAACCCTCTCGACGTCAAATTACCCCGGCAATGCGGGCGACGCGGGAAACACCGGAATCTTCTTGGACTTTGTGAACACACCCCTCAATGCGGTGCGGTTTCGCGACGTGACTGACGGCTTGAGCAATACGTTATTCGTGGGCGAAAGAGCGACGATCACTAGGACGAACGGCACACAGAATCCCAACTGGGCGGCGTTGTGGGCCGGGTTCAGCTCAGAAGGCACCACAATCATCTCGGGCAACGACGCGAATTCCGTCCGAGGAAACACGCTTTACAAATTGCAGACCGGCATCTCGCAAACCTTCGGTTCATTTCCCGCCGCCACCTTCAGCAGCGTACATGTTGGAGGAGTTCACATTCTTCTAGGTGACGGGAGTGTCCGGTTCCTTAACGAGAATATTTCCTGGGTACCGTTTGGCACAACCCCTCTGGGAACCATGAATCGACTGGGCAATCGAATGGATGGGTTGCCGCTCGGGGATTTCTAAGATGGGTTGAATTGTTTTGCGGCGTCGCGCCAGAGTCGCTCATTTGCTTGCGAAGACCCAGGAATTAAGGAGCCTGCGATGAAGGTCTCTGTGTCGGTTTGGCGCGGCGTTGGCTTGTTGATTCTCGGGCTGGCGCAGTCGTTCCTCGGCGGCTGCGACAGTTCGGGATACGAAGAGCGAAACACCTTTGAAACCAAGGTGAAGGCGGGCGAAAGTGCCCTCGACATCCTCAAGCAGCAAGGGGGCAAGTTCCAACCAAAGATGTACCCTCTAGGCGCCGCTTGGGAAGTCGACCTCAGGGGCGTGGCACAGATCAACGACGAAACGTTCGTTCTACTCAAAAAGGTGGGCCCCATCGCCGAAATGCATCTCAATGGTAGTTCATTGACCGACGCCCATATGGTGAAATTGGGCGATCCTGAGCTCTCCGGCGTGTTCGTGAAGCTCGACCTGGGAAACACGGCCGTATCGGACGTTGGCCTGGGCGAGCTAAAGACACAGAATTTTCTGCAGGAATTGAATTTGGCCGGCACGAAGGTGACTCCGGCGGGCATTGCTGCGTTCAGGAAAATGCGGCAGGAGAACAATTCGATCTTGCCGATTTATAGGAACGTTAAAATAAGGTATTAGGCTGTCGCCACCAGCCGATGCTTGCCCGCGCAATCTCAATGTGCTCCGTGATGGCTGCGAGGCGCAGAGCGCTGTGGCCAGTTGTGGGGCACGCGCCCTAGGATGGACCAATCCGATCGTCGTTCGCAATCAAGAATTGGGGAGGGTCGATTGAAAGGCGGCCGATTCGGCATTTTCGGCGCGGCATTGCTGACCTCTGTGGTGGCACGGTCTGCCGCGGCCGGCGATGGCGGCAACTGGAGCGCGGTCGCTTCCATTTTTGAGCGAAATTGCGTGTCGTGTCATCAGGGAGACAGGCCCAAAGGGGGCCTGTCGCTCGTCAATGCGACGCAGGCGTTGCGGGGAGGTGACAGCGGCACAGTTATTGTGCCGGGCAGGCCCGATGAAAGCCTGCTGCTCGATTTGATCTCTGGCGAAATGCCGGAGATGCCGCAGAAGGCCAGGCCTCTCCCAGCCCGGCAAGTGGCCGAGATTCGTCGCTGGATTGAACAGGGGGCCCCGTGGCCGGAAAACGTAACACTCACCGACCGCAAGCTGGCCGGAGCCGATGACGACTGGTGGTGTTTTCGACCGCTCGTGCGGCCCGAAGTGCCCGTTGTCGATTCCGACTGGGTTCGCACGCCGGTCGACGCGTTCGTGCTGGCCAAACGGCAACTCCTGGGACTGCCGAAGTCTCCCGAGGCAGATCGCCGAACTCTGATCCGCCGGCTGACATACGACCTGCATGGTTTGCCGCCGACGCCGAATGAAGTTGCAGAGTTTCTGGCCGACACGTCTCCTGACGCCTTCGACCGGCTCATCGACCGGCTGCTGGATTCTCGCCGTTATGGTGAACGCTGGGGCCGCCACTGGCTCGATGTCATACACTACGGTGAATCGCACGGTTACGACAAAGACAAACCGCGACCCAATGCCTGGCCGTACCGAGATTACGTGATTGCCGCATTCAACGACGACAAGCCATACTGGCGATTCGTCGCAGAACAGCTTGCCGGAGACGTGTTGTACCCCGACGATTGGCAAGGAGTCGTGGCGACCGGCTTTATCGCCGCCGGCCCGTGGGATTATGTCGGGCATGCCGAACTGCGCGAGGGGACTCTCGACAAGAAGATCACGCGGTCCAATGACCGCGACGATATGGTGGCCACGGCCGCAACGACGTTTCTCAGCCTGACTGCCCACTGCGCACGCTGTCACAATCACAAGTTCGATCCGATATCGCAGGAAGATTACTACCGATTGCAGGCGGTTTTCGCTGGCGTCGACCGTGCCGACCGGCCTTTTGACGAAGATCCCGCAACGCATCGACAGCGCAGCCAGTTGCTTCACGAGCGTGCCCCACTGGCGGCCCGGCAGCGCTTGCTGGCCGCCAAAGCTGCCGAGACGGTCAGCCCGGAAATCCGTCAGATCGATGAGCGAATTGCAGGGTTGAGGAAAGAGCTGGCGCCCCTGGGCGCCAAAGACGAACGTCGTGCAGCGTTCGAAAAGAGCCTTCAGGAACAATTGACGGCGCGCGAGGCGGCCGTCGCGAGATCGCTCGACGACGCTACGCGGAATGAAACCGAGGCCGTGGCGGCGCGCCTGAGCGAACTCGAGCAGCAGCTTTCGGCGCTGGGCCAGCCGCAATGGGTCTATGCCGGGGCGCATGATTTCACTCCCCTGATGACGTTCACTCCGGCGGTGACACCCCGCCCGGTGTTTTTTCTGTATCGAGGAAGCGACCAATCGCCCGGTCGCGAGATGGAACCCGGGGCTCTCTCGTGCCTGGAGAAACTGCCCGCTGTCTTCGAGTTGGGCAATCTGCAGGATGAAGGGGCCCGCAGGGCGGCCCTGGCAAAGTGGATCATCGACCCCCACAACCCCTTGACCTGCCGTTCGATCGTCAACCGCGTGTGGCAATATCACTTCGGCAGAGGCATTGTCGAGACGCCCAACGACTTCGGCCACATGGGGTCCAAGCCGACGCATCCCGAGCTTCTGGACTGGCTGGCCGTTGAATTTGCCGAGAGAGGCTGGAGCCTGAAGCGACTGCACAAGCTGATCCTCAAGAGCGCCGTGTATCGACAGTCGTCGCAGCACGACCCAGCGGCTGCGGAGATTGACGCGGGCAATCAGTATCTGTGGCGCATGAACCGCCAGAGACTGGAGGCGGAAGCGATCCACGACGCAGTACTCGCGATCTCAGGGCGACTCGACTTGACCATGCGCGGGCCTTCGGTACGACAGTTCTGGTTCAAGGACGATCACTCGCCCGTGTACGACTACGAGCGATTTGACATCGACAGCGCCGATGCGCGCCGGCGGAGCGTCTATCGATTCATCGTGCGAAGCGTGCCCGACCCGTTCATGGAATGCCTCGACGCCGCCGATCCGTCGCTGCTGACTCCCAGGCGCAACACCACACTGACGGCCCTTCAGGCGCTCTCGCTATTGAACAATCGATTCATGGTGCGACATGCGGAACATTTCGCGACGCGCGTGCGGGCGATTTCGCAGGACCCCGCCGAACAGGTCGACGCTGCGTACGAGCTCGCACTGGGCCGCGCACCGCACACTTCAGAATGGCAGGCACTGGTGAAGTACATCGACCAACACGGCCTTGAGAATGCCTGTCGGTTGATTCTCAACTGTAATGAATTCATTTTTGTAGATTGACGCGCGCGGAGACTGAACATGCGGCGCCGCACGGCTGATTCAACCCCTATCCGAGATATGGCGGTAACGCCGCATTCCCGCCGCGAATTCTTGTGGCACTACGGCGGCGGACTGGGAGGTATTGCGCTCGCGCATCTGCTCGGCGAAGCGGGGATGCTGGGGGGCGAACCGACCCCTGGCACGACTCGGGTCTCTTCTGGCGACGGCACCGCGCCTGCGAATCGCCCCTTGCAGATTGGGAAGTTTGCCGATCCGCACCATCCTGCCAGAGCGAAGCGTGTGGTGCAGTTATTCATGTCGGGCGCGGCGAGCCAGTGCGACATGTTTGACTACAAGCCTGAGCTGATCAAGCGAAATGGCCAACCATGGGATCCCGGTGAAAAGGTGGAATTGTTCCAGAGTTCGCCGGGGGCCTGCATGGCGAGCCCCTGGGGCTGGAAACAGTACGGTCAGTCGGGCAAATGGATGAGCGATCTGGTACCGCACCTGGCCGGTACCGTCGATGAGATGACGTTCGTGCCGTCGATGGTCTCAAAATCGAACGTGCATGGCCCGGCCACGTTCATGCAGAACACGGGGTTTGTGTTGCCGGGCTTTCCAAACATGGGCGCCTGGGTCTCATATGGCCTGGGGACGCTGAATGAGAATCTTCCCACGTTTGTTGTCTTGCCCGATATGCGCGGGTTTGCCCCCAACGGTCCGGGCAACTGGAGCAGCGGATTTCTGCCGGCGGTCCATCAGGGGACTCTGATTCGACCGAACTCCCGCAACCCGATTGCCGATCTGTTTCCACCCGAAACTGCGCACTACATCAACCCGACCGCTGAGCGTGAGGGGCTGTCAGTGTTGCGAGAGCTCAACAACGGACATCTAAAAAGTCGCGCGGCCGACTCGCGGTTGGAAGCCCGAATTACTACCTACGAACTCGCCGCGCGACTGCAACTGAGTGCCCCAGAGGTTCTCGACATCACGCAGGAAACTCTGGCGACTCGTGAACTCTACGGCCTCGACCAAAAGATCACCGCCGACTTTGGCCGCAACTGCCTGATTGCCCGGCGGTTGCTCGAGCGCGGTGTGCGCTTCGTACAAGTCTGGAGCGGCGCAGACAACGGCTTTCCGCGCCGCAATTGGGACAGCCACGAAGACATCGCCCGCGATCACCAGGAAATGGGCACCAGCATGGATAGGCCGGCCGCCGCCCTGATCAAAGACTTGAAGCAGCGGGGCCTGCTCGACGACACCATCGTGTACTGGACGACCGAATTCGGGCGCATGCCCTGCAGCCAGGGAAGCAAGGGGCGCGACCACAACCCTTTCGGCTTCACGGTCTGGTTGGCTGGCGGCGGGGTGCGGGGCGGCGTCACCTACGGCGCCAGCGACGAATGGTCGTACCGGGCGGTCGAGAACCCGACCTATTGCTACGACATTCATGCGACACTGCTGCACCTGCTGGGCATCGACCATGAGCGGCTGACCTTTCGCCACAACGGCATCGACCGCCGGCTGACCGACGTGCACGGGCAGGTCATTCGAGAGTTGCTGGCGTAACCTAAACTCGTCGATTGTTCCTGAACGAGCCCGTGAGGCAGGAGCGCACCGTGTTCACTGCACGACCGCGGCGACGATTTTCGGTGTTTGAGCAAAAACTAAACCCGCTCGAAAAAGGAGAAGGACGGAACAACCCCCGTCACGGACTTTGTCGCAATGCTCGAACGGCTCGGTCGCTTTGGCGCGACATACGGCGTGCGTGGGACGATTGCTGTGGAGGCGATTCTCGCGTAATCGAGGGAACTGGAGACTCGGTCATGGTTAGTAGCCGCTGAAGCGGTCCGAACGGCCGAACCGCAGATCAAAAACCGGCCTACCGAAATCCGCCGGTTGTGACCAGGCCCAGACAGATCACGAAAAACGCCACGCATGCCGCGACACCCAGGGCCACAATCGCGCCCACCGTGACCGCCAGCGACATGGCGAACGTCCCCAGTTTTTCGAGCGTCGTGAGGTCAGCCCCCTGGGAACGTCGCTTGAGCGTTTTCGTCAGTGTCACCAGGCCCGCCGGAAGCAAGAGCAGCACCAGGGCCACGACACCGCCAAATTGCCGATCGGCGACCAACCCGATCAGAATCAGCGCGAGCGCAAAAGCTATGACGCCCCCCACGAGGCGAATGACCCATTTGACCGGGCCTTCGGCCGATTGCCGCTCGGCAAGGTTGCCGGCGCCAGCCGTCGCCGCACTCAGGTTGGCCGGCAGTTCCTGACCACACAGCCAGCAGCTTTGCCAGTCGCGGCTGACTTTCGCGCCGCAATGCGGGCACGTTGGCTGAGTACTGCTCGGCATCAAGCTCCCCTCGATTGCCGCGTTCGATTCGCAAAATCCATTGCCATCGTCGGGACGCGCCGCAGAATCTGCCCCAGCACGATGCCCGTCAGGGTCAGCGCCAAAAGCACCATGATCTGCTGATACCGCGGCACCCGCACGTCGCGGACTGCAAACCAGCGGGCATGACCGCAAACGACGAGATAGCCGGCCAACGCCCCGACGGTCGCAAATCGCACCAGGGGCAGGCTGAACCGCAGGGCCGACAATGTGATGATCAGAAAATATCCGACCACCAGCGGGCTTTGCGGACCATCGGCAACCATCAGCACCGACGTCAGCAGCAGCAGGTCGGCCGCGGTCGAAATGTATTTGAGGGCGGCGGGAAACACCTGCCGCACCAGACACAGGTGCACCGCCAAGGCGACCATCGTCCACGCGACGGCCAGGGCCGTCACCGCCCGATGAAATTCGGGCGTCACCCCGGCCTGCTGCGGCAACTGCAAAAAACCGAGATTCAGGCCGTGGTAATTGGCCAGTTCAATGGCATAAAAGGCGGCGATGCCGACGATCCGCAGCAGGTTGGCGCGGGCTTCGCCTTCGTATTCCTGCCAGCGGCCTACGATGTGCCAGGCGCGGCTGGCCGGCCCTTCGTGTTTCGCGACTTCCGACGCCATGCGGAGACCCTGTCGAGAGGAATCGCCCGTCAGCCGCGTGAATTATGCTCGGGTTCCGCCTGCCCGTGCAAGGCAATGGGCGTACGTCCGCTTGCATGCCATGCGACGAAACTACGGCGCGCGGTACAAACCCTGGGCTGTGATATAGCATTCGACGGCTCGCGGCGTCATATACCGAATACTTTTCCCCTCGCGGATGCGGCGCCTGATGTCGCTCGACGCCAAGTCGATCCCCGGAATTGTCACAAATTGCACGCGCTGGGTGGCCCCCGCGCCGACCACGTTCGCCAGCGCGTTGAGGTCAGGCGCCGCCGCGCCCCCGCGATTGACGACGGCCAACCGGGCCAGCTCGAGAATGCGCGCCGGTTCGCGCCACGTCAGAAAATCGTGCAGCGAATCGCCCCCCATCAGAAAGTACAGCTCGCGCGAGGGATCTTCACCGGCGATCTCGGCGAGGGTGTCAACCGTGTAGCAGGGGGTGGCCCGCTGCAGCTCGCGACGATCGACCCGAAAGCGGTTGTGCCCGGCGATCGCCAGTTCGAGCATCTCGGCCCGAGCCGCAGGAGGCGCGATCGTTTGCGCGACCTTGTGCGGCGGTACGCCGGCGGGAATGAACCACACTTCGTCGAGGCGGCACTGCTCGCAACTCTGCTCGGCCGCCAGCAGGTGCCCATAGTGCACCGGGTCGAACGTGCCTCCGAAAATGCCCAGACGCATGGCGCTACCACCGGCTCAATTTGTGGTAATTGGACTGGTGGCGGCCGCGAAATTGTCGAGCGAGCCGATCATCTGCGGGGTTCGGAACCACGGAACGGCTCGCTTGACACGCACTACTTGTGCGGCAATCCTCTCTGGGAGATCGATGCATTTTGAATGCTTTCGCCATCAAGGCAACCCGCCACCGGCGTGCTCTCGAATAGTCTCTGGAAATCATGCCGATCAAGCTTCCTGCGATTCAGCGATCGGCATGCACATTTTTTACCGCATGCGGGGAGATTGAGACCAGCGATCGCCGGATCGTCGAATTCGTAAAGCGCCAAAAACCTGGGTGGAGATACTTTCAATTTCGGTCTGTATCAGTTCGATTGGGAGTTGGTCAGGATAGCACTGACAAGAAGTTGCATTGCCACGTCGACGTCGTCGATTCAAAGTGGCACAGCGGCGACAAGCCAGGCCGCAATTCCCGGCCATCAGAACTGCACGAGATTTTCCATCGCCTTCGGGGTGCCGAAATCCAACTCGATCTACGCGCCTGGTTCGACACACCCACGATCGCGCTGCCTCCCATTATTCAGAACATGCGCGGTTCGGAAGTCACGCAAGGCGGAGTTTCGGTCAAGGTAACGGGAGGCAGGCTCTCCATAACCGGCGCGCCTGTCAAGTCAATTCAATGGTCAATGGATGAGGCCGGGGACAACGTGACGCTCCTAATCGAGTCAGGCCTTCATGCACGTGTGACGGACTCGTATCTGGTAGATGCATTCGAGTCAATGAAATTGGCATTTGATGCATTTGTTGTGAAAGGGCGGGCCAATGCCAATCGTCCAAAATAGAGTCGCTCGATATCTTCATTTTCGTTCGCTCGATTGCCTTAGAGCGTTCGAGGATGAGCCGCCTTTGTGTCACGCAAGCAAGCGACCAACAATCTCGCCGAGAGATTTCACTTGGGAGCATTTCACGGCGGCTATCAATGCCCTGGACGAGGTCGTCACCAAGCGCCGTGAAC
Source organism: Planctomycetaceae bacterium (assembly GCA_052388175.1). Classification (GTDB taxonomy): domain Bacteria; phylum Planctomycetota; class Planctomycetia; order Planctomycetales; family Planctomycetaceae; genus SIAF01. Next base: position 836 of record JBQTIL010000129.1, on the reverse strand, counting down.
TCGCGGAAACTTTTCGACGACTGGTCGATGAGTGGAAGTCGCGGCGTGCCCACTCGTCTTGTATAGAAGACATGGTGTTGGACCTGTCGTACCAACAGATAATTGGCCTTGGCCCACAGGCAATTCCACTGTTGCTTTCGGAACTCGAGAAGGCGCCCGACCATTGGTTTTGGGCACTCTACGCAATTGCGCGCCACGACCCAGTACCCGACGCCTCTCGCGGCAAGGTCACGGAAATGGCAAAAGCGTGGATCGACTGGGGAAGGCAGCAGGGATACGGCCGGTAAATGCATTTCGCGAATTTTCCCAACGCGACGGCAGAGAACCTTCAAATCACCAGCCCGTCGGGGTCGGAATACAATTGCATCGCTTGGGCTCTCGGCGACAACACCACTTGGTGGAGCTCGGCGCCAGGTTACTTTTGGCCCCCACGGGTTCCCAAGCCGATGACAAACGTCAAGAATGTTGTCGAGCTGTTCAGGAGGGAGCAATTCACGAAATGTGATTCGCCGCATCTGGAAGACGGGTTCGAGAAAATCGCCCTCTATTCAGCGAACGGTCGCTTTATTCATGTCGCGCGGCAGTTGACAGATGGTCGTTGGACGAGCAAATTCGGCACGCATGAAGATGCTGAGCACGATTCCCTGGAAGTTCTGCTTGGCGGCGAATTTGAAGAGGTAGTGCAAGTAATGAAACGAGCTCGCGGGCGCTAACTACTCACATTCCGCACCTTCGTTTGAAGGTTCGCAGGGCATCGGGCGGGATGCCAAGTAGGCGTAGCAGGAGCGATTGAATTTGATTTGGCTGACCGAGCCGTCGGAGGACCGTGCCATGGT
>JBQTIL010000128.1:0-6918 GCA_052388175.1 Planctomycetaceae bacterium | reverse complement strand
GTGACCGGGCCGCCTGACTCGACGGGGGGGTCGGCGCTTCGGTGCACCACACCCTCCGGACTGCCCCGGCCGCTCTGACGGGGCCGGGGCAGTGGTTGTCGCTGCATACTCGTGCACAAGCTCCCGCTTGGGCACGGCCGCGCGCGGAAGCTCCTGCTTCCAGTTCTCCGGGGCGAGTTTCGGGCGCCGGGCCATCCGCAGGCCCGAGCCCCTCTTGGAAGCGGCCCGAGGCCTCATTTTCCGCGGGTTTTTACGAAGATCCTCGAAGATCCGCACGAAGATCTTCGCAGAAACGGCCAAAATCACTCGAAGATCTCCGAAGATCCGCGCGCGACGTCTTTGTGTGTGGGGGAGAAGTTCCCGGTTCCAAATTTCGACAGGTTTGTCGAATTTTGCGCCGCGGCGCGTTACGGAATTGTCGTCGCGCAACGTGCTCTGGTGGTTGTGCTTGCGAGCGCGAACACAAATCGCGGCCATTTGTGTTCGCGCTGTGTGTTGGCGCTAACTCGTTTCCTGGCCTTCTTTTGAGGAGCGCCAACACAAACGGGCGGTCTTGCCGGTGTGTGGGGGGCCTCTCCGTGGCCCCGTCCTCAACGAGAACCAGCGCTTTCACGCGCCGCAGGCCACACAGCGCGCACGCTTTGCGCTCCCGGCCCTTGTGCCAGGCACTATTTTACCGGACCCGAATCCGGGCGCGGAGACGAACCCCGGGCGCATTTGGAAAACAGGCGGCAAAAAGTAGGGTCGGCTTTGCCGGCGATCGTCATTGATGGCTGCGTACGGGTGGATGGCCCATAGCGAGGACGGCGCCTCGTCCCGAATCGCCTTCGTTTTGCAAAATCAATCCCGGAGGTGCGACTCAGCCTCGTCGAGAATCCGCCGGGCGCGGTCCAATTCGGCCTGTGCGGACTTTTCTTCGGCTGCAAGCTCTGCATCGCGCTTCTCGTCATCTGGACCCCACTCAGGAGCGCCGAGGCGCTTCCGCAATTCGGGGTCTCTGAACGCTTGCCGATTTACGGTCGCTTTGGCGGACCGCTCCGCCGCTGCGTCAAACAGCCTCTGCGCCGCTTCGTACTCGGCAACCGGTTTGGCTGGACCGCGCGAACAGCCGGCCGCAACAGCCACCAGCAGAACCGCGAGTCGTCGAATCATGGCTCGTCGCATGCGTGGCATCTTGGGCATGCCGCGCCGTGAAAAGCAATCTTGTACCGCTGGATCCTGGTCAGCTACTCATCTGCCGCTCCGTGCAACGTTTGATTCGCCTGCGAGCTGCCGCTGAGGGTGCAGCCTCATCACCGGTGCTTCTTCAGCACGAATTTGACTTTCAAGTCCGAAAGCATTTTGAACGTATCGCAATAGTCGACGCCGAACTCGACGCAGACGTTTGGCATCAAAACGCGCTTCTTCGCATCCGGGCTAAACTCCTCGTGGGTCACGACGACAAGCCCATTTGCTTTTGCATAGGCAATGACCCAGCCATCGGCGACGGATGCGAAGTCGGCTTTTGCTTCGGCTGTAAACTGCTGCTCATTCTGGACCCAGTTCACCATTTGGCCGAAGGCGTCAATCACACGTCTGTCGGCCGTTCTTTTGAAGAATGTCGCTGGCGCTTTCCGCACCGCCCAAGCCTGCAACGCGTCGTTCAGTTCGCCGAGCTCATTCTTGATCTTGTCGATGCTGCAGACTCGCCTGTCTTCATGGTGCCGCGTCAATGCCAGCCAAAACCCCGGACAAATGCCGAAGCCGTAATAGCGTCGGTGCGCTTCGACGAACACGTTCGCGTCCAGGACGTACCGTTTTACCAGCGCTCATCCTTGACCCTTTGGGTGAGCAGGTTGGCGCATCTGTCGAACGTCTCTCCTTTCAAGTCGGTCAACTGATACGCATCGCGGTATAGTAGCTTTCCCTCGCGCGCCGCACGGACGACAGCGTAGGCGAACTTTCTGCCCAGCCGAACGTCCTGCAACGCGCGAATGCTGCTCGGGCCCGATGCGTCGTTCGACCCTGAGGCAGAGATCGATTGACCGCGCAGGGCGCTTGCAGGTTGCGAAGCTGCCCTGGCCCGGATAGTGTACACGTCCGACTCGTGGCATAGGCATCTTGCTTGTGCTGCCAGGCACAGGCTGGAAGCCTGTGCTAGTCCTTAAATAAGCGTACGCGGTTGCTGACGAGCCTGTAGTTGGGGGCCGGCGAGCGGCGCAGCAGGAGCGGGCCGCCGTGTCGGCCGGCGGTTGTCGGGTCACGTTGTCGTGCTGCATGGTAACGAAGGTCCTTTCTTTGTTCGGCGCCGCGGCGGACGGGAACGTCCGGGTTCCCGTTTCGAATGGCCCGCCAGGCGTCGGCCGCGCGACGCCCGACGGGCGGGTGTCAGCAACGCAGCGGCAGACGGCGCAGCGGCACGGGTCGCCGCAGGCGTTCGGCCAATCGCAGGAACACCGGCTGCCACTGGTTCCAAGCCAGCAGACGAATCACCAGCCTGCGTCCCGTCCGCAGGACCTTGACGAGGTAATACCATCAACCGGAGAGCCGGCTGCGGGAAATCTGCCAGTCCGGTTCGGAGGGAGGGGGGACCGAACTCAATCGATCCTCCCTACCCCTATCTTCGACGACCCCCGGTCGCGGTTCCCTGCCACGATCCTCGACCCTCGATCCACGATCCTCGATCTTCGACCTCTGACCTCTGCCTTCTGTCGCTCTGACTTTCGACCTTCTCGCCGGCGCTTCGGGCTGGTCTTGTTGCTGCTGCTCACGCTGTGCTCTTCGGGGGGCCCGGCCGTCGCCGGTTCGTCGAACAGTCTGCTCGACATTTCCGCCGACGGCAAACTGCTGGCGACCGCCAACCACGACAACGGCACCGTGAGCATCGTCGACCTGGCCTCGGCAACGGTTCTGCACGAGGTGCGGGTCGGAACCAGGCCTGAAGGAGTGACGTTCGTCGGGCCCACGCACACGCTCGCCGCCACCGTCTACGGCGACGACAAGGTCGTTTTGCTCGATGCCGACCGCGGGGAGGTCACGGGCGAAATCGACGTGTTCGACGAGCCGTATGGCGTTGTTTCGAATGCCGGCGGCTCGAAACTGTACGTCACGCTCGAATACCCCGGCGCGGTCGTCGAAATCGACGTGGCGCAGCGGCAGATTGTGCGCACCATTGCGGCCGGCGCGTTCGTGCGGGGCCTGGCCCTCTCTCCCGAGGGCGCGCGGCTCTACGTCACCGAGTATTTAAGCGCCGCCGTCGTGGCGATCGAGCTCGCGTCAGGCCGGGTTGTCGATCACTGGCAGGCAGGCGCGAGCCAGAACCTGGCGCGGCAGGTCGCGCTGCACCCCACGCGCCCGAAGGCGTACGTGCCTCACATTCGTTCGCGCGTGAACGTCAATCAGGGGGAAGGCTCGGTCGTGCCGATTGTCACGGTCGTCGATACCAGGCCGGGCGAAGGTGCACGGCGCACGACCCTGCCGATGGACGCGTTTCATAGGCTGTTCGTTGTGTCGAACCCGTGGGAGGTCGCGGTCTCGCCTGACGGCCGGTTGCTGTGCGCGGTGTTCGCCGGCACCGACGACATGTACGTCTGCGACGTGCTCGACGACGATTACCGCGAGCTGAAATTCAGGCAGGTCAAGAATCTGGGCCACAACCCGCGGGCCGCAAGGTTCGCTCGCGACGGACGCACGTTCTACGTCTACAACACGCTCGATTTCGCGGTCGTCGCTTACGACGCGACGAGCTTTGAGAAGCAGGCCACGATTCGGGTCTGCGAAAACCCGCTGGGAGACGAAGTTTTGCGCGGCAAGATTCTGTTTTACTCGGCCCATCAGCCGATGGTCGGCCGGCGCTGGATTTCGTGCGCCAGTTGCCACCCCGACGGCGATGCCGACGGCCGCACCTGGCAGAACCCCGAAGGGCTGCGGAACACGACGGCGCTTTACGCCATGGCCTGGACGCACCCGATCCACTGGTCGGCCGACCGCGACGAAGTGCAGGATTTCGAACACACGATCCGCAGCAAACTGATGCAGGGGCGGGGGCTTATTTCAGGCGCCGTGCACGAGTCGCTGGGTGCGCCCAATAAGGGCCTCTCGCCCGATCTCGATGCGCTGGCGGCGTACTCCAACACGCACAAGACGCCTTTGAGCCCGCACGCGAAGCAGGGCCTGAGCGACGCGGCCCGCCGCGGAAAGGAGTTGTTCTTCTCAGAGAAGACCCGCTGTGCCGAGTGTCACACCGGCCCCTGTTTCACCGATTCGCGCCCCGAGCGCCCCTATAGGCGGCACGACGTCGGTACCGGCGACGACGACCCGACCGAGCAAATGGGCGCCGCCTTCGACACCCCGACCCTGCTGGCCGTCTACCGTACCGCGCCATACCTGCACCACGGAAAGGCCCAAACGCTCACCGATGTGCTCACGACGTCTAATCGCGACGATCGCCACGGCACGACCAGCCATTTGACGGAGGAGCAATTGGCCGACCTGGTTGAATTTCTGAAGTCGCTGCCTTATGAAGACCCCGAGCCGGCCGCGAAGCGAATGGGAATGGTGAAGATCGAGCGTTAGTTGATCGGCCGTGGTACCTGGTTGCCAAGGTCCTGTTTGGGAACCCGGCCCTTTCCGGCCAGACAAGCAGGTCACCGGTCGTGCAATCACGGAGCGAGCAAATGGCAAGGAATCTGATTGTTCTCGGGGTGCTTCTCGGTGCGGCGGCCGCACTGTTTGTCGCCGAGAGCGCGCGCAGCGAAGAGGCCGCCGGCGTGAAACGCGAAATCACGGTGCACATTGCCGATTGGGACGAAACCCTCAAGCGGGTCGCGGCCCACAAGGGCAAGATCGTGGTGCTCGACGCCTGGTCGACGTCGTGCGCCCCGTGCATGAAAGAATTTCCGCACCTTGTCGCGCTGCACAAGAACCACTCGCGGCAGGGGGTGGTCTGCATGTCGCTGGCCTGCGACTACCTCGGAATCAAAGAACGGCCCCCCGAATACTATCGCGAACACGTGCTCAAGTTTCTCGAGAAACAGGGAGCCACGTTCGAAAACATTCTGTCGAGCGTGCCGAGCGATGAATTGTACGACCAGATGAAACTGAGCTCGATTCCCGCGGTGTACGTGTTCGGCCGCGATGGAAAGCTCGTCAAGCGCTTCGACAACGAAGAGGCGAAATCTGACGACGACGCCTTCAGCTACGCCGACGTGACGAAGCTGGTTGCTGAGTTGCTGGCAAAATAGCCGGCGCTCGCGCGGTTCGTACGATCGGGAAGGCCTGACTGTATGCCGCCGCGCGATGCGTCGCGACCACCTCACAATTCGGTCCAAAACTCGCCGGCTTCGAAACCCGCGACGCTTTGACGTGGCTACCTTCGATACACCCGATTCACTCGGCAAGCCGATGAATCGTACCATGCATCACGCCGGTCACGGGCTGACCGGTAGCGCTTTGAAGTGCGTAACTTACCTCCAGGCAGGGGGTCGGGGCGAGCTCAGGCAGCTTGAGAAAGATCGTGCGGCCGTCGTCCGACAGGCTCACGTCGGCCGCGGCCCACGGCCTCTCGTTGACGTGGGGGGAACCATACTCCGCGCTTCGCTTCAGCGACCACGCCTTGACGGTGTACCGCTCGTGATCGCGGGCTGTCGCCGGATCGAGCGGGGCCGAAAACGTCAGCGACAGGCCCCCCTCTCGGGCCTTGAATTCGATCGGAAGATAGAACGGCTTCCCCGTGCAACGCACCCGGTACAACCCGCCGGGCTGCGTTCTGATGCTCGCCCAACTGTACATACCGCTCAGGTACAAATGCCCCTGCGAGGGGTGGAATCGCCCGCGCATGATGCCCGTCGGAAAATCAGGAATCGGCAAGGCAATCATTCCTCCCTGGGCCTGCCCCCCGACGAATTCGTGAGGGACGACATAGACCCGTCCGTAACCATACGAAAGGTTCAATAGGGCCCCATCGAGCGGCCCCCATTTCGCGCTTTGCACCCGCACGATTTCCGCGGGGGAGCGGTCGAACGCGTTCGTGATCCAGCACAACGGCTGCTCCATTGCCTCATCCGACGAATCGACGACGTTGTGGTAGCCCCACATGTTGCCATAGAACCCGCCGGGCTTGACGTGATTGATCCGGTTCTTGGGGCACCAGAACCCCTCCTGGTCGGTGATGAAGAACGTGCCGTCGCCGTTGACGCACACCCCGTTCGGGGCGCGAAACCCCGTGGCCAGGATGTCGGTCTGCCGGCCGTCACGACTGACGCGCAGCAGTGTGCCGTGCTGCGGCACAATGGCCGGAAAAGCATGCTGGGCAGCTTTCGCGTAGTAGAAATTCCCCGCCGCATCGGTCTGCAGGTCGAGGGCGAATTCATGGAAGTGTTCGGTCACCTGATGATCGTTGTTGAAGCATTCGTAGAAATCGGTTTCGCCGTCGCCGTTGAGATCGTGCAGGATCACAATCTGGTCGCGGCAGGCGACGTGAATGCGATCGTCGACGATCTTCAGCCCCAGCGGCTGGAAGAGTCCCGACGCGATGCGCTGCCACGTCAACGTTCCGCCCGGCTGGTCAAGCCCCCCCCCAAGCCAGACGTCGCCATCCCAGGTGCCGACTGCCGCCCGACGGCCGTCGGAGAAAAAGTCGAGCGCCGTGAATCGCATCTGACACAGCCAGGGGATGTCGACGGGATGCGTCAGCACATCGACGGCAAACGGGCCATCGTCGCTTCCGATCACGGGCTGCGTTTCGAGAATTTGCGGCCAGCGACGCGGCCCCCCCACTGTGAAAGGTTCCAACGCCGCGGGGGGCGGAGAGATGCGAGCTCTGCGGTTCAGGGTCTCCTGGTCGCCATCAAACAACAGCACTTTGAACTTCGCCGGCGTGCTGGCGGCCGGAATGCGCACGCGCGAGCATCCCTCTTCGATCCGTACGCTCAGCGAATC
>JBQTIL010000127.1:0-10929 GCA_052388175.1 Planctomycetaceae bacterium | reverse complement strand
ACGGCCGATCGACGCTGTCGGAACGCCTCAAGAGTCCCGCGGAACTTCCCGGTGCCGATGCCCCCCCTCTCGAATTGCCTTCCATGGAATCGGAAGAGCGCGGCAGCGCCATTGACGCCCTGTTTCCGGGGCTTCCACCTCTGGTTGCAGAGTTTCGCGTTGAGGGAGCGGCTGATCAGCCGCAATTGACTTTGGCCGATCTTGAACGGCTGGCCCTCGACAACAACCCCACGATCGTGCAGGCATCGGCCGACATCGAAGCCGCGGCGGGAGCGGCAATTCAGGCGGGGGCGTATCCGAACCCGGTCGTGGGCTACGAAGCAGACACTGTGGGCTCAGCCGGGACGCGCAACTACCAGGGGGTATTCATTGAGCAGGAGATCAAAACGGCCGGCAAGCTCGATCTCGCCCGCTCGATCGCAACCGTCGACCTCATGAACAAACAGTTGGGGCTGCGCAAATCTCGCGCTGATTTGTTGCGAAAGGTGCGTTCCAACTATTTCGCAGCATTGGTGGCCCGTGAAAACCTGCGGTACAGCACGGCCCTGGTGCGGTTTACCAACGAAGTCTATCGCGTGCAGGTCGAACAATTGAAAGGGGGCCAGGCGGCTGCCTATGAGCCGATGCAGTTGCGGGCGCTGGCGGTGCAGGCGCGGGGCGCGTTCGCACAGGCCCGCAATCGCTACGTCTCGGCCTGGAAGCAACTGGCTGCGGCGCTGGGCGAGCCCGACCTGCCGGCGACCGCCCTGGCCGGTCGCGTCGATCTGCCCTACCACCCTGTCGATTTCGAGGCGGCGATAAGCCACATGCTCACGTACAACTCCGACATGCTCGCGGCTCGAAACCTCGAGTTCCAGAAGCGCCTGGAGCTGCGACTGGCGGAAGTCATTCCCATCCCCAACATTAACCTCTACACCGCCATTCAGAAAGATTTCACCACGCCGCCCGTCAGCCGCACCACCTACAACGTGCAGCTTGGCGTTCCCGTGCCGATCTTCAATCGCAATCGCGGCGGCATTCAACAGGCCCGCGGAGAGCTCGTCCGTGCCAGTGAGGAGATGAACCGCGTGCGGCTCGACCTGACCGCTCAGCTTGCCGACGCCTTCGAGCGATACGAAACCAACCGCACCCTGCTCGAATACTATCGCGACCGCATCTTGCCTGATTTCGCCCGCGTCTATCGGGGGGTTTACGAGCGGCACCAGCAGGAATCTGACCAGGTGGTCTTCGGCGACATCATCGTCGCGCAACAATTCTTGCAGACGTCGATTGCCACCTACGTGGTGGCGATGAACGCTCAATGGACCGCCTACGCCGATATCACGGCCCTCTTGCAGCTCGAAGACCTTTCGCAACTCCCTCTGGCTGAGTCAGGCCCTTCCGCCGTCGGCCTCGAACCCCTCGTTCTGCCCCCTGTCGACGTTCCCCCGGCGCCGGATGCTGAACCAGGCAATCCGTAGCGATCGCGCAAGCCGGGCCGAATTCAAGGAGGCTCGCGATTCTGCCGATAATTCCTCGGGGGTTGCCCCATTCATGTATCGCTGGGAGCGTCTGACCATGAAGCGTCTGTCCTCAATCATCCTGGGACTCTCGGCCCTTGCCTGGCTCTCGGGTTGCTGCCACTACTGCGGGAATCGCTGCGCCGACTGGAATGACGGCTGCTACAACAGCGGGTGTTACAACGACGGCTGCTATGGCAGGGGGCCGCGCGGCGCTCGCGGCCGACGTAGAGACTGCTACCGCGGCGACGCTTCCTCCGGAAACGTCGATTGCTGCCCCACCGACTGCTGCGATCCCTGCTGCCCCTCGGGAACCGGGCTGACCCCGATGCCCGCCATGGGAATGCCGATCACCTCGGCGTATGACCCCGCGCTGAACATGGCCGGTGGTTGCCAGGGATGCGCGAGCGGTTCACTGACCAGCGGCCTGCCGGTGACCAGCGGAATGCCCTTTACGGGCAGTTGCGGCACGGGGACTTGCGGGACAACCTCGACCTTTAACGGCGTGCCGATGGATGCGTCGACCGGGTGGACGATTCAGCCCACTCCGATGACCAACGAACCCTTGCCCGCGCCACCGGCCAATAGCGGGTCGACAACTGGTTCGATCGTGTCGCCGTCGTCAACGGCTCCTTCGCCTGCTCCTTTTCCTACGCCGGTCAGCTCGGCCCGATAGCTTCTTGGGCAAGCGAGGCAGCCGGCAATCGGGGCCTGCTTGCTGTGTCGGCCGAGGCACGGGCGCGGGGAACTGACTGCCGACAACTGCGAGACCTTCCAGGCGACGCACGACGACCGATTTCAATCGCGCCACCACTCGTGCGGCAGAGCGATTGCCCGCACACTACCCAGCGCGGCATCGAGCAAATAGCGCACGAATTCTTCCACAGGTCCGCCAACGCAACTCGCGTCGATACGCGGGACGAGCGGCAGGTCTGACCAGTTGATGTGGTTTGACGGGTCAGCAGCCGCCTTCTGACCGCACTCGGCCGCGCTGCGCTCTCCGCCGCACCACACGATAAACGTTGGTTCGTGCGCGCCGGCCGGTTCGCCGGCTGGTGGTCTCCACGTCAGAAACCGGACCGCCGATGAATCGGTGTGCCACTGCTGCGCGGCCCGAGCGTTTTCTTCGGCCCCGGCGCCGGCGAACGCCATTACAAGAGGCCGCGGCAGCAACCGGTCGCGCAGCGCGGCGACCGTCACCCGTTTCAGGGGGTGGACGAAGTCTGCGGCGATATCAGCCAGCGGGTTGAGAACAAAGCGGCGATACCAGGCGTGCGGGTGCGGCACCACCAGTCGCGGCCCTTCGATCACCGCGTCTGCATAGAAAATCAGATCAAGATCAAGCGTTCGGGGGCCCCAGCGGCGTTCGCGCGTGCGACCGGCAGCCCGTTCGAGCGCGTGCAGCCGGTCGAGCAGTACCTCTGGCGCCAGATCGGTCTCGACGAGGGCCGCGGCGTTCAAGAAGACGCCCGAATCGCCGGTGGCCACAGGCGCGGTCTGATACAGGCGGCTGACCGCGCTGACCTGCAGGCCGGCTGCGCGCAAGCCCCCCAGGGCCTCGCAGAACTGGTCTCTGACCGGCCCGAGATTGCCCCCCAGCGCAATGCAGCAACGGGTCATGCTGAGACTTCAGGAAACGACGCCGGATGAAACGACCAGCGCCTATCCTAAGACCCGAACCCGGCGGCCTCCAGTGCGGCCTTGTTGGAGCCGAACATGCCGCCCGTCGTGCCCCCGACTGTCGCGACCGACGCGATGACCGCCGCCAGAATCAGTGCCAGCATGACCGCGTATTCGACCGCCGTCGTGCCATCGTCGTCGCGCAGAAAGTTCAAGAAGCTCTTCATGGCTGTGACCTTCAGACTGTGGCCCCGCGACACGCGACGGCTCCCGCCGGCACGCGGGGCATCCGTCCACCTCAACCATAGGTCAGCTTTTCCGACCGTCAAACGCGCTGTGCCGCATGTAATGCGAATCTTTGGCGCCCGCGGGGCAAATCCCAGTGGAACGAGTCGTTCACGTCGGCACATTCGTCACCACCACCCCGGTCGGCCGGCTCGAAGTCCTCTCCAGCAGGTGGGCGCGCGTGGCCGGGTCATGGGGCCCCGGCCCGTTGTGGAGCGGCCGGGCACGTGGACAAACGCAGCGCAGTCACGCCGTGCGACTCGGCGTCACCCGGAACGGTGCGACTGCGCTGCGCTTGTCGGCACCCTACACGCTCGCCTCTTGCGTTGTTTCGCCCCTCCTGCCAGAATCTACCCGCCGCGCTCGACCCGTCTCGCGGCGTGCTCCCCGTACGACAGGAGATGTATGCCGAAGGAAGAAGGTATTCCAATGGAGGGGGTCGTCACCAAGGCCCTCGCCAACACGCAATTCATTGTGCAGCTTGACGTGGGGCATGAAGTGATGGCTCACGTCGCCGGCCGGATGCGCAAAAACTTCATCCGCATTGTTCCGGGCGACCGGGTGACCGTCGAGGTTTCGCCCTACGATCCCAAGCGCGGCCGAATCGTCTTCCGCGAACGGTAGACATGCCCGGCCCAGATTCTGCACCTGCCGCGCCCCGGCACCCTTTCGTGCAACTGTTCACCGACGGCGCGTGCTCGGGCAACCCCGGCCCCGGCGGTTGGGCTTATATCCTGCGGCACCCTTCCAGCGGCAAGACAGTTGAAGCCTCAGGCGGCGAACCCGAGACGACCAACAACCGCATGGAGCTCCAGGCGCTGATCGAGGGGCTCGCTGCGCTCAAACGCCGGTCGGAAGTCGAAATCGTCACCGACAGCGAGTATCTCGCCAAGGGTTGTCGAGAATGGCTTCCCGGCTGGAAACGCAACGGCTGGCGCCGCCGCGAAGGCAAGCGGCTGAAGCCTTTGGCGAACGAAGACCAGTGGCGGCGGCTCGATGAACTGCTGTCGCGGCACGAGGTGCGCTTTACGGTGGTTCGCGGACATGCCGGCCACCCCGAGAACGAACGGTGCGACGAGCTGGCCGTGGCTGCGGCGCAGCAGTTTCGGTGAGGCGTGGCGCCCCTGCGCGCGGTCTTGCTCCCGCGGCAGGCGGTGCCTGTGCGCTTGCGGACCCGATTGAGAGTTCGGAGCGCACGCCGACGGCCCGCGGGATGGAATGTATTTTTCTGTCACTCTGGTTCCGGCTGAAGCCGGGACTACGAACGACCCCTTGCCCGAGAGAAGCCGGTCTGACAGAATCGGCGCTGTCGTCGATGGCGCAAGGATTTACTCTCCCGCAGGGACGTCGTGATGAGTCAAATTTGGACGAAGTCAATGGCGATTGTATATGGTCTCTTGATTGCGGCGGCTCTGCCTGGTTGTTCGGGCGAAGGAAGCTCTCCGGCTGGTGTCCCCAGGAATTCGATCGACACGGCCAAGGACCTGACGCCAGGCTCGAAGCCCATTCTGGGCGACAGCCCCGGCGCAACGGCGACTGTCGAAGCCGCTGTGCGGCGGAGCAAAACTCTGGGAGGCGTTTCACCGGCCAAATCCGATACATTGCTTTGGGCGTACTACAACGATCCGGACACGATCAACGCCTTGACGGGCAATGATACCGTCGGTAATGAGTTTCAGCAGTGGGTCTACGAAGGGCTCGCCGAATCAAGTTTTGCAGACCCCGACGTGCTCCAGCCGTCACTGGCCGAAGGGTGGGACTTCGACAAAGAGACGCTCACGTACACAATTCGAATCCGGAAAGGGGTCAAGTGGCACCCGATGCGGCTTCCCAACGGGAAGCCCTTGCCCAATCGTGAGCTGACGGCCAAAGACGTCAAGTTTACGTTCGACTGCATTCTGAACCCCAACGTGCAGGCCGCTTCTCTTCGCAGCTACTACGAAGACCCGGATGCCACAGACGCCTCGCAGAAATACAAAATCAAAGTCACCTTGGTCGACGATTACACCGTCAAAGTGAAGTGGACCAAACCGTACTTCCTGGCGGATGAATTCACCCTGGCGGCGTTCGCCATCATTCCCCGCCACGTCTATTCCGTTAACGAGAACGGCGAGCCCATTTCGTTCGACTTTTCGTCGAAGGAGTTTGCCGAAGGGTTCAACAACCACTGGGCCAACCGGGCGATGTGCGGAACCGGCCCTTTAATGTTCAAGGAGTGGAAGAAAGAACAACGGCTGGTTCTGGAGCGCAACCCCGACTACTGGGCCGAGCCGTTCTACTTTTCGCAGGTCATTTTTCGTTGTATTCCCAACCCCAACACTGTTCGTGAGCAGGCGCTTCAAACGGAGCTCGACTGGGCGATTGTGCCCGAGAAGAATTTATACCTGGAGGGGAAAGAGAGCCCGTCTGTGAAGTCAGGCAAGGTCGTTCCCGTCGAGTTTATTTTCCCCGCCTACCGTTACATCGGATACAACCTGAAACGCGACTTCTTCAAAGACAAGCGCGTCCGCTGGGCCCTCAGTCATGCGATCCCCGTTCAACAGATCATCGACGTCGTGTTCAAGGGACTCGCGGAACGCACCACCGGGCCGACTCTTCTGGGCAGCAGCAGTTACGACGCGTCGATCCCCGAAGTGACCTTCGACCTCGACCGGGCCGCAAAGCTGCTCTCCGAAGCCGGCTGGGAAGCCACCGACGCGAGCGGCGTGAGATCAAAGGTCATTGACGACGAGCGCGTGCCGGCGCGGTTCGACCTGATGATCTACTCCGACAGCCCCGGCTATCTGACCGTCGCCGAGATCATCAAGGAAAACTGCCGCAAGATCGGCGTCGAAGTGCAGATTTCCCCCGCGAAATGGGCACTGTTGCTTCAGAAGCTGCGGCAGAAGGAATTCGACGCCTGCATGCTCGGCTGGGGAATGAGCTGGAAGCAGGACCTGTTTCAAATCTGGGATTCGAGCCAGGCCGACCTGCCTGACAGCTCCAACTCGATCGGCTACGCCAACCCCGCGGTCGACAAGACAATTGCAGAGCTGCGCGTGACAATGGACAAGGCAAAACAGATCGAGCTGTACCACCGCCTGCATCGACTGATTTATGACGACCAGCCCTATACATTCCTGTTTCTCGATAAGCGAACGGGGTTTCGTGACGCGAGACTCGAAAACATCAAGTATTATCGCGTCCGCCCGGGAATAGACGGACGAGAATGGTTCGCCAGTGCGCCAAGGGAGCTGGCCAACTAGCGCCTTGCGGAGGAGTTTTCTCCGCCGGAGCCGCTCTCCTTCACGCCGCCTTCGAGACGTCGACCCAACGTGTGGACGTACATTCTGCGACGACTGCTGTTGATGGTGCCGACGCTGTTCGGCGTCACAGTCGTCTCGTTCTGCATCATGCAGTTGGCCCCAGGTGACCCGCTCCTGATGCAACTGGGGGCCGGCGGCGCCGCAGGGCAGTCGAGCCAGACGCGCGAAGCCTATCTGATACAGAAGCGCGACTTGAAGCTCGACAAGCCGCTGGTGTTGAACTTCAACGGGCTTCGCAATTTTGACGAGCAGGTTGGAATTGCGGCGCATTACCTGGGATCGACGCTGGGCACGATTGAGGGTGAAGTGCCGTCGCTGGCGAGTGCTCTTGCGGACACACCCGACGGGCGACGGTCGAGATTTCTGCGGCGATTGAAAATCCCCGACTTCGACCGGGCGCTTCGCAACCCCGAGCAGCGGACCAGCATCGCGCGAAAAATTCAGGCCTGGGTCCAGACCTATTGCGAAGACATCGGGAAGCACGGCGTGCCCGCAGCCATTGGCCTGCTTGACGCACCTGACCTGCGCGCGCGCATCGGCGCGATCCGTTGCCTGAATCGAATGGTGGTTGACCCGTTTGTGTTCACGTTTTCGAGCCGGCCGGCCGAATCTGAGACGCCCGGCGTCGTCGCGGCCTGGAGGACGTGGTGGGAACAGTCGAAAGACGGGTTTCCGCCGGTCGATCCCGACCGCCGCGCGGCGCTTGAGTCGCAGCTTGCAGCGCTTTCGGCCCTGACCGATCGCACCATGTTATTTGAGCGGCTTCAGGACAACAGTTTTGATCGCGATGATGTGCCATTCTTCATCGACACGTTGCTCGGAGACCCGTCATTTCGCAGCCAGGTCGTGGCTTCAATCGTGCTGAAGCTGTTCATTGCTGAGCCTTTGCAGCTTGACGTGCCACTCGACGCCCAAAGTGCGGTCGTCAACCGCGTGGCCGCCAACTGGAAGGTGCATTATGAAACCAACCTCGCTGCGTACCGGCCGTCGCTCGCTCGACGGCTCTGGGACGTAATCGCCGACACGCAATACGCCCATATGGTCTGGCGGCTGGCGACGTTCAACTTCGGACGCTCGGCCCTCAAGACGCGCGAACCCGTCAGCGAAAAAATCTGGTCGGCTGTCGTGGTTTCGGCCCCCTTGATGCTGATGTCGCAGTTGCTGGTGTACGTCGTCGCCGTTCCACTCGGGGTCGCTTGTGCCGTGAGCCGCGGCGGCACGACTGACCGGCTGATTTCGCTGTTCTTATTCGTCCTGTACTCGATTCCGGCGTTCGTGGCGGGCATGCTGTTTTTGATGGCGCTCTGCTATGGTCGGCCGTTCAAATGGTTTCCGACACTCGGGTTGCACTCTGACGGCTCTGAATCGCTGTCGGCTGCCGCGTGGCTGCAGGATTACTTCTGGCATGCCACGTTGCCGGTCGTCTGCCTGTCGCTGTTCAGTCTGGCGGGGCTGGCCATGTACGCCCGGTCGAGCATGCTGGAAGTGATTGGTCACGATTACATTCGCACCGCGCGGGCCAAAGGTGTCGGCGAAGCAGGTGTCATCCTGAAGCATGCCCTGCGCAACAGCCTGATTCCCATCATTACGCTGTTTTCGAGCTTCCTGCCTGCGATGCTCGGCGGAAGCGTGTTGATTGAGGTGCTGTTCGGGATTCCCGGAATGGGGCGGCTCTCCTGGGTATCGATCGAGCAGAAGGACTTTCCGACGCTGATGGCCTTGATCTACATCGACGCCATCGTGGTCATGCTCAGCATCCTGCTGTCGGACATTCTTTACGTTCTGGTCGATCCGCGGATCAGCTTCGAGAGCAAAGGGGCCGGCTGATGCGACCTGCCGAATCGTACTGGGACATTGTCTGGCGGCAGTTTCGTGCGAACACTTTTGCACGCCTCTCCTTGTGGGCGCTCGCGCCTTTGATTGGCCTGGCTGTCTGCGCCCCTTTGCTCTGCTCGAACGAACCCTTCGTCTTCGATGAGGGTAGTCAGCGCCTTTTTCCCTGGTTCCGGGCATTGTTCCATCCGTCGGAACCGGTCGATCTGCTGTTCAATATGGCGCTGATTGCGTTTGCACCCTGGTTGCTGGTGGTGGCAGGTCAACTCTCGCGGTGGCGGCGTCTCGGCTTCTCGGCAGGGCGGGGACTGTGGCTGGCCGGCCTGCAATTCGTCGGCCTGACGCTATTGGCCTTCGGCCTCGTTTCAATTCCAGGGTTTCGTCCCGACAATCCCTACGCAGCCCGAACTTTCACCGAAGAAGAATCTGCGTCGCAGGGCGTCAAACACGGAACATATGCACCCATTCCCTTCAGCCCGACCGAGCAGGATCTGGGGGCCGCGTTTCAGCCCCCGATGTACCGTAAGCCGCCTTCCGAGGCGCGCGATTCAAATGACTCGTTTCCCCACCTTCTGGGAACCGACAATACGGGCCGCGATATTCTGGCCCGCATGGTGTTCGGCACCAGAATTTCCATCACGGTGGGCCTCGTGGCGGTCGGAATCTACCTCTTGATCGGTTGCGTGATTGGCGCACTCGCGGGGTATTTCGGCGGGGCTGTCGACATGGTCATCTCGCGTGTTGTTGAAGTCGTGTTGTTGTTTCCGTCGTTTTTTCTGATCCTGACGCTGGTCGGCCTGATCGGCCCGAGCATCTATATCATAATGGGTATCATCGGGATCACGGGTTGGCCATCGATTGCGCGGTTGATACGCGGGGAAGTGCTGAAGCAGCGTTCGGCAGATTATGTCAGCGCCGCGCAAGCCCTGGCGTTCACGCACGCCAGAATCATTTTTCGGCATGTGCTTCCCAACTCGTTGGCCCCGGCCCTCGTGGCGGCCCCCTTTGGAATTGCCGGCGCGATCATCACCGAGGCGGGCTTAAGCCTGCTGGGTTTTGGCGTGCGACCTCCTACCCCAAGCTGGGGTTCGGTCTTGCGGCTGGGATCAGAGAACTATGCCTACTGGTGGCTCGTGCTGATTCCTTCGGTCGCGATCTTTTTCACCGTCACAGTATTCAATCTGATCGGCAGCGGCTTGCGTGACGCCATGGACCCCCGCCTGCGCGACGCCGGAAAGTAACGGGCAATACCTGAGGCGTGAGCATCGAGGTTTGAGGGATGGCCGGCACGCTGCCTGAATGCGCGAGCAGTCCTCCGATACCGAGCCGGTCAGCCTGCAAAAGCTCGCAGACGCTCATTTTCCGCAGGATTTCACGAAGGGGCTCGAAGGCGCTCGAAGGCGCCAGTGCGCCCCTTCGCAAAAACCGGGGAAATCACTCGAAGGCGCTCGAAGGGGCGCACTGGCACAACACGACCGGCGGGTCATCACATTGGCCATTCCTGGAAGTCTACGCACACGGAGGTTGATAAGGGCTCTTCGTGCCGAAGCGCCGATTTGCACCGGCACGTTCCGGTCACTCGTCCGTCGGGTTTGTTTGCGACTCAACCAATACCGCCATTCTGGCAACGGGCCGGAGTGGCAAACGCTCATCTTCTGCGGGCTTTCTCGAAGATCCGCGAAGATCCGCACGAAGATCTTCGCAAAAAGGGGCGGAATCACTCGAAGATCCGCGAAGATTCTTGTTGCGGCGTTTGATGACTCACCCCTCACATCGGCCATTCTGGCAGGGCGGCGCGCATCTTGAGGTGCGGCGTATACTCCTCGCTGTTTTGCGATTTTACAGGGGCCGGCTCGCTGTGGGGGGACTGGCAAATCCCAAATTGGTCTCAAGCACCTCTATTTTACCGAGCGGAAGTTCGCACGCGCAGACCAATCGGACGCGCATTTGGAAAACAGGCTACACAAAGTACACAGCCGGCCTCTGTGCAGGCCTTCGCCCGGATGATTCACACTCCCGATTCGTAGCAATGGCATCTTGCCTGTGCTGCCCGGACACAGGCTGGAAGCCTGTGCTACGTCACAGTGTGAATAATCCGGCCCCCAGCGACGCCACGCCCTTTCGGTCAGGGCGTGCCACACGAGGTCGGCGCGCAGGCCATTGGGGTGCGCATCTGGAAAAGACGCGTCGGCCCTAACCCGAATCATTCATGCTCTGGTAGGGGGGGACCAGCAAGCCGTGAGTCCCGGCGCGCCGGGATTGGGCCTGCGCTCGCTGACAAGGCTTTCGATTCAGACAACGCGCTGTTCGCTCATCGAGTGGCTTGCGCCGGCCCCCCGTTTGATTGCGCGAGCTTGCCCCACCCTACCATGAATAATCCGGCGCTA
>JBQTIL010000126.1:0-25211 GCA_052388175.1 Planctomycetaceae bacterium | reverse complement strand
TGCATTGCCACTGCTGAGCCGGCCGCTTCAGAAACGATTTTTGGTTTTGGTGAATTCTCACATGCGTGTCCCGCATCAGCTGGCGTCCGGAATGGCTGCCCTTCCCCATGCCGGGACGGCCTTTGCGGCGACGCAGGCGGCCTGGCGATTTCTGAACAACGACCGGGCCCGATTGTCGGCGCTGGTCGAGCCGTTGCGAGAGGCGGGACGGTGTCGCGCCAACCGCACGTCGGCCAAGTTTGCCCTGCTGGTCCACGATTGGTGCAAGTTCACCTTTGCACAGCCGACCCGTAAACGGGACCTGGTCCAACTGACCCATGCAGACGATGTGGGATACGAGCTGACCACGGCTCTGCTGGTAAGTGCTGACAACGGCAGTCCCCTGGCCCCGATGGAAATGCACTTGAAAACGGGCAATGGCGTGCTCAGCACGCGGTCGCCGGCACCGCCCGACATGTCGCATCTGGAACAGGTTCTGCCCACGATGCGTGCGAGCCGGTCGTGGGGTTTGAACAAGCGACTGCTGCACGTCATCGACCGGGAAGCCGATTCGGTGGATCACCTGCGTCGCTGGAATGCGGACGGGCACCTGTTCCTGGTGCGGGCCGACGACCGCCGCGTGCAAGGGGAGGGAAAATCGCACCTGTTGAGCGAGATTCGCCAGATCCTGCGGACCCAGGGAAAAATGCAGGACATCGGCGAGGCCCGGCATCAGGGGCACCCGGCCCGGTTGTACGTGGCCGAGACAACGGTCGTTCTGGACCGCCCGGCCAAGAAAAATCAGCAGGGGAAGCGGGTCGCAGTTCCCGGGGCACCGCTCTCCCTGCGATTCGTCATCGTGCAACTGCGCGATGAATCGGGGCAGGTCATTCTGGCGGAATGGATGCTGCTGACCAACGCACCGCCCGAACTGGTCACGACCGAACAACTCGCTCATTGCTATTACTGGCGGTGGCGAATCGAAAGCTTCTTCAAACTGCTCAAAAGCCACGGACACCAACTGGAACAGTGGCAGCAACAGACCGGACCAGCCATTGCACGCCGCCTGCTCATCGCCGCCATGGCTTGCGTCGTGGTCTGGGAGCTTCAGGCCGACCAGTCCCCCCAGGCCAATGAACTCAAAACCATCCTCGTTCGTCTGAGCGGACGACAAATGAAATACGGCCGGCCCTCTACCGCACCAGCCCTGCTCGCTGGCTTGTGGGCGCTGCTGTCGATGCTGGCGCTGCTCGAACATTACGACATTGATGACCTGAAACGACTTGCCGCCAGCATCCCCTACCGCGACACGGCATAAAACTGTAGATACCAATGCCCGTCAAGGGGGAGGGGCGAGGAAGATTTGTAGCTACCGATGAATTGCTGGCGGTGGCACCGTGGCACCCGTCAACTCAACTCGGTCAAGGCACTCGCGCGTTGCGCCGGCACAGTTGAATCCTGATTTTTTTTTGCCGTTGTCTATACTGATGTCACTCAAGAAACCGCGATCTGAAAGCGCTCATGTCCAAATCGTCGCCCCGCCGAAACCCGTTCTTTCCCTTGGCGGCGTTCTTGAGCGCGCTATTCGTCACTACGATTCTGGCGCTCGTGGCGGCGATGTTTGGCGACCCGCAGGCCCCGGCTGCCGGGCTTGTCGAGAAGTACGCGGGTCACGTGCTGGTCGCCGAAGTCGTGGCGATTCTGGTGACTGCCTGGCTGGCCCTGGTGGTTGACCGCCGGCAGAATCGGGCCGACCGGTTGGCGGCCGCCGCCGGGACATCGGCCGACGACGATCAAGGATCCGCCGCGCCGCCACTCTGCGACTCGATCGATACGCACGCATGAGCCAGTCTGTCCGCGCTGAAATCGAGCGTCTCCGCGATGAGATCAATCGCCACAATTCCCTGTACCACGTGGAGGGGAAGCTGGAGATTTCCGACGCGGAATTCGACCGGCTGGTGAAGCGGCTGGAAGGGCTGGAGGCGGCCCACCCCGAATACGACTCGCCCGAAAGCCCCACGCACAAAGTCGGCGGCGCGCCGGTTAAAGAGTTTCATACCGTCGTGCACCGCCTGCCGATGCTGTCGATCGACAACGTGTTCGACGAAGCGGGGGTTCGCGAGTTCGACGTTCGCATCCGCAAGCTGCTCAAACGCTCGGAACCGCTGGAATACGTCGTCGAGTACAAGATCGACGGCGTGGCTTTGTCGCTGTTGTACGAACGCGGGCGCCTGGTGCAGGGGGTCACGCGCGGCGACGGCCGGCAGGGAGACGATATCACGCACAACGCCCGTACGCTGATCGGCCTCCCGTTGCGAATGCGCGGCGCCGCGCCACCGCGGCTGCTCGAGGTGCGGGGCGAGGCGTTCATTCGCAATTCAGACTTCGCGCATTTTCGGGCGCAACAGATCGCGCGGGGTGAAGAACCGTTTGCGAACCCGCGGAATTCGGCGGCGGGGGCGATCAAGCGGCTGGATCCGAAAATCTGCGCCTCCCAGAAGGTGCGTTTCGTGGCCCACAGCGCAGGGTATTCGGAAGGGGCCCAGTTCGCGACGCACGCCGGGTTTCTGAAGCGCGTCGCCGAATTGGGCATTCCGACGACGCCGAACTTCAAAGTCTGCGGCGACATCGACGAGGCGCTGGCGTACTGCCAGACGCTGATGGACGAGATTCCCGGTCTCGATTTCGAGGTTGACGGGTTCGTCATCAAAGTCAATGAGCTGGCGCTGCGCGAAACGCTGGGCAACACCTCGAAAAGCCCCCGCTGGGTCGTCGCCTACAAATTCGAGCGGTACGAGGGGGTCACGCAGGTCGAAGGCATTTCGGTGCAGGTGGGAAAGACCGGCACACTCACCCCCGTGGCACACCTGACGCCGGTCGAAATCGCAGGCACGACCGTGTCGCGCGCCAGCCTGCACAACCGCGACGAGCTGCATCGGCTGGGAGTGAATATCCGCGACTGGGTGGTTGTCGAAAAAGCGGGCAAGATCATTCCGCACGTCGTACGGGTCGAAGAACACCGCCGCACCGGGCATGAGAAGGGATACCGGTTTCCCGGCGCTTGCCCGGAGTGCCACACCCCGGTCGTGCGCGACGAGGGAGGTGTGTACATCCGCTGTCCCAACCCGAACTGCCCCGCGCAGTTGCGAGAGAGCATTCGGTTCTTCGCGTCGCGCGCCGCGATGGATATCGAAGGGTTGGGGGTCAAGCTCATCGAGCAGCTCGCGGGGCACAGGCTGGTGAACAGTTTCGCCGACGTCTACCGGCTCAAAGACCGCCGCGACGAGCTCATCAACCTCGAACGCATGGGGGATAAATCGGTCGACAACCTGCTGGCCGGCATCGAAGCCTCGCGGTCGCGCCCCTTGTGGCGGCTGCTGACGGGGTTGAACATCAGGCACATCGGGGCCCGCACGGCCCAGATACTGGCAGACCACTTCGGTACGCTCGACGAGATCGTCCGCCAGACGCCTGAAGACCTGGCGGCGGTCGAAGAGATCGGCCCGGTGATCGCGGCATCGGTGCACGCCTATTTCGATTCGCCCTTCGGCCGCGCGATCGTCGCCGAGCTGCGCGACCTGGGCCTGAATTTCGGCGAACCCGTTTCACGAAAGCCGCCCACGGGGGCGCTGGCGGGAAAGACAGTGGTCGTCACGGGCGCGCTGACCCGCTTTTCCCGCGAACAGATCAAAGAGCTGATCCACGCTCACGGGGGAAAGCCCGCCGGGTCGGTCTCGAAGCAGACCGATTACGTCATCGCCGGCGAAAAGGCCGGCAGCAAGCTCGACAAGGCCCGGCAACTGGGCGTGAAGGTGCTGAGCGAGGATGAGTTTTTGAAAGTCGTGGGGGGCGACCAGAGTCCGTAGCCCGGATTTCCAAATCCGGGCGCATGGTATGCCAACCAGCGATTCCTTTCGGCTGGATTGAAAACCCGATCGCCGGGAGATGCTCGAAACAATACCCTTCAACGCCAGTGTGACGGAATCTTTTGCCCGAATTGAAAATCCGGGCTGCAACAGGGGCGCGTGAACGCTCACCGAAACTGGCGAAAGTGAGGGTGGTCGGGAAGGGCGAAGCGTTGGGCGAGGGCAGCGAGAGGTTCGCCGCGCTGCTCGATGTGCCGCTCTTGAATCGGCCCCAGCCGGCCTGAGGCATACTTCAGGAATTCGAGGCGAAACGGGTCGAACCCCATCAGCCGCGCGGCGGTGGCATCGACGGCCGGCAGATTCGTTCCCATGACCAGCACGCCGGCTCGCTTCGGCGTTCCCATGATCGGGCCGTCGCCCTCCATCCCCACGATGCCATCGACGATCGCCAGGTGCGGCCTGACCGTCGCATTGATGTCGACGATCGCCTTCCCGATTCCGGCGTAGTGCAATACGTTTTTGGGCCAGCCGTAACAGATGCCCGGCATCACGCCGAACAGGTTTTTCATCGAGAGCGTGACGCCGGCCCAATGGTGCGTCTTGAGTTTCGGCAGCGAAACAATGATCTCGGCGCGCTGGAGCGTCTGGGGAAGGTACAGGTGCCCGAGCCGCGTCCAGCCTCCCTGATTGTGCGCCTTGTAAACGTCGTCGTGATTGAGGTCGACGAATTCCAGGTGGTCTTCGTTGAGAATCGGTTCGAGCCCCGATTGTTCCAGAACGAAATACGTGTCGCGGCAGTGGCCCTGGCCTTCGGCGACGAACACGTCGCGGGCGTCCCACCGGCGGAACAGCTCGGCCGCCGCGCGAACCACTTCAGGGTGCGTGTTGATATGTGGGGCCTGGGCGCTGGGTTCCACGAGGTTGGGTTTGAGCAGCACGGTCTTGCCGTGGATCAATTGCCGGCCGACGCCCAGCTCGCTCAATCCCCGCTCCATCACGTCAACCAGCGAGGCGTCGTAAGCAGTAGCGCGGGCAACCACGACGGCGGCCCGCTGCATTTGCTCCAGGTCGTCCCAGAGGAGCTTCGCGGTACCCGCCACGCCCCCGAGGGCGACGGCCCCCAGCAGCCAGTCGCGGCGCGAAAACCGCCGCGGCGTTGGCGACGTTGATCGGTTGTCGACGGTGGCAGGAGTGAGTTGATTGTTCATGGCGCCGCCTCCTGATTCACGGACGAGGCGACACCCAGCACATCGAGCCCGCGATCTCCGGCGGCCAACAGCAGGTAGGCGAGCTGCACGACGCGGTCAGATCGAAGCGGCGCTCTTTCGGCGGCGCCGGCCAGCCAGGCTTCGCAATCGGCCGGTCGGCGCCCCCAGGCCGCCAGCCCCAGGAGGCCCCAGCCGAGTGATTGCGCGGCCTTGGTGGTTGGCAGCGCTTGTTCGAGATAGCGGCAGCCGCGGTCAATGCAGGGGCGATCGCGATCGTCGGCGCCGGCCAGGGCCAGCAGGGCGAGGCCGGTGGGCGCGGGCTGAGGCCGCAGGTCGGTGTCGAAGACGCGCGAGTTGCCGTAGTTCCAGCCACCCGCGCGGATCGCGCGATCGCGGATCAGGTTTCGGCCCTGGGCGACGCGCTGTGATTCGCCGGCCCCGGCCCGAGCCAGCGCCAGGATGGCGACAGCAGTCGGCTCGAGCCATGAATGGGTTCCTTCAACCCATGACCATCCGGTAAGGGTCGCATCGTGGCCGAACGGGCTGTCGGCGGGGCGGAAGGCCGTTTCGCCGCGCTGCGTGCCAAGCCAGTTCACGGCACGTTGCAACTCGTCGTCGCAACCACCTGAGGCGGCCCAGGCGAGGATGGCGAGCGGGGTAGTCCAGTGTGGAGCGGGCAGGGCGGGGGATAACCCCACAGATCCGTCGGGCTGTTGCAAGCCGGCGAGCCAGCGGGCCGATTCAGCCACCGCGACACCGGCTTCAGGCGGCGCCACCTCACCTGAGGCCTTGAGCGCGAGCATGGCGAGGGCTGTCGGCTCGACGTACGCTTCACCGTCAGGGCGATAGCGCCAACCCCCGCCTGCGGCACGCCAGGTAAGCAGAGTACGGCTGGCGGAACTGGCCCAGGTGCCGGTCATGGTGGTGAGCGCGCTCGCCGATCATTTCGCTGCGCCGGCCAGAAAACTGAACAGGCCCTTGCGCGGTTTCTTCTCTTCGGCCTCGCTCTTGACCTCTGCCTGATCGATGAGTTGAGCGAGCTGGTCGAGCGAGCGGGTGAGTTTGGCGCGGGGCGCCTGAATGCACAGCGGGACGCCGTTGTTGCGGGCCTCGACCATCGTGGCGAAATCGTTGGGAATCTGCCAGTAGATTTCGCGGCCGATCGTTTCGAGCGCCTTGCCCAGGCTGATCTGCGATTCTTCAAGCCCTACGCGGTTGACCACCACGCGAATCTTGTCGGCCAGCCCTTCACGGTGTTCGAAGGTCTGCATCAGCCGCACGACGTTTCGCAGGCACGGAAGATCGAGCTGCGTCATCAGGAGCACGGTATTGGCGGCGTCCATCGCGGCAAGGTCGAGGGGCCCGAAACTCTTGCTGACGTCGATGACTAGGTGCGTGAAGGTGGTCTTCAGCAGGCTGATCATGCGGCGCAGGGTGTCGGGCGTGATTTGCAGGTTTTCGTCGAGTTGCACGGGGCGGGGCAGGAGAAACGCGCCGCAGGGGTGTTTGGTGAGCGAGCGTTTGAGCAGGGCGAAGTCGAGCCGCGAGATATTCTCGGCCACGTCTTGAATCGTGTAGTCGGGAATGATGTCGAGCCAGACGTCGGAATCACCCAGTGCGAAATCGAGGTCGATGACGACGACGCTGTTGCGCTCGTTGCGCGCCAGCAGGCAGCCCAGATTGACGCACAGCGACGTGCAGCCCACCCCGCCGCTGGCGCCGGCCACCACAATCACCTGGCACGATCGCACCTGCGCTTCGCCGGTGCGGGCCAGTTGCGCCTGGCGAATCCGCTCGAGCGCCGTCAGAACGTCTTCCAGCCTCAGCGGCAGGCTCAGGAACTCTTTCGCTCCGTTTCGCATCGCCTGCAGAATCAGGCTGCCTTCAGTCGACGAGCTGATGACCAATACATGGCAGGCCGGCAGCTCCTGCCCGATCTTGGCGACCAGCGCCAACGCCTTCTGCGGGTCGGCGTCGAGCGCGACGAGCGCCATGTCGGGTTGCGTCTGGGTGACCACGTCGAGAAAGAAGTCGTAGCGCGAGCACTCAGCTTCAAGCCAGACCGTGTCGATCCCCAGCATCAGCGACTTGAGCGCACTGCGCGTCGAGTCGTGAGGGTCAACCAGGGCCAGTCGGATAACGGTTTTCATGTGAATTCGCGGTGCAAATCACGGCGCGATCAACCCCGGACGCTCTTCCTGCCGCAATCCCGAGGCCTTGGATTTTGCGGCCGAGGGCTTTTCCGCAACCTTGGTGGTCGGCTTGCGTTTCGTCGAGCGCGGCTCGCCGCGCGGGGCCGACGAAGCTTTCGCCGTCGGCCCGCGCCGCACCGGCGCGATGCCCGACGTCTGCGTCACTTCGGCGCCCGCCGACGCTTCAGCCGGCGGGAGAATCTCGGGCACCGGCAGACCTGGTCGAGGCCCGTTGCCGTTGGGAGATTCGTAGGCCGGCTCGGGGGAAATTCCCGAGGGCGTGGGGGCCATTGGCGGAGTGAACTGGGCCGGCGGCGGCACGTACGCTCCTGACGAATACCCGCTGATGTCAGGTTCAGGATCGGGTGCGTATCGCGGCGTTTCGAGGTAACCGTTGAAGTACAGTTCGCGATCGGTGGGCACGACCGTGCCGCGGCCCGGGCCTTCCGGCAGACAGGCCGGGTCGACCGGCGAGGCCAGTTCGGGGGTGACCATGATCAACAGTTCGGTTTCCGACTCGTCGTGGTGTATGCGCCGGAACGCGGCTCCAATCCAGGGAAGTTCGCCGAGAAAGGGAACTGCCTGCTTACGCGCCTGCACTCGATTGTTAATCATGCCGGCGATGACCAGCGTCTCGCCGAAGTTCATTTCGACTTCGGTGTTGGCGGCGCGAGTCGTCAGGCTGGGGACCGAAATCCCCCCGACGACGATCGTATTCGACAGGTCGCGGTCGCTCACTTCCGGCTTGACGTTCATGCGCAGCCGGCCGCTACCGATGATCAACGGCACAAACTCAAGCTGCACGCCGAACGGCTTGTACACGACGCTGACCGTTCCCAGCCCCTGAGGCACGGGCACCGGAAACTGACCGCCGGCAAGAAAACTGGCCGGGCGGCCGTTCGTGGTCACCAGATTGGGCTCCGCCAGAATCGTCAGCAGGTTTTCGGTCTTGAGGGCCTCGACAAATCCCTGAAACGCGTTGTCGGCCGCAACCAGGCCGAACACGGCGGTGGCCCCCAGCGGATTGACGGCCGAGCTGACCGGGCCCAGGAAATCGCCGAAGGGGTTCCCGAGGTTCACAACCGGGTTGCCTTGCGCAAACGGAGTGATGGGGCCGGGCAGGCTGCCCACATAGCTGTGTTGCCGCAATTGCAGGAAGTTGAAACCGAAGTCACGAATCTTGCTGCGCTGCGCCTCCATGATTTTCACGCGCAACACGATGGTCTGCACCCCGCTGACCTGCAGGTAGTTCAGCACCTTGGGATGGAACTGCTCTGCGAGTTCGACGATTTTGGTCGCTTCGCTGGGTTGATCGACCCACCCCAGAAGCAGCACGTTGTCTTTGACCTTGAGGGCCTGCACCGACGAACCGGGGGCGGCCCGGCGAATAACGGCCTCGAGCTGCTTCACGTCGCCGCTGATCAGCACGTCGATCGTATAGCTTTGCCCATGCTCGTCGACCATCACCACGGTGGTGTACCCCGGCGTGAGCGCCAGGATCCGCACCTGATGGAAATTGTCGACCGTGGTGATCTTGACGACCGCGGGGTCAAACCCGTCGACTGTGCGGATGCGGGCATCGAGCTCCAGCAGCCGGCTTTCTTTCTCCGTCAACGACAACTGCGTCGTCTTGTCGGAGACGTGAAACACCAGCGCATTCTTGGGCGCGGGCGGGTCGGCACACGCGGGTTTGAGCGTGACGGCCACGAGAATGAACAGCAGGGCCGCGCACGCGGTCCCTGCACGGAAGACACCTGGAGACAGCATCCTTGCACCTCTCACACAGAGCCTCTCGAAATGAATCAGACAGGCCGGCAATCAGGCCGGCTCGACCAGCGGTTCCTCCTCATGTGGTGCGGCCGCCGGTGTTTCCACAGGCGGTTCCGTCACCGCGTCCCCCTTGCGGGGAATTTTGATTTGTTCGACCCGCCGGTTCTCTCCCTCAAAAATCTCGATGGCCCACACGTCGTCTGTCACCTCTACCTGCGCCGCCGGAGCGGATTGCAGAAACTTCTTGAAATCAGGACTGCCTTTTTTCGGCGCCTCGGGAGCCGGGGCAGCAGGGTCGCTGTCTTCTTCTCCTTTGGTCGCTTTGAGATCGTCGAAAATCTTGTCGTCAACGGCGGCGACTTTGGCCTGATCTTTGTCGCTTGAATTCCGCAGCGCCATTTGCAGCTTGCCTTTGTTGGCTGCCAGCATCAGCACGTGCGCCTGTTCGGGGGTCACCAGCACCGAAAGGTTCTCGGCCTTAGCGCCCTTGTTTGCTTCGCCCCCTTCGCCTTCGCGAATTCGGTCGATGGCGAAAACTTCGATGTATTCGAGTACGGTTTTGGTGCGCGACGTCTCGGGCGTGCCCGGTCGGCGAATGGTGTAAGTGACCAGCACGTCGACACGGTCGCCCGGGCGGATCATGCCGCTGTGCACGGTCGTCATGTTGACTGGCACGGTCACAACTCTCAGCCCCTTGCGAATCGACGTCGACGCACCGTACTCGCCCTTTTCCCCCAGCTTCGCCACCAAGATCACGTCGCCCGGGTAGCTCCGCACTTTCAATGCGCGATCTTCGTACTGTGCCGCATCGGTCACGGCGCCCTGAGGCACCGATTCCCGCGGCCACTCTTCAAACGCCACCTGCGCCGGGTCGAGCCGGAGCCCCGGCGAGATCTCCTGCTTCGCCACGAGCACGGGAACCGTATCCTTCGGTTTGCTCTTCTCTCCGGAGAGGATCTGCTGGACACCCAGCATGGCTACTAATCCGCATCCGACCGCCATCGCCAGCAGCACCAACGACTTAGTACGCATTGGGCACCTACCGGTTCAATCAGTTCATCGGCAACGATCAGGTAAACTCTTCAGCGTATGACGCCTATAACGAATGAATTGGGGAATCTGCCTCCGCCAACTCACAGCATGTGTGTAAAAAAGAAGTATGCGATCGACCCCACGCAAATCGGAATGCCATAGGGCAAGAGCAGCATCTGCGGCTTGCGTTCTGCGGCAATCTGGGAGAGCTCGCGAGGATTGCGGACCTGCGCGAACTCGGTGAGGATCATCCAGAAATTCGCGTAATGCTGTCCGAAGCTTCGGCGGCGAATGACCATCACCAGCGCCATCGCGCCCCCGACCACGGCGGAGACCAGAAACGCCCAGAATGTCACGGTGGGCCCCAGCCAGGCTCCGACCCCCGCGAGGAGCTTGACGTCCCCGGCCCCCATACCGCCGACGGCATACAAGGGGAGCAGGCAGGCGAGACCTACCGCTGTTCCGTACCACGACTCTTGCAGCCCCGGCCAGCCCCCACCCGCCAGATTAAACACCCAACCCGACAGAATCAGGGGAAACGTGAGCCAGTTGGGCACGCGCAATTCTCGGCCGTCGATCCAGGCGGCCAGAATCAGAATGACGCTGACCAGCTTCACGTGCCAGTGCGTCAAGAGCAGACTTTGCCAATCCATGCGGGCCCCATACGAATGTGAAAAAAGTTGAATGATTCCAGCGGCTCGACGGATAGCGTCGACTTGCCGCGATGACCGTCTCTCGGTCGCGACTCTTCCGCAACGGGCCTGCGAGCCTGTTGAAAAAGGTGTCTGGAACTTTGTGAACATCCAGATTCCGAGGGGTTTTCGCAGGTGCGGAGAGTTCCAGACACCTTTTTCAACACCCTGCTAACGTCCGCCCGCGTGGAGATGCACCAGAGCGAAGACGGCCGCCGCCAATAGCCCCAGTCCCTGCGGCAGCGACGACCAGAGCGATTCGACCCAGAACGGAAACATTTGCGCACTCACGAAAGTTTCTGTCGGGCTCCATCCTGTCTGTTCCACGCGACCGCCCGGCCGCGGGACCCGCAACTCTCAGCTTTGTTTCACGCACAACTCAAAGGGCAGGCAAACCGCCCCGCCGGGGCGTACCCGGCGGGACGGTTTGGCTCGCGACTCTGCCAGGCAGCGTCGCCGGCCGACCCGCGCCCAACCGGATTACGAACCACCCAGCGCCGTACCGACGTTCTGGAACGTGGTGTTGGCGCTTGTGCCGATCGCCTGAATCGCGGTCAAGCAGACCACGATAATCAGGGCCAGCATCACGGCGTATTCGACCGCGGTCGGGCCATCTTCAGAAACGATGAACTTGCGAATGCTCTGAGCAAACGTCTTCATGGTGTGTCCTCTCTGCAGAACCCCGAATGGAAACCTCACGACGAGGTCAGACCCAAATTGACGCGTTGTCCACGAAGTCGTTTACCGTGCGGCCCCGCAGGCTTTTCCGAATCCGCGAACATCGCAAACCTAGGTCAGGGGCAGGGCGAGTCAAGCGGGCGTTCGTGCGAACCTTTAACTTTTTCTGCAATTTTTAGGAATAAACCGCCGTACACGTTTGCCCCGGGTTTCGAGGGACTGGTCCGGGCTTTTGGTCCCCGGTCGCTGGATTGTGCAGTCTCTACATGATTCTGGCGGCCTGCGCATATTCAGGGCGCGCATATCTCGCCCCCTCGTCGACGGTCCGAATCTGCATAACAATAGCGCGCATAATTTCCGAGCCGAAAGGCTCCTCAGATTGCCAACTGCGCATACCATAGGCTGCATAATGCAAAACCAGCGAGGGCGCACTTTCGGCGCGCTTCTTCGCGCAAAAGACCCACATGTTGACACGAGTTGACATCTTCTCACTCCTTACGCCGCTGCCGTCTCGATTTCCCGGCCGAACTTCCGGGTCACCTGCCGGAGGGCCAACGCCGCCCCGGCCCGGTATTCCCTTGAAGCCTGTAGGCCGCAACCTGTAGCCCGGCGCGTCTTTATTGCCACTATTATGTTTGAAAAAGGTGTCTGGAACTCTTCGCACCTGCGAAAACCCCCGGAATCTGGATGTTCACAAAGTTCCAGACACCTTTTTCAACACCCTGGCAGGCCGCAGCCCGGCGACTGTAGCCTGTCGCCTCTCAATTGCCACTATTATCCCAGATCCGCCGCGGACCCGTGAAGCGCAGTCGTGCGTGTCTTTTCCAAATGCGCGTTGACCGCGCTGCGCCGCATGGCCGGCACCCCGAGCGCCCGCGTGCGCGTGATTTTCGAGCCGGCCCGACAGCCTGTACGCCTGTCGCCGCGGTTGGACACCTTCCGCCCCAGGCCCTCACGAATTCCGCGCCGGATACTGGAATCTCAGACATAAAACCGTATTCTGGACCACATCGCGTCTGGTCGGTCAGCAAACGGCCAGTCAGCAATTCTGCCGGGGCAGTCATCAAGGGGCCAGAATGTCCGACACTTCGCCGCTCGTCAGGCAGTGGATGCTGCTGTCGGCGTTGGCGAACCGTAATGGCGGAGTCACCGTCGCCGAGCTGGCCCGTGAGCACTCGGTCGCGCAAAAAACCATTCGTCGTGACCTGGTGACTCTCCGCCGCGCCGGGTTTCCGCTGGAAGAATCGCTGGGTGACTACGGCCGCAAGCAGTGGCGACTCGGCGGCGATCCTTCCGCACCCGCCATGACATTCAACTGGCAGGAGGCGGTCTCGCTCTGGCTGGCCCGGCGGTTTCTTGAACCGCTGGCCGGCACTCAGTTCTGGTCGGCCGCGAACGGTGCCTTTGCCAAGATACGCGCGACACTGGGTGAGCAGCCGTCGCGATATGTTGACCGCATGGCAGCCGCGTTTCACCTCACGGCCGTTCGCGCCGGCTACTCTCCAGCACAGGCCGAGGCGCTCGACCGACTGACTCAGGCGGTGGAAGAGCGGCGTGTGGCGCTCGTCGGTTACCAGTCCGACCGCGCCACCGAACCAGTCAGCAAGGAGATTCACCCCTACGGTCTGGCCTTTCACAACGGGGCGACGTATCTGGTGGCGTTCGCCACCGAACACGGTGAGGTGCGGACGTACAAGCTCGACCGGGTCGATTACGTCGAACTGACCGACCTGCGGTTCCCGCAGCCGGCGGGTTTCTCGCTGAGCGACTATTTCTCCGGCTCGCTGGGGGTGTATGGCGGCAAGGTCAGGGGAACGGGCGGCACGGCAAACGGCAACGGTGCGCCCCAGCCTGTCGTCATCCGCGTGAGATTCCTGCCGCGTGTCGCCCGGTACGTGCAGGAAAAGCGCTGGCACGCGTCGCAGAAACTGGAAGTTCAGCGCGACGGCTCGGTGATTGCCGAGTTCCGGCTGACGACGACGCGCGAGCTGAAAGCGCTGATCTTGAGTTTCGGAGAGAACGCCATCCTGCTGGAACCGGCGGCGCTCCGGAAGGAAATGGCGAAAACGCTGCGGGAGGCGCTGGGGAACTATCGGTCGCCGATGCGGCAGAGCGACGGAAGGGCGCTTGAAACCAAAGCACTTGATCGCCTTGTTCCGAATCCGCTCCGAAGCGGCCAGTCGCGCGGCAGAAAGGCGCTTAAAACCAAAGCGCTGCGAGAGAGGAAACCGCGATGACTCTCTGCCAGCCCGCCCCCGGCACTCAAAACGACAAGCCCCCCCCTTGGCAGGGGAGGGGCGTCAGGGGGTCTCAGAGGGGTGCAGGATCGGAAAGGTTCTTTGCCGGCGGCGCGCACTCTCCCCCTTACCAAGAGGCATGCGGGGTTGCGTACCTCTCAACAGGATTGCACCGGCGGCGCGTCAACGCCGCCCGCCCGCGCTCGATCAACGCGGCGCAACAGCAATTCCCAGCAGCCGTGCGAGGGCCTCGCGCACGACCGCCTCGCGCCCTTTCAGGGAGTGCCGCGAGGCATAGTCGTCAATGGCCGCGATCACATCCGATTCATTTGCACGGAACACCGTTCCTACGGCGACGCGCTCTTGATCGCGTGCCGCCGCGGCGCGCGCCCATTGCGCCAGCTCGGGCCGTTCTTGGTCGATCTGCTGCCGGATTTTCTCGTGCCGGTCGGCTTCTTCGGGCGTCGGCGGGCGCAGAATGCGGTTGCGGATCTCGTGACTCATGCGTTTTGTACGTGTTACAGGGAGCTGCTCGACTTACTGTTCGACCTCGAATGCGGTGATCGGATAGATGGTCATTTCATCGACATGGTCATAGACCACCACGATCAATCGTCCGTCCGAAGTAAACCCTGTTGCAATTGGCCTGCCGGTCGCGCGGCTCGTCGATGTTTCGATCGGGTCACAGACCACAGCCTCGATGTCTTCCGGCGTCAGGCCGTGTTCGACAATGTGCTCGACATTGCCGCCCGGGTCATAACTCCAGATGAAATCATACCACGGCATGACGAATTCCCAAGATCAAAACGCGGTCCATTCGGCCGGCGACACAACGAAGACAACACCGTCACGACACGGCGGCCGAGGGACCGAATCACGCATCGGACACCCGGCAAGCCGCAAGCCTCCGTGCGGGCGAGCCGCTTTCCGTGTGCGGCCAATTTATCGCCACCAGAACATTCTGTCAACAGGACCCTTCCAAAAACCATCCCAGTCAATTAACATTCTAATATCGCATGTATGCTGCGGCTGCATTGAAGCATTGAATGGGACGGTTTCGCTACAAACGTCTCGACCTTCCGCGGTTGAAAAACCGCGGCCGCATTGCACCGGCAAAACATCATCCGCGTCACGGAAAAATGCTCGATGATTCATGACGATCCAGACTGGCAGGCCGACTTCAAGCAATTTTTTCACGAATTGACGGGCAATGACGCGTTTCCGTGGCAGGAAGAGTTGTTTCATCGCCTCACGACTGGCGTTGTCGATCGCTCTCTCGATATCCCCACAGGCTTGGGTAAGACCGCAGTGATGGCAATCTGGCTCTTGGCGAGGGTAGCCGGGGCTCCAGTTCCGAGACGGTTGGTCTATATCGTCGATCGCCGCGCTGTCGTCGATCAGGCCACCAAAGACGCAGACAAACTGCGTGAGGCTGTAAAGCAGTCTCCGGAACTGACAGAGAGATTGAGTCTGAATGGTCGGTCGCTGCCGATCTCGACGTTGCGAGGACAGTACGTCGACAACACGCAGTGGTTGGAAGACCCTTCGTCGCCGGCGATCATCGTTGGCACGATTGACATGATCGGGTCACGGTTGCTGTTCGAGGGTTACGGAGTGTCGCGGAAGATGCGCCCCTACCACGCGGGCTTGCTGGGAGCGGATACACTGTTTGTTCTTGATGAGGCGCATCTCGTTCCGCCGTTTGAAATGCTCTTGAATGCCATCGCCTCGAACAGCGCCGGAGTGCAGCCGCGTTGCGAGGAGGCGAGAACGATTGTTCCACAGTTCAAGTTGATGTGTCTCTCGGCTACGGGCCGCGCTCGTTCTGGGCGACCGTTCACTCTGACCAAAAAAGACTTCGAACACCCTGCGGTACGACAACGGCTCGCCGCGAAAAAGCGACTGATCTTGAAACCACTGCAGACTGAGGATGACCTGACGCTCGCCAGACTTGATGAACTTCTTAGTGCTTCGCTGGCGGCCGAGGCATGGCAGGTCGCGGAACGTGGAACACGAACTGTTCGTGTCATCGTCTTCTGCGACAAGCGAAAAGTTGCTGAGGCAGCGAAGAAAGCCCTCGAACAATTGGCGAAAGCAGCCGGCCAGGACGACAGCAAAGATCGCACTGAGCTATTCGTCGGGGGACGGCGTGTTCGGGAACGGCAAGTTGCGGCTGACAAGCTTCAGGAACTCGGATTTATCGCCGGATCGAGAGGGGTGATTTCAAAGCCCACGTTCGTGTTTGCCACGTCAGCAGCCGAGGTAGGGGTTGACCTCGATGCGGATCACATGGTCAGCGATTTGGTCGCGTGGGAGCGAATGGTACAACGCCTTGGCCGAGTGAATCGACGCGGCAACGGAGATGCTGAGGTAGTCGTTCTCATTGAGCCCGATCCAAGGCCCGGCAAAGCTGCAAAGGCAGCAATCGAGAAGGACAGTGCTAGTCGAGACGAGAAAGAAACCGAGTTGGTTGAGTCTCATCTGCGTAAAGTCGAGTCCGCGCGCGCGAAGCGGGAGCCGTTTGAGTACCTTGCTCGCTGCGACGCCCAGGGGATCAACGCCAGCCCTGAAGCAATCCGAGAACTTACGACCAAGGCCGAAAGTGACGAAGCGCTCCTAGCGCTAATCGACGCTGCCACAACACCTGAGCCTTTGCGTCCGGCCCTCACTCGATCCGTCGTTGATGCCTGGTCGATGACAGCGCTCAAGGAGCACGCCGGCAGACCGGAGATCGGTCCTTGGCTTCGCGGCTGGGTGAACGATGAGCCTCAGACTTCGGTTGTTTGGCGAAAATATTTGCCGACTCGGGATCGGGTGAAGGTGTCCCGAAAGGAGATCGAAGCGTTCTTTGAAGCCGCTCCGCCGCACACGAGTGAAATACTTGAGACGGAATCCGACGCCGTGATGAGTTGGTTGACGAAACGTGCGGAAGCGATTTCCAAACAGGTCAAGACCGGTGCCGACATTGGTCTGCACCTCGACGAGCCGTTCGGATTCGTCTTCTCTCCCGACGGTGATTTGCGCGCCCGATTGTCACTCACTTCCGAAGGGCTTCACTTTTCTCATGAAGCCAAGAGGAACGATCGAGAGGAGGATGCGGATAAGAAGTCGCTTCGAAATGCTACTCTCATCGTCAATGCTCGCTTTGCTGGTCTGCTTGACGGATTGCTAGACCCTACCGAGAAGAATCCGCCTCAAACGGCTGACAACGGTTCGGAGTGGCTCCCACCGATTGATGGTGAATCGGTGATTCGGTTTCGCATTCGGCCGGTGGCCGATGAGTCCGCCGGCAATCTCCTATCCGCCGATCCTCAGTGGCGAACGCGACTGCGTTTCCCGACCTCGCTCTCCGGGGAAGGCGAAGCAGCTGGGTGGCTCGTCATCGAGAAATGGCGAAGTGACAGTACTATCGAGGAAGACCGGTCGGTCGGTCGTCGCCAACTCCTTGAGGATCACCAAACCCTGGCCGAAAAACGAGCGAGGGAACTCGCGACGCGGTTAGGCTTGTCTCCGCAATATGCAGAAATGCTCGCGATTGCAGCCCGTCTACACGATGAGGGTAAGAGGGCGCTTCGCTGGCAGCGCGCGTTCAACGCGCCTGACGATGGAAATTTGTACGCCAAGACGCCAGGGCCGATCAACTTCGCCTTACTTGATGGCTATCGTCACGAATTTCGGTCAATCGAGGTGGCAGCGCAAGATGCCGCATTGCTCAAACTGCCCAAAGAACTTCAGGAACTCACACTCCACATGATCGCGGCACATCATGGGTTTGGCAGGCCGGTTATCGAGATCAGCGGTTGCGACGACGCTCCCCCATCCAAGCTCGAGCCAAGGGCGAGAAAGGTCTCTCTGCGCTTCGCCCGTCTTCAGCAGCGTTGGGGACCGTGGGGGCTGGCTTGGTGGGAGTCGCTGCTGCGTGCCGTGGATCATCAAGCCTCGCGAGAAAATGAGGTCACCGATGCCGAACACTCGCAGAAGGCCCGCCAATGACAACTGCGTCGATTCCCGTCGATCTATTCAATCCGGGCCAGGTCTTTGCCTGCCTCGGGTTCCTGGAAGTAGCAGACGAGTTGCTCGGGAATGCTGAAGGAGGTTTCAACTGGTCTGATCCCTTAGGGGTTCGGTTCGAGTTACAGGCTGACGGTAGTGGCAATCCGTTCGAGGGTGTCCTCGACGGGTTGGCCCGGACCACTTGCCGTGAAGTCGAACCGAAGGGATGGCCTGGAGAAAGGGCCGCCGACGCCGTGGTCACCGATTGCTTTCCGTCTCCGCTCTTCGACCACTACGACAAGAAGGAAAAGAAGTGGACTCGCACCAGCCTACCGGTTTCTCTCGCGGTTCCCCTCAACGACAGGCCGGTCTCGGTCACGCTGGTGAACTGGACAGACGGCTCATCGCGGCCACTGTTCAAGCTCTATTCCGGTAACCGATCGGCCCACAGCATCGCGAACAACATGTTGCGTGGGAAACGCTCGAAGCCAACCAGGGCATGTCCCGATGGCAAGGTTGAAATCAAAGGGCTCCAACAACTCTGGAGTGAAAACCGTTGCCAGATGATCGAGGCGCCATTCGACGTGCTCTGTTCAATGGGGGGTAGCTTCAATTTTGATCCAAGAGGCGGTTGGACCGCCTTGGACGCAGGCTTTTCTCCAGATCAACAGTCCAAGTCAGGATTGTTGGACGGAATCGCGGCTTCCCCGGTTGTCGAGATACTCGCAGCTTGGGGCATGGAGCATGCCCGGCCGGACGAATTCAAGACCCGCCAGGTCCGGTACGGTGTCTGGCACGGACTCATACCCCCGATGCTCGCGCGAGCTGCACTTTCAGGCGTCGAGGTCATCCGACCGCTCCGGCGGTTCCAATTCATGTTGGCACTGTCGGGGAAAAACAAAGTCGTAACTTTTGCCATTGAGGAGTTGAACGCATGACTGCAACAGTCAAAGTACCGATTGTCACCGCCGATCTGCTCACATTGTGGGCCACGGACCCCGCGGGGCCAGTTGCGTTGCACCTCAAACAGAAATTGCTCCCTGTCACCACGACCGAGGATGAGCCGGGGATCATTTACCCGCCGACATATGCAGACATCGGGTACAGCATCGACACTTTGGCCGATGGAAAGCGGCTCGCGCTGATCGACAGTGTGGGCTCGCAGGCCAACCGGCTGGAGCCAATCTTCAAGGGAAAGTTCTCCGCAAACGGGGCCAACGACAAGGCTGTGTGGGTCGTTCCTCAGATCGAGATCATCCTCAGTTCGGAGATGAAGCAGGAGACAGAACAGGACCCGGCCCACCAGGAAAAGCGATCCCTACTCGATTTGGCGCACCGCAGTGCCGACGCGGTCGTCCAGTCGTGTCCCGCACTCAAGAGGTTGTTCGATCTTGCCTTCGAGTCTCTGCGACGAGGGGATGCGGGACCGCTCTGCAAACTCGCTCCGACCTCATTGGTCTTCGGCGTATGGGATTCACGCGGCGGATCCGGTGAGAAGCGGCCTCGCCTCGTGCGCTCCGTCATCCGCGCGTGGGATGTGGATGTATTGCACGTTGCTGCCCAGTTTAACTCGGTGTGGAAAGCCCTCGATGAGGATCAGCAGGAGGCACTTACGAAAGAGGCAAAGGCGAAAAAAGTCAAGCTGTCGGAGAAGGGACTTGCAGATGCTCCCGCCGTCTTCAAAGCGAAGACGAAACTGCCGAAGTATGTCGATGGCGCCCCAAACCCGGAAGCTCGTGTCCTCGGTGGAATCTTGGTCCGCGGCCGGATCGAACGTGAGGTCACGGTGAATCTCTTGGGCTTGCGGAACCTGCGGGGAGCCACTTCAGACGAAACCGCAAGACTCCAGAAGTACCTGCTTGGGCTTGCTTTAGTCGCAGCCACGCACGAGATCGACCTGTTCCTGCGCGAGGGTTGCCATCTTCGCTACGCCTCAACTGACGATGATTGGTACGCAGTTCCGCGGCGCGGCCAACCAGCTCAAACGAGTGTTGGGGCAAAGGCTACCCAGTCAATCATTCTCGATTTCGCATTGAAGTCAGCGGAGGCATTCCTGAAGTCAGAGGACAATAGTAAGAATGCCTGGCCACCCAAGTCGGATGATTATCAGTTCGACGTCGCCGAAGCGAAGAAACTTCTCGCCAAGAAGGACGAAGAAAGCTCGGATCAGGAGTGATCCATGCAACGAGTTTTGCTCATCGCGGTTCGGTTCCACGACAGCCGTTATTACGGGGCCGGCGATTGGCCGCCGTCATCAGCTCGACTGTTCCAGGCCCTCGTGGCAGGTATTGGCCAAGACGGCCCACTCGATGACGATACGTCGAAGCCTCTGGAATGGCTTGAAACGCTCGCTCCTCCCGTGATCGCCGCGGCCCACATGACATTCGGAATGACGATTCCGATGCACTTCGTTCCCAACAACGACCTCGACGCGCATGGTGGACAGGCGAGCAAACTGGGAAAGACGCGAACGGCGTTCAAGGTATGGAAACCCAAACTGTTCGATCAGGAAACAGAATTTCTGTACGCCTGGCAGTTCGACGACACGGATGCTTCCCTTTCAAACGCCAAGCGCATTTGCGAATACGCGGAGCGGCTGTACCAGCTCGGTCGAGGGGTCGACCAAGCTTGGGCGTTTGGTGAGGTCATTGAATCCCGGGAGTTCGAGAATCGGGTATTGGCTTACCCCGGGGTCGTTTATCGACCAACAGGAGGACAACAGGGAATCGAACTCCTCCGCCCGCAGCGAGGAAGCCTGAAAACTCTCAAAGATCGCCACAGAATGAAGAGTCAGCGGTTCAAAGCCCAGCGCCAAGGCAAATCGGTCAAGTTGCAGTTTGCGAGGATTCCTGAACCACAGTTTGCATCAGCCACTTACAACAGCCCGCCGAGTCGGCAGATCTTCGAACTTCGTTCACGAACGAGCCAGGCGAGTTTGGTGGCCTGGCCGCTCTCGCGTGTTGGTATTCTCGTTCTCGCCATCCGTGATCGCGCTGTCGTGCGGCTCAAAGCGGCGCTACCCGAGCAGGAATCTCAAATCGAGAAATGCTTGGTTGGCCGAAAGGCAGACGGGAGGGACGATGCCCCAAAGACCGCCCGGGTTCGGATCCTGCCACTTCCATCAATCGGCCACGACCATGCGGATCATGCCATCCGTCGCATCTTGGTCGAGGTGCCGGCCGAGTGCCTACTGCGTTCCGAAGATGTCTTCTGGGCATTCTCCGGCGCGGACCATGTTGACTCCGATGGGAAGCCTCATTTCGTGCTGACCTCTGGCGCCGAGGAATCAATGCAGAGGTGGTATGGCGTGACGGGGCCGGCCTACGGTCGTTGGCGTACCATCACTCCCGCTGCATTACCCGAAATTGCAAAACGGCGACGGATCGAGCCGACTCGTCGCGCCGCGGAAGCGAAACGCGGTGCCGAGCGTGCCAGTGAGCAACAGCGGGCTGCCATCGAAGTCATCCAAGCACTTCGCCACGCAGACCTTCCGACGGACGTGGGCGCAATCCGGGTTCAACGAGAGCCATTTGAAGCGAACGGACAACGTGTCGAGATGTTTGCTCCCGGAACGAGGTTCCAAAAGGAGCGACTTTGGCATGTGGAACTGACATTCACGGCGCCTCTCTCGGGGCCGCTGATCTTCGGAGACGGAAGGTATTGCGGATTGGGCCTCATGGCACCCGTCCCGATTGAGAAGCCCAGTAAGAGAGGCCCCTGATGATAGCGAGCGAGTTGAGCGGACCACGGCCTTATAGCGGGGCCAGTTTTGCCCCGGTTTCTTTGGAAAACGAGTTTCCTATGAACATCGCGATGACGACACCAGCTGTATCGCAAGGCTACCGGCGAGACATCGATCCACTGCCGCGCCCCTACGCCGTCTTCAAACTCGTTGACGACAACGATGACACCGTCGCTTATTCCCACGCCAAGCTCATACACGTTGCCGGGATGGTGCGGCATGTCGCGATTCGGTTAACGACGCGCAACCCGCCACGCGACCTACGTGGTCAATCGGTCGAGCAGTGGGTCGATCAATACGTCGCCGGTCATAAGTCGCGGAACGGCGATTCCGACGACCCGCCTCATACGCAATTCTCGTATGTGCCGCTTCCATCAGTTGGCCACGCCCACACAGACCCCGCTGTCCGACGTGTGATGATCGTCGCAGCGCTAGGCGACGAGGCTTGGCTCGATCATCTGGCGCAGCAGCTCGACGGTCAGGCGCTTACGCCGCTACCCGAAACGAAGCTCCCGCCTGGCACGCGACTCGAACGAATCCCGGACGATCGCCGGGACGGCGTTCGCGACGTCTACACAGGCGAGTCGCGATACAGGGCGAGCTTCACGCCGGTCATACTCCCCGGCCACGACGACCACAAGCCTGACAAAACCCGCAAGTTGATCCTGAAGGCACTGGCCCAATCCGGCGTCGATCAACCCTGCGAGTTCGAGTGGAGCGCGTTCAGCCGGTTCCCCAAGTCGTACAGCGCCCACAAGTACATCCGTGACGAAAGCGCTCGCGACGGGAAGCGGCCGGTCGGCTACATCCGCCCCGATCACCTGCTGAACCAGACCGCCGTGCATTTGCAACTTCGCTTCGATCGTCCGGTACCTGGCCCGATCTCGGTCGGCGCCGGACGCCATTGCGGGTTCGGCCTGATGGCGGCCTGTGACATTTGATCTTGCCTCGCCTCCAACTTGCTGTAGGCTGGAAATACCGGCCCGCACGGCGGCGCGCCTGGCTCTCGACGACAGGCTCCCACCGTGCGCAACACCTTCCTCGTCTGTTACGACATCGCCGACGACAAACGCCTCCGAAAGGTCTTCAAGACCATGCGCGATTTCGGCGACCATTTGCAGTACTCGATCTTCGAGTGCCAGTTCAACCCGATCGACCTGGCCCGTTGCCGACACGCGCTCTCGGAGCTCATCAAGCACAACGAAGACCAGGTGCTGTTCGTCGATCTGGGCCCCACCGAGGGGCGCGGCGAGCGCGTCATCACGGCTCTCGGGCTGCCATATACGAGTGTGGACGCCCCCTGCATTGTTGTCTAATAGCCACAGGGTCGCAGGGTCACAGGGTCAGTCGAGTTGCAGAGTTGCAGGGAGGCGCGGCTGTGGAGTCAGAGCCCTTTTTCGACAGGTTGCCATGTCCACCGCCGCTGCTGCCGACGCTGCGTCCGATTATCTCCCGGCGCGGATGCTCAACGAGTTCGTCTACTGCCCACGACTGTTTTTCTACGAACATGTCGAAGGGGTATTTGTCCACAACCGCGAAACGGTCGAAGGGCACCTGCGGCACACAAAGCTCGAAGAAGGCAAGGGCGCGCTGGCCCCCGCGGGAGAGCTGTCCGCCGACGAACAGATTCATTCGCGCAGCGTCACGTTATCGAGCGATCGGTCCGGCCTCATCGCCAAGATGGACCTGATCGAAGCGGCCGACGGGCGGGTGACGCCGGTCGATTACAAGCGCGGCTCGCCCCGTGAAGATCACGTGACCGGCGACCTGACCGTGTGGGATGCCGACCGCGTGCAGATTGCCGTGCAGGCGCTGGTGCTGCGCGACAACGGCTACGCCTGCGACGAGGGGGTGATCTACTACGTTTCGACGAAGCAGCGGGTGCGCGTGCCGATCGACGAGGCGACCGTCGCCTGGACGCTCGACATGCTGCGGCAGGCGCGCGAGACGGCCGCAGGGCGAAAAATTCCCCCGCCGCTGGTCGATAGCCCCAAGTGTCCGCGGTGTTCACTGGTCGGTATCTGCCTGCCGGACGAAACAACGGTGCTGCGAGTTCATCGGCCGACGGGCCGCCTGGTTCAGAAAACGCTGTTCGAGTGCGACGAACCGGCAGACGCGGCGCTTGCCGAGGGGCCGGGCGACGATGGGGACGTTCGCCGGCTTGTGCCGGCGCGAGACGATTTGCGTCCGCTGTACGTGAACACGCAGGGGCTGCGCATCGGCAAGAGCGGCTACGTATTGAAACTTCAGGAGAAAGACAAGGTCGTGCAGGAGGTACGGATCAACGAAATATGCCAGCTCAACCTGCTGGGAAACATCCAGGTGTCGAGCCAGGCGGTGCAGGCGCTGTGTGAACAGGAAGTCCCCATCGCGTATTTCTCGATGGGGGGCTGGTTCTACGGGCTGACACAGGGGCTGGGGGTTCGGAATATCTATCTGCGGCGGGAACAGTTTCGGCTGGCCGACGTGCCCGGTTTCTGTCTGCGGCTGGCGCGTGCCCTGGTCGCCGGCAAGGTACGCAACACGCGCACGATGTTGCAGCGGAACCACATCGAGCCACCGAGGTCGGCGATCACGTTCCTCAAGAACATGCAGGACGCCGCCGGGCAGGCCCAGTCGCTCGACGAGCTGCTGGGGCTGGAGGGCAACGCAGCTCGTGTGTATTTCGAGCATTTCTCGGGAATGATCAAATTGGATGACGGCGGGGCGTCGTCGCGCGAAGCGATTGAGTTTCCATTCGATTTCCGACAGCGGAATCGCCGGCCGCCACGCGATCCGGTGAATGCGCTCTTGTCGCTGGCCTACAGTGTGCTGGCCAAGGACCTGACGATCGTTTGTCATGCGGTGGGGTTCGACCCATTCCTGGGGTTCTATCATCAGCCGCGCTACGGCCGGGCTGCGCTGGCCCTCGATTTGATGGAGCCGTTTCGTCCGCTGATCGCCGATTCGGCCGTGTTGAGCGCGATCAACACGCGGATGGTGACGGCGCGTGATTTTGTGCGGGCCGGGAACTCGGTGGCGCTGACGCCGGACGGCCGCAAGGCATTTTTCAGGGCGTACGAGCAGCGGATGGACACGCTGGTGACGCACCCGTTGTTCGGTTATCGTGTGAACTATCGTCGGGTGCTGGAGATTCAGGCGCGGCTGCTGGCCCGCGTGCTGACGGGCGAGTTGGCAACCTACCCGGTGTTTGTCACCCGGTAGGCAGTAGGCACGCGGCTCTTTGGCAATTCATTCGTAGATTTGTGGTGCGAGCGGCGAGGTGCGCGGGAAAGTGCGGCCGCTGCTCGCATGTCGAAAGGAATTGGAGCGAACGTGAGTTACGTCACAGATGTCGGCGCACGCCGCCTGTTATCACGCCTCGGCCGCGCGGTGCTCGCAACCCTGGTTCGGGCGCCTTTGGAGAATTGGAGTTGCGCGGCCGGGCTTTCCGCGATCAATTGATCGCGGCCCCATTGAAGCCTCAGGTACTGGTGTGGCTCTGCAATTAGACAAACACTTTCCGCGATCAATTGATCCCGGCCCCATTGAAGCGTGTGCGTGCGACCGCGCACAAACTCGCCGGCAGAGCTTTCCGCGATCAATTGATCGCGGCCCCATTGAAGCCACCGGGAACCCGGCCAGGTTGCTGATCGTGTTCTGCTTTCCGCGATCAATTGATCGCGGCCCCATTGAAGCATCACATCCCTTGTTCTGGCACTTTGCGCGGGGCGGTCTTTCCGCGATCAATTGATCGCGGCCCCATTGAAGCCGGGAACTTCGTAATGCCTGTCGGCTGGATGCCCAGCTTTCCGCGATCAATTGATCGCGGCCCCATTGAAG
>JBQTIL010000125.1:0-11011 GCA_052388175.1 Planctomycetaceae bacterium | reverse complement strand
GCCGCAGTCTCTCAGGAACCAGCGGCGGCTGACGGATCGGGCGCGGGCCTGCTGCAGTTGTTGGGACAGGTTCATGTCGGCACTTATCTCTTGGAGATGGTCTCGTCCAGATTCAACAGCACGCGGGCCGCCAGCGTCCAAGCCGCCGCATCCTGAGGGGTGGCCCCCTCGGGCAGCTTCGGCACCTGCGCCGCGTCGCCTGTCGCGATTTCGCGCGCGTTCACCCACCCTTCGGCCAGCCGCTGCCGCCGCGACTGCAAAAGTTCCAGCACGGCGTTGCGTTCTCGCTCGTCGGGGTGCCGCGACGTGCAGAGGAAAAACGCATAATCGGCGCGGCTCGTGTCGTCGGCCCCACCCTCGCGCAGCACGCGCAGCGCGAGCGCCCGGGCCGCTTCCACGAAGATCGGTTCATTCAACCCCGTCAGCGCCGCCAGCGACGTGTTCGACCGCACGCGTCGCACGCAGGCAAAATCGCCGTTGGGCGCATCGAAGTTCGACATCACCGGGTCGGGCATCGACCGCTTGCGGAACCCGTACAGCGTGCGGCGGTAGCGGTCGGGCCCTTCCGCCGGCTTCCAGTATTTCGGATAGTCGAAATTGTAGTCGAGCACGTTCTGCGGCACCGGCGGAATCACGCTCGCCCCCCCCAGTTTCTGCGTGATCAGCCCCGAGGCAGACAGCGCGATGTCGCGCACCACCTCGGCATCGGCCCGGAACCGCGGGCCCCGCGCCAGCCAGATATTCCGCGGATCACGCTCCAGAAGCTCGGCTGACGCCTCGGAATTCTGCCGGTACACGGCGCTCGTCACGATCGTGCGAATCACGTGCTTCTGACTCCAGCCATGCTCCATGAAATCCACCGCCAGCCAGTCCAGCAACTCCCGATATTCGGGAACCGCCGCCCGGGTGCCGAAATCCTCGGCCGTTTCCACCAGCCCCAGGCCAAAAATCGACTGCCAGATTCGGTTCACAGCCACGCGGGCCGTCAGGGGCGAGCGGCGATCGGTCAGCCACAGAGCGAACCCCAGCCGGTTGCGCGGCGCATCGTCAGGGAACGGATGAAATGCAGCCGGCGTGT
This sequence comes from Planctomycetaceae bacterium, assembly GCA_052388175.1. Taxonomy (GTDB): domain Bacteria; phylum Planctomycetota; class Planctomycetia; order Planctomycetales; family Planctomycetaceae; genus SIAF01. Next base: position 9,933 of record JBQTIL010000125.1, on the reverse strand, counting down.
GCGGGGCCACCGCGTGCGACGGCTGGTCCCAGTTGCCGCGATCGAGCAGGTGCGTTTGCCGCTGCTTTGCCGGATCCAGCTCGGCCAGGTGCAACACCGACGTCAGCGCCTCGGGATACGTCTTCCACAACGCCTCGATCTCGTCGTTGAACGGCTGCGCGTCAGCAACACTCATGCGCCACGCCGTGAACAACGCGGCCCGCTCTAGGGCGCTCCGCGCGCCGCACGAAACGTGCGCCGCCAGAACCGCTCCGTGATTGACCGACGGCGCTTTGGGTTCCGGGTCGCGCGTCAGGCTGAACCGACAACAGCCCAACATATCGCCAAACGGCATCCGCCAGGCCAATTTCAGTTGCGTTCCCTCTGGAAAGTCCAAAAGCTGCTCGAACTGCACCACCGCCACCGCGGGGTGGTTGCGGCGGCCCGTTCCCCGATCGGCCACCCACAGGGTATTGTCCGACCCGTCGATCAGATTGGCCACCGGTCCTCGAGTTTGCTTCAAATCCGCCAGCTTCTGCTCGGGCTGCGAGAAGTCGGCCGTGGCGTTCACCAGTTTCAGCTTTTCCCACTCGTTGCTGTCGGGTTTCTTCACCGACGCTTCGAGTTCGCCGACGCCCCAGACCCCCCCACGACTTCTGCCCGGCCCGTTCTGCGGCAGATCGCGATGGTTGAGCACCTCGAGACGCAGTCCCGTCACGCCCTTGAGCGCCGGGGCCGAAATCATGAACACGTCCTGACTCCAATGCCCTTTCATCAGCAACGACAGATCGGGTTCCTGCGTCGGGTGGTTCAGCCCGCTGATGCTCCCCAGTTCGGTCGCCACCAGCGGCTCCCACGCGATCTGCTGTTGCACCAACCCCCGCTCCCACGCGGCAAATTCCTCTTCCCACTGCGGTCGCGACTTCCGCAGCCGCTCTTCGGCGTCGCTGATCGCCTGCCGAATGCCGGCAATCTTCTGCTGCTGCTCAGCCGAATATACCCACGACTGCGCTTCGTACGACGTGTTCAGAAACGCGAACATCCCGTAGTATTCGTCCTGCGTCAGCGGATCGAACTTGTGCGAATGGCACTGGGCACACTGCGTCGTCAGCCCCAGCACGGCCTTGCCGAGGCAATCCATCCGGTCGAACATCTCGACCATCCGGAACTGCTCAGGAATGATCGCCCCTTCTTCGTTGATCATGCTGTTCCGCAAATAGCCCGTCGCAATGATCTGCGACTGAGTCGCCCCGGGCAGCAAGTCTCCCGCCAGTTGCTCGATCAGAAACCGGTCGTATGGCATATCGCGGTTGAGGGCCTCAACCACCCAGTCCCGCCAGATCCACTGCTCTCTCGGCAGGTCTTTCTCGTACCCGTTTGTGTCAGAATACCGGGCTGCGTCGAGCCAGTGCCGGGCCCACTTTTCTCCGAACCGCTCGCTCGCCAGCAAACTCTCCACGGTCGCCTCATACCCCCGCTTTTCGTAAGCCGCAAGCTCTTCAGGCGAGGGGGGCAAACCGATCAGATCGAGATACAGCCGGCGACAGAGCGCGGCCGCAGGAGCGGCCGGCGACAACGCCAGGCCGCGCTCTTTCAGGCCCGCCGCCACAAACGCATCGACCGGGTGCGGCACCCCCACCTCAGGCACTTTCGCCTTCTCGGGCGCGGTGAAGGCCCAATGCGACTCGTAGGGCGCGCCGGCCTGCACCCACCGCGTCAGCGTCTCGATCTGGCCGGCCGACAGCGGTTTCTTATGGTGCGGCGGAGGCATCACCTCGTCTTTGTCGGTCGCCGTGATCCGCCGGATCAGTTCGCTCTCTTCCAGCTTGCCGGGGACGATCGCCGGGCTTCCCGATTCGCCACCCTTCAAGGCGCTCTCCCGCTGGTCGAGCCGCAAGCCGCTCTTGCGATCGCCCGCGTCCATCCCGTGGCACAGCGTGCAGTGCTCCGCCAGGATCGGCTGTACCTCACGCTGAAAACTCGGCGGGGGAGCCGACCAGGCGCTCGTCCCGGCGCAGAACACGCAAATCAGTGTGACCGTACGCGTGAGACCCATCGACATCGCTCTCTCTTTGCTTCATCGATCCAGCGGGAACGAACAATGCACCGGCATTCTATCATAATATGACGCCCAAAGTTCAGGTCTCCGCGGGGTGAAACCCATAAATAATGGTGGATTTGTCGCCACTTCGGCTTCACCACCAGGGGCCTCAAACCCCAGCTATTGCCAGCACTGGCCGGCTGCTATTGTCGCGACCCCGGCTGCCGCAGCGCCACGCAGTTCTCGAACCGATGGCCATTTCGCCCGAGCGTCATTCGCCCACAACGCCTGCGCGCCAATGCCGGCCAGACCGAGGCCGCAGGTCCGCAGCAAGCAGTGGCAGTTCACGCATCGGGCCCAGGCTTTCTGGAGATGTTGGCTCAGATTCACCTTCGTCGATGCGAGCGACTTCCCTTGGGCGAAAGCAAATTACGTTTTGACGCGCTGAGCCAGCTTTCTCACCCAGCCGGCTTCATGAACCTGGAGTCTTCAATCTTCTCGTTGTGCCTTATTTCCTTCACGCTCACCACGTATTCGACGGCTGGTTGGTCATTGATCAGGACGATGACCTTCTGCTCATGAGGATAAGCCACTCCATCAACGGCCCGGTAATCTGAAAACTCGGTCTCGACTTCCCAAGGCACGCCGTCGCGGTCGAACCTGATTTGCTGCCGGACGAGGAGTCCCGATTTGGTACTGAATGTGAATCGGTCTCTGCTCGTCCTTGATGGCGTGCCTTCCAGGATTCGAACCTCTTCGCCGTTAAACCGATCGATGCCTTTGTATTTGAGTTCCGGGTAGAGTTCCTGAATGCGAACCTCCCGTTGAAGATCTGCTTCCCGTTCTGCCCGTCGCAGTTCGTCGCCCTTCTTCGATCGAAGCCCGTCATAGCTCCTCGACCAACCAGTCGTGCCGTCGAAGCCGTCTTCGATCAGGCCCACACCCGGAAATTGCGCGCGCCGAACTTGCTTGTTCGGGGCCTTGCCTTCGAGGGCCCACTCGCCGGTCGAACCATTCGCCGTTAATGTTCCATTGATCCGGCGTGTTTCCACCCTGTTCCATGCGGTCTTGCCGCCAAGGGCTTCGACGTACTTCTCCAACACGTCATTGAGTGCCGCCTTCGTGGCCACCTCCCGCTTGGCACTCCATGTGCCGGAAAGTGCGTCGCCGTATTTGACCGTTCCTTTCATGGTGTTCTTGTCGACCGTGCCGGTATAGATGGCGTGGCCCTGATCGGTGGGGAACTTGAACTCGATCTGATCGCCCGCGACCTTGCCGGCCACTTTCATTGTGCCGAAGTAACCTTGGTACTTGCCCGTAATCTTTTCTCCATCCTGTTCGAAGGTGAAAACCGGCGCCCCCGAGTTGCCGGTGAGCTCGACTTCCGCCTTCCATGTGCCTGTGACGTCGATCCTGCCCGGTGGCTTGCCCTTTTCGTTCTGCGCTGCAGACGGGGATACGCACCACATCGCCAGACAGCAAAAAAGCAGCGCGACTCTCTTCATGATCATGCTCAACCTTGGTTGGAGAAAGGGCCTACCGGCTGCGGCCGAGACTTGCGAAATCGTCGGAGGTGAATCCGTGCCGCCGGCTGGAGGCTAGTGTCTGATTTTCGGCTTCTTGCTTTGAATGTCGGGGCTCTCGGCGCGGACCTTCAGGAGCGCGTTGATCCCTTCTGAGGTGACCTTTGTGTTCGAGACCTCGAGTTCCTGTAAAACCGGCATGTTTGTGATCGCCCCGAGCCCTTTGTCCGAAATGGCGGTGCCGCTCAGATTGAGTTTCATCACCGCACCCGAAACGGCCCTGTCATTCAACTGAACGATCTGTTCATCTTTGATGGTGGTGCCCTTCAAGTTCATCTCCAGGATGGCCTTGTCACCTCCCCCCAGTTGCCTCAGCAACTCGAACGTCTCGTCGGTGATGGCCTTCGTGGAACTGAGGTCAACCGAAAACGCCTCGCCGCCAAGCACGGGCAGGGCGACCACTGAAACCTGCGCGCCCTGCGCCAGCAGGCTTTCCTTCGCGGTCTGACGACTCTTTTGAAGCTGGTCATACTCGGCCGCGGCGTTATGACACCCGCAGATCGCCATGAGAGCCAGCGCGACGAGCGACCGTCTATGTGATAGCGATGCACCCTGGTCGACTAAGCGTACATGCCGCATCGAAACGCTCCTTGACCTATGGAACGCGCCCGGCCGTCGCGGAGCACCACGACGGGGGGCGCTGGAATGGCGGGCAACACGACGAACAACCTGCTGCCGACCTAGAAATCGCCGAAGGGTATTCCATCGGCTCGATCGCCCAGCCGGTTATAGACGCCCGTATTGGTGGCGTCGGGAACGCCGACCAGGAAGCCGAGCGAAATCAACAGCGGATTGATCGCGGGAGCGTAAGTTGGCGGAACGGGCGGGAACTTGTACGAAATGTTCTCATTGACAAACCGAACCGAACCGTCGCCCAGCACGAATTGGGCCCCTCCGGGGTGGTGGCTGGCGAAATTCTGGGTGGGCCCGGCGTAGAATATGCCGTAGAGCAGATAGCCACCGGTTCCGCCGTCCTGCATTCTCATCCAGGTCCTCGCCAGAAATTGGCCGTACCCGGACGCTGGATCAGCCTCTCCGAGGAACCCGGGCCAGACACCGGCCGTCCCCTGCACCGGAACGGTCCCGGTGTTCAGGTCTTTCCTGGGGAGCAGGTGGGCCCTTTCGCCGCCTAGAAACGTGTTGCTCAGACCATCAGTGCAATCGCGAATCCGACAGATGCCGAGGCTGGCGCTGCCGCCGCCCTGGAGCACCAGACCGCGGCCAAACGTGTCGCCCGTGCATCCCATGTAGTTCGATTTTCCAAAGACCAGGCCCGGCACAATGGCATCAAAATTATGGCTCGTGTTAGGTTGCGGGCCGGTATCGGTGGGGCATTGATACACGGGAAGGCTCGTTCGCAGCAGTTCGGGGCCGCCCGCGCTCGCCGCGGCTTGCGCCAGGGTCGTGGTCCCCGGATTCAACTGGTTGTACAGCGGCGCCTGGTCGATAAAAGGCAGCACCATTGCCATCCAGCTCCAGGCGGGGCCGCCGGTCGCGTTGGTGGGAGATTTCAGCGTGAACCAGCCCTGCGGAAAGATACTGTGAATGTCATGATAGTTGTGCACGGCCAGCCCGATCTGCTTGAGGTTGTTCTTGCACTGCGTGCGGCGGGCCGCCTCGCGTGCCTGCTGCACGGCCGGCAACAGCAGGGCAATCAGTACTGCAATAATGGCGATGACAACCAACAGTTCGATCAACGTGAACCCTCTTTTGCGACTCGACATAGGCGCTCCTTGGATCTAGAGACAGGACTACGAAGAATTGAAACGGCAGCACCGCAAAACGAAACGTCATCGGTAAACTGAACGAAAAAGTCCTTATCAATCGGGGGCGGGCAGTGCCCGCGACACAGACAGGCCTCGAAATGGACTAAAGGGGGCCCCCGACATCTTTCGCAATTCGCTGCTCAGATAGGCCAGGGTTCCCGAAATGGCCTCCTGGTGAACCACATCGGGCGCCCCATCACGCCGATTCGCGCGACCTGGCAGTTGCGAGTCGGCAGGGGCGGTGACCGGCAAGTTGAACTCGATTTCACGAAACGCCGAAGCAGCCGCGTGGGCTTCCCGCGGCAGATTCAGTGACTCGATGACGCCCGACGAGTCGACGGCCGAGAGCATCGCAGCCTGAAAGACGATCTGCCGCAGGCGCTCGGTTTGCGCCGTCGTCAGGCATTCACTCAAGAGCCGGTCGTAGTTCACGGCGAGGCGGCCCAATTCGCCTCGCCGCCCAGTCGCGCTCTCTCCCACCGCGAGCTTTTCGGCGGTGGCCCTGCAGTCGTCGAGCCAGCTCTGCCTCAACACGACGACCCGTGCGCCTTGATCTGCCGATAGCCCGATGTCTTCCAGCACCGGGGCACTCCACAGCAGGAGCATCGTCATTTCCTGTGAACGAGTGTTCGACTCCTCCACAACGTCGATCAGCAGATGCAGGGTTCGCTCGACCCCCGCTTGGACCGCCGGCATGTCAGGGTGCCACCTGTTGAGATCGATACGGTTCCCATTGAAGTCCTGATAGTACGCGAGTGCGTTTTTCAGCAGTTGCAGGCACAGGGCCTGGACCCCCGACTTGTTCGCCAGGTCTTTCTCGCTGACCTGAATCAGCGCTTCGACCGTGTGGCGAGCCTGACGAAGCTGTCCTGCGGCCTGGTCGGCCCGGAGCTTTTCACCGGCGAGCGCCGCGGCGGTCTTCTGCTGCTCGCGCGAGATCAACCGGTTGCTGATCAAAAGCGACACCGCCACGACGGCCAGGAGCAGCACCGACGCCACCACTGCCGACGGATGCCTGCGAGACCACTTGCGCACGCGATCGACCACCGAGGGCCTGCGCGCCCGGATCGGCTGATCATCGAGGTAGCGCTGCAAGTCGGCGGCCAGTTCCGCCGCGGTCCGGTACCGATCGTCTGGAGACTTGCTGAGCGCCTTGAGAACGATCGTTTCGAGCTCGATCGGGATGACGCGATTGACCTGCCGCGGGGCGCGAGGTTCCTGGTGCAGAATCTGATACACCAGCGCATGCCGGCTTTCGCCGTCGAATACCGGTTCCAGCGTCAAGAGCTCGTACATTGTCGCCCCGAGCGAGTAGATGTCGGTGCGGTGGTCGAGCACGGCGGTCTGACCCGAAGTCTGCTCGGGGCTCATGTAGCGAAGCGTGCCCAACAGATCGCCCGAGCGCGTCAGACCGTTGTCGGCCTGCAACTGCGCGAGGCCAAAGTCGGTGACCCATAAGTTGCCCGAGGCGTTCACCAGCAGGTTGGCCGGCTTGACGTCGCGATGCACGACCCCCAGTTGATGGGCGTGTTCGAGTGCCTCAGCGGCCTGAACCATCAACCGGGCGAACTTGCGAAAGCAGGTGGCTGACGTGCCGGCCGTGAGCGCGGCTGACACGTCGATCGTCGATTGCGAATTTTCCTGGGGAAGCGGCGATCCCCGCTGAGGTTGCTCCGCATCACTCGACTGTCGGCGCACCTGACCCGGCGAGGGTTTCCGTGCCTGTTCCCGCAACTGGCGGACGACAACGGCCAGCGACTGCCCCTCAATAAGCTGCATCGCGTAAAAATGCACGCCCCGCTCGCAGCCCACGGCATGCACTGCGACGATATGCGGATGATGCAGCATGGCCGCCGCCTGCGCTTCGTTCTTAAACCGCTGCAACTGCCGGGCGTCGAACGTCGACGCAAACGGCAAGACCTTCAGCGCCACCCGGCGCCCCAGCGAGATCTGCATCGCCTCATAGACGACCCCCATGCCACCGCGGCCAAGTTCTCTCAGAATCTGAAAGTCGCCCAGCGGTCCGGGATGCGCTTCGAGCCAGCGTCTCAAGACGCCCCCCAGGCTCATTTCATTCGACTGCGCCATTTGATTGGGCGACGTCATTTGAACGAACTCAAGACTTTCCAGACATTCCGCAATGTGATCCGCCAATTCAGGGTAGCGCTGCACGTACTGCGTCCAGTCGGGGCGCTGGCCCTTTTCGAGCTCTCCCAGGTACTCCTCGAGCACTTCCACAATCCGAGGATCGTCGGCAACAGGCTCGTTGTCGCCACCACGCCGGCGCGGGTCGTCGGCGGCGACGTCATCTCGGCACGACGTATTCATGTCAATTCCCTCAGCAATCTGCGCAAGCGATGCAGCGACCGCGCCCACAATTGTTTGACGCTGCTGACGCTGCGGCCCATGCGCTGGGCCACCTCGGAAAACGGCAGCTCTTCCAATTGGCGCAACACCACGACCTCTCGATAGTCTTCCGGCAATTGCGCCAGGGCCTCCGCCAGCAGCACCCCCTGTTCTCGCCTCGCGAGCTGTTGGCTGGGAGTGCTCAAGGCCAGCAAGGCCGCGTCAAACATCCGCGACGAGTGACCCAGGTCAAAACCCAGGTGCTGTTCGCGGCGTACGTCGCGTTGTTGCGTGCCGACGTAATGGCGCTGGATAACGGCAATTCTGGCAAACAGGATTTCTCGCAGCCACGCGACGAACTCGCGCTCTCCACTGCCCCGAAAGCGATCGAAATTCCGAACCGCCTCCAGGAAGGTTTCCTGCACAATGTCAGATGTGTCGACCTTGTTCCGCAGACGCCTTCCGATTTCGACCCGCGCCAGCAGCTCGAGGTAGTTCCGGTACTTCTCGAGCAACGCGCCCCGCGCAGGCTCTGCCCCATCCCGAGCTTGTGCGAGCAGTTCGCCACCCGGCAGAGACATCCGTACACCTTTCTCTCAGTTCTTGTTGAGTGCCTTCATCTTCATGGTTGCGCCGCTCGAAAAAAAGTCTCGCACAATCTCGCAGGCCCGGCATTTTTTACGGGTGCCCGAGTCTCGATGCGTCGCGTTCCATGAACGACCTGCTGAGTGAACGTGAACGGAGCATGACATGCGCACCGTCGTCGGCGCGGCTGACCCGCTGACACCAGCCGTCACGCGTGCCGCGGGTCGAATAGCCGCCCACCCCATTCGTTCGTTTTTGCGGCGCGGAAATACAGCGGCACGACGCGGGCCTTCCGAAACGTGGCTGGCGTCCTGCCGCAGTGACCGCAAGTTGGCACTGCTCCCCTGCCGGCTGTGATCGCGGCGACGGACGTTTTCCAGTCGCCTTCAGCGCGGCGCGTCAGGCTGTTGCCCTTCGAGGCCATTGAAAAACGGAGACCGGCTCGCGGACAAAAGCGGCCCGAAAAGCGCCATTCGCGCGGGTGCCTGTCGCAGTGCGTGCCTCGGCTTATCACACGCTGCTTCCGCTTGGTCGGTCAGCCGATCGCGTGCGTTCTCTGTCAGGCGCGACACTCCGGGCGCAACTGCCAGCCCACCGGACTTTCCCACCAATAATGGGCGCCCAGGCCGCCTGCTATTTTCCCGTCGCCCGCTGCCGCAGCAGGTTCGTGCCGCGCTTGTTCGACAACACAATGTCGGGCCGTTTGTCGCCATTGACGTCGAACACCAGGAATTGAGTCCCCACGCCCGTTCCCGAGCTTTCGCCGATCACGTGCGGGATGAACTTCGGGGCCTCGCCGCGGACCTTCTGAATCTCAAACCAGACGACAATCGGATCGTCATCCGGCCGAACGTCGCCTTTCGGGCCATGCGCCCACCAGCGCTTGCCGGTGACCAGGTCTTTCGTGCCATCGCCGTTGATGTCGACGTACTGCGCGGCGTGCGTCTGCGTCACGGCATCGCTGATCAGATGATACTTGAATTGCGGGTCATGCCCCGGCCCGGCGTTCTCAAACCACCACACTCCCACCTGGTGGGCCGACGACATGATCACATCCTGGTCGCCGTCGAGATCGAGATCATCGAGGAACATGTGGGCGGCAGGCAGATAGCCCGGCTGGCCGTCGGCCGTCAGGTTCCAGGGATGAAACTCCCACGGCCCCGAGCTGGCTTTTCCCTTCGCCGGCTGCTCCCACCAGCCGTGAGGGATGACGATGTCGTTGCGTCCGTCGCGATTGACGTCCCCCACCCCCAGCCCGTGATAGAACGGCGCCGTGCCCGGAGGGGGCGTTTTGTCCTGGCTGTCGGGGCTTTTCGGCTGGCTGACGGCGACGAAATTCCACTTCGCATAGACCTTCTCACCCGCTGGAATCTCCAAATACCCCACCTGCCCCTCGGGCTGCGAGCCCAAGACCAATTCCGGCCGGCCGTCGCCGGTCACGTCCACGAACTGCGGCGATTCGTTGCAGGCGCTGTGCCAAATTTCGTGTTGCTTCCAGTCGCCCGCCTTGTTTTGCGGGTTCTCGAACCAATGGAACGGTTTGCCGGGAAAGCCCACACAGACCAGGTCGGCCCAGCCGTCGCCATTGACGTCGTAGGCCCAGGTGGCAAACGTGGGGCTGTAGGTGGTGGCG
>JBQTIL010000124.1:0-6111 GCA_052388175.1 Planctomycetaceae bacterium | reverse complement strand
GTGGCGTCGTACCCCTTTTCGTGGAAAATGCGGGCGGCCTTGATGTAGATCTCGGTCGTCCGGTCTTCAGCGGCCGTATCCCGGGGTTCGATCGCCGTTTTCACTCGAAATCTCCCCGATGCTGGGCCTTGACCGGCCAGCCGGCGGGGCCTTACCCGCTGCCCCAATTGAATCCTGCCGACCATTCAGTAAAGAGACCGCCGCGACGCTGCAACATGTCGAACCACCACGGGCTGCCGCGACGTCTCAAAGCCGCGGCCCCGGCCCCACTCGCGCCCCGGAAGAATCTGAGTTGCGGCGGTCCCTAGCCGCAGGGCGCGGGGAGATTCTGCCGATTGCCGGTCACAGAACGTGACGCTTTCAGTTCCCCACCCACGATTCGAACGTGGACTGAATGATCCAGAGTCATTCGTGCTACCGTTACACCAGCGGGGAGCGACAGGATCGAAAGCAGACTGATGCTGCTCCAAACCCCGACGATGCAATTAGTTAATGCGAAACTGGCGCATCCGTCAAGAGCGGGACGATTGAAATCGGCGTGGCAATGCGCGGCCGCCGCCAGCATTTCACGCCCTCCGGGCACGCCTCACCCGTTGAGTGACCAACAGGGGTCGAGTACTCTGCGGCGGGCTTATTCAGCACGACCTGAAATGATGTCTGAACGAAACGCCACACCCGGTTCGGGGCGCACCGGCGCGCTGGCCCGTGGCCTGCGCGCCGTGGCGATCATCGAATTTGCAAAATCGGTCGCCGTGCTTCTGGCGGGCTGCGGGCTGCTCGCGCTATTGCACGAAAACGTGCAGGCGCTGGCTGAAGAAATCGTCGGCCGGCTGCATCTGAACCCTGCCAAGGGGTACCCACGGATCTTCATTGATGCGGCGGCAGCCCTTACCGACGCGAGGCTGTGGCTGTTGGCCGTCGGTGCATTCGCCTATGCGGCCTGCCGGGCGATCGAAGCGCTGGGCCTGTGGCGCGAGCGCGAGTGGGCCGAATGGTTCGGCGCACTCACCGGCGCAATCTACGTGCCTTTTGAAATCTACGAGCTGACGCAGGGCGTCAATGCGATCAAACGTGCGGCGCTTCTGGTCAATGTCGCCGTGGTCGCGTATCTCGCCTACGCACTGCGGTCACGAAGGACGAATGCCCAAAGGGGAAGCAGGAATGTCGAAATCCCAATGTCGAATCAATGACAAACTGACGAAGCTCGAATGAGGTGAAAGCTTGTTGTCGTCAGTTGCGAGGAATCGCCGGGCATTCGGATTTCGTCATTCGTGATTCTGCGCACTACTTCTTCGCCGTTCGCGCCTCTTTCAGTTGCGCCAGGTAGTCGAGCGTGATGGCGAGAACTTCGTTGTTGTAGGCGCTGTCGGGGAACACCGGGCCCTCAGTCAGGTCGTCGGTGCTTTCGGCCTTCTCGCGCGTCTTCTGCTCTTCTTCAACGCGTTCTTTGCGCAATTCTTCTTCGTTCAGCGACACGGTCTTGCGCTGTTTGCGCGCCAGGTACTTCTCGACGTCGCGCTCAACCTTCTGGAAATCAGGGCTGCTGACCACCCGCTTGCGGCTGTACTCGCGAATCAGCGGAATCATTTCGGCCGTCACCATGCCCAGCCGGCTATGCCTGGGGTTGTTGTCAATGTGCTCGAACGGCATGGCGTTGTCGAGAAATTGCTCTCCCAGATCCATGCTGTCCAACAGCGACGGCAGAGCGACGTCCGACGGAACGCCCAGATTCTGGGTACTGTCGCCGTTGACGCGATAGAACTGCTGAATCGTCAGCTTCAGGGCCCCCATGTCGGGCTGCTTGTTGAACAACGACGCCAGCAGCTTGCGGCTGACGTTCATCACGCTTTGCACAGTCCCCTTGCCGTGCGTTGTGCGGTCGCCCACGATCAGACCGCGGTTGTAGTCTTTGATGACGCCGGCGAAAATTTCCGAGGCCGAGGCTGACAGGCGATTGGTGAGCACAATCATGGGCTTTTCAGTATCGACGCTCGGTTCGTCGTCGTCGTGCACTTTTGTGCGGCCGCGCTGGTCTTTCACCTGCACCACCGGCCCTTCTTTGATAAACAACCCCGAGACTTCGATGGCCTCGGTCAGCGCGCCGCCGCCGTTGTACCGCAGGTCGACGATGATCGCGTCGACCCCCCCCTGACGCTGAAAGTCATACAGCACTTTCTTGACGTCGCGGGCCGTGCTCTTGAATTCATCTTCGCCGTTTTCCGCCCCTTGAAAGTCCCGATAAAACGACGGAATGTGTACCACGCCGATGCGCGCCCGAGTTCCCTTGAGGCGCGTCGAGGTCTCGATGATCTCACCCTTGACCTCGGCCGATTTGAGTTCGATCTGCCGGCGCGTCAATTCATAGATTTCGGTCTTGCCCGACGCCGCAGCCATCACCTTCAGGCGGACCTTCGTACCTGCCCGGCCGCGAATCATGTCGACGACCTTGCTGAGCTTCATGTCGATGACGTCGACAAACTCGCTCGTGCCGTTACCGACCGCGACGATCTTGTCGTTGACCTTCAGACGCCCGTCTTCGGCCGCGGCCCCCCCGGGCACGATGGTTTTGACCACCGTGTAGCCATCTTCAGCCTGCAGCGCCGCGCCGATTCCTTCGAGCTTCAGACCCATCATGATCTGAAACTCTTTGAGCTGCCGCGGCGACATGTAGCTCGAATGCGGGTCGAAGGCCATGCACAGCGCGGTGAGATACATCTCGACGACCTCATCCGGCTCGGTCTTGCTGAGCGTGTCGTAGACGGTGCGGTACCGCTTGTGCAGCCGCTTGCGCGGGTCGTCGGTCGATTTGCCGTTGGATTTGTCGGGTGTCTTTGTCGAGACGGGCAGGTCGCCCCCGGGGTTCGGTTGGGGTTTGGCGTCGGCCAGTTCGTCGGTCTTTTCAAGCTTCATCAGCAGCAGGTCGTACTTGATGCGTTTCCGCCAGCGCTCATTGAGCTCTTCGGCCGTTTTGGCCCATGGGAGATCTTTGGGGTCGATCTCGATCGATTCTTTGACGGTGAAATCGTGTTCGCCGTCGATCAGCTTATGAACGACCTCCATCCGTTCCTTCATGCGCGTGAGGTACGTCTCAAACACCAGATGGGCAAAATCAAGGTTGCCGGCCTTCACCTGGTCATCGAGCTCCGTGCGGTATTTGTAGAACCGGTCGATGTCGGCCTGCAAAAAATAGTACTTCTGCTGATCGAGCATCTTCAGGAACTCATCCATCAGCTTGCCCGAGATGGCATCGTCGATTGGTTTCTGGCTGATGTGGTTGGCCTCGATCATCTCGCAGACCATCTTCGCCACATTGGCCGACTGCTGACTCGAAAGCGACCCCAACTGCTCGGCCAGCAACGTTGTGGCCACGAGAAAAACCATCGCCAGGCTGAGCGTGCAGGCAGCGCGGGAGGGGGTGCGAAAGCTCATCAGTGTCTCGCAGGATAACAGTGGCGGGAAGACGGGATCAGCGGCGCCGGCGCCCGCAAAAATTTCGGCATCGGCACAGGCATCCTATCTCAACGTGCCGAACGTGGCAAGAGGCGCTCTCACCCCAAATTTGCCCAAAGTTGGCGTGGCGCTTGCGGTTGAGAACAAGACGGTTCTGCGAGAATGTCGAATTTCTAATGCCCGGCAAAAAACCCGCGGGCAATTCGGCCGGGGGCCACGGCAGCAGGTGACAGTTGCGTCCTGCGCCCCACCCGTCTCAAGGCCGCTGTTCCAACGGGCCTTCGCCTGCCCCGAACCCGGTGAATCGGCTATTTCAGCCGCAGGGCCGGGCTCGGTCGGGCCGGTGGAGGCAGAAATTCGAGCCCGCCGACGATTGCCAGATCGCGGCTCTTGAGGTCGTCAAACAGCTTCGGGTCGAGCGTGAAGACGAGCGCCACCTGCCTGCCATCGGAATTCGCCACCAGATAATAGACCCATTGCATCGGCCGGGAAATCGGTTCTTTCTTTTCATTCAGCGTCTCGACGGCGCCGACCGCCACCACCCGGAAAACGTACAAGCCTTCGCGAACCTTCAACCGGTCGGCCTGCACAATTTCCTGCAGGTCGCTTCCCAGCGTCCGGCGAACGTCGGCCTGAAACTGATCTTCAGACACATGTTCTCCGGGCTCGGCGTCAGGCAGCTTGCGGATGTTGCATTGCGTGATCAGCCCCCCCTTGTCGAGCAATCGCAGCACGGCGACTTCGGAACTTTGATGAAACAGGTGCCAGTGCCGATCGTGATAGAATCGCATGTTCCACGCTGGCGCCGCGAACATCAGCAGCAGGCTGGCTTCATTCGGGTCGAGATTGGCCGCCGCCAGTTCTTCGTCAGTCAGGCGGCGCGGCCGCGCGCGAACCCGGCGTTCGACAATGGCCTGGGCGACCACGTCGAGCCCTGGCGACACCGCGCCGATCGACCGTTTCTCGGTCTGTTTCAATTCAATTCGCGAAACGTGTTTCGCGCTCAGGTCGAACCACACAAAACCATCGACCACCACCTGGGCCGGCGCCCCCGATATGGCCCCAGTGGTCTCGCCCTGAAGGGCGATCTTTGCCGTCGAGCCCTCCACTGAAAACAGGCGGCAACTCAGCGACGATTTTTCGGCCGCCTCAATGCCTGCGAGCAAAGGCAGCACCCATTCGGCCGGTTGCCACGCCTCGTTGATTTCGACCTTCGATTCGGGTAAGAGCGCGACGACCGCGAGCGTATCGGCCGGCGTCTTCAGCAACTCAAGTTCGGCATACTTCAGCGGTCCCGCCGGGCTGAACAACTCGAGTCCGTCGATCTGGCCGGAGGCGACAACGAGCCGCACCTCATCGCGCAGCAAGACATGGCTGAGCTCCCCCCCCGCGTCAAGCGCCGCGCGGGCGTCGTCGTAATAACGAACGGCCCGCAGGGCCCGCGCCTGCCGCCCTGCCCCGGGAAGCCGCCGTTCGTCGAACGAAAACTCGCCGGTCACCTTGAGCGGCAGCGCGCGATCGGGCCCGGGAACCGGATGCACCTTGCCCGTAACATTCAGGTTGACCTGAGTCGCGAAAATACGACTGTCGGCAGCGGCCTCCGAGAGGTCATACCGCTCAGCAGCAACGGCCCGGCCTGCTGTTCCGCTCACCGTCACAACCAGCGCGAGCAGCCAATAAAGCGCTACAGGATTCGGGGGGCGTTGAACGGGTTTGGACCGGACCACCGCGGTGCGCAAGAGATTTGGGCCTAACGAGTAACGACGAATGTCGAATCAATGACGAGCTACGAAAGACGAACGCAAATACGCCTTCTGTTTCCGTCAGGCGGACTTCATCATCGTCGTTTCGAATACCATTATCCCATCTTTGAATGTAGCCCGATAGAGCATTCTGGCGGCCGTTTGATGTACTGATTCGGCAGGAATGGAGGGGCATCGCCACCGGCTGCGCCCGGGGAGGCGAACTGATCTCGCGCGGGCCACCCGGGCCTCGCAACGTTTCAGAGCGGCGCAAGGTCGCGTGAATGCGTTGGCGCGTCAGACGAGAATCTCATTGACGACGTGGCCATGACGTCGGTCAGACGAAAGTCGCGACCACTGCTGCGGTACGTGAGCCGCTCGTGGACGATCCCCAGCAGATGGAGGATCGTGGCATGAAGTTCGTGAACATGGACCGGCCCTTCGATAGCCTATTCGGGGAGTGTGAAGCGGTTGAAACGCCCAATACGAATTGCGGGCCTCGTCCTCGCTGGGATGCCGAGGTGCTGAGGCGCTGCGGTCGTCAGGCCACGGCGCTCCCATTTTTACCCACGTCGTGAGCGCCGCGATGGCTGAATCCGTCCTCGGCCGAATCAGCCGCGATTCGCCGCAGTTCATCAGCAGAATCGACGGCCCGTGATTCGGGACGTCGGCCTGCATGGATCGGATGACGGCGATGTCGTCGATATTCTCCGCTAAGTGCGAGAAGATTTCACTTACCTGTGACAGTCTAAAGTTCGCGTTGCGTCTTTCCACCGCTCTCAGGAATTCGTTGCGGCCGGTTCGAGCCGAGGGGCCTCTTCGTGGGCATCTCCGGGGGGGACGCGCCACTGGCCCGTCATCAGGTCGGCGACCATGTTTTGAAAACGGTGAACCGGCTCTTCGAACTTGAAACACATTC
>JBQTIL010000123.1:0-23172 GCA_052388175.1 Planctomycetaceae bacterium | reverse complement strand
CTCGCTCCGCTCGAGCGCATCTGGAGCGCGGCGGTGTCGATCGACGTAACCGATGATCCGGCCCTCGTGCGCGAGATGGCGCTGGCGGGGTGTACCGGCGTATTCGTCGGGTTCGAGTCGCTGGCCGACGCCAACATCGCAGGCGCCGGCAAGAAGAGCCCGCGAACCGGCGACTACGGCCGCCGCGTGAAATTGCTGCACGACCACGGAATTCAGGTCAACGGCAGCTTTGTGCTCGGCTTCGATCACGACGGCCCCGACGTCTTTGAGCAAACCGTCGATTGGATCGAACAGAGCCGACTGGAATGCGCGACATTTCATATTATGACGCCGTACCCTGGTACGCCGCTGTTTCGGCAGCTCGAATCGGAACAGCGCCTGCTGCACCGCAACTGGAACCTGTACGACACGGCGCACGTCGTCTTTCGGCCAAAGCGCATGACGGCCGAGCAACTGCAGGAGGGGTATGCCTGGTGTTACCGGCGGCTGTTCTCGCACGCTTCGATCTGGAAGCGGCGGCCGGGCGATTGGCGCGCCGTCGTTCCGTACCTGGCAATGTCGTACCTGTACAAACGCTCGAATCTGCTCTGGCAACTGTTGATTCGGGGTCGATTGACGGCGCGGGTCTGGCGCCCGCTGGTCGAGTTCACTCGCTGGCGACACCTGCAGTTCCGCCGCCGCCTGGCGCTCAGCGCCACAGAATCTGCGATCGCGCCGATGGTTGTGTCGGCGGGAGTCTAGCGCGAGAAAATTCTGGCTGGCAAATCGCTTTGTCGGTTGTCATACTGACCTGCGCCGACGGGAGGCTCGCAGGCGTTCCCCAGGTCGGTGCCCCATGTCATCGGTGGAGCTCAAACCATGAAGCGACCCGCTTGTCCGGATTGTGATGGGGTGGGGTTGTCGGTAACGCGGCGCGAATTTGTGAGGGTCGTCGGGGCGGCTGCGGCCACAGCGCCCTTGGCCGCAAATCTCTTCGCCGATTCATCGGTCAATTCGGGCGCCGAATCGCACGTCAAAAGGCTCTACGACTCATTGACGAAAGCGCAAAGAGAGCACATCTGCTTCCCGTGGGATTATTCCGACGATCGCGGGCTGTTGCGGACGCACGTTTCCAATAACTGGAACATTACCGACCTCAGCTTTGCCGTGGGCAAAGATTTCTTCACGGCCGACCAACAGCACCTGATTCGCGAGATTTTCTTCGGCCTGTATCACCCTGATTGGAAGGAGCGGATCCTGAGGCAGCTCAAGGACGACGCGGGCGGATACGGCGAGCAGCAGACCATCGCGATTTTTGGCGAACCCGGCAGCGGCCGCTTCGAGTTCGTGATGACAGGGCGGCACCTGACGATTCGCTGCGACGGCGACAGCGCTCCGCACGTGGCATTCGGCGGACCGATCTTCTACGGGCACGCCGCATCGGGCTTTAACGAAAAGGTCGGGCACCCCGGTAACGTGTTCTGGCACCAGGCGCAGAAGGCCAACAAGCTGTTTCAGATGCTGGATGGCCGGCAGCGCGGGTTGGCGCTCGTCGACGTGGCCCCGCCGGAAAGCCGCGTCGAATTCAAAGGCCGGGAGGGGGCGATCAAGGGGCTCCCGATCAGCGAACTTTCGGCCGACCAGAAAGAGCATGCCAAAGAAGTGCTGCTGACGCTCCTGGAGCCATACCGCGAAGCCGACCGAACCGAGGCGGCGAAGTTGCTCGACGCCCAGGGAGGTCTCGACGCATGCCGGTTGTCGTTTTTCCGCAAGTTGTCAGACGGCAGCTCGGCAGACCTGGGCGACGACGGAGAGTGGGACGTGTGGCGGCTGGAAGGGCCCTCATTCGTGTGGCACTTCCGCGGCGTGCCGCACGTGCATGTGTGGGTCAATGTCGCCGACGATCCGTCGGTGAAACTCAATGCGCGCGGTTGAACGCCGCCCATCGGGCGGGTGAAGTTCGCGCGGGGCACGCGCGGCTGTAAGGGGTAGCTGCGGGATCATTCATTTGCGGGTGATGCTGGCTGGAAACATCGCCCGTCGGTCTCTTGACGCAGGAGAAGTTGCTCTGAGAACACATCTCGCGGCAGGCTTGTGGCAGCGAAACGTTCGAGCAGCGGTGGAATAGAGGCATTCCAGCATGTCCAGAATTTCGATCAGCGAGATGACCACGTATCGTTGGTCATTCGAAGAAGATGTGACCGGTTATCGGGCGGCCCAGGTGGGCGGGGTCGGGCTGTGGCGCCGCAAACTTGCCGACTTCGGAGAAGAGCGCGCCGCCGAGTTGCTGCATGAGAGCGGCCTGGCGGCCTCGAGCCTCTCGTGCGCCGGAGGGTTTACCGGGTCTGACGGACACACCTTTCGCGACGCCGTCGGCGACGCGCTCGATGCGCTACGGGTCGCAGCCGAGTTGCGCGCCGGTTGCCTGGTCGTCGTGACCGGGGCCCGCGCCGGGCATACGTTGAACCACGCCCGGCGACTGGCTGTCGAAGCGCTCAAGGCGCTGGGTGAAGAAGGCGCCCGCTTAGGCGTCGATGTGGCGCTGCAGTTCGCCCGAACGTCGCAGGCCGAGCGCTGGTCGTTCGTCTCATCGCTCGCCGACGCTCTCGACCTGCTCGAAAAGTGCGGCAATCCTCAGGTCGGGCTGGCCTGTGACCTGTTTTCGGTAGGCGCTGAGCCGGGGCCGGGCGAAATTGCGGCCGACCTTGCGCCACGACTCAAACTGGCGCAACTCTGTGATGCGAATTTTGCCGCATTGGCCGCGGGCGAAGCCGACTCTTTGGCGCGGTGCAAGAATCTGGGCGCCGTTGTTCATCGACTGGAGCAGCAGGGATACCGTGGTTGGTACGAGGTGCAGATTCTGTGCGACGCCTGCTGGCAGGCGGACTACCTGCGGCTGCTGGCGGGTTATTGCTCGGGGCTCGTGCACGCGTGCCCGGAAGTGTTCGGGCCGGCGGCCGCGGCCTCGCTGCCGCACGCAGCGCCGCTGGCTTAAAGCCACGGGGCCTCGATGCAGCACGACTTTCTGCGACTCGACGATCTCGCAAAGCAACTCGGTCGCGACCGCCGCGAATTGGAGCGCCTGGTGCAGCGGGGGCGCATCCCCGGGCGGCGAGTCGAAGGAGAATGGCGATTCCACCCGGCCGAGATCAGGCACTGGTTGGAACAGGAGATCCGCGCCTCGACGAGCGCCGAACTGGCCGCAATTGAAGACGCTCAGCGCAGCGACGATGTAAAAAGTGAGACCCCGCTGGCAAGTCTCCTGGCGCTCGAAACGGTGCAAGTGCCGCTGGAAGCCCGCACCCGCCGCTCTGTTCTTGAATCACTGCTGGAAGTCGCCGGACGTACCTGGCAGGTCTGGGAACCGGCCGTACTGTTGCACGCGATTCTCGAGCGCGAAGAGGTGCTGTCGACGGCGTTTGAGTCGGGCGTTGCCATACCGCATCCGCGCAATCCGCTTCCCAGGGCGCTGGGCAGCTCGCTGATCGCATACGGACGTACCCTGTCTGGCGTGCCTTTCGGAGCGCCGCGGCGCATGTTGACCGACATCTTTTTTCTGGTCCTGTGCCGTGATCCACGCGAACACCTGGCCGTCCTGGCGCGAATGGGGCGTCTGCTTCAGGGACCGGGTTTTATCGAGGCCCTGCGCGCCGCCCCCGACGCCGCCACGACTTTCAGCCTGATTTGTGAGGCCGACCGACGGCTCGACGAAGCCTGAGCTCGCCACCCCCCCCCGCCGGCCTGTATTGGTGGGGGGGCTTGCGCGACCGGTCGATCAGTAAGAAAACGTCTTGGCACAGGGCCTGAGGTGCCGCTATCATCTGACGCGGGGGCACGGCAGCCTGCGTTTCTGAGGTATGCTGGAACGCAGGTTCCACAGGGCGTGCCATGAAAAACGGAACAAAACTGACAATTCTGGGGGGCGGACCGGCCGGCCTCGCGCTGGGGTACTACGCGCAAAAATCCGGAATTGACTTCGGGGTTTATGAGGCCGCTGGTCGCGTCGGCGGAAATTGCGTCACGCTGCAGCACGGCGAATTCCGCTTCGACTCGGGCGCGCATCGCTTCCACGACAAAGACCCTGAGGTGACGGCCGAGATTCAGCAACTGGTCGGCGACGACCTCCGGCGGATCGAGGTGCCGAGTCAAATCTGGCATGCGGGCCGCTTCGTCGATTTTCCGCTGTCGCCGCTGAACCTTTTCCAGGCGCTGGGGCCGATCAGTTTCACGCGCGCCGGGTTTTCGCTGCTGCGAGGGCGCATGGAACGGTCGTTGCCCACGGTCAGCTTTCTAGACTTCGCGGTACGAACGTACGGCCGCGACATTGCGTCGCGGTTTCTGCTTTCCTACTCCGAGAAGCTGTGGGGCGCGCCCTGCGATCTACTCTCGCCACAAATCTGTGGCGCACGCCTGAAGGGGTTGGGGCTCACATCGCTGGTGATCGAAGCCCTGCGTGGAAACCGCGCGAAGACCGAGCACCTTGACGGTGCGTTCTATTATCCGCGAACGGGTTACGGCGCGATCGTTGAAAGGCTCGCAGACGCCTGTGGAGATGAACGGGTGCGGTTGCGGTCCCGAATCACGCGCCTGCACCACCGAGGCAACCGCATCGAGGCAATCGAGATCAACGGCGCCGAGCGGGTGCCCGTCGACGAAGTGGCCTGCACTCTCCCTCTGGGGCTGCTGCTGCAGTTGCTGCACCCCGCGCCACCGGCCGACATCCTGGAATCGGCCCGCAAATTGCGGCACCGCAACGTCGTTCTGGTGGCCATCTTTCTGAATCGCGAGCAGGTTTCTCCCAACGGGTCGATCTACTTTCCCGACCCGGCGTTCCCCTTTACGCGGGTGTACGAACCCAAAAACCGCAGCCTCGAGATGGCCCCTCCCGGCAAGACGTCGTTGATCGCTGAAATCCCCTGCCAGGAGGGCGATGCCCCGTGGAAGGCCGATGAACAATCGCTCGTGGAAATGGTGGCCGACCATTTCGCGCGGCTGGGCTGGCTCAAGCGCGACGATATCGTGGGCAGTACCACGCATCGTCTGCATCACGCCTACCCGATTCTCGAACTGAAATACGAAGAGTGCGTGAACCCGGCGCTTGCTTACCTGCATCGTTTCCGCAATCTGAAGCTCGCGGGCCGCAACGGTTGTTTTGAATACACGCACCTGCACGACCTGATGCGCCAGGGTTTGGATGCCGTGCGCCAATACGCTGGCCCTGGCATCCCGCCGCGCCCTGCCGTGGAGAGGCCCCGACTCCATCCGGCAGCTTCGGCCCGCGCCTGAACAATGCTCATCGGTCGTTTGCGGTGATACGAGCGTCCGGCATGTTAAGCCTTCGAGCCCGCCGCCGGGTGGATATCGTCCTCTGTGCCGCGCTGGGCACTCTGCTGCCGGCGGCCTACGGAACGATCAAGGGCGTCCCTCAGCCGCGGATCGTCGACGAATTCAGCTATCTGCTGGCTGCCGACACCTTCGCCCACGGCCGACTGACGAACCCGCCCCCACCTGCGGCGGATTTTTTCGAGGCCCTGCACGTACTGGTCACTCCGACATACAGCTCGAAATACCCACCGGCACAGGGCCTTGCACTGGCGCTGGGGCAGGTGGTGTTTGGGGAACCGATTTGGGGCGTCTGGCTGAGCTGCGGACTGTTTGCCGGCTGCCTGTGCTGGATGTTGCAAGCCTGGACATCGCGGGCCTGGGCTTTCGTAACGACGATCTTCGCCATTGTCACGCTCGGGGTCTCAACGTACTGGGCACAATCTTATTGGGGGGGCATGCTGGCCGCCGCAGCGGGGGCGCTTCTGTTCGGAGGAATGCGTCGCACCGTGCGGTACCCGCGCGTGGGGGCGAGCCTCCTCATGGGGCTGGGCGTCGTTCTCCTGGCAAGCACCAGGCCCTTCGAGGGATTCGTAACGTGCGTGCCCGCCGCTCTGGTTCTGGCCGGTTGGCTCGCCGGCAAACGCAGCCCGGCTTTGTCGTGCAGGCTCAAACTGTGGATGCTGCCGATGGGCGCGGTTCTGGTGGCAGGAGCTGCGGGCATCGCGACGCACAATCACGCGGTCACCGGTCAGTGGTCGCTCATGCCTTATGCGCTGCACGATCGCCAATACCTTCATCAGGGAATCTTTCTCTCGAGCGCGCGCCGCGAACCTGAAAAGCGCCCCGTACCCCGCCTTGAAAAATACTATCTTGACCTTCGTCCCCCGTCGGAGGCCACCGGGGGCTATGCCGGTCTCTTTCGCAAATGGGCGGGCCGATTTTTCGTTCGCCTGCCGGTCACGGTTGAGTCGGCGCTCGGAAACCTCTGGGCCCCGGACTCTTATTTGACTTCTCAGCGTGGCGCCCTGCTGTGGCTGCTGGTGCTTGTGCTGACTTCATTGGGAAGACCGTGGGGATGGTTTTGCAGCCTGGCCTTCATTTTTGTCGTGCTGGCGACCTCGTTCGTCCGTTCGTGGTACCCGCATTACCTGGCCCCCATATTTCCCCTGGTGCTCGCCGTTACCGCAGATGCGCTTCGCCGGAACGGCCTGAAGCGACTGTCAGGCCGCAAGCAAAAAAAGAACCTGCCGCTGATATTTCTGATCTTTGGCTGCGCATATGGGGTGTTCCTGCACGGGTTCCCGCTGTTGCCGCACCTGATGCGTAGAGACAGAATGGGTTCCACTGCGACCGAGGCACCGAGTATCATTTCGACGCGCTACGATGTCATTCGTCTGCTGGCCGGAGAGGGTGGCTCGCACCTCGTTTTTATCCAGTACGACCAGTCGACGCCGCCTGGAAACAGCAACGAATGGGTATATAACGGAGCCGTGCCGGGCGAGTCGCTTGTGGTTTTTGCGCACGATCTGGGGACCGAAAGGAATCGCGAGCTGATCGCGCAGTTTGGAGATCGGCGCGTGTGGCGCATGTCAATTTCACCTTCGGCCAACGAACTGGTTCCATTTCCAGATCACGATCAGATCGAACCTGCGGCCCCATGACCGTTGAACGACCTCACCAGATGATCATGAACAGCCTTTTGTCGGCCAGCCGCCATTCGAGATCGAGGCGACATGGTTCAGGAAGTTGACGCGGTCGCCGTCGGTTCTGCCGCATCAGAGTGCCCGCCCCCCCTGGCGTGGTCCGACGTGCTGCAAGCGTTTCGAACAGAGTCTGACCGCTGGTATCTTGAGCGACCCCGATACCGGCTGACGGGGCGTCAATGGGGCGCGGGGCGGCCCTTATACCTGTTGAATGGCTTCGGCGGCACGCATGAACTGTACTCACTGCTCGTCTGGCTCTTGCGAGACGAATTTCGTTGCGTGCTGTGGGATTACCCCGGCACGGCCGAAGGCTCGCCAACGGCGCGCTCGGCGACGTTGGGCGACCTCGCGGCAGACATTCGCGCGATTGCCGACGCGCGTGGTGATGCCGTGTTCGACCTGTACGCACCTTCGTTCGGGTCGCTCGTAGCCCTGCAGGCATTGATCGACTTTCCGCAGCGAACCGGGCGGGTTTTCCTGCAAGGAGGCTTCGCGCACCGGCGACTGTCGCGGTTCGAGCGGTTTCTGGCCCGTTCGTGCCGATTCTATCCGGGCTTGCTGCGAAAGTTCCCCGGCAGTCGAGCCGTGCGCCAGCACAATCACCGCCGCTGGTTTCCACCCTTCGACGAAACCCGCTGGCAATTTCTGGAAGACAATGTCGGCCGAGTGCCGGTTACGAGTCTGGCGTGGCAGGCGGCCCTGATTCGCGACGCCGACTTCCGGCCGTACCTCTCGCGGATCGACCGGCGCGTGCATTTGATCGAGACCGAAGGCGAGGGAACAGCGACGCGCGCCTGCCAGCGCGAATTGGCCGAACTGCTGCCCTCGGCAACCACCGATTCGCTGCTGGGTACGGGGCAGTATCCGTACCTCACCCATCCCCATCGTCTGGCAAAGATCATTCGTCAGCCCTGAAGTTGTGCCGCCAGGCGGCAGGTCGCTGAGAGCGAAATCGGAATCGTTTTCGACTAGAATCTGTCGACCGATCGATGTGAATCAGGTGTTGAGCACTCATGGCCGTTGAATTACCCGAACCTCTCGATCTGCTTGCTGTCGGCGCGCACCCCGACGACCTCGAAATCTCCTGCGGCGGAACACTGGCCCTGCTGGCTTCACAGGGGTATCGCGTGGGAATGGTCGACCTGACTGATGGCGAGCCGACCCCCGGAAGTTCAGGGACCGCAGAGCGGCTGCGTGAGGCCGCGGCGGCCGCGAAAATTCTGGGGGTGCCGGTGCGAGAAACCCTGACGTTGCCCAATCGGCGGCTGCTCGACTCGCACGAGGCCCGGGTGGCGCTGGGAAAGGTGATTCGCAAGTATCGGCCGGCCATCGTGGTCGGGCTGGCGGCAAAGACTCCGCTGGCGTCGCCTGACCACTTTCAGGCAGTGCAGATCACTGATGCCGCGGTGTTTTATTCGCGCCTCTGCAAATGGGATGAACAATTCGATGGCCTGCCGGTCCATACTGTGCGCCGCCAATTGTGGGTTCCCCTGGGGTTTTCGAGCTTGAATCTGCCGCAGGCGGCAGGGCATTTCGTCGTGGATATCAGCGCCACGCTGACGACAAAGATCGAAGCGATCCGCGCGTATCGCAGCCAGTTTCCGCCCGCGAAAGACCGCCTCTTCCAGACGCTGGAGGCTCAAAACCGTTACTATGGCGCCAGTGCAGGGTTCGATGTGGGGGAGCTTTTTCTGACGTCCAGCACCGTCGGCACGAAAGACCTGGTCAAACTGGTTTGCCCCTGATGACCCCGCGGAACAGCATACTTCCTCGCGGAAAGGAAGACGGGAATCGTGGCATTTGACGTTCGATGGGGCGCAGTCAGCGTGACCGGCAGCGTCCGGGAGAACAACGAAGACCGCTGCTTGACCGATTCGGCCGGTCGCTTCTTTCTTGTGGCCGATGGCATGGGCGGCCAATGCGCGGGTGAAAAGGCCAGCGAGATGGCCGTGGAACTGATTCCGCGGCGGCTCGACCAATTGATTGATTTCTCGCGCGATGAAGGGGCACGTGTCGTCCAGGGCATCGACGAAGCCGTGTCGCTCGCCAACGGCGAGATCATGGCCTTAAGCGAACTCGACCCCGACTACCACAACATGGGGACGACCATCGCCCTCGTCGTGCGGGCCGGCCGGCGATTCTACGTCGCCGGCGTGGGTGACAGCCCGGTCTACCTCCTTCGCCGGGGCCGCCTCCAGAAACTGACGCAAGACCATTCGCTCACGCAGGCCCTGCTCGACGCCGGCACAATCACTGCGGAAGAGGCCGCCCGGCATCGGTACCGCAACGTGCTTTATCGCTACCTGGGCACAAAAGAAGGGGGCAGCGGGGCGAAGGCCCAGGCGCTCGACGTCGAGCCGGGTGATCGGCTGATTCTCTGTTCCGATGGCGCGACCGACGGGTTGATGGAAACCGAGCTGGGCGAATTGCTGGCGGGCCATTCCGATCCCCAGCACGCCGCCCAGGCGATCGTCGACGCCGCTCTCAATGCGGGTTCTCGCGATAACGTCACGTGTGTGGCGGTATTCGTCGATTGACGTTTGGCCCGTTCTGAGGGTGGCCGTCGCAGCCGTCGCAGCCGTTTGAACCGGCAGCCGGCGGTCGTCCGGCCGTCAAGTACCAGGCCCCGCCGGGTTCCGGGCAGGCCGAAGGTGGCATCCATGCGGCCCAACCCGCAAAAGTTGCACAATTTCTCGAATTTTAAGGCAAGTTGACGTAGAATAAGGGGGCAAACTCCGCGGTTGCCCAGGCTGGCTGACTCCGCGGAGGGCAACAAATCTCGAGGGAGACGAGTTATGTCGACGAAGGGGTATTGGCTGGCGGCATTGGTCTTGGCGACAGGCGTAGCGAATTCCGAGACGGGCTGGGCCCAGGCGCCGAGCACGCCTGACAAACCGAGCCCCCCGGCTTCGGGGCAAGCCGCTCCGGCGACCCCTCCCAAAAGCCCCTACGAAAGCGCCATCGACAAGCTCAAGAAAGTCGAGGGGATGTGGACGCTGTACCACAAAGATCAACAGCTTCTGGCCGAGATCACCCCGTCGCAGCTCAACCAGAACTTCATCGTGCTGACCTCGATCGCCCGTGGAATCAGTCGGGGGGCGGTACTGGGGGGAATGAGCTGGGGGTTCGGCGACGACGTGATCTGGAGTTTTGCGAAAGTCGGCGAGAAACTGCATGTTTTGCGGCGCAACGTTCGCTTCCGCGCAACGCCGAACAGCCCCGAGTCGAACGCGGTCAAGCTGGCCTACAGCGATAGCGTGCTGTACGCGTTGCCGATCATTGCCACCGGCCCTTCCGGGGGGATGCTCGTCGACATGACGCGCATCTTTATGAGTGACGACGAGCAGATCGGGCGTTCGATCGGTATGTCGTTCGCCTCTGATCGCTCGACATTCGCCAAGATCAAGGCGTTCGAAAAGAACGTTGAAATCGAAGTGGCGGCGGTCTATTCGAGCACCGGGCAGTTCGACACGGTTGTCGACGCTCGTGGCGCGCAGGTCAATGTTCACTACAGCATCAGCCGGTTGCCGACCGACGACTACAGGCCACGCGCCGCCGATGATCGCATCGGGTATTTCCTGACAGTCATCAAGGATTTTTCAGACAAGAAAGACGACGAACATTTCGTGCGGTACATCAACCGCTGGAACTTGCAAAAATTGGACAAAGACCCGTCCGTGAAACTCTCGCCGCCGAAAGAGCCAATCAAATTCTGGATAGAAAAGACAGTGCCGATCAGCCTTCGGCCTCATATCCAGGAGGGAATCGAAGAATGGAACAAAGCCTTCGAGAAACTCGGCTTCTACAAGGCCATTGCGGTTGAGCAGCAGCCGGACGACGCCGACTGGGACCCGGAAGATGTGCGCTACAACACATTTCGCTGGATTACGGCCAATGCCGGTTTTGCGATGGGGCCGTCGCGCGTCAACCCGATGACGGGTGAGATTCTCGACGCCGACATCATTTTCGATGCCGATTTCCTCACCTATTGGAAGCAGCAGTACGAGACGTTTTCAGCGGCTGACGTCGCGGCGTTGATGGGGGGCCCCAGCGAGCCCGGTCTGTCTCCCTTTGCGAAGATGTTGACGCCCACCCACGCCCACGGGCCGCGCGAGAGTTGCGCGTATTGCCAGGGAATGCAGCAACAATTGGGCTTTGCCGCCGCGGCGTTTGCCGTGCGTGGCCTAGCCGCCCCCGGCAAGGGGCTGCCAGATGACTTTGTCGCACAGGGCCTTAAAGAAATCGTGATGCACGAGGTGGGGCATACGCTGGGGCTGCGGCACAATTTCAAAGCCAGCACCTGGAAACCACTTTCGGAAATCGACGACCCCGTCAAGGGGCCCGCAGAAGGCACCGTCGCCAGCGTGATGGATTACTCCCCGGTCAATATCGCCCCCCAGGGTCAAAAGCAGGGTTCATACTTCCCCCAGACGATCGGGCCATATGACTACTGGGCCATCGAATACGGCTACAAGGTCATTCAAGGAGACGAGTCCGCCGAGTTGAAGAAGATTGCCGCCCGCAGCGCCGAGCCGGGGCTCGACTATGCGACCGACGAAGATGTTCGCGGCGGAATCGATTCCGACCCGCTCGCGAATCGCTTCGATCTCGGCAAAGACCCCCTGGAGTTCGCGAAACGGCAGACGAAAACGACGTCTGAGTTGTGGTCCAAGGTGGTCGAACGGGCCGTGCCTGAGGGAGAAGGGTTCCAGAGGGCGCGGCAGGCATTCGGAATGCTGTTCAGCGAATACTGGCGGACTTTGTCGTTCGTGGCACGCTTTCCCGGCGGAGTTTACGTTCACCGCGATCACAAGGGCGACGCGAATGCCCGCAGTCCCTTCAAGCTGGTCGAAGCCGAAAAGCAGCGCGAGGCCATGAAGCTGCTGGTCGATGCGGCGTTCAACGTTCCGACCCTGCCGCCGCCCGACGTGCTGAATGCGCTCGCGGCGACGCGCTGGAGCCATTGGGGCCTTCGCGAACCGAGTCGACTCGATTACCCCATCCATGAAACCATTTCGCGAATGCAAAGTCGTATTCTGTTTCCGCTGCTTTCCACTTCCACCCTGTCGCGCCTGCATGACAATGAGGCAAAGCAATCGGCCGATGCCGATGCTTATACACTGGCCGAACATCTGCGGATGCTGGTCGATGGAATTTTCACCGAATGGCGCGACGCGCCGCGGGCCGGGCAGTATGATAATCGCAAGCCCTACGTCGGCAGCGTGCGACGGAACCTGCAGCGGGTTGCGCTCAAGGAACTGGCCGCGCTTGTGAATGCACCGCCGGGCGCCCAGTTCGTGTTTCTGCTGTCAGGCGGCGGAGTTCCCGAAGACGCGCGGTCGCTGGTTCGCATGTATCTGGCAGATCTCGACCGGCAGGCGACTACCGTGCTCGCGGCGCCCGACGTAAAGCTCGACGACTACAGCCGCGCGCATTTGCTCGATTCTCAAGAGCGAATTCGCAAGGCCCTCAACGCCCAAATGCAGGTGCAGTCGATCGATTGATTCATGCGGGCGGGGGGCTGACCCCCGCCCGGTTCTTCCTGCCCGCCGGCGTCGCTCCCACGCGGATTCAAAATGTCGCGCGTCGCCTGGTGTCTGTCGCTGTTGGTGCCCGCGGTGCTGACAGTCGGCGTCGTCTGCGGCACAGCGCTCCCCCTGGGCATCCCGGGTGAGTGGGTCTGGCTAAGGCAGCCACCGTCGGCGACCTCGATCTGGTTGACGCTCTTGCCTGCCGCGGCCTGCGGGGCAGGTTACGTCGCATTTATCGGGCTGGGCGCAGTGCGCGCCCACGGCGCGAAACGATGGGAACACCTGTGCTGGCTGATGGGCCTTGCCGGCGCCGGTTTCGCTTGGCTGTGGGTCGTGCAGGAAGCGGGCAGCGAAGGCTACCAGCTTTCGAAAGCCGCCTGGGTCCTGTACTACCCGGGCCCTTCGGGTTACTTCACCGCGGCGCGAACCGACCTGCGCAGTGCCGGCGAATTTCTTGCGAGTTACGAGCGCCAAATGTCCGAAGGCGAAGTGTTGCACATCGGCACGCATCCACCGGGACTGACGTTGTTTTTTCGCGGTTTGCTCGCCGCCTGCGCTTCGTCTCCGCAACTCGTGGAACTCGCAATTGCCACCGAACCGCAATCGGTCAGCGACTCGATGGACTTGCTGAAGCAACTGAACCTCAATGCCGAGCATCCGTTCCTGCGCCACGAACGGGCCGCGTTGTGGCTCGCCGCCCTGCTGGCCCAGGGGCTGGCGGCCTTGACGGTTTTGCCGTTGTACGGCCTGCTGCGGCACACGTGCGAGCGCACGGCGGCGTGGCTGGCGGCGAGCTTCTGGCCCGCTGTTCCTGCGCTGGCGGTGTTCCTGCCGAAATCCGACGCCGTTTTTCCGTTTCTCGCCGCGCTCTTTGTGCTGGTTTGGCTGGTCGCCGTGAAACGCCGCTCTGTGACGCTCGGCGCTCTGGCAGGGGCGCTGATGTGGCTGTCGATGCTGTTGAGCCTCGCATTTCTGGCGGTCGCGTGTTTCACCGGCGTACTGACGCTGTGGCGGCTGAATGAGCGGAATGCCGCTGACGGTTCTTCTTCCGGCCCCCGTCCTCGGTTGCCCGGTCCCCGGAGCCTGGTCCGTCCCCTCGCCGGCGCGACCCTGGGTCTTGTCGTTCCTTGCGTCTTTCTGGGGTGGCTGTGCCACGCCAATCTGCTGTCGATCTGGGCTTGGAATTTGCGCAATCACTCGGCCTTCTACGGCCAGTTCACGCGGACGTACTGGAAATGGCTGCTCGTGAACCCGGCGGAATTTGCGGTGGCGCTTGGGCCCCCGCTGGTGGCGCTCGCCGCCTGGGGATTCGTCTGGCAATGGAAGCGCGGCGGCTGGCGCACGCTGGGCGTGCCTGCCGCACTCCTGACGACCTGGGGCGCGCTCTGGCTCTCGGGAAAGAACTCGGGCGAGGCCGCAAGGCTCTGGATCTTCCTGGCGCCGTTCGTGGTCTGGGTGGCAGGCGCCGCCTTCGATGAATCGGCTGCGACCGAACGCGTCCCAGCGCGACAAGCCCTGCTTTCGAGGGCCGGGGCGCTTGCGGCCCTCGCGCTACAGCTTGCAGTGTGTGCCGCGCTGGCCTCGCAGGTCGGCGGTTTCGACTTTCTGCGCTAGCCCCGCATTTCACAAGAAGCTGCCGCACAGATCGCGCCGCGTCATTGCGCGCTGTGAATGTCGGGCCGCAGAGATTTCGCCTCGCGCAGATAGACGTGTACGATCTCGCAGGCGCGCCTCTCGGTGTTCAGGTGCAAGAGCACCCGAATGCAACGCGCCAGCCGACCGGAAACGGCAATCTCCGACGCGCACAACAACGGCACCTGCTGCATCCCCAGCTCGCGGGCCGCTTCAGCGGGAAAGGTCGCCGTCAGGTCGGGCGTGGTCGTGAACAGAACCGACCCGATATCGTCAAATTCCTTGATTTCGTTAGCCTTCAAAATCTCCTGCAGCAGTTCGCGCGTGGCCTCGAGCACGCTTTCGCGCGTGTCGGCTGTGACGCTTGTGGCTCCGCGAATTCCTCGAACGGCCATGACCAACTCCACACCAGGCGAGCGACGGGAATCCACCTCGCCAGCCGCCTGTCACGCGACAAACTAACACATGCCGGGGCGTGCGGAAAGGCGCGGCCGTTCACCAGGGCAGCCCTGCGCGGAGCCGCGCTTTGTTCTGTCGGGCCGGTGGCCGGGGCCGCACCGCGAGGCCCCGCCTTGTTCTGCCGTTGTGGCGGACTACAATCGCGGCGGAACCCGCGCCCCAGCGCCAGTTCCGCGCCCCTCGCACGGTCATTGTTCGCCGGATTGACCTGCCCCGCTCGCTGAAATGATCCCTCTGCGCGACAACATTCCACCGCGAACGTTTCCGTTCGTGAACTACCTGATGATCGCGCTGTGCGGCGTCGCGTTCGTCGCCCAGCTTGCCGACCAGTCTGACGGAACCGACCGGCTCGTCGAGTCGCTCGGAATGATTCCCGCCCGCGTGCTGCATCCTGAGCGGCCCATCGTGGGGCACGAAGAGGTGCTCGTGCGCACCAGGTTCGGCGTCGAACGCGAGGTGCAGGAACGGACCTTCGCCGAGCCCCCCTTCAATCCCTGGTTGACGTTGTTGACGTGCATATTCCTGCACGGTGGCTGGATGCATTTTCTGGGTAACATGTGGTTCCTGCACATCTTCGGCGACAACGTCGAAGACCGGCTGGGGCACTGGGGGTACGGATTGTTCTATCTGGGAAGCGGCGTGGCAGCGAGCGCCGCGCACCTGATGTCGGCCCCTCAATCAACGATGCCGACCATCGGCGCCAGCGGCGCGATCGCCGGCGTCATGGGCGCGTACTTTCTGCTCTACCCACACGCCAAGGTGCTCGCGATCCTGCCGATCTTCGTGTTCATCCAGACGATCGTTCTGCCGGCGCCCGTCTTTCTCGGCATCTGGTTTCTGTTTCAATTCATCGAAGGCACTCTCTCAAATCTGGCGAGCGGGGCCGGCGGGGTGGCCTGGTGGGCCCACATCGGCGGGTTCGTTGCCGGGTTCGGCGTCGCGGCGCTGTTGAAGGCGTTTGGCGTTTTGCGCCCGCCGGTCGAAACCCGGTTGCCCAACACCGATCGCGTTCGCATGTACCGTTATCACCGCCGGCCGCCTGACTTCTGATCCCACGCGGCTCGCGAACGAGACGTTTATTGCGGCGCGTCCAGAAACCGCTGCTGCCACAGTTCGAGCACCAACAGCGACCACAGCCGGTAGGCGTGGTCCCAGCGGTTGCCGATGTGTTCTTCCACCAGCCGCGCGACGGCCTGCGGATCGAAAATGCCCCGTTCCCGGCAACGACTCGACAAAAGCACGTCGTGCAACAGGTCGCGCAGCTCGTGTCGGAACCAATGATCGAGCGGAACTCCGAACCCCATTTTCGATCGCCCCTGAATTGCCTGTGGGAGCAGGTCGGCGAACGTCTCAATCAGAATTTTCTTGCCGCGCCGCCCCTGGATTTTCCATTCGATCGGCAGCCGCGCCGCCAACTCGACAACATGATGATCGAGAAACGGGCAGCGCCCTTCGAGCGCATAGGCCATCGTGGCGATATCGACCTTGGTCAAAATGTCGCAGGGCAAATACGTCAAGACGTCGGCGCAGGTCGTGCGCGTGACGAAGTCGCACGTGCCGCACTGGTGGTAAGCCGATAACAGAAAGCCGGCGGGGTCGTGGCCGTTGAGCTTTTGGCGGAAGTCGGCCGTGTACATGCCGGGCAGGCGTTCGTCGTCGAAAATGCTGATCCATTTCAGATACCGCCGCTCGGGGGGATAAGCGAGCGCCGCCAGCAGCCGCTTGAACTTGCGGCGCCGCGATTTCTGCCGGGTCGACGCCGGCAGCCGCTGCCAGAGCCGCGCAGTGAGCAACCGCCTCACGGGAGACGGCAGCCGGTCGAAGCGCTGGCCCACTCCTACGGCCTGATACCGATCGTAGCCGGCGAACAATTCGTCGCCGCCGTCGCCCGACAAGGCCACCGTGACGTTCCGCCGCGTCATCTCCGACAGGTACATCATGGGAATCGCCGAGCTGTCGGCGAACGGTTCGTCGTAATGCCAGATGAGTTTGGGAAGAATTTTCAGCGCTTCGGGTTCGACGACCTGTTCATGGTGTTCTGTGTGCAGATGGTCGGCCGCGGCCCGTGCGTAAGAGCGTTCGTCGAAGGCTCGCTCTCTGAACCCGATCGAAAACGTTTGTACGGGCCGGTCTGACAGACTTTGCATCAGACCGGCGACAATTGTTGAGTCAATCCCACCCGAGAGAAAAGCCCCCAGGGGCACGTCGCTGCGCATCCGCAGCCGCACCGCCTCGGTCAGCGTCTCGCGCAAGGCCTTGCGGGCGTCCGCTTCCGTCGCCGGCCGACACATCTGCGCGTTGCCCTCGCGG
This sequence comes from Planctomycetaceae bacterium, assembly GCA_052388175.1. Taxonomy (GTDB): domain Bacteria; phylum Planctomycetota; class Planctomycetia; order Planctomycetales; family Planctomycetaceae; genus SIAF01. The sequence continues at coordinate 6,233 of JBQTIL010000123.1, read as the reverse complement.
GCGACGGTCTCGGCCGTCGCACTTGAGGGCGCGCAATTGTGCGAGCCGCCGTACGGCGGCTTCCAGTATCTCTGCACGTTCAGCCGGCCCCCTTCAAACAGGGCCCAATGCGCCGGCGCCAGCTTCGAAAAACCCCGCAAAATGCACTGCGGGTGCGGCACATATTGGTACGTCAGGTAGTCGTCGAGGGCCTGCGGATCAAGCTCGCGCGGGATTCCCGGCACCTGCAAGAGGGCCTTCAATTCACTGCCGAACAGCAACCGGCCCGAATCGCACCGATAGAACAGCGGCTTTTTGCCCAGCCGGTCGCGCGCGAGAAACATGCGGCGGCGGCGCTGATCCCAGATGGCGAACGCAAACATGCCCCGCAAGTGCTCGACGCATTCGACGCCGAACTCTTCGTAGGCATGCACGATCGCTTCGGTATCGCTCGACGTTCTGAAGCGATGCCCACGTTGTTCGAGTCGGGCTTGCAGCTCGCGATAGTTGTAGATCTCGCCATTGAAGGCGATCCAAACTGAGCCGTCTTCATTGCACAACGGCTGGTGCCCGCCCGCGAGGTCGATGATCGACAACCGGCGGTGCCCCAGAGCGCCCCCCGGGCCGGTCGATGCGGCGGCCGACGCGGCGCCCCATTGCGGGTCGCGACCGGTGCCGGCGGGGGCACAGAGCGAATGATAATAGCCCGCGTCGTCAGGGCCGCGGTGGGCCAGCGCCGACGTCATGCTGACCAGCACGTCGGGCGACAGGGCCGGCGTCTCGGCGTTCCAGGCGGCTCCGGTGATTCCACACATGGGGGAAAGGGTCGAAAGGTCAAAAAGTCGAAAAGTTAAAGAGTCGAAGTTTCGAAGAGTTACATCTCAATCTCCCGGGTCCGACGTCCTCGGATAAGTTGCAATGCTTTCGGACTTTTCGACTTTTCGACTCTTCGACTCTCCTGCCAGGTCGCGATACAGCCCGACATACGCCTCGACCATCCGCCCGACACTGAACTCCGTGCGAATCCGCTCACGGCCCGCGGCCCCCAGCCGCGACGCCAGAAGCGCGTCGAGCAGCAGCTTCTCGGCATATTGCGCAAAGGCCACCCGGTCGCCGACGGGGGCCAGGTATCCGGTCGTTCCCTGCTGCACCAGCTCGCGATTCGGCGGAATGTCGCTGGCGACGACCGGCACGCCCGCCGCCATCGCTTCCATAACGCTGTTCGACAACCCTTCGTAGTCGCTGGCCAGCCAGAAAAGGTCGCACGCGGGCAAGAGCGTCGAAACGTCAGACCGGTGCCCCAGAAAGCGCACGCGGTCGGCGATTTTCACGTTTTGTGCGAATGTTTCGAGCCGCTCGCGCTCAGGTCCTTCTCCGACGATCAGAAAAACGACGTCTCCCCGCAGCACGCGCAACAGCTCGAACGCCCAGATCAGGTCATGCACCCGCTTCTGGGGGGCGAGACGCCCCACGTAACCGATGACGCGCGCCTCAGGCGCCAGCCCCAGGGCCGCGCGAGCCTGCAGTCGGGCGTCGGCCGGCGTCTCGGGCAGATCGATGCCATTGGGAATGTAAGTCAACTGACGGGCGCCATAGCCATGCTGCGCGTAGAACTCGGCGACACTGCGCGAATTACCGATCAGCCGGGTGGTGCGCGGCGCGAGCTTCCGATCGAGCCACAGTTGCCACCCCGCTTTCCACGTGTCGACGCAGCGTTCGGAAACCAGCACGGGGAAGGGGGGCTCTGGCCCCGCGGCCAGGCGGCCGTACGCATTGGCGGCGAACAGCCAGGTGTGCAGAATATCGGGTGGGTCGGCACGCAGCAGCCGTTTCAACCGCAGAAACGCGACGGGGTCGAATTTGAACCGTTTGTGCAGAATCGTCAAAGAGACGCCGGCGGCGGCCAGCTCGTCGGCATAGGGCCCCCCTCGCGTGAGAGCCACGACTCGCACCGCAAATTCGTCGCGGGGCAGTCGGGTCGCGAGGAGGGCAAGTTGCTTTTCGGCGCCTGACCGGTCGAGCGTCGGAATGAGCAGCAACAGTTTGATCACCTGAGAATCGTATGCAATGCCGGGTAATGCGCAAAGACCGGGATGGCGGCGAGCCGGAATTGCCCCTTGCACTACTGACCGAGCTTTCGAGAAACTTACGCCTGCATCGCTCATCCGATCGGAGACTGCCATGTTCCGCTACATTGGTTCGTGCCGGCTGGAACTGGTGCAGGGAGATATCACGCTGCAGAAGATCGATGCGATCGTCAATGCGGCCAATGCCGAACTGGCCGGCGGAGGCGGGGTCGACGGGGCGATCCATCGTGCGGCAGGGCCGGTGTTGATGGAGCAGACGCAAGCGCGATATCCCCAGGGGTGCCCGACGGGCAGGGCCGTCGTCACCGACGCGGGCCGGCTGGGGGCGAAGCACGTGCTGCACGCGGTCGGACCGGTGTGGCGGGGCGGGCAACAGAGAGAGCCTGAATTGCTGGCCTCGGCGTACAGACATTGTCTCGAACTGGCGATCGAACATGCCTGCGACGGCATTGCCTTTCCTGCGATCAGCACGGGCGTGTACGGCTATCCGCGCGACCTCGCGGCGACCGTTTCGCTGGCAACCGCAGAAGCGTTTCTGCGCGAGCGAGGGCGCCCGGGCCTCGTCAGGTTCGTGCTGTTCGATGCGGGCTCTTTCGGGGCCTTTGCCCGCGCATTGGAGGAACTGGCTCCACGATGAACCCCGAGATCTTGACGTATCGCGGCGCCGACGGCGCGCGGCTGCACTACCGCCACTGGCGGCCGGCCCGCGACGAACGAAAGTGTCGCCTGGTTGTGCTGCACGGAATTCAGAGCCATTCCGGGTGGTATAGTTACTCATGCCAGCGCTGGGCCGCCGCGGGCTTCGAGGTTTTTTTTCTCGACCGACGCGGTTCAGGAATGAATGAAGCCGCGCGCGGCGACGCGCCTGATGCGGCAACATTGATCGACGACGTCGGTTCGTTCCTCTTCGGCCTGCGCGACAGCGACGCGCCCGGCGACTCGACCAAGGTTCTTCTGCTGGGGGTCAGTTGGGGGGGAAAGCTGGCGGTGCACGTCGCGGCGCGCCGGCCCGAATGGCTCGACGGCCTCGCCTTGTTGTACCCCGGCCTCTGCGCCCGCGTGCGGGCGACCGCGTGGCAGAACCTCCAACTGACTTTTGCCCAGGCCTTGAAAATCAGACAGAAGCGCGTGCCGATACCGCTCGACGACCCGGCCCTCTTTACCGGCGACCCGGTGTGGCAGGAATATATTCGCAGCGACCCGCTGGCCCTGCACGAAGTGACCGTTTCGTTTCTGCTGGCCAATCGCGCTCTCGATCGAGGGTTGGCGGCCTGCGCGCCGCTTTTGCATTTGCCCGTTCTCCTGATGCTGGCTGGTCGCGATCAGATCATCGACAACAGAGCGACACGCCGGCTCGTAGAACGCTTCGCGACGACCGATCGCACGGTGATTGAGTATCCCACGGCGCATCACACGCTCGAATTCGAAACAGAGCGCGACCGGTTTGTCGAAGATGTGCAGAACTGGCTGCAAAAAGGCCGCGAGTGCGGCGAGTTCTCGCCGATTCAGGACGGCACGGTGGTCCAAAAAATCCAAAAGCTGTGACGAGTCACAGCACTCCAGAAGGGGTGTGCGCGTCTCGAAGGGCGATCAGTGCGGATTAGCGATCCTTCTTCGTCGGGACGCGACAACCGTCGGGAAGAACAGGCTCGGAACAGGGAGACACGGAGAATCCGAGGCTACCGTCTCTTCTCTGCGCCTCCGTGTCTCCCTGTGTCACTTTCCGTTTTGCCATTCTGCCGTAGGCGAAATCCGCCGAATCTTGTGTCCCTGCGGTTTTGAATTCGCTACGCCGCGCCTATGGCTTGGTCCGACGAGACTCTCCCACGGCCGACTCGCCCTGCTCGCTGGCCGTGGTACCGCGAGTAACGTCCCATCTGCGTGGGGCACTACACTTCCGGTATCGGGGCCTGATACAACATGGGCAGAGTCTCGGGGATGAATTTTTGCAGGGACACACGATCATGCCGCTTTTCCTGACGCTCTGCCGACGCGCCACAATCCTCTCGTCATGCGTGGCCGTGTGCGCGGCATTGGGCTTCGTGGTGCCGCGGGCGGGGATCTGTGCCGATCAACCCGACGCGAATGCCGCCCAAAAGGCCTCGGCAAAACCTGAGCTGCGCCCATTGAATCCGGAAGGAACCGTGCTGCTCGACCTGCCGGGCAAGCGATTGCTGCTGAAGACCCAGGTTGTGTTGCGCGAGGGACAGCTTGAGATGCTCTGCTGTCCCAAGCAGACCAAAGAGCACGAGTCGATACTCGCGCTCGATGCCAAGGCTTACGTGGTGCACACCGGGCTTCTGGCGCTCGGGGCCAAACCCGGCACGCCCGTCGGCAACGACCCGGAATTCAAACCGCCAACGGGCCAGAAGATTGCGATCTTTCTGATGTGGACCGACGACAAAGGGAAAGCGCAGCGCGCGGCAGCCCAATCGTGGGTTCGAAACTCGGTCCACCGGTTCTGGTCGAGCCCGCTCGCGCGCCTGCCCGACGGCGTTGTGCTGCCGCGGAACACCGAACTGCGCTACGATCACAAACTGAAAGAACTGAGCTGGTATGGCCCGATGACGCTGAAGCAAAAGCGAGAGTTCGAGTCGCTGACGAAAGACGAGGCATTTCAGAAGGCGATCGCCTACTTTTATGATCAGGGCCAGTCGAGTGAAATGAAGGCCCACTGGGTTTTTTGCGGCAGCGGGTTCTATACCGACCCCAATACGGGGAAGGAAGCCTATCTGGCCGAAGATGGCGATCTGATCTGCGTCGCGAATTTTCCCGGTGCGACGCTCGACGTCGCGGTCGAAAGCTCGGCTCAAGAAGCGAGCTTACTGTTCGAAGCGTATACCGAGCGTATTCCGCCCAGGGGAACTCCCGTCACCGTCGAGCTCGTTCCCATGTTCGACGACCCGAAGCGCGATTGAGGGGAAGACGAGTCGTGCCGCCCGCTGTTTCTTGTGCCCAAGGTTCTGCCGGGCAGAGCGTGCGAACGAACAGCGACCCTAAAGTCAGTGATACAGAAACACCGGCACGTCACAGTTGTCCAGAATCTGCCGCGTGACCGACCCCAAAAACAGCTCTTTGATGGTCGGCTGACCGTAAGCGCCCATGACCAAAAGCCCCGCGCCGAGGGCTTCCAGCCGCTCCAGTATGGCGGCAGCGGGCTGCCCGACAGTCGCTATCGGGTGAGCTTGTGCCGAAACGCCGTGCCGGCGGAAGTAGTCGGCGGCTCTGTCAATGTGATGGGCCGCGTCGGTTGCGTTCTGATGAACGCTGACGAGATGAATCTCGCGCCCGGCCGAAAGCCCGAGGCGCTCAAATGCCTGCAGGGTGCGGGCCGCCTGCACGCTTCCATCATAGGCAACGAGCACTTTGGTTCCTTCACGCAGGGGCCTCGGCACGGCGACCACCGGCCGTGGGCTGTGCCTGACGACGGTTCGCAACGTCTCATCGGCTCCCCGTTGAGTTTCAAAGTGAAAAAAGGTTTGTTGCCCGAGAACGATCAGGTCGTGACGTTGCGACTCGAGCATGATCTGCTCAGCGGGCAGGCCGGTCGATTCGAGCATCTCGTACGAAACGCCCGCCGACGTGCAGCGTGATGCGAACGAGCCCAGCGCGTCTTCGACTTTCTGCCGTGCGTCAGCGAGGCGCGCTTCGTCTCGCCCGCCTTTGAACGCTGCTCCACCCAGTGGCACGGCCTCGGCGCCACAAATTGTCGGTTCGTCGACGACCCCCATCCCGATGAGTGAGGCGCCATAATGGCGGGCCCACTGAGTACCGAGGTCGACGGCGGCTCGACCGAAATCCGACCCGTCTATTCCAATCAGAATGCTCTTGAGCATGATCTACCTTGTGACTGGCTCTGAATCGTGCGCTGCAAGGTCACGGACCCCGTCGAGCAGCGAAGGGGACCCTCGGCACGCTGGGGTTTGATTCAATTTGCGGCGCAAACTGTGCCGCCTCGCTTATCATGAGCATGCCTTCAGCGACGCCGGCACCCCGCCAGCCTCCAGTCTACTCGATTTTCATCACTCAGGGTGCCGCTTTAGCGCCGGATTATTCATGGTAGGGTGGGGCAAGCTCGCGCAATCAAACGGGGGGCCGGCGCAAGCCACTCGATGAGCGAACAGCGCGTTGTCTGAATCGAAAGCCTTGTCAGCGAGCGCAGGCCCA
>JBQTIL010000122.1:0-15246 GCA_052388175.1 Planctomycetaceae bacterium | reverse complement strand
GGTTGGCCCGGGGCGGGCGGCCCGCGGGGGGGGTGTCGCGCTGGGACCTTATCGGGGGGCCTGCGACTATTGTTCCTCCCCCCTCCCCCCCCCGGGGGGTGGGGTGGGGGGGGGGGGTGCTTTCCAGCGTCATCCCGGCGCGCCGGTACTCGCCCCCCATCCCCGGCCCTTCCCCCGCAAGGGGGGAAGGGAGCGAAAGCACATTTTTACCGTCAGCGGGGCGACTCGCGCGAATACGTGCAGCGACGTTCGCTCGACCGATCGCTGTGCTCCGCGACCGTAGCAACCAACACGTTTGTCGGGGTCGGTAGAGCCACCAGGCCGGCACGCAGCGCGGCTACCGATACCGGGCCCCCTGCAGGTATTGCAGGCTTTCGAAGGCCAGCGACCCGAACAATATGCCGGCATACATCTGACCGCCGACGAGAAACAAGACGGCCGCCCCGGCGCTGACGAGCAGTGAAAGCTTCAGCGAGATGTCGAGGCCATCGCGCGGCCGAAAGCGCGTCAGCAGCGCCCGGGTGATTTGGCCGCCATCAAGCGGATACACCGGCAACAGATTCACCAGTCCCCATGCCAGATTGATGAATGTCAGGAACGCGAAGGCTGTCGTCAAATACTCGTTTTGCAGCAGGTCGACGGGCAACACCCGCAGGATGACCAGCGGAGTGGCGACGGCCCAGAGCAGCCCTAACAGCAGAAAACCGGCCCCCGGACCGGCCAACAACACGATGACGGCCCGCCAGGTCGTGTAGCCCCAGGTCGGCACGAATGCGGCATAGCCGCCGAACGCGTACAGCACGATTTGCGGGTTCCAACCGTAAAGCCGCGCGGCGATGGCATGCCCCAATTCGTGAACAAGAACTGACACAAAGACGCACCCGATCCAGAGAAACATCACGTTGGGGTCGTCGGGGTCCCACCCCATGACGGCTGAGAAGACCCAGAAGAGTGGGTGCACGCGCACCGGAATCCCAAACAGCGAAAACCGCAGGTCGAACGGCGTCGGAGCAGCGTTGCCCAGCATAGGGGAGGCTCAACCTTGCTTTCTGCCGGGCCGGCGCGTCGAGACCAGCAAGCGTTCCAGTTCAGCGACAATCTCAGGGCGCTCGAGCGCTTGGGCGAACTGGCGCGTCACCCGCCGCACGCGCCGCAGATCGAGCTTCGATTGCGACTCCAGTATGGCCGCGATATCCGCGAGATCGCGCCCGCGAAGCGCGACGCCTTTCATGATGATCAGGTCTTCTGGCGAAATCAGAGGCAACAGGCAGCCTGCAATTCGGACCTTCCGCGCACGCCTTACGGCGCCTCGTTCGAATGGCAACGCCCCCAACACAACATCCACGTCGATGCCGGTCGCCTGATGGCGCAGCAGCAACACGCGCGCCTCGATCGCAAATCGCAGCGCTTCTTCAGCGCCACAGCGTGGGAAAAACCCATAGGCCATGCCGCCCAGCAGCAGTTTTCGCCAGCGAGGCCGAGGAACGTCGACCAGAATGTCGATATCGCGCGTCGCGCGCGGCCGCCCCAGAATCGACGCCGCAACTCCCCCCATGACGATTCCTCGTGTCTTTGTGCGGCGAAACCACCGGGCCAAATCTCGCAGACACTTAAGCGGCAGTTCAGGTGTCGGGCTCATTTCTGAAGTACGCACGCCGCAATCTCGTCCACAACGCGCGAACGTCTTGCTCTTCCTCGAGCAACCTTTGTTTCCACCCGAACGCCTCGACCCATACAGTGAGCCTGGCCCACTGCTCCAATTTCTGCGCCGGAGTCAGCGACCGCAGCTCCGCCGTTTGTCGTTCACTGACCAATCGCCAGCGAGTGACCCAACGGCGCGCCTCGCGCCTCGTCATAAACGGGCGCCCGGCTTGCTTTCGCCCGCAGCCACGGCTCGTTTTTCTCGATGGCATTCTTACCGCTGCGCGACCTGAACCATGACGCCGTGCGGGAATGATAGCAACGCCTGCCCGTCAGTTCACCATCAAGGGCGCGCGAGGCCCCACATTCGGTATCGCCGGCACCATCGGACGCCGCCCGTCTGTCTGAGAAATCTGAGCTAGGTTTATCCCATACCACCACCGCCATCCCTCGCCGCCGACCTGGCGGTGACCCCGCGAACTGCCCCAGGTTCTTATATGTCAGCGCCAGCCCTTACCTGTCCCGAATCGAATGCGGCCGCGACGGTCGCGTTTCGGCTGTCTGAAACAATCGCAGGCCTCTCCTCGGCACTCGACCTCGCCGAGGGGCAACCCGAAGGACATGCCGCCCGGACGTGCCTCGTCGGCACGCAGATCGGCGAGGCGCTGGGTCTGTCGCCCGTCGAACGCGCCGAGTTGTTTTATGCGTTGCTGTTGAAAGACCTCGGAGGCTCGAGCAACGCGGCGAAAATGGCCTTTCTGTTCTCTGCCGACGATCGCGAGATCAAACGTGACCTGCTGGCGACCGATTGGGCCCGCACCAACGTCGACCTGCCGCGTGTCTCTCCGGAAGGGCGCGGCGACGAATCACCCTGGGGCGCCGTATTGCACTCAATGATCGTCGCGCTCGAAGGACCGGGGGCCGCGAACAAGCTGGTGCAGTTGCGTGCCCGCCGTGGCGCCGAACTGGCCCGACAAATCGGGTTTTCAGACGGGGTGACTACAGCGACTCCGCACCTCGACGAACACTGGGATGGTCGCGGGCGACCCGGCGGGCTGCGCGGCGCCGAAATCGCGCTTGCCGCCCGCATCGCTTGCCTCGCCCAGGCGACCGTCGCCGCATTTTCGCAAGCCGGCCCGGAATTCGCTGCCGAATTGGTGCGCGACAGAAGGGGCCGTTGGTTCGACCCAGAATTGAGCGACATACTCCTGTCGCTGGCGCGGCGCGACGATTTCTGGACGGCCGTGGCCGCCCCCGATCCGTGGGCGCTCGTTGCGCACCACGAACCGGAAGTCTGCCCGCTGTCGCAAGACGAAACCACACTCGACCGCATCACCGCCGCATTTGCCGAGGCGACCGACGCCAAATCTCCCTGGACCTACCGGCACTCGACCGGCGTGGCGCGAATCGCCGCAGGGATCGCCGGCGAATTGGGAATGTCTCCGGCCGAAGTCGCTGCCATCCGCCGCGCAGCCCTGCTGCACGACCTGGGCAAACTCGGCGTCTCGAACCTGGTACTCGACAAGCCGGGCCGACTGACCGAGCCCGAAGTGGCCGAGATTCGCCGCCATGCCGAATGGACGACGCGAATTCTCGAACGGACGCCGGGCCTTTCCGATCTGGCGCCGATCGCCGGCTCACACCACGAGCGGCTTGACGGCCGCGGGTACCCGCGGGGCCTGACGGCCGGGCAGTTGACGCGCGAAATGAGGCTCCTGGCGGTGGCTGACGTGGCCGAGGCGCTGGGGGCGAGCCGGCCTTATCGGCAGGCGCTGTCGCGCGACGAAGTGCAAGCGAAACTTCGCAGCGACGCGGGCACGCTGTTGTGCGCCGAGTGCGTGGCCGCCCTGATCTCGTGGCAGGACCGAACCGACATTTCCGACCGCATCAACCTGCAACTTACCGAGCTCGAACGGGTCATCTCGGAACTATGACTGCGCCCGGGGCGCGAGGCATCACCCCAGAAGCCGTAGCTGGCTCCCGACCGGGCTGCTTCCGCCCCGCCGTCCATTCGCAGTTGGACCTGTCCCAGCGTCGCCACTCGTTGCAGGTAGCCGACCCCCGAGTGGGAACTACAAGTCAGAAATCAGAGAACAGACATCAGACGACAGAAATGAAAGGTGCACGTCGACTTTTCCGACTCCTGACCTCTGATTTCTGTTCTCTTCGACACAAGGCGGAAGGGGAGGGATTCGAACCCTCAAGGACGATTGGCATGCGCAATCGTTTCGGCCGCTTTGGCGCGGCTGCCATCGCCATTTGGCTTGCCCTTCCGGAAAAGTGCGGGTGAGGCTTGAGACTTGAGGCACAGAGTGTTGTTAAGCCTCAGGTCTCGCGCCTCACACCTCACACCTCACACCTCTTCCCTCAATTGCTCCAGTGGGTCGGGTGGCGCTCGAATCCAGGTTTCCAGGTCATTCCACGAAAAAAGCCCGCATCGTGCCTGTGAAAACACCGGAAAACGCGCCGTTCCCCACAGCTTTCGGGCTGTTGCCAGTTAGACGCAGAGAGGGCCCAGAGGGTTCAGTGGAATTCAGGCATTCGAGCCGACTTCTAATTGCTGAGCCCTGCCCTACGCCGCGCGTTGTCGCTCGAAGTCGGTGACGGGAAATACCCGTGCCAGGGCTGGCAGGTTTCCAGAAGCCGGGAAAATCGCCGACGCGAAACCGGCGCTCTCCATCTCGTCAGGCGTCGGCCAGCTCGAGAAACCGCGTCGCCAGTTTTGGACCACGACCTGTGTCTTCGTGTTTGAAGAACACGTACGCCTCTTTCCACTCTCGGGCGGCCAATCGCTTGATCCAGCGACGCAGCGCGGCCGCGTCGTAGTCGTCGCGCCGCATACGCAGGTATCCCCAGTCGGCCGTGTCGACCAAGTCGCTCTGCGGCGACTCTTCGCCGTCGGTAAAGCACAGGGCGCACGAATGGGCCCGCAGGCAGTCAGTGACGTCGCTGTCGAACCAGCTCGCGTGGCGAAACTCAAAAGCGGCGCGCGTCCCTTTTTCAAGCAGCGGCAGAAATGACGCGAGGCTGGCGAGGTCTTTCTTCACCATCTGCGGCAAGAGGAACAGCAGTGGCCCCGAGTGCGAACCCAATGCCGCCGCCGCTTTGAGAAACGCCGCTGTCTCCTGTTCGACTCCTTTGAGCCGCTTGAACTGCGTGATCCTCTGCGGCGCCTTGAGGATGAATCGAAACCCGGCAGGCACCTGCTGGTTCCACACCTTCAGGTCGTCCGGCCTGGGCATTCTGTAGTTGGTGCTGTTGATTTCGACCGCCCGAAATCGCTGCGCATAGTAACCCAGCATCTCGTCCTTCCTCAGCTTCTGCGGGTAGAAGCTCCCCCGCCACGGCAGGTAACTGAATCCGCTGGTACCGACGAAGAGGCGCATCGCAGGAGCTTTTTCCGCGCGGAAGATTTTGAGAGCCGGTTGAAATTCTAGTCTCGCCACAAGCGGTATCGCCAGCGGGCTCACAGAATCGGCAGGTTTGGTCTTGGGCGCGACTTCGGATATTCTGGGGCGACTGACGGTCGCTCTGTAAACCTGTTCGCAGAAGGCGCAGGTCTCTGATGAATGTCATTCGCCGGGCGGTCGTGTTGTGGCTGATCGTTCTCGGCACGGCACAGGCGGCCGATCCGCTGCCGTCGTGGAACGATTGCCCCGCCAGAAGGGCGATTCTCGAGTTCGTCAGTGACGCGACGGCGCAGGGCGGGCCGCGCTTCATTCCGGCGGCAGAGAGAATTGCGGTGTTCGATAACGACGGCACCCTGTGGTGCGAACAGCCGATGTACGTGCAACTGGCCTTCGCCCTCGACCGTGTGAAGGCCCTCGCAGCGCAACACCCCGAGTGGAAAGAAACCGAGCCGTTCAAGTCGGCCCTGGCCGGCGATCTCCGCGGGGTGGCGGCCGGCGGTGAGAAGGGGCTCGTGGAACTGGTTATGGCGACGCACGCCGGGGTGACTGTCGCAGAGTTCGCGGCTATCGCGAATGACTGGCTGGCGAACGCCCGGCACCCGAAATTCGGCCGGCCGTACACCGAGTGCGTCTATCGGCCGATGCTCGAACTGCTGGCCTATCTGCGTGCCAACGGATTCAAAACGTACATCGTCTCGGGCGGCGGCGTTGAGCTGATCAGGGTGTTTGCCGAGCGGGTGTACGGAGTTCCTCCTGAGCAGGTCATCGGCTCGACGATCAAGACGACCTACCGCGTGCGCGACGGCCAACCCGAGCTTGTCCGGCTGCCCGAAATCGATTTCATCGACGACAAAGCGGGAAAACCGGTCGCCATCAATAAGTTCATCGGGCGTCGGCCGGTGATGGCCTTCGGCAACTCTGACGGCGACTTCGAGATGCTCGAGTGGACGACAACGCAGGCAGGCCCGCACTTCGGACTGCTGGTCCACCACACCGACGCGAGTCGCGAGTACGCTTACGATCGCGAATCGCACATGGGCAAGCTCGCCCGCGGTCTCGACGAAGGTCCGCAGCGCGGCTGGGTGGTCGTTGATGTGAAGACCGATTGGAACAAGGTGTTTGCGTTCGAGAAGTGAACGCCTGACAGGCGGGCGACGCCGTTTGTCGCGTACGCGCCGTCGGCCGCCCGGTCGCATGGCGGCGGGCATCAAGGCGCTCGGCAAAGGCCGCAAAGTCAACCAGATCGGCAGATTTTCTCAAGTCGATCGGGTCGGTACGACGAGAGTTTTTACAGGTCGAGCCGACCAGTGCGGACATCGTCTGCCCCGACCGGCGCCCAGGAGGGCCGTTTTGAGCACGCCACGTTTCCTGGTGGTCGCCGTCTTTTGTTGCTTGTCTTCGTGCGGCAGCGACCGGGTTCTTGAATTGCGCGCCCAGGATGTGCTTTCGACGCGCGAACCGTTATTCCGGCAGGCCCAACTTGTCGTTCGCGGGCAGGAGGGAGAAGCCCCTGAAACCGGCGAGGAGCCCGAGAACCCGTTCGAACACCACCTCGAGACCGACCGCGACTCGTTCACGCCTGCGACCACAACGGTCGACCTGGGCCGCTGGATTGTCGAGTCGTCGTATTCATTCATCGACAACCGCCGCGCCGCCGATACGAACAGCTTTCCCGAGCTGGTCATGCGGTATGGTTTGTTCGAACGATTTGAATTGCGAGTCGGCTGGAACTTCGAAGTCGGCGGCGGCGGCAACGTCGTCTCGTCCGTCGAAGGAGAAGAAGGTCTGGAAGGGCGAAAGATCGAGCGCGAAAGCCGCGCGCTGTATGGCTTCAAATGGCGCTTCACCGAGCAGGTGGCTTGGGTGCCCGAGAGTAGCTTCATCGTGGAAGGCTTCACGCCGACCAGCGGCGATGCGACCGCGACCGAAGCTTCGGCGACGTACGTCTGGGGGTGGGAGCTGCCTAGCGACTGGAAACTCGACGCGGCGATTCGCTATGCCAGCTCGACCGACCGCGAAGACGACTTCGCGATTCTGAACCCCTCGGCGGTGCTGCGCGTTCCGCTCAGCGACAGAATCAATCTGCACGGCGAGTATTTCGGCGCCGTTCCACACGGCCGCGCCGGCGGGCGGTCTCAGCATTTCTTCAGCCCGGGCCTGCACTACCTGCTGACGCCCGATCTGGAGATCGGCGTTCGCGTCGGCTGGGGCCTCAATGACGCGTCAGCCAGGTTCTTCACGAATGCCGGCGTCGGCTGGAGGTTCTGACGGGCAGAGTGGGCGAATAGGCCTGCCGCACCGCGTTTCGAAGTGCGAGGCGGGAGAATGGCCCCACGCCCGGCCAGTTGGACCCGCAGGCTGGTCGGCCGATTCTCCCGCCACCATCTATACGCCCGCAGGGGGGGATTTCGTGACAGCGCAACCCATAAAAAGTCATGTTGCCTGATAGGGAGCCCCTCGCAAATGGTTCTGAAGCGAGGCTAAAGGCGCGGCCCCGTTGAGAAGTCCGAGGCACCGGCGGCCTGTCGAAGCGGAGCACGCAACCCGCCTGGCAGTTAGCGGGGCGACAACCGGTCGCTGAGAAGGAGCGGCAGAGCGGAATGGAATCTGCTACAGATGAGTTGCAATAGGTAAAGTGGAATCGGTGAAGTTCTACCGGAGAAGGTCGTGGCGACGTGAGCACGCACAGCCCCAAACGGGGCGCATTTGAAAGGGCCGCCAATGCCGATCATCGACGCGAAACAGCCGGACAAGTCATTTCGGGAGATCGTGCGGATTCTCGACAAACACCACCACGTCATTCGGGCGCTCGAACACGCGCAAACGCTGCACAATGATCTGGCAGCGGCGTTTGCGGTGCTGGTCAAGACGCTGTCGGATTCGGGCGCGCTTGACATGGCATCATTCGCACTCGATCTGCGGTCGGAGGGGATTCCGTTCGAGCAGTTTGAAGCGGCTCGAACAAAAAAGGGGGCGCCCTGAACCCCCGAGAGGCCCGGCGTGAAATCGTGAGCCTCAATCGCGCTTCGGGCCCTCTGATTGGCCGTGCCGTTGGCGACGCCGCAGCGGCGCCTGCCGCGCTCGCCGCGCGACCGACGGCGTGGGCAGGGGCACAAACGTGGCTGCGAACAGAAACAGCCCGGTGATCGACAGCCCGAGCGCGATCGCCGCACTCCGTTCGAGAGTCTGCACCGAATCCCACAAGATCAATACCGGTCCGCACGCGACCATCGTCAGGCCGACAGTTCGCAGCACGCCCCGCAACCGGCGTGAGCGATGCTTCTCCCACGGCCGGGTCAACTTCCGCGCTGCCTTGCGAGCACGTCGATGTGGCATCTGGCCCTGTGCAAATTTCGGGCGAGAAAAGGCGCCGACTCGGTCATTCTGCGGCAAATCTCTCGCGGCCCCCCATTACAACGTCGGGACACGATCACAGGCAATACAAATGGCGATGGAATTCTTGAACGTCTGAGGCCCGCACTCGGCCGCGCCGCCGCCCAGATTCGACGCTACAATTGACGTACCGGCGCCTGCGCCTGTAGTGCAGAAACACCTCCGGGGACATGCGGATGGAAGAGAAACAGCGAGCACCGCGGAATCGAACACTCTCCTTGACTGGGGATGAGGTCGCGTCCATTCGATCGCGCTTGCTTCAGCTCATTGAGCCGGCAAGCCTTCCTTCGATCCTCGACCGCACGATCTGCCAGGATGTGCTCGAAGCGGCCCGATACCTCCCTGGCCAGTTCGTCGATCTGCTCCTGGTCGACCCGCCCTACAATCTGACCAAGACCTTTAACCAAACCGCATTCAAGAAGCTGCCCATGCCAGATTATGCCGGATGGCTGGAAAGGTGGTTCGCGGCGCTGCAACGAACGCTCAAGCCGACGGCTTCGATTTACATTTGCTCGGAATGGAGTTCGTCCGCGGCCGTTTTTGCAATTGCCGAGAAGCACTTTGTAGTTCGAAATCGAATTACCTGGGAGCGGGAAAAAGGGCGTGGAGCGCTTTCCAACTGGAAGAACTGCTCCGAAGACATCTGGTTCTGCACGGTCTCCGAAAACTACACCTACAACGTGGATGCCGTCAAACTGAAGCGAAAGGTGCTCGCACCTTACACGGATGAAGGAGGAAGCCCGAAAGACTGGGACGGTACTTCGGAAGGCAACTTCCGATTGACCCATCCATCGAATCTGTGGACCGACATTACTGTGCCATTCTGGTCGATGCCCGAAAACACGGACCACCCAACGCAGAAGCCTGAGAAGCTCATTGCCAAGATCGTACTAGCCAGTTCAAATCCTGGCGATGTCGTTCTCGACCCCTTCTTGGGGTCTGGCACGACTTCGGTGGTTGCCAAGAAGCTTGGTCGGAGATATGTCGGGATCGATCTTGAGGAAACGTACTGCTGCCTCGCGGAAAAGAGGCTCGACTTGGCGGCACACGACTCTAGCATCCAGGGCTACCACGACGGCGTCTTCTGGGAGCGCAACTCGCTTGCCGTTCAGCGTCGGAATGGCGCAAACGGCAAGCGCCGATCGGCTTCTCCAGAGGCACATTCCCTGTTCGGCGAGGAGTCGTAACTTGAAAAGCAGCCTGTTCTTCACGGACGCGTACAAGGACACCGAAGCGAAGATCAAGGACTTCCTCAATGACCAAAAGGAGTTTCTTTCCGGCAGCACCGTCAAGAGCACCAGGGCGGCCGGTGATGCGATCCAAGACATCCTTTCCACAGATTTCCAATCGATTGTGGGAGAAACTCACTGCCTGAACTACTCATCGGAGTTTGCAAGGCGTGCCATGGCCGACCTGGCCTTTGAGGATTGTGACAAATGCTACTACCGGGTCGACGTCAAGACCCATCGAACCAGCACGAAGTTCAACATGCCTAACCTGACCTCCGTTGAACGCCTGGCTCGGTTCTATGAGGATGATAAGAACTATTTCGTAATCCTGTACATCGGGTACGACGTTCAGGGGCTGCGGGTTGTCGTCACCGATGTCAAGTTCGTCCCCATTGAATTCCTGGATTGGGAATGCTTAACGCTCGGTGCCTTGGGTTGGGGGCAGATCCAAATCGCCAACGCGAACCGAATCATCATCAAGTCACAGAATTCGCGTAAGGCGTGGATGCTGGATCTCTGCGACACATTGTTCGAGTTTTACCCGCGCGAAATCGCCAAGATCAACGATCGGATTGAGATTTTCAAGAAAGTGCGAGAGTTCTGGGAGAAGAAGACTTAAGTCCGGAAAAATCTCTCGCGGCCCCCCATTACAACGACGGGACACGATCACACGCAATACAGAATGGCGATGGAAATCTTGAACGTCTGAGGCCCGCAATCGGCCGCGCCGCCGCCCAGATTCGACGCTACAATTGACGTACCGGCGCCTGCGCCTGTATCAGAAACGAACAGGCGCGGTGCGACAATTCTCGTGTTGCCGGGCGGTTTTGCCGCGCCCCGGCATCGTATCGCACCACCCAAACCGGCAGCCCGTTTTCGGGGAAGCAGTCTCGTTTATGTCCAAAGGCCGTCCACTCGGGCCCGCGCCGGAAACGTCGCTCGTCGACATCGTGCGCGACCGGGCCGCCGCGCTTCCCGCACGTCGCATTTTCTACTTTCTGCACGAAGGCGAGGCCGAGCAGGGGGCGCTGACCTACGGCCGCCTCGATCTGCGGGCCCGCGCAATCGCCGCGAAACTTCAGAGCCAATGTCCGCCCGGCGAACGGGTGGTGCTCGTTTACCCCCCCGGCCTCGAATTCATCACCGCCCTGTGCGGGTGTTTCTACGCGGGGGTCGTGGCGGTGCCCGCTTACCCCCCACGGCCCAATAGCGGCCAGGCGCTCGCGAATGTCATCGCCGACTGCGCCCCGCGGCTGCTACTGACGGCAGGCGCCATCGCCCCGGCCCTGCAAACCCTCTGCGCCGAGTTGCCCGGGCCCGTGAGGCCCGAGTACCTCGATACCGACGAAGTCGCAGACGACGAGGCCGCCCGGTGGGTTCCGGCTGGCCTGGCGCGCGACACGCTCGCCCTGCTGCAATACACCTCAGGCTCGACGGGCGTGCCCCAAGGCGTCTGCGTGACTCACGGCAACCTGCTGCACAACTGTGCCGCCATTCAGCAGGCGTTCGGCCACGGGTTCTGGACGCTGGCCGACTCGTGGACCAGCGCCCCGCTCGACGAACGCGATGCCTCGACGCAGGGGGGCCTCTTTCGGCGAATGGCGCGGCGGCCGGGAACAGGCGTCTCGTGGCTCCCTTTCTACCACGACATGGGCCTGATCGGAAACATCGTCGAACCGCTGTACGCCGACATTCCTGTGTACCTGCTGTCTCCTTTCGAATTCGTGCGGCGGCCGGCCCGCTGGCTGCAGGCCATCACGCGCTATCGCGCCCACACCAGCGGCGGGCCGAATTTCGCCTACGAAATGTGCGTCGACCGCATCACCGCCGAGCAGAAAAAGTCGCTCGACCTTTCCGACTGGGATGTGGCCTACGTCGGGGCCGAGCCGATCTCACCCGCAACCCTCGACAGGTTCTACGAGGCGTTTGCCGAATGCGGTTTTCGGCGGGAAGCCTTCTACCCCTGCTACGGGCTGGCGGAATCGACCTTGTTCGTCACGGGGGGCGTGAAATCGCAGGCGCCGGTTGTCCGCACCTTCGCCCCCGACGAGCTGGCGTTTCATTCCGGTCCCACCGGCTCCGCGGAACAGCGGGTCGGCGCCGGCGAAGCGCACAACGCGCATCCTCTTGTCGGCTGCGGCCGGACCTGGCCGGAAATCAAGGTCGCCATCATCGACCCGGCCACGGGGGTCGAACGCCCGGCGGGCCAGGTGGGCGAAATCTGGGTCAAAAGCCCGTCGGTCGCCCAGGGGTACTGGAATTGCCCCGAAGAGACCGCGGCCACGTTTGGCGCGCGCCGTGCCGATACCGGCCAAGGGCCCTATCTGCGCACGGGCGACCTCGGCTGTCTTGTCGAAGGCGAGTTGTTCGTCACCGGCCGGCTGAAAGACGTGATTATCATCCGCGGCCGCAACTACTTCCCTGAAGACATTGAAGCCACGGTGCGCGGCGTGCACGCGGCGTTTCAATCGCCCAACCGCGGCGCGGCGCTCGGTTGCGACGAATCGGGCGTCGAACGGCTGATTGTGCTGCAAGAGATCGACCGCCGCAGCCGGGCGCTCGACGTTCGCCTGTTGAAGCAGGAGATTCGCCGGGCGGTGGCCCTAGAGCACGAATTGCAGGTCGACGAGATTGTATTCGTGCGAAACGATTCGCTGCCCCGCACCTCAAGCGGGAAAATTCGGCGGCGCGAGTGCCGGCGGCTGTTTCTGGCCGAGGGCCTCGAGCATTGGAGCGAGCGGCCGGCGTCGTGAGGCAGTGCGTCAGAAATGCCGTTCCTTGAGGCGCGTCGGTTCTACCCTGCACTGCCCGGACCGCTCGATAGCGGCCGGGGCAATTGAAAGACTCGCGTGGCCTTTCCGCCTGCAGGCGGCCGCCTCTGACGCCGGCTTGACATGGCCCGCCGCACTTGTATTATTTAACTAATACAAGTGAATCCACAGCCCTCGTCCTGTCGAATGGGCCTCTCGTGCAGATTCGCATCTCTCCCGCCGACGGCGTGCCGATCTATCTGCAGATCGTCAACCAGGTGAAATACCTGGTCGCTTCGGGCCGGCTCTCTGCCGGAAACGAGCTGCCCCCGATCCGCGTGCTGGCCGAGCGGCTGGTCGTCAACCCCAACACCGTGGCCCGCGCGTACCGCGAGCTCGAGCAGGCCGGGGTCGTCGAGAAGCGCCGCACCGCGGGCACCTACGTTTCTGATCAGAAATCGCCGCTCGCCCGCCGCGAACGCCTGCGCATTCTGACCGAACGCATCGACGGGCTCTTGGCCGAAGCACGGCAGATGGATTTCGACCTCGACCAGCTCTTCGAGCTGCTGCGCGATCGCGCCGCGCGACTGCAACCGGCCACCTCAGGAGCCGAGCCATGATGCACGAAGTCTTCTTCACGGCCGAGTCGCGCCGGGCGCTGCCCGAAGCGCTGCCGCTCGTGCAGATTCATCGAGTCACGCGGCGATTCGGCAGCCGGCTGGCCCTCGACGACGTCACGCTGGCCGTGCCGCGGGGGGGAGTCTTCGGCCTGATCGGCGGCAACGGCGCCGGCAAAACGACCCTCATCAAGCACATTCTGGGCATGTTCAAGCCCCAAACGGGGGCGGTCAGCGTCTTTGGGCTCGACCCCGTGGCGCGCCCCGTCGAGGTGCTGGGCCGCATCGGCTATCTTTCCGAAGACCGCGACCTGCCCAACTGGATGCGCGTCGCAGAGTTGCTGCGCTACACGCAGGCTTTCTTTCCCGCCTGGGACCCGGTCTACGCCGAACAACTGCGCGAAGCGTTCGATCTCGATCGGCAGGCGAAAATCAGGCACCTGTCGCGCGGCCAGCGGGCGCGGGCCGGGCTGCTCATCGCCCTGGCTCATCGGCCTGAGCTATTGGTGCTCGACGAGCCTTCTTCAGGGCTCGACCCCGTCGTCCGCCGCGATATTCTCACCGCCATTCTGCGCACGATCGCCGACGAAGGCCGGACGGTGCTGTTCTCGTCGCACCTGCTGGATGAAGTCGAGCGCGTGGCCGACCACGTGGCAATGATGCATGCCGGCAAGATTGTGCTGGCCGGGTCGATCGACGACCTGAAAGAGACGCATCGCCGCGTGTCCATCCGGTTTGCCGACCCGTGCGAGCGCCCGCCCCGGCTGGTGGGGGCCTTTTCGTGTGTCGGCGGCGGGCGCGAATGGACCTATACGTGCCAGGGCGAAAGCGGGCAGTTGAAATCGGCAGCCGAGGCGCTGGGAGGCCTGGTCGTGGGGGAAGACCCACTCTCGCTGGAGGAAATCTTCGTGACGCACGTGCAACCGCAGGCGCTGCCGGCACGTGATGCGGCGCCGGACGAATTGGCTGCGGTGGCAGCCAAGACAAGCAGACAGACAGCCAACGCCGGCGACGAGCCGCTGAATTGAAAGAATCCCCAGCCGTTTTCCACGTCCCAAAATCCGCAATCCCAAATCCGAAATCCGCAGCAGGTGCCATTGCAGTCTGTTGAAAAAGGTGTCTGGAACTCTCCGCACCCGTGAAAATCCCTCGGAATCTGAATGGCCACAAAGTTCCAGACACCTTTTTCAACACCCTGAGGAGTCGCCATGAACTCAATTCCTGTCGCCATGACTTGGGAGTTCTGGCGCAAGCACCGCTGGAACCTGCTGTTGGTATGGGCCGGGATGGCCTGCCTCCCGACGCTGATTTTCGCGGGTATTCGCTATCAAGGGGCGACGGAACTGCGCGGCGAGGGGTTCTACACGTTTCACGTCACCTGGCTCATCGTACAGGCATTCGGGTTCGCCTGTGCGACACTCGTTCCGCAGGGAGACCCTCTCTCGCGGCTGTATCCCTGGCCGATTTCAACCGCCACGATTGTTCATTGGAAACTGGCGCCGGCGATGGCGGCCGCGGCATTGCTGTATCTGCTCAATACGCTCTACCTCAACACCCTCTTCGACGTCGGCTGGCCATTGCTGGCGCCGGCATTGTTTCTGGCGTGCATTTGCCCCGCGCTCCATGCGGCCATCTGGCTGGGAGAAAAAGCGCCCCTCTTGCAACTGTTGGCCATGACGGCGATCGCCGTGCCCGTGGGGTTCTGGCTGCAAACGCGCTATGGGCCCCTCTTCAAACAGCCGACGCACCTCTGGACGGAACTGACCGGCAACGACCTGATCGTGCTGGTCGGGATCGCGCTGCTAGGTTATGCCGGCTGCCTGATCGGTATCGCCCGCGACCGGTGCGGCGAAACCTTGTGGTGGCTGGGGCTGTCGCAGTGGTTCGAACGCGCTCTCTCGCGAAGCGGCGACACGGCGCGACCGTTCCCATCGCGATTGAGGGCCCAGTTCTGGTACGAGTGGCAGCAAAAGGGGTTGCTCCTGCCGGCGATCAGCCTGTTTGTGATCGCCATCATCGTTGTGTTTGCCAGTGTTCGCCGGACGCCGATTCAGGACCTGAAGGAATTCCTTGAAATTGTGTAACTCGTCAGCCAAAACCAGTTCGTCTTTATGAAATCGCTAAAGACGTGTATGACGGTCGTTGTTGATCATTGGCAGGGATGCCTTTTCGATGACGGCGCTCGCTGTTCCACTGGGACCGGATT
>JBQTIL010000121.1:0-14806 GCA_052388175.1 Planctomycetaceae bacterium | reverse complement strand
GGTTTCTGGCCGGTGCGTATATTTCCACACATATTTTACAACACCTTGCTTGCGATGGGCCCCGGCCGCTCGAAGGGGTGGGGGCACGGCACGCACTCACGTCGACCGCGACGCGACGTTACTTCTTCTCCAGCATCTCACGCAATTGTCGCACGTCCCCGCGGAGGGCCTGGACCTGTTCCTGCAGGTCCTTCAGGGCCTGGTGCAGCTCGTGCGGCGGCCCGCCGCGGATCATCATCATGCGGTGCATCCCCTCGGGTTGCGCCTCGCGGCGCTTTTTGATTTCCGCCGCCAGCACCTTGTCGCTAGCGTCCGCCTGCTCTGTCAGCGACCGGGCCTGCTCTTCCAGGCCCCCCTCAGCCAGCCTGCGGGCGGCCTGTCGCAGGGCGTCGACCTTGCGCTGAAGTTCGACGATTTCGGGAGATTCCGGCGGTTGCCCCGGAGATCCTCCTCTCATCATGTGCATCGCGAGCGGCCGTCCGGGCATCCCCGGCCGATGGGGCAGATCCGTCACGCCTCGCGTATTCAAGTGATACTCGTACTTATACGGACCGCGTTCAGGCCCGCGCCGATCGCCTTGAGGTTCGTGACCGGGGGGACCAGATGGGTGAGCATCGCCCCGATGATCATCGAACTGGCGGCGTGCCTCGACAATGGCCTGCTGCAGCTTCTCCACGACCTTGCGCTTTTCCGCGAGTTGCTCTTCCGGCGATTTGGCACTACTGGCTAATACGAGTTCCAGTTGCGCCTCGACAAGTTGTTGTTTCAGGTCTTGAAGGCGGGGCGATTGGGCCTCTTCAAACGGCGGTCGGTCGATCCGACGTTCAAACTGCTGGCCACCGCGTAGAACCCGAACCTGCCCAAAGCCAGATTGCTGTCCGCGCAATAAGCCTTCGAGGGTTCGTGCCGACTGCCGCTTCCGCTCAGCCTCGTCTCCCTTGCCTTCCTTCTGCAAACGCTCGGCTTCTTCCTGCAGGCCACGGATCACTTTTTCCACTCCTTCACGCGCGGCGGGGTCGCTGATGCCCTGGGGGCCGAACGGAGGCGTGAAACGCGCGCGCCCTCCGCGACCCGGCGGACCAGGGGGAGGGCCTTCGCCGGGGGGACGGCGAAATTCAAACCCGCCCCCAGGCCCTTCATTGACAACGACGTCGAACGTGCCTTCCTCGAAAGGAAAGAGCTCGACCTGAAAATCCTCGTTCACGCCGGCAAGGGCGCCTGGCTCTGGCAAGGGGCGCGTTTCGTCGCTTTCACCTCGGGTGATCGTGACGCCCAGCGTCACGAGGCCCAGGCACATCAGACTGGCTGAAATTGTTCGGAGCATAGGAAGTTCCTTTAATTCAGGGGGAACCGGGCAATCACGATCTTCTATCTTCGATCCTCTATCTTCGATCCACGATCCTCGATCCTCAATGTTCTGACGACGGGAGGCACAGCCATTGATTCTGAGAGTTTTTCAAGGACCATCTGCTGCGCCTTGATGCGGCTCGCTCGCGACGCCAGCGACTGTGCGAGTTGCCGCGCGGCGGGAGAGACGCTGGCCTGGTCGAGCAGCGGTTGCAGAGCGGCCAATTCGCGCTCCAGTGCGTCGAATTGTTGCTGAAGATCATTCAGCAATGCGATGGGGTCTGCCGGTCGGGCCGGCGATCCAACGGGCGCCAATGCGAGGTCCGTTGGTCGGGGCACGGCCGATTCAGGCAACCCAGGCTCTGAGAGGTTGGCAGTCGCCCGATCGAAAGTCGGGTCGACCTCCGCGAGCGGTTCATCGGTCGAGAGAGTCACCCGCGGGCCGCAAACGACGATCAGGCCCAGTAAGGCCAGCCCCAGCGCACGCTGCCGGGCGGGGGCGCGGCCCGCGGTCCCTGCCTCAGTAGCAGAAAACCCCTGGGCGAGCCGCTCGATTCGGTCGACCAGCCCGGTGCGGCGGCCGGTGGCCGCGAGCGACGCGGCACAACCGCCCGCGGGCAACCGCCAGCCGGCGACTTCCGTCAGGCAGCGGGCCAGCGCCAGCGGTTCGCCCGTGCGACTGACGGCCCAGGCATCGCACAGGTATTCCGCGGCCCGCTGCCATTCGCGGCGGGCCAGATGATTGAGGGGCTGAAAGCTGCCCAGGGCGCAGATCGCATTGCTGGCGAGCAGCCACCAGTTGTCGCCGCGGACGAGGTGCGCCAGTTCGTGCGCCAACAGCGAACGCAGCTCGTCGTCGGAAAGATCGCGCTCGGCGCGGGCCGGCAGGACGATCGTCCAGCGGAAAAGCCCGAACGCGGCCGGCTCGGGACAGTATGGGGCTGAAAGCAGCCGGATTTCGCGGCAGCGCGGGACGAACCGGCAGAGCGCATTAAGGTGCTCACGGGCCGGCCCGCTGTCGAGCGGGCTGGCCCCGCGCAATTGGCGACGCAAGAGCGCCGTTTGCCAGAGCCAGCGGCCGATGGCGAACAGCGACGGGGCGCCCGCCAGCGCGAGAACTCCCACGGCCAGCCCCATTTGCGGTCGGAACCATTGACTATCCGGCGGCCGACTAACCACAGGCGGCGCAATCACGGTCGCGGCGAAATCCGCGTGAAGTGGCCCTGGCCCGAGCGCGGCGACTGGCTCGTCGAAAGTGACGATTTGATCTTCAGCGATTGCGGGCTCGCCGGCCGGGTTCAAGTTCAGAATCTGGTCTGCCACGGCATCGCGCCACGACTCGTTGGCGCTTACGCCGCGCCCGGCGCCGGCGGCGATAACGCGCGAGTCAGGTGAGCGCGCAAGAACAAACGACCAGTCGCCCGCCAGGCCCGGACCTGTCAGCGTCAAGTGGGCAGCGGTGGTCAAAAGTCCCCCGATGAGGGCCGTCTTCCACAACAACTCGCGTGCGGCGTGACTTGTGCCCGCACGAAACTGCAGCCACAGCCAGGCCCCTCCGAGCAGGCACGTCGAGTGGACGAGGTACGTAGCGATCCAGGAACAGAATGGCACGGCGACGGCAAACAGGTCAGCGGGCATCGCGGTCCTCCTGTTCTTTCCGGCGGATCAACGCTTTCAGGCGGGCCAATTCCGCGGGTGAAATGTCGCAGCCATCGAGCAGGTGACTGACCATGAGCGTGACGTCGCCGCCGAACAGCCTCTCGGCCAGGTCGGTGACCATCGAGCGGCTGACGTGGTCTTGCTTGAGAAGCGGTTTGTAGATGAAGGCCTTGCCGTCGGGCCGGTGCGACACCTGCCCCTTGCGTTCCATTTTGGCCAGCATCGTGGCAACGGTCGTATAAGCCAGTTCGCGGCCCTCAGCCGCCAACTGGTCGCGGATCTCGGCGACAGTCGCCTCGCCTCGCATCCATAAAGCCCGCATGATGGCCAATTGCAGCGCGGCCAGTTGCGACGTGCGGCTCATGTCAGAATGACCCTCCATTCCATTGAACACCGCCGGATGGGGTTCCGACCGGCGCCGGTTCCGTTCTACTACCAAAGTAGATGGATATTACTACCGCGGTAGGAGGAACGTCAAGGGCGTTTGCGAGGGACATTTCGAGTATGCCAGTCCCCAGCTCTCTATTCCACACGCACGGATTGAAAACCGGGGCTACGCCTTAATGCCAATTTCCGCCGCCAGAATTTGCGCGAGTTGCGAAACGTCGTCTGCCGTGTGCGCGCAGCTCAACGTGATGCGCAGTCGCGAGGTGCCCGCCGGTATGCTGGGGGGGCGGATCGCGCCCACGAGGTACCCCGCCTCTTCCAGTTGCGCGGCAACCCGCAGGGCGCGATCGGGCGCGTGCAGCACGATTGGGACGATCGGCCCGACGGCCCCGCGGGGAACAACGACGCCCACTGCAGCCAACCGTTCGCGGAACCCGGCCGTCAGGCTCAAGAGCCGCTCGCGGCGCCACGGCTCTCGCTCGATCAACTCGACGGCCGTCGAGGCGGCGGCGCACAACGCCGGGGAAAGCGCGGTCGAGAAGATCTGCACCCGAGCCCGGTTCCACAGCCAGTCGATCAGAGGCTGCGGGCCGGCGACGAACCCCCCCTGAACGCCGGCGGCCTTGCTGAGGGTGCCCACGCGCACGCCGACCTTGCCTTCGACACCCATCAATTCCGCCACCCCGCGTCCCGAGGCGCCGAAGACCCCCGTGGCGTGGGCTTCGTCAACCAGGAGCATCGCCTGGTGTCGCTCGGCCAGCGCGCACAATTCGGGCAAGGGAGCCAGATCTCCGTCCATGCTGAAGACGCTGTCGGTGACGATCAGCCGGCGGCGGAATGCGATCACCTGCTGCAGGTCGCGCTCGAGCCCGGCCAGATCGGCATGGTCATAGAGCCGTACTGCGGCGCGCGACAGCCGGCAACCGTCGATCAGACTGGCGTGGTTCAGCCGGTCGGAAAAAATGCAGTCACCTTTCCCCGCGAGGGCCGCGATCGAACCGACGTTGGCGGCGTAGCCGGTCGGAAAGACGATCGCGGCGGGCTGCCCCTCGAACCGAGCGAGGCGGTCTTCGAGGGCTGCGTGCCAGTGAGTGCGGCCGCAAACCAGGGCGCTGGCCCGCGCCCCGACGCCGCTTTCGCGGGCTGCACGCTGGCAGGCTTCTGCGAGGCGCGGGTCGTGCGCGAGGTTCAGGTAATCGTTGGAGGCGAAGTTCCGCAGGCGCCGCCCGCCGGCCAGGCACCAACCGTCGGCCAGCGGCTCGACGACGCGACGACGGCGAAGCAAGCCGGCGCTTTGAAGGGCGGCAAGTTCCGGGGCGATCCAATCGAGGGAGGGGGAATTGAACAGGGAGTCACGGAGACCCGGAGAGTTCACAGCGCGTCCTTCCGCCCCAACCAAATCGAGGGAATCAAACTGTTTAGGATGCCATCGATCGTCGCTTCCGCCGATTCGTGGCTGGACGGCCCCAACGGGATGCAGCACTCTTGCTGGAGAAAACAAGTTGCAGATCGACACCAAAACCTCTCACCACATCGCCAAGATTCTGAGGGCTGGCAGTGCCGAGGGTTCGCTCCGAGTCGTTACAAGGATTTCTCCGTGTCTCCGTTTCTCCCTGTTCGTCCCGCGCCGGTTGCGCGTCAGATTGCTAGAATCTCACACGGCTCCTGAAACGGCAACCGCCAGATCGCACCAGAGAACCATGACCGACGAATTCACACCGATACCCCTGCCGCGCGGGTTCACTGCCGCGGGGGTGCATTGCGGCCTCAAAAAGGACCCCGAAGCGCTCGACCTGTCGCTGTTCGTATCGCAGGTTCCTGCGGCCGCGGCGGGCGTTTTCACGACGAACCTCGTGCACGGCGCGCCGGTGAAGTTGTCGCGCGAGCGCGTGCCGCGACAGACCGCGCGGGGCGTCGTCGTCAACTCGGGGAATGCCAACGCCTGCACGGGCGATCGCGGGCTGGAAGACGCCCGCTTCATGACCGAGTTGACGTCACGCGAGCTGGGGTGCGCGGCTGACGACGTGCTGGTCTGCTCGACCGGCGTGATCGGGCGGTTCCTGCCGCGCGAAAAACTGCAAGCCGGCATACCGCAGGCAGCATCGCAACTGGGGGGCGGAACCGACGCCTTTCTGAACGCGGCGCGGGGCATCATGACCACCGACACGTTCGCCAAGCAGGCGACGCGCACCTGCGAAATCGGCGGGCAGACGGTGCGGGTCAGCGGCGCAGCGAAAGGAGCCGCGATGATCGCGCCCCACATGGCCACGATGCTCGCCGTCATACTGACCGACGCCACGCTGACCGCAGCCGAGGCCGACGCGATGCTCAGGCATGCCGTCAATCGCAGCTTCAATTGCATCAGCGTCGAAGGGCACATGAGCACCAGCGACACGGCGCTGTTGGTGGCCAACGCGGCCGCCGGCTGCCAGGCCTTGTCGCCTCACGACCGTACGCGTCTGCAGCAGACGCTCGACGAGGTGGCCGCGGAACTCGCGCAGGCGATCATTCGAGATTCCGAGGGGGCCGATCATGAAATCACGATCGACGTGCGGGGCCTGCGAACGCACGACGAGGCGTACGCAATCGCCAAGGCCGTGGCTGAATCGCCGCTGGTCAAGACGGCCATCACGGGGGGAGACCCGAACTGGGGGCGCATCGTTTCGGCGGTCGGGTACGCCGGTGTGAAGCTCGACGAGCGCGACATCACGCTCAGGCTCAACGACGTGCTCTTGTACCAGAGCGGGGCGCCGGTGGAGTTTCACGCGGGCAAGCTTTCAGAAGGGCTCAAGCACAGCCGGCGGGTACACATCGAGCTCGAGTTCCCGCTGGGGCGCGAGGCGCTGCGATTCTGGACGTGCGATCTGACGGAAGACTACGTGCGGCTGAATGCCGATTATACGACGTGACGAGGTCGACGGTCGAAAAGTCAAAAGGTCGCAGGGTCGAAAGGTGACAATGTCCAAGCGTCGTGGCGAGTCCATTTTAGTCGCGCGAGCTTGCTCCGCGTTGATTTACGATTCAATGAATCTGCGGCGATGATCCCTCCCTTCCAGCCCGATGGGTATCTTCCTGAAGGACTGCACTCTGCTGACGAACCCGAAGTTCTCTTCCGATTCGGCAGTTCCAATCGACGTCGCCGCCGGCTTGCGTTACGATTAAGACGTTGGCTGCAGCTCGCGAGAGACGTCGGTGCACTGCGTTTCCTCGTTGATGGCAGCTTTGTAACCGCCAGGGAACACCCGGCGGACGTGGATGCTGTCGTGCTGTTACCGATGAAATTCCAGGCGTTAATTGAAAGCGCCGCTGAATCGGCAATCGAACTTGAGGAGATGCTGCTGGCCCGACAGCCTGAAGAAATATTTGCTGCCGAAGATGAAACTGACTGGCAGGCGTGGATCGAGTTTTTCAGCCGCACGCGGGAAAGCAGCGGGCGCCGGAAGGGTCTGGTCGAGGTGGTCCTATGATCAACAGTCTTCAGGAGTACGAGCGCGCCAAATCCGAACTGCAGGACCTTGAAACAAGGCTCGATAAACTCCAGCGAGAGCATCCTATCCCCGAAAAAGGGCTGACGAAGGCGGGAATTCGCAAAATGATCGCCCGCCTGCACGAAGAGCTCGCCATTTTTGAGGGATCGCGGGAACTCGATCCGGCGAAGCCTTAATGTGATTCCCTCATGGATGAGCCCGCTGTGAAATCTGCTCCTCAGGCCGACGCGGCCGCGATCGAACAGGCCACGCGCGCGATCGGCCGCCAGCTTTGGGGGCACCTCGAGCGCACCACTCCGTCGATCTTCGAGCGCCGCTGGTGGGACGACCGCATTCTCGCCTGGGCCATGGCCGATGAATCGGTCAAGGTGCAGATGTTCCGGTTCATCGACGTGCTGCCGACCCTGCGGACGCGCGAAGCCGTCACCGGGCACCTGCAGGAATACTTCGAAGAGGTCGCGTCGCACCTGCCGCGGGCGGCGCGGCTGGCGCTCGAGGTCAGCCAGCCTGACTCGGTGCTGGGGCGGGCCCTGGCGATGACGGCCCGCCGCAACGCCCTGCGGATGGCGCGGCGGTTCATCGCCGGGACCGAGGTCGAGCAGGTATTGCAGACCGTCGGCAAGCTGCGCAAGCAGGGGTTCGCCTTCACGCTCGACCTTCTGGGCGAAGCGATCATCAGCGAAGAAGAAGCCGACGCGTACCAGCAGCAGTACCTGAGGCTGATCACGGGGCTGGCGCCGGTCGTCAACGACTGGCCCGAGAATTTCCAGATCGATTGCGATCAGGCGGGGCCCATTCCGCGGGTGAACGTGTCGATCAAGCTTTCGGCGCTCGACAGCCAGTTCAACCCGATCGACCCGGCGAGAACCAGCGCGCGGGTCAAAGGGCGGTTGCGGCCGCTGTTGCAGGCGGCGCACGCGCACGATGCGTACGTGCACATCGACATGGAAC
This sequence comes from Planctomycetaceae bacterium, assembly GCA_052388175.1. Taxonomy (GTDB): domain Bacteria; phylum Planctomycetota; class Planctomycetia; order Planctomycetales; family Planctomycetaceae; genus SIAF01. The sequence continues at coordinate 6,974 of JBQTIL010000121.1, read as the reverse complement.
ACTACGCCTTCAAAGACCTGACGCTCGCGATCTTCAAAGAGATCCTGCTGGAAAAAGAGTTCCGCGATTTTGTCGACGTGGGAATCGTCATCCAGGCCTATCTTCCCGACGCCGCGCGCGACCTGGCGGGCTTATGCGAGTGGGCAGCCGCACGCGGAGCGCCCGTGTGGGTGCGGCTGGTAAAAGGGGCGTATTGGGATTACGAGACGGTCGTGGCCCGTGCGCGGAACTGGCCCATACCCGTCTACCGCCGGAAATGGCAGTCAGACGACAGCTTCGAGCGGCAGACCGGGTTTCTGATGGAAAACCATCGCTGGCTGCGGCCGGCATTCGGCAGCCACAACCTTCGCAGCCTCGCGCATGCCCTGGCGTGGGCGAAGCAGTTGAAGGTGCCCACCGCGGCCTTCGAGATTCAGATGCTCTATGGAATGGGGGCCGAGCAGGCGCAGTTGCTGGCCGAACAGGGGCATCGCGTGCGGATCTATACGCCCTTCGGCGAACTGATCCCCGGGATGGCCTATCTGGTCAGGCGGCTGCTCGAGAACACGTCGAACGATTCCTTTTTGCGGGCCAGTTTTGCCGAGAACGTTACGATTGAGGAGCTGCTGATGAAACCTGCCGATCACGCCGCCACGCAGCCGCCGCCGGTCGACCCGGCCCCCGCGGGCTTCCAGAACGAGCCGCACAGCGATTTCAGCCGGGCCGAAAAGCGGCGGGCCATGCAAGAGGCACTCGAGCGCGTGGCCGAGGATTTGGGAAGCGAATGGCCCCTGGTAATCGCGGGCAAGCGCGTCGAAACCAAGCAGGCGATTCTTTCGCGCAACCCGTCGAAGAAACGGCAGGTCGTCGGCAAAGCGGCGCGGGCTACGGCCGACGATGCCGCGGCGGCCCTGCGCGCCGCCCGCGGCGCGTTTCGCGAATGGTCGCGCACCGACCCGCAATACCGGGCCGAGTATGTCGAGCTGATCGCCGCCAGAATGCGCGAACAACGGTACGAGCTGGCGGCGTGGGAGGTGTACGAATGCGGCAAGCCCTGGGCCGAGGCCGACGCCGACGTGGCCGAGGCGATCGACTTCTGCATGTACTACGCCCACGAAATGCGGCGGCTGGCCGAGCCTCGCCAATGCGACGTGCCGGGAGAAGAAAACAGCTATTTCTACCGTCCGCGGGGCGTGGCGGTGGTCATCGCCCCCTGGAACTTTCCACTGGCGATTCTCACCGGCATGACGGCGGCGGCAGTCGTCACGGGCAATACGGTCGTGATGAAACCGGCCGAACAGTCGATCGTCATTGCCGCCAGGCTGATGGAGCTGATCGAAGACGCCGGGGTTCCGCCGGGAGTGGTCAATTATCTGCCCGGGGTGGGAGAGGACATCGGTCCGGCGCTCGTCTCGAGCCCCGAGGTCGATCTGATCGCCTTCACCGGGTCGCAGGCCGTGGGGCTGGCGATCAACGAGCAGGCGGCGCACACCGACCCGCAGCAGGATTCGGTGAAACGGGTGATCGCCGAAATGGGTGGGAAGAACGCGATCATTGTCGACGAAGACGCCGACCTCGACGCCGCCGTGCTGGGGGTCGTGCAAAGCGCGTTTGGCTATGCGGGGCAGAAGTGCTCGGCCTGCTCGCGGGCGATTGTGGTGGGGCCGGCCTACGACGACTTTCTGCGGCGGCTCGTCAACGCCACGAAGAGCCTCTCGATCGGGCCGGCCGACCAGCCCGGCACATTCGTCGGCCCGGTGATCGACGAAGACGCGCAGCAGCGCATTTTGCGGTACATCGAATATGGCAAAGAAGAGGCACCTCTGGCGCTGGCATGCGACGTGGGCGACCTGGCGAAGGAGGGGTTCTTCGTCGGCCCGCACATTTTTGCCGACGTGCCGGCTGAAGCCCGGATCGCGCAGGAAGAAATCTTTGGCCCCGTGCTGGCGGTGCTGCGGGCGCGCGATTTCGATGAGGCGCTCGAACTGGCGAATGGCACGAAATACGCCCTGACGGGCGGGGTCTTCTCGCGCAGCCCCGCGAACCTCAGGCGGGCCCGCAACGAATTTGAAGTGGGAAACCTGTATCTCAACCGCGGGATCACGGGCGCCCTGGTCGAGCGGCACCCGTTTGGCGGGTTCAAGATGTCAGGTCTAGGCTCGAAGGCCGGCGGGCCCGATTACCTGCTGCAGTTCCTGCTGCCGGCGAGCGTCTCAGAGAACACGCTGCGGCGCGGCTTCGCCCCGCCGGAAAATCCGGAAGAGTGACTTTGAAGTGCGGCGAAGTCGTCGCCGATTGGGATGTTTCCCAATCCTCGTGCCCAAGCTCCCCGCTTGGGAACGCGGGAGATTTCCCGGCGCGCCGGGCTCCCCAAGCAGGAGCTTGGGGACGAGGAAACTTCGCCAAATCATTTGAACCTCGCCGCATTTCGCAGCGACCATATGCAGGGAAGCAAGATTCTCTCGCAGGTTCCCGGGTGCCGAGATCGGACAAGTACTACGTGACCGCGCGACGCTGAACGAGGGGCCGGTCGTGACACCAACCCCGGACGCACAAAACCCGCGCGACGAGAACACGCGCAACGTGCCGTGGCCTGCCGACTGGAAACGGATTCAGGAGCGGTTGACGGTTCTCTTGACCCAGCAAGGAAACAGGGAGGCCTTTTCACGGCTCGTCGACCTGTACGATCGGCGCCTGCTCTATTTCATTCGCAGAATCCTCGGCGCAACGGACGGCGACCTTGACGTGCTTCAGTCTGTCTGGCTGAACGTGCATCGCAAGTTGCGAAAACTGAAGTCGCCGGACGCATTTCGAGTCTGGCTTTACCGCATCGCGCACGACCAGGCAGTTGCCGAGATTCGGAAGAAGGGCAAATGGCCGGTATTGGTCGACGACGTAGAAAGCCTGCCGGTCGTGAACGATGCGAACCCGGATGAAGCCGCGTTCGACAACGCGGAGCTCGTTCACAAGGCGCTTGAGAACTTGTCGTTCGACCATCGCCGTGTGCTCACCCTGCGCTTTCTCGAAGACATGTCGATCAATGAGATCGCGATGGTGGTAGGGCAGGCTTCGGGCACCGTGAAGTCGAGATTGCACTACGCGAAGCAGGCGCTGCGCCGTCGAATCGAGGAGCTGACCGATGTCTAGCACGCGTGATCCAAACGAGTTCGCAGCAGAGCTGCTTCTGCAGGGTCAACCTTTGGATGACTCCGCATACAAGGAATACCGCATGAAACTTGAAAACGCGCTGGCAAGCGCTGAGCGCCGCGAGAAGCTGACGGAGCGGATCGCCGTGATCGCATTCGTTGCCGCTTTCATCTTGATGTTTGTCGGGGGCACCAGGGTTTTCGGCAGTTTCGATCCGTTTGAAAAAGAGGCGACAATCGTGTCCATGATGCTGGGGGTAGTATATGTGATCGCCAATGTCGTCTGGCCCATTTCCCTGGCGGTCTATTTTTCACGCTTTCGGCCGCGAGTCAGGGAAATCAAAGATCAGATTCGAGACACCAACATCCTCGCGCTGCAATGCGAGATTGACGCGCTGCGAAAGCAAATCGCCGCGATGTCACCACCTGCTGGGCATTGAAAAACTTCAGCCGCGAAAAGGCTCAAGAATCGCAAAAAACAGTTGGCAACTCCACTTGTGCTCTTTGAGTTTCTCGTGGCAATTCTTCCACCATCGAGACGGTGGAGCGTCACCTGCGATTGCCGTCAGGTGTCGTAGTCATTCGTGCCGGCTTCAGCCGGAACTGGGGTGAGAAGGAATTGGCACCCGCCTATCCCCACGCCCTTCCGTCGTTCCTCCGTCAGGGCGTGCCACCCAACCGCTCGTCGCGCGGTGACCACTGCCCCGGCCACTTCGAGCGGCCGGTGCAACTTGCGCGTGCCACCCGCGCCGCCTGAAGGCGGCACTACGAACCCGCACTACCGCAACCGCCGGGTGTGCTTCAAGAACTCGGCGTCGAGCGCCCGCAAATCGGCCCCGAAACACTCGCGGAACTGCGCCAGCCGCTCGGCGGGCTGGTCCCAGATCATCCGCGGCTTGGCGGCTAGCGCCCTGAGATACCGCGCATAATCGTCTTTGCGCGTGCGGATCAGAAAATAGCTCAGGGCCCACGCCTCGCCGTAGGCGTCGGCCATCTGGTCGGCCGCGGTGAATCGCGCGTCGGCGGCCAACAGCGTTTCCAGCGAATTCGCGGGCCGGCGGCGCGATACGTACTCGCGGAATTGCCGCAGCCGCGGGTCGTTGACCGCGCCGACCGTCTTCCACCCCGATCGACTCGCCAAGTCGGGCGTCTCGAAATACATCGCCATGCCTTCGGTCAGCCACAACGGGTTGTCGGCATAGCGCGTGTGCAGGCCGCTGTTGAAGGCGATCTGGTGGGTCGCCTCGTGAACGACGGTGGCGATGTTGAATGGGGCGGCGGCGAGCCGGCGCGAAATGTCGGCTTCCGACCGGGCGCGCCCGTCGGCGGCCGTCAGGTCGTAAAGCACCATGCGGTTGCTGCGGATCGAATAATACCCCTTGGCATCGGCCAGCTCGGGGCCTTCGTCGCGGGTGGCGAACGCGGCAAATTGCTTCGCGTCGGCCAGCACTATGGCCGGCAGGGGAAATTCGGGCTCGCGCAGCTCGAGCCCCCGCTGCTTCCAGTAATTGTGAAACGCCGCATACAGCCGCTCGAAGAGCGCCCCGCACCATTGCGCGTAGGGCCGGCCGGCGCGAGTACAGATGACGTAGTGCAGGGTGACGACGATTTCCGAATCGCCGCCGACTTCGGCTTGCAGTTGCCGCCCGAGGGCCTCGGGCGTGAGTGGCGAAAAGGGGCCGTCGATCTTCGCGCGCGAGGGTTTCTGATCGGGCTCGATCGTCCACAGCCGGCCGTCAGCCGATTCGACCAGCAAACCGCCATCGGCCGCCTCGACCAGCACGCGGCCTTCGACTGTGGTTTCGGCCTGGCCTCGGCGAAAAGTGACGCGCTCAAATGCCAGGGGCCGGCTCGCGGAGTCTGCGGTACCGTTCGGACGTTCGTCGCCGAACAGGCTCAGTGTGGGGAGCAGACAGATTGCGACGAGGAGGAATTGTGCGCAGCGCCGCGTGGCGCGGAACACCGCGCGCGCAGCAGGGTGCGCCGAGCGAAGCGAGTCGCACCGCGCGCACACAGTCAGCCGGAAGGGTGCGTCTGCGCGCCGCTGGACGCACGCTGCATCGACTGCGACAGACTGACAAGACGAGACGCGACACAGGGAGACACGGAGACACAGAGAAAAGACGGTCCCCCCAGAATCTCCGTGTCTCTGCGTCTCCCTGCGCCGATTCTTTTTTTCCCGGCGGTTGTCGCGCACCGACGAAGAAGGAACGCTCATCCGCACTGATCGCCGCTGATTCTGATTAGCGCACACCGTCGGCCGAAACGGTGCGTCTGCGCTCCGCTGGACGCACCCTACACGTACTTGCGCGGCGCCAGCGCGCAATGCAAGTCGGCCGTGCAAGCGCCCCGGCGGCCCGATGTGTGGGCAGGACTCAGAGAATTCAAGAACCGCTGAGGACACAGAGGCCGCCGAGACGCGCAGAGATCGAAGAACCAAATCTCCTCGGCTCTCTGTGTCCTTCGCGATCTCAGCGGTTTTTATCAACGGCATCGGCAAGCGCGTTAGGACCGGTTCCGAGACGATTCGCTGCCCGAACATGGCCTCTCATTCTGTTGAGCGTACCACGGATTCGGCATTCGAGACCAGACGAGAGATACGAACTTCTGGTAAGCTGGGCGCGGTGCCGTAGTCGCACCGCGCGCACAAAGTCGGCCGGAACGGTGCGTCTGCGCTCCGCTGGACGCACCCTACATCTACTGAATGCACCATGCAGCTCTTTCCTGCATCCGACGAAACAATCGCGGGCCTCTCAGCCAGCCTGCGGGCCGGCAAGATTTCGTGTCGCGAAGTGCTCGATCGCTGCCTCCGGCAGATCGACGTTCGCGAGAGCCAGGTGCGGGCCTGGGTCAGCGTCGATCGCGCGGGGGCCCTGGCGCAGGCCGAAGCACTCGACGCCGAGCTGCGGTCCGGTCGGTGGCGCGGGCCGCTGCATGGCATTCCCTTCGGAATCAAAGACCTCTTCGACGTCGCAGGCTGGCCCACCGCGTGCGGCTCGCAACTCAAGGCCCAGGAGCCTCCGGCCGTGCGCGATGCGCCCCTCGTCGCGCGGCTGCGCGAGGCGGGGGCGATCATTCTGGGCAAGACCGTCACGACGCAGTTCGCCTGCTTCGACCCTCCGGTGACGCGTAACCCCTGGAACGTCGAGCGCACGCCGGGCGGTTCGTCGAGCGGGTCGGCCGCGGCGGTCGCCGCGGGAATGTGTCTGGCGGCTCTGGGGTCGCAGACGGGGGGGTCGATCACGCGCCCCGCCGCGTTCTGCGGAGTGTGCGGTTTGAAGCCGACCTATGGGGCGCTCAGCCTCGAGGGAATTTTTCCGCTCGCCCCGAGGATGGACCATCCCGGCCCGATCGCCCGCACGGTCGACGATCTGGCGATTGTGTGGCGGGCGCTCGCGGGAACTTCTGAGCGGCCCACCGCGTCGCCGCCGCGCGGCGCCAACGCCCCTGCCCCGCCCAGGATCGCGCGCCTCGGGGGCATGTTCGACGAACGGGCCGATGCCGACATGCGACAAGCGTGCGGCAGCGCATTGCAGACATTCGCCGCGCGCGGGGCGACCGTCACCGAAGGGTCGCTGCCCGACTGGTTCGACGACGTATTGACCCAGCATCGTACGCTGCTCCTGTACGAACTGCACGAATTGCACGCGACCCGGTTCGCGGCGCATCGCGACGACTATCAGCCCATCGTGAAGGGCCTGATTGAGGAAGGGGCCCGCGTGTCTCGCGCGGCGTACGACGCGGCGTGCAAGGCGCAGCGCGAGTGGAAGACGGACGTTTTACGAATGTTCGACAACGCCGACATCCTGGCGTGCCCCCCAGCGCCGGGCGCGGCCCCCGGGCCCCAAA
>JBQTIL010000120.1:0-6726 GCA_052388175.1 Planctomycetaceae bacterium | reverse complement strand
CAGGGCAAGGCCGTCTACACCGGCACGGTGGACAAGGGCACCATGAAGGGGAAGGTCAAGTACGGCGACGCACTCGCCGGCACGTGGACCGCCAAGCGGGAGATCGACGTCACCGGAATATGGAAGGCAGCGGTGGATGTCGGCGGCCAGACGGGCGAGCCGGTCTTCACGCTCAAGCAGAGCGGCGGCAAGATCACGGGCAAGTACAAGGGGTCTTTCGGGGAGCACGACCTGACTGGCAAGCTCAAGGAAGTAAAGATCGAGTTCGAGTTCTCCACCGATCAGGGCAAGATCGTCTACACCGGCACGGTCGACGGGGACGCCATGAAGGGAACGACCAAGTACGGCGACCTTACCGGCACGTGGACCGCCAGGCGGGGGGCAGACAAGAATTAAGGGAGGGGCGCTGGCAAGCCGGTTACGCGTAACGGCCAGCAAAGATGGCCTTCCGTCTTAAATTGATCGTCCTCAAGGTGCGCCGCCGACACATTTGTGTCGCGCGTCGAGCCGCAACTTGGATCCGCTGCTCGCAGGGATTGTCAGCATGAGCCAGAATCGCCGCCTCCGAACCAGTTATCTCATTGCCGTGCTGTCGCTCGTCACCGGCTCAGAGCTGATTTGCTCAGCAGGTGGAGCGGAGGCGCCCCCCAAGCGACTGCTCGTGGTCAGTACGACGCTGGGATTCCGCCACAGTTCGATCGAAGTCGAGGAGGAAGTTCTCCGTGAGCTGGCGCGCCGCTCCGGAGAGTTCACGTTGTCGTTCGCGTCTGTCAACCCGCATGACGCGAAATACGCGTCTGCGCCCGGAGAAGGGCAAAGAGGCGCGCGAGCAGAACCCGGCGGGGTCGGTCCGGGGACAGTTCTGGCTCCGGCAATGCTGGCCCAGGGCGACTCCAACGGTGATCAGCGGGTCACAAAGGCGGAACTGGCCGCGTTGGCGGATGCCTGGTTTGACAGGCTCGACCCGGAAAAGTCCGGCAAGATCGGATCGGATGACTTCGCCGTTCGGCTTGGGGATCTCTTGCCTCCCCTGGGAGGCGCCCGCCGTACGGATCCCGCCGCCTCGACGCCCAAGAAGCGGCGAAGTGCGCCGCCGCTGCGTCTCGGTGCGTTCGTGGGCCCAGGGCTTTTCACCACCCTCGACTCCGACAAGAACGGCTCGATCACCCGGGATGAGATGAAGCGCGCTTTCGAAGGGTGGGCTGTCGCATGGAGTTCCGGTGATAGGGGCCTCACCGAGACCGAAGTTCGCGACGGGCTCAATGCCGCGCTCCCACCGCTTCCCGCCGGTGGGTTCGAGCGCAACGCCAAGGCTGACGCGGCGGTTCGTGAAGTGCTGGCGGAGACAATGAGCCCTGAATCGCTCAAACAGTACGATGGCGTGATATTTTTGAATACCACCGGCGAATTGCCGTTTCCCGAACCGGAGGCGTTTTACAATTGGGTTGCAGGGGGCCGCGCCGTGATCGGGATGCACGCAGCGGCAGACACGCTTCACAGAGACCCGCGCTACGCCGAGATGCTGGGGGGCGAATTCTCCGGCCACGGCGCGCAGGTGGAAGTAAACATTCTCAATGCCGATCGCGCCCACCCGGCAACGGTCGGGCTGGGCCCTTCTGTCAATCTGTTTGAAGAAGTCTATTTGTTCAAGAATTACGATCGCTCGAAGGTCCACGACGTGCTGGTGATCGACGAGCACCCCAACACCGAGCAGCCCGGCCACTTTCCGGTCTCGTGGGTCAAGGCGTACGGCAAAGGGCGGGTCTTTTATACTTCACTCGGCCACCGGGAGGACATCTGGTCGCCGACCTGGAAGGACGAGTTCGGAAATCGCGAGAACCCGCCCGAGGTGGCCGAGGCCTATCAGCGGCATCTTTTGGGCGGCATTCGCTGGGCCCTGGGGTTGGCCGAGGCGCCATAACCTTCCGCCGAATTCACCATTTTCTCTGGAGATTTCATGCAGCGATTTGCGCCATTGATGTTCGTAGCAGGAGCGCTTTTCATTCCCAGCGGCCTGACTCATGCTGAGGAGGTGCGCTCTGGAACAGTGATTCCAATCTGGCCGGGAGTTGCGCCTGGCTCTGAAAATTGGCGCCAACAGGAAGTTGAAGTTCGCGGCGTCGACGGGAAAAACCTGATTCGAAACGTGACGACGCCCACATTGACCGCCTTCCTGCCAGATTCAGCGAAGGCGACGGGAACAGCCGTCATTGTTTGTCCCGGCGGCGGCTTCCGTTTCCTGTCGTGGCAGAGCGAGGGAACGAAGGTCGCTGAATGGCTCCAGCAGCGCGGGGTCGCAGCCTTCGTCCTCAAGTACCGTCTCAAGGAAACGGCTGCGTCAGAAGACGAATACCGCAAGGAGATGTCGAGCTTTCTCTCAATGGTCTTCCAATTTAAGGATCGGGACATGTCGACCGACGCCGCGAAAACATTCGCAAAGGATATGCAGATTTCCGGGGCGCCGGGCATTGCCGACGGGCGGCAGGCAATCAAATTGCTGCGTCAGCGCGCCAAGGAGTGGGGAATCAAACCCGATCGTATCGGCATCATGGGCTTTTCTGCCGGTGCGATTGTCACGAACGGCACCGTGGCAAGCGATGACGCGCAAAGTCGCCCTGATTTCGCCGCGCCGATTTATGGCCCGGTTTGCGGTGAAATCAAGGTCCCCGCCGAGGCGCCGCCCTTATTCATCCTCTGTGCGTCTGATGACCAGATTGGCGAGGCCAGCAGTGTCCGGCTTTATTCAGCGTGGAAAGACGCCGGCCGCCCGGCCGAACTGCATCTCTACGAGAAGGGAGGCCACGGTTTCGGCATGACGAAAAAGAACCTGCCCGTCGATGGCTGGATCGAGCGGTTCGGCGACTGGCTCGGTCAGCGAAAGCTGATTGGAGCGGGGCCTGAGAACGCTCCTAAATGACTGACGCGGACAGAACGCGTACATCGCCTGAGAATCTCTGCAAGTCAACGCCCGAGCTTCTTTCGACAAGGACGTGTCCGACTGACTCGAAGCGATCCTGAATCCGGACGAATGCCCTCGTCACGTAGTTCTGTATTCGGTGCCGATGTTCGGGTCGAAAGGTGGCACCTGCATCATTAACTCTGGTGAGTCACTGAAATGTCAACCCTGCTATTGCCCGATGCTCTGAAACTGAACGGGTGTTGGCGTGCGGGCCATCCGGCCGTCATCACGCGTTCTGAGACCCTCGACTGGAGCGAGTTGGCCGCGCGCGTCGATCAGGTGGCGAACGGTCTGCTCGCGGCCGGGTGCGGGGCTGGCGAGCGGGTGGGCGTGATCATGGATAATGAGGCCGCTACGGTCGAGGTGCTGTACGGGGCCATGCGCGCCGGCGCGATTCTAGCGCCTCTCAACACGTCGGTCGCAGATGACTCGCTGCACGCCATGCTGGCGGACGCGGGCGTGCGTGCGGTCTTTGTCTCGGCGCCGCACCGTGCGCGGCTCTCGGAAGAGAAACTCGGCTCGGTCACGCTGCGGGTCATTGCCGGTGCAGATGCGGTTCCTGCAGGCTGGACCGATTACACGTCGTGGCGTCAGCGTCAGTCAGACGCGTCGCCGGCCTTCCGCCTGCAGCCCGAGAAGGTGTGCAACGTGATCTATTCTTCCGGAACGACCGGGCACCCGAAGGGAATCGCGCATACCCACCAGGCACGCATGGATTGGGCAAGCGATCTCGCTCACGCCCTGCGCTATCACTCGGGCGCGCGGACGCTTCTTTCCACGGGGCTATTCTCAAACATCACCTGGCTCGGAATGCTGCCGACCCTGCTATTGGGCGGTACGATCGTGATCCAGCCCAGGTTCGATGCGGGTGAAAGTTTGCGCCTGATCGGAAGCGAGCGCATCTCGCACATGGGTATGGTGCCGGTGCAGTATCAACGAATGCTGGAACACCCCGGCTTTGGCGACGCGGATCTTTCATCGGTGCAGATGATGATGTGTTGCGGCGCGCCATTGCCAGCCTGGATCAAGGCGCGACTGTTCGAGGTCCTTCCTGAGAGGATCATCGAATTGTACGGGTCAACGGAAGGAATTATCACCACGCTCGCGCCGGAAGAGGCCGCCGGTCGAATGGCATCCGTGGGTAAGCCGCTGCCGGGCGAGGACCTGGCGATTCTAGGCACTGACGATCGTCCGCTGCGCCGGGGAGAAGCCGGCGAGGTGGTCGCACTCAGCCGTTTCGCTATGGCAGGCTATTGGCAAAACCCCAAGGCGACCGACGAGGCCTTCTGGACCGATGAGGCAGGTCGCCGGTGGCTCCGTTCGGGCGATATCGGCAAGATTGATGAGGCAGGTTATCTATATATCACCGACCGCAAGAAGGACATGATCATTTCCGGCGGTCAAAACGTGTATCCTGCCGATCTGGAAGCCGTACTGCGTTCGCACCCTGCCGTGGCCGACTGTGCCGTGGTCGGCGTACCGTGCGAGCGTTGGGGAGAAACGCCGCTGGGTTTGGTTGTTTTGCGGGGCGCAGGCGCCGTGGCCCATGACGAACTTCGCGAATGGGCGAACGCGCGCCTGGGAAAGCAGCAGCGTTTGGCCGCGATTGAGTTTCGCGACCAACTGCCACGCAATGCGAACGGAAAGCTTCTGAAGCGAGAGCTACGTGCAAAATACTGGCCAGCAGCGACGTGAATAAATCCACCCCGATACGCGATCTTCCGGCGCGTTCTCATCGAGGCCGCAGAACATGCGCGATGCGGGGGAGGCCTGGATTCAGGCTGCGAAGTTCCAGGGTCAAACAATGATCAGTGTAGTGATCGCGCTCGCTGCGCTCGGTTTGCTCATCGTGGCCGCATACCGAGGCGGAAGCGTCATCCTATTTGCGCCACTGGCTGCCATGCTCGCCGTGCTGCTCACGGATCCCGGCGCGGTGCCGGCAATCTTTTCAGGCCTCTTCATGGAAAGGATGGCGTCTTTTCTCAAGTCGTACTTTCCGGTATTTCTTCTCGGCGCCCTATTCGGGAAGTTCATCGAAGTGTCAGGGTACGCTGCGACACTGGTGTCAGCAGTCAGGCGAATTGTCGGGCCCACCCGGGCGATTGCAGCAATTGTGCTCGTTTGTGCGCTGTTGACATATGGCGGCGTATCCGTGTTCGTCGTTGCCTTCGCCGCCTACCCTTTTGCGGCGGAAATGTTCAGACAGGCCGATATTCCCAAGCGGTTGATCCCAGCCACGATCGCGCTCGGCGCCTTCACTTTCACGATGGACGCCTTACCCGGCACGCCACAAATCCAGAACATCATTCCGACGACGTTCTTTGGAACAACGACATGGGCGGCGCCGGTTCTCGGCGTTGTCGGGGCGGTCTTCATTCTTAGCGCTGGTCTGTTTTATCTCGAAGCAGCCCGGGTTCGCGCGGGACGGAAAGGCGAGGGATACGGCGAGGGGCACATCAACGAGCCGGCGCCCGTTCGGGACGTCGACGTGAGCCCTGTAATTGCTTTCTTGCCGTTGCTTGTAGTTGGCCTGGCAAATCTCGCCTTGACCTGGGCGATCCCAGTTTGGTTTCCATCACAACTGGTAACGCAAATCTCTCCCGGGTCAGCCGCGATAACGACAGACGTGAAGAGCGTCACCGCGATCTGGGCGGTGGAAGGAGCGCTGCTGACCGGAATTGGTCTTTTGTTCGCGCTGTCCTTTCGCCGCATTGTTCGCGCCTTCAACGAACAGAGCAAGGCCGCAACCGCGGGTGCTCTTTTGGCTTCATTGAATACGGCTTCAGAGTATGGCTTCGGCGCGGTGATCGCGTTGCTTCCGGGCTTCCGTGTCATTCAATCGGCTCTTGAATCAATTCCCAACCCCCTTGTCAACGAGGCTGTAACGATAACAGCCCTGGCCGGCGTCACTGGATCGGCGTCAGGAGGCCTCAGCATCGCATTGGGCGCGATGGGTCAACGCTTCCTGCAGGTGGCGACGACGGCCGGTTTACCTCCCGAGGTGCTGCATCGCGTTGCATCGATGGCAAGTGGAGGCATGGACACGCTGCCCCACAACGGCGCTGTGATCACCTTGCTGGCGGTTACGGGCCTGACGCACCGGCAGTCCTATCCCGATATTTTCGCGCTGACGCTCATCAAGAGCGCGGCCGTGGGCGTAGTTATTCTCGTTTATCATTTCACGGGCCTGGTTTGAGGTGCAGTTTGAAAAACGTCACACATCGACTTCGATGGCTTGCGCCTGACGTTGCGAATTGGTTTTGACCCATTCCCCGGCTCTCACCATAAGACCTGCGCCGCCAGCCGATGCATGCTGCCGCTGTAACTGGCGACACGGCCATGTCTCGACTGAATAAGGAGTGTGGAGGCCCCAGTGCAGGACCAAACGAACATGCCGCATGACCGCACTGTCCCTCCTCGTACTGGGGAGGAACTACCCATCGGCCCGCTCGAAGAGTTCCTGCGCCGATCAGGTATCGAGCTGGCTGGTTCGCTGATCGTTGAGCAGTTCCCGCACGGCCATTCCAACCTGACCTACCTGCTGCGGACGGGTGCCACGGAAATCGTGTTGCGGCGTCCACCGTTCGGCAATCAGGTGAAGACGGCCCATGACATGGGACGTGAGTACCGCGTGCTCTCTCGGCTCTGTGCGGTCTACCCGCAGGCGCCCAGGCCTTACGTCTACTGCGACGACGAGAACGTGCTGGGCGCGCCCTTCTACATCATGGAACGTCGCGAAGGCGTCATTTTGCGAAAAACGGTCGATC
>JBQTIL010000119.1:0-3851 GCA_052388175.1 Planctomycetaceae bacterium | reverse complement strand
TCGAGCTCATGATGAAGACGCACGGCGGCCGCGCGTTTCTGCACGGTCATATCTTCGGCGATGAAGTGCACGAGTTCCTGGCCCCCTGCATCTACGAAGGGGAAGGCGAGATGCTGGGGATGGCGTTTCTCAAGTCGCTCGTCAAAGAGCACGGCAAGCAGTTCTTCGAGCCCATCGGCAAGGCGCTCAAGGCCAATGACCTCAAGCAACTGAATCCGTTGAACCCCTTACACGGCTGGAAGCTGCGTGACGTGCTGGTGCCCTACGCCAAATGGCGGTTGCGCGAACAGGTGGGGTTCGGAAGGCGCGTGAAGCTGCCGGCGATGCCCAAAAACCTCAGGCGCCACGCCGAGAACGCCGCCCGGGGGCTGCAACACAGCCGCCTGTGGATCGACTCACTGATGACGCAGCATCAGTTGAAGCTTTCCGACCGGCAATGCGCGATGGCCGATCTGTCACAGCGGATTCAGTATCTGGTCGTCATGCTTTCGACCAGCCTGTACGCCGCGAAACAGAACGACGAGGTCGTGCGCACGGCGGCCGACGTGCTCTGTCAGGACCTGTTGCGCACCGTCATCGGCGGCCGCCCGACCAACGCCTACTTCCGCACGGTCACGAAGCTCGGCGAGACGATTGCCGGCGGCGGCTTCAAGTCGATCGCCGGGGTCGATGCGCCGGAAATTCTCATGCCGTACGCATCTTGACCGCGCGCGACGGCCGGCCTCGAGTTCACCACGCGCTCGCGAAGGAACCCAGGGATGCCTCAGGTGTTTCGGCTGGAAGAGCTGCCCGGCCCGATAGCGGTGTTGACGTTCGACACGCCCGACAAGAAGGTCAACACGTTTTCACGGGCAGTGATGGCCGAACTGGCCGACCTCGTGGGGCGCCTGGAAAAACGTCGCGATCTGCAGGGGTTGTTGTTTCAGAGTGGCAAGCCGGGGCAGTTCATCGCCGGGGCTGACCTGAATGAACTGGGCGCCTTGCCCTACCTCCCCCCCGAACAGGTCCGCACGATGCTGGCCGAAGGGCATCAGTTGTTCGACCGCATCAGCGATCTGCCGTTTCCCACGGTGGGGTTGATCGACGGCCCCTCAATGGGCGGAGGCACCGAACTGGCGCTCGCGCTCGACGAACGGCTCGCCGCCGACAACGCCAAGACCCGCATCGGGCTGCCGGAAGTGACGATTGGGGTGATTCCTGCGTGGGGGGGCACGCAGCGCATGCCGCGCCTGATCGGCCTGCATCACGCCATCGAAATGATCTGCTCGGGAGATCCTGTCGCGCCGCGGCAGGCCGCCGCACTGGGGCTGGTCTTCGACGCGGTGCCTGCCGAGAAGCTGGTCGAAGAGGGGCTGCGCCTGCTCGCCTGGTTGCGCACTTCGGGCGAATGGCAGGTGAGCCGCAAGCGCCGCCGCCAACCTCTGGGGTTGAGCGAAGACCAGGCGAAGTTCGCGTTCGGGTGCGCGTGGGGGCAACTCAAGGCGAAGACGAAGGGGCAGCCCTCGGCGGCCGTCACCGCCCTCAAGGCGATCGAGCGCGGCGTCAACCTCACTCTCGCGGAAGGGTTGGCGATCGAGCGGGAACTGGCCGGCGAAGTGATCGGCAGCGAAATGTCGGCCAATATGATCGGAGTCTTCTTCATGGGAACGGCCCTGGGGCGAGACCGCGGCGTGGCCGACAAGAACGTGCAGCCTCGCGCCGTAAAGCGCGTGGGCGTCTTGGGCTCGGGGTTGATGGGGGCGGGCATCGCCACGGCCCATGCCCGCAGTGGGGTTCCCGCCGTGATGGTCGATGTCAGCGACGAGCGGCTGGCCGACGGGCTGGCCCGCGCGCGCAAGGTCGTCGAAGGGCGCATCGAAATCGGCCGCGCGACGCCCGCTGACCTCGTGCAGCTTCTCAGCAACCTGGCCACCTCTACCGCGATCGACCGCTTCGCCGATTGCGACGTGGTCGTGGAGGCGATTACCGAGAATGAGTCGCTCAAGACCGAAAGCTATCGCCGGCTCGCGCCCGTGCTGCGCGACGACGCGATTCTGTGCAGCAACACGTCGACCATCTCGATCAGCCGTATGGCCCAGGCGGCGCCGCATCCCGAACGGTTTATCGGCATGCACTTTTTCTTTCCGGTCGACCGGATGCAGCTTGTCGAAGTCATCCGTGGCAAACAGACGTCAGACGAAACGGTCGTGACGATCGTCGAGCTGGCCCGCAAATTGCGCAAAACGCCTATCGTGTGCGGCGATTGCCCCGGGTTCCTCGTCAATCGCATTTTGCTGCCTTATATGAGCGAGTCGCTGTTGCTTTTGCTCGAAGGGGCCGGCATGGATCAGATCGACCGCGTCGCGACGCGGTTCGGCCTGCCGATGGGGCCGATCGCACTCTACGACCTGGTGGGGCTTGATACGGGGTACTACGCGGGCAAGGTCCTGGCCGAGGCGTATCGTGACCGGGCGGTTGAAGTGCCATTGCTCAAAGAACTGGTCGACGCCGGGCGGCTGGGGCGCAAGTCGGGCGCTGGCTTTCGCCAGTTCGTCGGCAAGAAAGGCAAGCCGGCCGACGACCCCGCGTTTGCGCCCTTTCTCGAACGCAACCGCATTGCCAGCCGGGCCGTGTCTGATGAAGAGATCGAAGACCGATTGCTGCTGTCGATGCTCCACGAAGCGGTTCGACTGCTCGAAGAAAAAATCGTGCAGGAACCGATGCACGTCGATATGGGACTGATCCTGGGGATCGGATTCCCGACGTTCCGCGGGGGCCTCTTGCGCTGGAGCGATACTGTGGGCGCTCAGAACATCGTCGATCGCTCGGCGAAGTACGCCGGCCTGGGGAAACGCTTCCAGCCGACCGACGAGTTCGTCGCGATGGCCCGCCGCGGCGACAGGTTCTACCCGCGGCCGGGCGCGGCCAGGTGACTCATTTTCCGAGGCGCTGTCGACGGCAGGTAAGAACCACGGAATATGCAGAACACACGGAAATAGAGCAGGACGTTACCGCACGATCCGTTCAAATTCGACTTTCGGGTGATGGCCGAAGTTGACCAGCAAACCGACTCTGAGTCCGGTAGCTTTCAGATAGTTGTGAAGTTGAGCGTGATGCTCATTGATCAGTGCTGAAACGGCCTTTATTTCGACGACCACAAGTTCGAAGCAGATAAAATCAGGTACATAGGCTCGTTGAAGAATCCGGTTCTTGTAAGAAAGTCTTAACTCCACGTTTGCCCGGAACGGGACGGCCTGAAGTGCGAATTCGAGTTCGAGGCACTCCTGATAAACTGGTTCCGCGAAGCCGCAGCCCATTTCGCGATACACCTCGAAACAAGCGCCCAGAATCGCATAGGTTTCGTCTTTGTGAATCAAGTCCATCGCCCGCTTCTCTGTTCCGTGTGTTCGGTGTGTTCTGTGGTAATGCTCCGTCGCCTTAAGGAAGAAATCAACCACGGAATACACAGACCAAACGGAAAAACGGTTGGTTGCACGCGACGCGTTCTGGTGACATTTGGGGTCCAATTGCGAATTGACTAGATGGTTGTAACTCTATCGGGAGATTTCTGGTCATGCGCCAAGCAGTAATTATCGACGCCGTCCGTACGCCGATCGGTAAGGCGTCGGCCGAATCGGGCTACTACCGCGACGTGCGGGCCGACGACCTGTCGGCCCATTGCCTGCGGGCGCTGATGGCCCGCACCCGGATCGACCCGCGACTGGTCGAAGACGTGCGGTGGGGCTGCGTCATGCAGCAGGGAGAGCAGGGGATGGATGTGGCCCGCATCGCGGCCCTGATGGCCGAATTGCCCATTGAAACCGGCGGCGTCACGATCAATCGCAATTGCGCCTCGGGGTTGCAGGCGCTCA
>JBQTIL010000118.1:0-23531 GCA_052388175.1 Planctomycetaceae bacterium | reverse complement strand
GCTCGCTGGCTTGTGGGCGCTGCTGTCGATGCTGGCGCTGCTCGAACATTACGACATTGATGACCTGAAACGGCTTGCCGCCAGCATCCCCTACCGCGACACGGCATAAAACTGTAGATACCAATGCTTGCTAAGGGGGGGATGCTGGTGAAACCATGACGCTTTCATTCAACCGCTCTGAGCAGGAAGGTGTCCGCAAGAAACTTCGGTCGAACATGCCTCCGGCCGAGGTGATTCTGTGGTCGAAGCTGAAAGCGCGGCAATTGCTCGGCTGCAAGTTTCGAAGACAATTTGGAATTGGGCCTTTTGTTCTCGATTTCTATTCGCCGGAGTTGAAGCTGGGAGTCGAGCTGGATGGCGACAGCCACTATTTTCCGGGTGCAAAGGTGCGTGACGCGAAGCGCGACATGACGATCGCGGGGTTTGGAATCCGGATACTTCGAATTATCAACACCGAGGTGTATGAGAACCTGGAAGGTGTCATCGAGTATCTCGCCAAAGAGGTTCGATTGCGGATCGACGAATTTGGTCCGACTGTGGTGCGCGGGCGGAGATCGCAAGGGAAGAGACGACCCCCCCGAGCCCCCCCTTGTTAAGGGGGGGAAATTTGCCATGACTCTGTGACTCTTTGACCCCTGCGACTCTTCGACCCTTCTTAAGCCGGAGCGCCGCGGGTGAGTCGGATGTGCGGGCCCAGGTTCAGGTTGTCGCTGAGCGCGGTTTCGTCGAGGTCGACGATCAGCCCCGAGACGACCTTGTGCGGGTCGCTCAAGCGGGCGGCGGGCCCGAACAGGTCGATGGGGTTTGTGACCGTCTTGGCCCGCAGGTCCTGCGAGAAATCGAGATGGCCATCTCCTGACACGACCGTCGCGCCCCCCAGCGTGCCGCTGGTGTTGTAAATGCAATCGCCCCCCCGCACGGCGAGCCCCGTGTGCGACCCGCCGTTGAGCGACAGGGTGCCGTCGTATTGGGTGAGCGTGGCGCTGCCTGAGGTTGACGAATTGAGTTCGAGCGATCCCCCGGTCTGAACGATCGCGGCATTGGCCAGGCTGACGCCGGCCCCGAGCCTCGCGCGCGCATCGCCGGCCCGGTTCGTGCGATAGCCCACGTTGACGACCGCGAGCGTCGCGGTTTCGCCCGCGAACAGTGCGACCCCGACGTCTCCTTTGGAGACGTTCAGCGCATTGGCCGAGTGCGTCCCTTTGAGCAGCACGGCCGGTACGCCATCTTCGAGCGCAGGGGCGCTATCGCTGATGTTCCACGCGGCCTGCGCGGTTCCCGTGTTGAGCTTGATCCGCCCGGCCCCCCCTTTGACCGTCAAGGTGACCGTCTGCGCATCGCCGCTGTTGCCGTACCGCAGATACTTCTCGCGGTATTCGGCATAGGTGTTGACGGCATCGTCGGCGTTGAGCTCGGGAAGGCCGATCTTTCCGCGGAAGCCCGTGTCGACCAGAATCGACGCCGGGGTGACGGCGTTCTGGTCGAGATCATAGAGCACGTCGCTCGCCCCCGAATCGAAGACAACGTCGTCGCCGTCGGCGGGAACGGCGGCCCCTTCCCAGTTGGCGGCGAGGCTGACGACGTTGGGCCCGCTGTTGGCCGTGGCGACGCTGGTCGTCAGCGTGCCGGTGCCGGTCGCGGCGCTGGTGTTTGTGAACGGCTTGCCGGTCGTTCGTGCGGTCGCCGTGACGACGTTGGTCGCCACGGTCCAGGTGATCTCGGCGAACTCGGGGATCGTGCTGGCCGCGAGGCTGGCTTTGAGCGCCGCGGCGATGCTGTTGTTGGTGTCGGAGCCGTTGGCCGTGTAGCTGACCGCTTTGCCGTTGATGGTGACGGAATAGATCTGGCCGTTGGCGGCCGTTCCGGCGACGGTGAGGGTGTTGACCTGGGCGATTTTCGGCGCGTCACCGCGCCAGCGTCGAGTGGCCATGAGAGAGGGACCAGGGACTGGGGAAACGGGACCAGAATGCTCAGAGGCGAGCGGGGGGCGAGAGCCCCCCGGTTGGTGCAAACGTCTACGCGTTTTCAGTTCGTCAAAAAATGTGCGGCGTGCCGGTGAGCGGAACGATCGATTCGAACGCGTAGTGCCATTCCACGGTGAACCGCGCGAACTGGTTCCCGCGCCGCTCGGGGACGCGCAGCACGATGCGGCGGCGGTCGAACAGCTCGGCGCCAGGCCAGACGGGGGGCGGCGGCGTGGGATACGCGGCGTAGCCCACCGCGCGCCCCTCTTGCACGGCACGATACGTCGTGCGCTGCGTTCCGATCTGTTCCTGGGGCAACCCTTCGAGCACGTCGAGGAACACGCGGCGGGGGCCGCCGGTCCCCTCGAACGAGAGCGACTCGTCGTATTCGAGCAGGTTGACGGCCGTATCGGGAAAGTCGGCTTCGAGCGTCAGGCGGTAGGTGCGAAACGTGCTGTATTCGGCGCCGGCCCCTTCGGGGAAATCGAGGGCCACGACGCGCACCCCCCCGAGCGTCGCACTGGAGAAGAGCGCGTGGTCGGTGAGGGTCGCGCCGTCGTCGAGGTACAGGCCGGCGTCGAGCCCGTTGACGCTGTACGCCGCGCGCATCGCCGCCAGTGCCGCGGTCAGTTCGGCCTGCGACGCCGCGTGCTTGATTCCCGTCACGTGCCAGGTTTCGCGCAGGGCCTGACGAATGCCGCGCGGCGAGAAGATCGCCCGCTTGCCGATCGCGATTGCGCACTCGTTCTGATCGTGCGTGTAGGAACCGTAACGGAAAAACATGTCACAAAGTCACAAGGTCACAGAGTCGAAAGGGTCGAAGGGTCGAAAAGTCGAAAGTGAGGCGAGCGGGGGGCGTCAGCCCCCTGGTAAGTCCGAACGTCGGGAACGCGCAGAGTCGCCGTGTTAAAGAGTTGAAGAGTCGCAGGGTCAAAGAGTCGCAGGGGTTCACAGTCTGCCGCGCAAGACGTGGGCGTTTTCGAGGTCGCGCAGGCGGTCGGCCAGGGCAACCTGCTCGGCTTTGGTCGCGAAGCCCCGGCGGAACAGCTCGGCCAACTGCTCGAGGGCCTGCGTCCAGTCGCGCTCGAGCTGGTCGACGCGGCTTTCGAGCGCGAGGCGCAGCGCATCGAACGGAACGGCGTCCGGGCCGTCGCTGGCCGGCGTCGGCCGTTCGCCCGCTGTGGCCGGGTCTTCGACAGGGTTTTCCTGACCAGTCGCAAGCTGTTGAACGACGGGTTGCAGCGCCTGGAAATCCCGCTCGACAGGGGGACTGCCGCCCTGGGCGCCGGTTGGCAGCGACGAGCTGCCGTGGCGCGCCTGTTGTGGCGACGTGCGCCGTGCGAGCGGCGCGAGCGAGCCATCCAGCAGCGGATCGGGCGTGCCGTCGGCCGCAGGCAATTCGGCGGCCAGACGCGCCAAGAGTTCTCGAAGGGGAGTCACAGGGGGCACAAAGTCACAAGGTCACAGGGTCGAAGGGTCGTAGATCGAAGATAGAAAATCGACGATCGAACAGTCGAACGGTTGTTACGATCCTCTATCTTCGATCGTCGATCTTCGTTTCATGTCACCCCCCCCCCAAGCCCCCCCTTGGCAAGGGTGGGAGTACAGGGGAGTCGAAAGGTCGCAGAGCTACAGAGTCATTGCTTCGATCGCCCGTAAGAGCGCCGCGTGACGGCGCACGATCGGGTCGTCAGGGAACGTCGCGGTCGCGGCACACCCCAGGTAGTGCCTGAATGCGCGACGATTGGCTTCGGACAGCACGTGGGCATTTTCGGGCGTTCCTTTCAGGCAGCCGACGTGTGGCAGCCGGCAGGGTGGGTGCGTTCCGGGCGGCCGCACGACGGGCAGCCCGGCGTGCAGGGCGCGGTGGCCCGTTTGTTCGTCGTAGACGTGTTTCTGACAATCGTCGCAGTCACGATGCGCGAGGCGGGGGGCGGCCAGCAGCAGCCGCACCCCGCGGATCAGTTTTTTTCGTCGGCTGCCTCGCGTTCGTCGGCGCCGGGAGCCAGCCCCAATACGATCTCGGCGACCTTGGCCAGCAGATGCAGTTCGACGCGCAGCACGTGCTCGCGCGAAATGGGCACGAGCGCCCCTTCGTGATCGGTGAGCGTCCAGGCAGTCAGCCGCGCGGCGAGCTCGCCGGCCGCGATGTGCTCAGCCGCGATAACTCCAGCCAGCCCCTCGGGCGCGAGGCGCGCGACGCGGTGCCGGAACGTCGCCCGATCGACCGACAGCATCGGGCGAAACTCGAAGACGAGCGGTGGATGGAACTCGCAGCCGGCGACTTTCGCCGCGCGGGTGTAACCGTCGGGGATGTACGCGTGACGTGTGGCGGTCATGGCAAGAAGTCAAAGGGTCGAAGAGTCAAAAGGTCGCAGAGTCGAAAATTCACCCCCCCAAGCCCCCCCTTGGTAAGGGGGGATGGGAATCGAAGATAGAAGTTCGACGATCGCACAATCGAACGGCTATTACGATCCTCTATCCTCTATCTTCGATCTACGTTTCAGGCGATGCTGTCGTGCGTGATGCTCAATTCGGGCGTGCTGCCGCTCTTGCGGGCGATGCCGCGCAATTGCAGCACGATTTCGCCCCGGCCTCCGACGACGGGCGACAGATCAGGGGTTTGGAGTCTGGCGAGGCTGAAGGTGGTCGCGTAGCCGCCGTTGACGAAGGCGAGCGTGGCCGCGGCGCCAGAGGCACTCTGCCCGTACAGATCGATCTCGTCACTGGTCAATGGCGTTTTGCATTCAAACGTCACGACGCGGTCGTTGGGAGACACGTCGGTGGCCGAGATGCTGTTGGTGAAGCGCGCCGCGAGACCGTTGTCGACGGTCAGCGTGAAGTCGAGCATTTTGCGCGACGTGCTGAGCAGAGTCAGGGCGCCATCCTGAAAGACGTACGGCGGGTCGGTTGGAGGGGCGATCGCGGGAAAGGCGGTGTTCGTGGCCGTTTCGGTTTTTCCCAGCAGATCGAGCTGCAGTTCGAGCAATCCGCCGGCCCGCCCGCGAAAGATAGCCCGCTGTACCTTGCAGCCTCCGTAGACGAAGCGCCTGGCGGCGCGATCGAGCAGCACGTCGAACTCGGGGAGCGTTTCGGCCAGGGCGAACAGGTCGCTCGCCTCGGCGGCCCCGAGAATTCTCGGAAGCAGCAGGTCGAGCATCGCCGGGGTGGCATGAAACCGCAGCGAACCGCCGACGGAATATGTTCCTTCGCGCGTTCGCTCGGCCGCGTGTGAGCGCGTGCCCCGCAGGCCGGCGGTGTCGAGAATCGCCCCGCGCTTCTGCAGACTTTCGGCGACGAATTCATACGCTTCGGTGAAGGAACCGACGGCGGTGCCGGCGGCGGCCAGCGACAATCGCGACTGATGGCCCATCGAGGCGTCAGGCATGGGTTGGGCTCCGTGAGCACGGGGGTTTTTCCCGGGCACTGGGTGTTGTCGAATCGGTGGCGCGCCCGGATTGAAGGACCCGGGCTACGTGGCGCGTCAGCCGCGAGGCTCGCGCGCATAGCAGTGCAGAACCAGGGAACTCACAAACAGACTTTTGTCGGACCAGGCTGACCGGTCGACGATCTCGAGCGGCTGCACGCGCACCGTGAAGCAGAGCGACGCGGTAAGCCGCTGGTTGTGGAACGACCGGCGGATCGTTTCGCGCCAGCCGAGGTATTGTTGGAGGCGTTCCTCCTGATTGCGCGAGTCGGGCGCCACGATTGTCACGCGCACGGGGTACACCACATCGTCGCGCAGGTTGGTGCCGGCCGCCGCGTCGAGCGACTCGGCCCCCGAGGGCGCAATGAGAATGCAGGGATGCTTTGCCGCGGGCAGATCGGCGGCGCGGTCACCGGCGACTTTCTGCACGACCACGTTGGCGGCCGACAGGCCCGGCAGGTCTAGGGCCTGAACGTCGGCCCGAATGGCGTCGAGGATCTCGAACAGCAAGGGGGTCACGGAGACACGGGTCAGAAAGTCGAAAGGTCAAAGGGTCGAACGTCGAAGAGTCAGGCAAGCGGGGGGCGTCAGCCCCCTGGTTGGTCCAAACGTCGCCAACGTAAAGGATCGAAAGGTCGTAGAGTCGAAAAGTCGCACACCGTCATGCGGCATCGGGCTGGCGGCGGCAGGCGCATCTCCAGCGCGTTCCGAAGGTCGCGTGCTGCGCGGCGACGATCGTCCAGACGTCGTTGCCCGCAGTGACTGTATCGCCCGGCTGGATCTGCTCACCGGCCGGCAGGGCCGAGTGCGGAACATGCCAGACGATCTCGTCGCCGACGAGGGCGATGCCAGCGTGAGATTCTTCACGCCGCGCGAGCGACCGCTTGAGCGCGCCTGCCACCGTCACGACGCTGACGCCTTCCGGTCGGCGGAGAGTGAGCGTGATGGTTTCGCTGCCGTCGAGGCTGACGCAGTCGGCGGCGACGTCGTATGGTGTCATGGGGGAGGGAGCAGAGTCACAAAGTCAAATAGTCGAAGAGTCGAAAGGTCGGAGCGGCGTAGATCGAAGGTAGAAGATCGACGATCGAACGATCTAACAGTCGAACGGTTATTGCGATCCTCTATCTTCGATCGTCGATTTTCACTTCAGGTGACCGCCCGATCGCGCGCCTCAAATGGCCCGGTGAGCGCCCCGATCTGCCGATTGATCGACTCCAACTCGGAATACAGCGAGAGCCGATAGTGGGTGTGGTCGACCTGCTGGCCGTCGAGGCTGTAGGTGGGTTTGCCGCCGCTGGCCGCGGCATTGAGCGCGGCCAGCTCGGCCAGCAGGTTCGACCGGCGGGCCAGCAGGTTTTCGAGGTCGCTGGGCATGAAACGAGGATCGAAGAGCGAGAACAGAAAATCGTGGCGAGTCCCGGTGCGCCGGGATCAGCCCGCTGGTGCGTCACAGAGTTGCAGAGGGACAGAGGGACAGAAGATCGAGGATCGAAACGCTTTTTTCTGTCTTCGATCCTCTATCTTCCATCCTCGGGCCTCTCGCGTTACGCCGTCGACTTGTGCATGTTCCGCGGTTCGATCGTGGCACACGCGCCGCGCTCGCTGGCTTTCCAGCGCATCACGATGTCGTGCGTGAATTCGACTTCCGAATTGGAAGGGGCCTGCACGACCGTCAGCGGCCAGTTCTCCATGTAGGCGAAGGCCCGCGTCAGGTCGCCAATGAACCAGTTGGTGTCGGTCGCCATTCGCGCCGCCAGAAGAGCGCTCGACACGATCTGATACCCCTGCACGGGGTTCGAGGTGATCGTCTCGGTCGGGTTGCCGCTGGTGGCGTAGCCCGGCGTATTGACGCGAATCTCGGTCGCATTCACGACTCGGCGGGCGGTGTACAACAGCGGCCGGGTCACGACCAGGTGCCGGGGCGACACGAGGATCGGCTCGCCCGTGTAAGGATCGACGAGCTGTGCCAGGGTCTGTTCGGCCGCGTCGATATCGCTCCAATCGACCAGGGCGTTGGTGCCCGTCACGTTGACCCAGGGGGTCGTGGGCTGGTAGGTGGCGTAGGTCGTTCCTTTCCATTTGTAGCGGTGCGCGGTGGTGTTCTCGTCGATCACGCAGTCGATGACGCGCTTTTCCTTGTTGAGCCCCAGGAACTCGCCCACCTCGCGGCAGCGCTGCGAGACCAGGTTGGTGCGATCGAAGAACACGGCCTCGCGCGTCAGCCCGACGATCAGGCCCCGCTTGGTGGTGGCTGGCGTCTCAATGTAATCTTCGCTGACGCCGGCCTGGGGGTACGGACGGCCTTCGGCCACCACCTCGGCCTCGTCGCCGATGCGCGAGATGCCGGCCAGCTTTTCACCGCTGAATTGGGTGGGAATCGTTCGCACGAGAGGCGAGAAGACGAACTGTTCGCCCGCGAACGAATCGAGAATGGCCGAATAGACCAGTTGGCCGCTGATGCGCGAGAACGCGCCGGCACTGACGGCCCCGACTTCTTCGACCAGCGAAACGCCGGCCCCGTCGCCGTGCCGCGGGCTCCAGGAACCGACCAACTCACGGCCGTCGGGAATGAACTGCTCGAAGAGTTGACGGATCGAAAAATCGTCGAGGCCGATCTGGCGGGTGCGCAGCGCCTCTTCGAACTCGTCGAAGAACTTGTCAGGGGAACGATCTTGGAGGGCGGCTTCGTACAGCCGGCGCAGCTTCGTAACGCGGATCATGCGGTGGCTCCGGAATCAGAGGTCAGATGTCAGAGGACAGTTGTCGGTGGGTATGCGGTTTCGCTGCGGCGTTTACGCCGCGAGCGTTTACCGCAACTGGTAGGCGGCGACGTAATCGACGTTGACGACTTCGCTGTTGCCGCTGCCGGCTTTCGCGTAGACGCCGGCCTGCATGGCGGCGGCGCTGGCCAGGGCGATGGTGTGCTTGATCACGTTGCCCGCCGCGTCGCGCAGCGGCTCGTCATCGACGTAAAACGTCGCCTCGGCGCTCGCGCCGTCGATGGGTTGCAGCTCGACCCGCAGCACCTGCGCGAGAGAGCCTCCGGCCGTCTTCGTGCTTTGCGTGATCGTCTGGGTGCCGCCTTTCGACGAAATGCAGCGCCAGGCGGTTTCGCCGTCGACTTTGTAGATGCCGGCCCCTGAAAAGCTGGTCTTGGGGCCGGCGCCGTTGTCGACGAGCATGTTGGCCGAGTTCAGGCCGTCGGCGAAGCCGGCGAAGACGTTGGCGTCGTCAGTATTGGCCTCGGCGTATTGCAGGCGGGCTTCGAAGAACAGCGGCTTGTCGTCGGCCATCTTGAAGGGGCTGTTGGTCGTGCCGACGGCGGCTTCGTTGTTGTCGGTCGCCCCCGTAGTCAGTACGACTGCACCCCCCTGACTGCTCGCGCCGGCGGCGACAGAAGCGCCCGCGTCGGCCGCCAGCGACGTCCAACGGTGCGGGCTGAGGTACCAGTCGAAGTCGTCGAAAAATCCGTGCATCCGTCGTTCGCGTACATCCTGAGGCAGGTCAAGGACTTTCATCGGGGGCTCCTGGGCAGGTGAAGTGGTCGGAAACTCTGGAATTGTGTCTTTGGGTCGCGGGCGTTCAGCGGATCGCCGCAACGAACGCTCGATTCGACTCGGGGAATCGCAGCCGCTCGTCGCGCGATTCGTGCAGCGGGCGCGACACCGCGGGGCGCTGGCGGAGGCTCGCGGCTGCCTGCCGCTCGGGCCAGGCGTCGATCAGACGGCGGCGCTCGTCGTCGTCGGTCAAGGGCACCAGGGCGCTGAGCCGTTCGGCCGTGCAGGCCCGGTCGGCCGCTTCGAGCAGCAACCGGCAGCGCCCCTCGGCCTCGACCTGCTCAAGGCGTTCGAGAAGCTGCGCGACAATAGGGTTTGCTGGTTCGGCCGGGTCTGGGGGTTGCGACAGGCCGCCAGCTTCGGGCACCGCCGAGCGCCGGCCGGCGCCCAGCTCGTGATGCGCGTTCAGCACGCGATGCGCGTGACGCAGGCGGTCGAGCAAACTGAGCTGTTCGTTCTCGAGCAGGTTGACAGCGAGCGACCGGACGGCCGTCGCGAGCAGATCATCCGGGTCGTCAGGCGCAGAAATCCGGCCTTCGGCCGACGGGGCGAGAACGACGTCTTCGGCAAGGGCCGCCAGAAGCTCTGGCGCAGTGCGGAGCACGTCGCGGGCCGTCAGGTTCGCAGAGTCGTCAGCCTCTTCGAACAGGCCTCGGTTGGTGGCGGGGTTCTGAACGACGTCGACGCTTTTGACCGACGCGATCGATTCGACGACCCATTTGCCTTCGCGCTTTTCGACGCGCCCTTCGGCGTGGTGTGAGAGCCCGAAACGTCTGGGGTTGCGCTCGGCCGCTTCGACCAGCAGCCCGGCCTGCGGGTGCGTCCGGAAGTAGTGCAGGTCGCCATAAACTCCGTCGGCGCGAACTTCGATTTCCTGCAACCAGCCCAGCCCGTCTTCGACGGCGCGCTCGCCAGCCCGCTGTTCGCGGCCACGGTGATTGAGGTTGACGCCCAGCCCCTCGTAGAGCCGCGCGGCTTGAGCCAGAGCCGAATCGCTGTACTCGCGGCCGTTGCGGCTCGCGCGGCCCAGGATTCTGACGCCGCGAATGACGCCCGCCTCGCGATCGACCTGCGGGGCCTCGGTGTAGGCGATTTCAAAGAGTGGAACAGTGCGCATGACTGCCTTTCGAGAAGTGCGGCGGCGTGGCCGTCGCCCTGGAAAACGTGGGGACGAAAGGGTTCAAACAGGCCCGACAGTGCGATGATCTGCGGCCGTCACGATGAGTCGCCGGCGAGGTCGCCGCCGTCAGGCGATGCGCCGACCGCACGACGCCTGCCCTCGGCCTGCGGCGGGGGTTCGCTGTTGGCGCCTTGAGAGCGTTCGACGTCGTAGTTCAATCCAGCCTGGGCGGCCGCGGTCGGGCGCGAAAGAATTCCGAGGCGAACCTGCGATTCCTGCGTCTGGGCGAGTTTCAGCGGGTCGCGGGTCGAGACCGAGGGAACGTCGACTTTCACGTCGATCTGCTCCTCCAGCTCGCGCCACGAAATGCCGTGGCGTTCGAAACGTCCTTGCTGCCACGCCAGCCTGAGAACTTTCCAGATCAACGAATGGAAATGCCGGCGATAAAACTGCTGGTCTGCTTCGCGGGCTTTGACGAACGGCGATTCAGCGACCAGCGTGCTGGCATAGTTGGCGTTGCCCGCGTCGCCCGAGATCAGGTATTCCGGCATGTTCCAGCGGACGCCGATCGAACGCAGTATGTATTGGGCCACCAGCACGAAATTCGGGTTGCGTTCCGAGCCCATCGGGCCGGGCTTGTATTCCAGCCCCGGCGACGGTTTGAGGATCGTTCCCGGCCCATATTTGAGGGCCGATTGCGTCGCCGAGCCGTGTGCGCCGGCCGTGCGCAGAAATGCCGCCGACGGATTCGCTCCCACCGACTGCATCTGCGCCTGTGTGCTGCCCAGGGGCGCCTGAATGACCCACGCCACCGCCGCCTGCAAGGCGGCCCCTTCGGCCGTGTTGCGGCGGAGTTTGGCCTCGCGTTCGAGGTCTCCCTGAATGGCATGGAAGTCGCTGACCCCCCGCTTCGCATTGCGGGGAACGTTGCGCTTCACGTGCTCGATCTGATCGGCGGGAATGTAGTCCCAATCGCGGCCGAAGGAATCGAACAACACGTGATACCCTGCGATCGCATCAGGTTCGCCGGCCGGCGCATGCACACCGAAGGTCCAGCTTGCGACATTTTCGGCTTCGTCCCCAAGCCAGCGTTCGACGCCGGCGGGGTCGGCCGGTTCGCTGATCTGTTCGGGTTCCAGAAATCGGGCGCGAACCCGGTTGTTTTCGAGCGGATACAGCAGCACAAACGCTTCGCCGTCTTCGCGCGATCGCCGGTGCAGCTCGCGGTCGAAGGTCCCGCAGAATTCGTGCTCGTCGATGAATTCGTCGATCACCCGCTGCACGGCCGTTTCCAGCCTCGGGTTTTCGACGTCGCTATGCGCCGTGAACGTGAAGCCGCTGCCCAGCGTGTAATTCGCCAGAGCGTCAAGGGCGCCGACGGCCACGGCCGAATTCGCCGCCAGTTGCCGGGCCGCGCCGCGGATGCGGGCCAGGTCGTGCTCGGTCTCGTAGACCGGGCGAAACCGGCCGTCGCGCCGATCGTCGAGGGTCGCGGCGGGCGCGAGCCAGATCGGCCCGTTCAGCCCGTCGTCGAAGAAAGCCTCGCGGCGGTCGACGACGTCGCCCCACTCTTCAACGAGGGGCAGACCGGCGGCGGCCCGCAACTGGCGAATCTCAAACCGCAACTGGGCGGCCTCGTGCAGCTCACGCAGCCGCGCCAGTTCCGAAGGGAAATCAGTCGAAGAAGTCATGAATCTGCCCGGCGTCTCTCGACGTTGGGGCCGCGGTGAGAGAAATCAGTCGCGTGATGGCACTATTTTCCCAGACCGGTTTGCAACTGCCTAGATGAAACCCGCGCGCATTTGGAAAAGAGGTCGAAAATAGTTTCCAAACAGGCGCCACTTTGCCGGAACAGCGCGTTTCCGTTAGAACAGCAACATGATCAAGAACTTGCCCGTGCGAACGCTGACGCACAAAGGGCTGACGATTGAAGGTTACTCTCGCGCCGCCGTCCAGAGTTACTGGCGGATCCCGGAGCTCAAGCTGGGGTTCGACCTGGGGGGCAGCCCCTGGGCCTTCATGGGAACTCAGACCTGGTTTGTCACGCATTCGCACCTCGACCATCTGGCGGCGATCCCGGTGTATGTCGCGCGCCGGCGGATGATGAAGATGGACCCTCCCTCGATCTACCTTCCCGCCGAATCGGTCGACAACGTGCGTCGCATGCTGCACGCCTGGCAAAGACTCGACCGCGGCCGCATGCTGTGCGAACTGATCGGCGTGCAAGACGGAGATGAGGTGCAGCTTTCGCGCGAACACGTGGTCAGCGTGTTCGCCACCAGGCATACCGTTCCGTCGGTGGGCTTCGTCGTCTGGGACCGCCGCAAGAAACTGCGCTCTGACCTGCAGGGCCTGACGGGCGACGAAATCCGCGACCGCCGGCTCGCGGGCGAAGAAGTGACTCATGAGGTTCGCGTGCCTCTGGTCTGCTACGTGGGAGATTCGGCCCCGGCCGGTCTCGACAACTATCCACCGGTGTATGAGGCACAGATTCTCATCACCGAGATGACGTTCTTTCGACCCGAGCATCGAAAGGAGAAGATCCACAAATTCGGCCACACGCATCTCGACGATCTGATCGAACGGGCTGATCGGTTCAAGAATGAATTGATCATCCTCACACATTTCAGCACGCGCTATCACGACAAACAGGTCCAGGCGGCGGTGGAGAGCCGGTTGCCGGCGGTGCTTCGCGAACGTGTCAAACTGTGGACGTGAGAATCTCGTCCCGCGACCTCTGGGTCGTCATTCAGGCAGTAGCGTGATATCATGCTGATACCGCTGCTCGGCCATAACCAGTCTGTAGATGCGCTATTCTGAGCGGGGGTGGATCAATTTGAGTACAGCAATGGAAACGGCACAGGCGAAAGCGCCGCAGGCAATTTCACAGGCTACTTGGCAAGCGTGGAGCGAGTTGCCGTGGCTCACTCGCGGAAGCGCGGCCCTGGTCGACGTGCAATTGTGCCTGCGGCTTTTGGATTCAGCGCTGGCGACCGAAACATGGTCGGCCTATCTGCGGCAGGCGCTGCCCGAGATCGCATCAGAGCTTTCGGCAGCCTGGCTGGCCGTTGTACGTCGCGGGATCGAATGGGAGCGGATCGCAGAGTTCGGCCGGCTGCCTGTCGAGACCTTGCCTTACCGCCTGCTTGTCGAGGCGCTCGATCGAGATTCGGCGGGCGTCGTTACGGCCGAACCGACTTTGGGATCGACGACGGCCTGGGGGTTTGCCGCGGCTCCGCTCGACCGCTCGACGCAGATGAGCGAACTTCTGGTGCTTTGCGGTCGAGGGATAGGCCCCAGAATTCTGCCTGACTTGTTGACGGTCGGCCGGGCCCTGGGCTACGGACTGTCGGTTGCGCGCGGGCGTGATATTGCGGCCCTGAAGATCGAGCGGTTGCGAACGACCCTGCGTATTTCCTCGCAACTGAATTCGGTGCGCGACACGAAGTCTCTCCTCGACCTGATCGCTCAAGAAGCCGCGCGTCTGCTCGAAGCCGATCGTTCGAGCATTTTTCTGTGGGATCGCGAGCATCATGAGGTGATTGCGACCCCCGCGCTGGGTTACGAACGGAGCATGTTGCGCCTCGCTGATGATTCAGGCATCGTGGGCGAGTGCTTGCAGACCGGTCGGGCGCTGCGTGTCGAGAACGCGTATCTTGACCCCCGCTTCAATCGACAGGTCGATGCGAAGACCGGCTACAAGACCCGCAATCTGTTGTGCGTGCCGCTGGTCGACGCGGGTGGGCAGCGCGTCGGCGTGTTCGAGGTGATCAACAAGCGGCAGGGAAGTTTCACTCAGGATGACGAAGAGGGGCTGGCCGAACTGGGGGTGCAGGCGGCCACGGCGCTGGCCAACACGCGCGAGCACGAGCATTCGGCCCGCCGGCACCGCCAGTTGACCGAACAGGTGACGCAGGGTGTGCAGATTATCGGTTCGAGCCCGGCCATTGCCGCCTTGCGTACGACCATTTCTCGCCTGGCCGCAACCGACCTGCCCGTGCTGATTCTGGGTGAGAGCGGCACCGGTAAAGAAGTAGTCGCCCAGGCCCTGCACTATCAGGGGCCGCGCCGCGACAACCCGTTCATCGCAGTCAACTGTGCCGCGATGACCGAAACGCTGCTCGAGAGCGAGCTGTTCGGCCATGAAAAAGGCGCCTTTACCGATGCGCATGAGGCGCATCAGGGAAAATTCGAGCTGGCGGAAGGCGGGACATTGCTTCTCGACGAGATCGGCGACATGAGCGCCAATGGCCAGGCCAAGCTGTTGCGCGTTCTGGAACAGAAAGTCATTACGCGGGTCGGAGGCTCGCAACCGATTCGCACCAACGTGCGGGTGATTGCCGCAACGAACGTGAACCTCGCGTCGGCCGTGCGTGAAAAGAAGTTTCGCGAAGACCTGTACTATCGCTTGAGCGTCGTGACGCTGGAATTGCCCGCGCTGCGCGACCGACCGGAAGACATTCTGCCGCTGGCCGAGTTTTTTCTCGAACGATTCTCGAAGCAGGCGGGCCGGCCGGGGCTGGGGCTCTCGGCCGAAGCCCGCAAGCGGATGCAGGCGCATCCCTGGCCGGGAAACATTCGCGAATTGAGAAACCTGATGGAGCGAGTCGCGTTTCTTTGTGCACACGAAACAATTCAGGCCGAAGACCTGGCCTTTATCATCAGCCCCGACCGCGACGCCGAAACCGACACGACCGATCTGGGGCTGTCTGACGCCACCGACCGGTTTCAGATCGAGTACATCCGCCGGATCGTGAAGCGCGTTCGGGGAAACATGACTGAAGCGGCCCGGCTCCTGGGCCTGCACCGCTCGAACCTGTACCGCAAGATGCGCCAACTGAATTTGACAGAGGTAGGTGACGGTGGCGAGTAACATGGCGCTTCGAAACCCGGCCGCGCGCCTGCCGGGCCCCTGTTTGGCCGCCCGGCGCGCCGACCCAGCATAAATTTCCGCCGCATGTCGAAGACCAATTCAAAAACGATTGTCGTCACCGGCGTGACCCGGGGGTTGGGGAGGGCGCTGGCCGATCGTTTCATCGAGTTGGGGCACTCGGTGCTGGGCTGCGGTCGATCGGCCGCCGAGGTGGGCAGTCTCCGCCGAAAGTTTCCCAAACCGCACGACTTTGCGATCGTCGACGTCAGCCGCGACGAACAGGTGGCCGACTGGGCCAAGCGGCTGCTCGGAGAGTATGGTCCGCCCGACCTGTTGGTGAACAACGCCGCAGTCATCAATCGCAATGCCCCGTTGTGGGAAGTGCCCGCCGACGATTTTCAGAGAATCGTCGAGGTGAACATCATCGGCGTGACGAATTGCATCCGTCATTTCGTGCCGGCCATGGCGGTCAAAAAGCGCGGTGTGATCGTCAATCTCAGCTCGGGCTGGGGCCGTTCGACGGCCCCCAAAGTCGCCCCTTATTGTGCGACCAAATGGGCCATTGAGGGGCTGACGCAGGCCCTCGCGCAGGAACTGCCTGAGGGCATGGCGGCCGTTCCACTCAACCCCGGCATTATCAACACCGAAATGCTGCAAAGCTGCTTCGGGAAGAAATCACAGGGCTACCCGACGGCTGACGAATGGAGCCGCACGGCCGCGCTGTTCCTCCTCAAGCTGGGGCCCAAAGACAACGGCGAGTCGCTGTCGGTGGAATAGCCGGGTTCCCGCGGGTCGTTACCGCGGAAGCTCGGGGGCCAGCAGTTGCGCCACGTCGGTCGGAAACTCCAGCCGAATTTCGGTCTTCCCGCCGCGAAACACAAGCTGTCCCGGCTCGCGTTCGTACGTCACATTGAGGAGCCTGTCAGAAAGCAGGTCGTCGCGCGACGCCAGCAACTCGCCCGTCCGGACGTCGCGCACCTCCACCCCCAGCATCTGCTGCTCTCCATGTCGCACGCGGCAAAGCGTCACCAGCACCGGAAGCCGCAAATCGGGCAGATGCAGAATGGATCTCGCTCCGAGCGTTGTGTGCCACAAGAGCTCGTGAGTCGCGACGTCAACGGCCAGCAATTCGCCTTCTGCCGGCACATGCACCGTGGGCAAGAGCGAGTCGCTGATGCCCGATGTCGCCGAGACGAAGGTCATTCCGGGCGTCGGGGTGCGCTGCAGGTGAAAGTAGTATCTCTCACGGTCTCGAAACGCCCTCAGGCACGCCAGGTTTTCCATGAGCGCCTGGGGCAGTTGGATACTGAATCGTTGCACGCCGGTGGGGGCGTCGATGACGCACAACCTGCCCTCGCGCGTCACGAACGTGGCCTCGTCGGTTTCACGTACAAACGACAGCACTTTCGTGCCCGGGGGGGCGACTTCCGGGGCCGAGGCCTCGACCAGATCGTCGAGAGGCGCCTCCCAGACGCTGCAATCGGTCAACGGGTCCCAAACGCGCACCCGTCTCGTCTCGGCGCCGGTGAAATGAAAGAAGCGCCGCCCGAACGCGCGGCGGAAGGGGCGCGTCTGAATGTCGAGGCGGCCCCGTCGCAGCTCTTCTCCTGTGGCCGTGTCGTACATCGTATAGTTGGCGCCATTCCCGGCGAAAACGACGAGCGCCCGGTCATCGCCGACGATGCCGTGCGGGTCGGCCGTCAGGCCCGACAGCGGTTCAATGTCGTCGCGGCGCCATTTCAGGCGGCCGTCGGCGGGGTCCAGCACGAACAGGTGGTGTCGCCACTGGCAGGCCGCGAACCGCGGGCCGGCCGGCCCCACGCGCACGCAGTCGCGCGACGCGTCGAGGTCGTCGAGCGTCGCTGTCCAGACGACGCGGCGTTCGAGCAGAGAAACGCCATGCACGCAGCCCGGGCCGCCGACGGGAAACAGGCTGCCGACGAAAGAGTGCAGCAGATACCCTGGCTGTGAGCTGACCGGGTACAGAATCCGCCCCGGCAGCGCGATCGAATCAGGCAATTCGGCCCCGGTGTGTCGATCGACCAGCACCAACGGGCCCGCGCCCCCTTTGCCCTTGTCAATCAGGTCGAATGGAATGCGGCGCGGCATCGGCGGAGGTTGCACGGCATGAACGCCGTTAAACAGCGCGTTGAGCGATTCGCTGTCCCGCTGAGATTCAGTAATGCGCACCCCCAGGCCCGACCAGGCGGGGCGCGCCAGGCGGCGATACGCCTCCCACGTGCGGCTGTGCCGCGGGAAACCCGCGACGAAGTCGGCGCCCGTCGCTTGCGAACGCACGGCGACGCGAGCGAAACGGGTCTGCAGGTCTTCCAGCAATAGCGCCGCCGGCTGATCGAACTGCCGCGATTGCCACAACTCGGCCAATAGTCTGGTGGCCGCGCCGGCGATTTCAGGTCGCGCGCTGTGACGAAGTTCGATCAGCAGAAGTTCGGCCTGTTGGAGCCGGCCGGCTGCCGTGTGGCTGGCGGCCCGTTCGAGCCGCCCCAATTCCACCTCGAACTGATGATCGGCGTCTACCGGCCCGGTCAGCAGCGCCCGCTGTTCCACAAGTGCGGCGACAAATTCCAGCGGCCTGACGCGCCGCGAAGGGTCACCGAGAATAGTGATCATGGTCGCCAAGTTCATGCGCTCGAGTTCGCGGGCTGCGGCAGTTAGTGCCGCATCGCGCCCCAACTGGTGGTCAAGGCAGGCGCGTTCGAGAAGGTATCGGCAGCGTTCGCCTGCGTCGTGGCTCAATCGCGACAATCGCGAGATGGCCCCCTCGCGGTTGCCGCCGGCTGCCGAAACCTCTGAAAGGGCGATCCGCCAGGCCAGCCCGCGCGCCCGCGCAACCAGCGTCTCGGGCAGCCGCTGCGGCAGCCCCTCCAGCCGCCGCTTCGCCGATTCCACGTTGCCCAGCGACAGCTCAAGTTCGGCGGCGTTCAGAATCGCCTCAGAATCAGATTTCAGCCGCGGCTGTTTCTCCAGCAGAGACAGTTCGGTTGCCGCCTGCGGCCAGACCGTCAACTCGGTTCGGCTCATCGAAACAATCAGGTCTCCGGCGACCAACAGGTTGCCAAGCGCCATTCTATTCGGAGCTTGCGACTCGGCCGTCGTCTGCCCCGTTTCGATATCGAAGGCGACGATCGCGCCGCTATCGAGCGGCACGTGATAAGAATTCTCAAGACGAACGCCGCGCCCGCAGGGCGAGCCCGCAAGGCGCACGCGGTACCGCGGCGCGCCGGTCTCGACGTCAAGAGCGCGGCATTGCCGCCGCCCTACCAGCAGTACGACGCCGCGATCGACGGCCGCCACGTATTCGCTCGCAGTCGAAGCGTCGAGGTCTTCGCGCCGGGTGCGCCACAACAATCGCCCGCTGGCAAGGTCGTGGCAGTGCAGGTATTCGGAATGAGCCGGCAGGTAAAGCACCCGACCCCCCGACAGCAGCGGAAAATTCGGGTACCCTGCGTGCCCCAGGCGCCGGCGGGCGGTATACGGCCAAGCCGACATCTGCTGCCGCCCCTGCGGTTCGTTGTCGTCGTGCGGCGCGGCCCACAGCAGGCGCCCCGTTACCGGATTGAGGGCAACGAGCACCCCCGATTGAGTGCCGCAAACCAGGGTGCCCTCGGCATACGAGGGCATGCAGACCAGCCCCAGGCGATTCTCTCCGGCCATCGGATGGGGTACCGAGCACAGCGCCTGCGACCAGATCACTGACCCCGTCTGTGGTCGCAGGCACGAAAGATACAACTGCTGCCGATACTCGCTGATCGCGAACAACCGATCGTCGAGAGGCAACGGCGGCCCCACAAACGAGTGATTTGGCAGCGACCGTGGCGCGGCCGAATCTGAGTCGGCAGCGCCGCCGGCAATCCAGAGCGGAAAGACCGCTTCGGGCGACGCGGCCAACGGCAGCGCGATCAGTATCTGACATGACCGCGCCGCGCCGGTCGACGTTTCGCCGACGGCGGTTGCGAGGGTCAGCGTCGGTTCGTGTTCCTGCTGGTCGAGCGCGTACAGGCGCGCGTCGTCGGCGGTCAGCATCCCCAAGAGACAGTTGCCCACAAGGCGGAGCATCTGATTGTTCGGGTCGGGGTTTCCCTCAGCCACGCTGACGCTCCGCGGAGGCAGTTCGCGCGCAAGTGAAGTTCCCGTCTCGTAGAACCATTGGGTGGCGCCGCGCGAGAGATCGACCGCCCTGATTCCCTCGTAGTCGCGAAAGAACACTTTGCCCCCCGCGATCAACGGAAAATTCGCCGTGCCGACCGGCAGCCCCTGCTGCAACTGAAACGGCTCCCAATGCTGGGCGAGCTCGGCCACATGGCGACTTGACGACCCTGCCAGCGAAATGCTCCAGCGCGCGCGCGCCAGCGACGCGATCGAACCGGCCGCCGCCCCGTTGCGATCAGCCGTCATGCCGACCATGGCGAACCGCGTCTCAACCAGCCGGTCAGCAACGTGCGAGATGGCCGATCGCAGGCTGGCCACCATCGAATCACGCCCGCCGAACGTCAGCCGGTCTTGCGAAATCTCTTGCAACGCTTCTCGCGCCTCCTGGGCGCGACCGGAATGCATGAAGGCGAGCGCGGCGGCGGCGCGGTGCATCGGCTTCAGACGGCGTCGCTGGACGGGGTCGCTTAACAGCCTTTGCCAGCAGGCGGCGGCCGAATGAACCGCCCCGCAATCGAGCCGTGTGTGGGCCAGTCGTAGAGCCGCGTCGAAACCGGCGGCCGTGTAGAAGAATCGGCGCACCACCTGGGCCAGCCGCTCGGGGTCGCCGTGGGCTGTTGCCGCATCGAACAAGCGGCGGGCCTCGCCACCGAACAGCGTTTCGTACGTTGCGAGCGCTTCTGGTGGGGCCGAGCGAAGCAGGTCTTCTGCGAGAACATGAGCCCCGACGGGAACAACCTGGCGCTCAAGTCTTGCGAACAAGTCGTCGTCGCGATTCAAGATCGCCTGCAGGATCGAGAGCGCTTCGACCACGTTTCCCGACGTCAGCTCGGCTCTCGCGGTTCGCAGCCGAACCTCAATGGGGCGCTCGCGAATCAGGTTGGGATGCCAGGCATCGCCAGGCGGGTCTCGGTTGGCGGCGTCGTCAGTCGCGACAGGGGAAACGGCAGATTTCGAGGGGCCCGGCGGGCCCGTATCGGAAGGGGGGCCGCGCCCCGGGTCGTGGCCGTAGGCCGCGCCACATACCAGCGACGCGTAAAGCAACCCTTGAGCAACTGCAGGCAGACTGGGGGCTCGCCACCGCCGCATCCTGCGGGCGGCAAGCCCCGCCGTGCAATCCGGCATGTCTCGTTTCCTCCGTGAAACGATGCCAGCCCTCCTCAAGCGGGGGCGGATTCTACCTCGGGGTAACATGGGAACCTAGATCAACTTCAGCAGGCTCGGGCGCCGCGAACAGCACCTTGCGGGCCCACCAGGCCGGGGGGCGCACCCTCGACCCGGTGTGCAATTCCGCAAACGATATGCCGCGACCCCGCCAACGGGGCCGGTTTTGCAAGAGTTGCCAGCGGCTTTGGCAGCGCAACGGAAACAACTGTGGCGTATGCCGTTGTGAAGCCGCACAAACCCTGCGTGGGGCGGCTCTCGGCAGGTCTTAGCGCCTGCCCGGCTGACGCGCTGGTCGGCCCTCTGGGGGGCGATGCGCGCCCACAGCGCGGGAATCGCACATTTCAGAGGCGGCCCTTTTCGCCATCTCCCTCACTGCGAGAAAGCGGAATCGCGCCCGTCGGCGGCTGACCTCAAAGAAGCCGCTTTGAACCAAATCCGCACGACCCGCCTGCCACCCTGCTCGCTGAGGAGATGAAGATTCAGCCCATCCACACCAAGTATTCGCCGCACATCGCCGACTTTCAAGAGGCGACATCGGACGATTGGTTAGGGCAATGCGCAGTCGCCGGGCGATGCGCTACATTCTGAAAGTCCTGCTTTTCAGTTAAACCACAGCGCAAATCCCAAGAATTCGCCTCCGAACACTCGCAGCAGCCTGTCCCAAACTCGGCGATCGGTCAATTCACCCTGTTCGAAATACGGGACCGCGGCGCTCCCCTGGACCCACAGCACCAGATCGAAGGTGCGAGGCTCGGTGAATACCCGTCGTAGATTGATGCCGCGCGGTTCACGCCCGCGCCAGAAGGGAACCAGCCGCGTTCCGGTCAACAGCGCTTCGCTTTCATCGACAAACTCCAGCCAGCCGTCGATCTGGTCCTGCCGAATCGGTATTTGCAGCACGCCGGTCTGCCGCGGGTTGGGAAGCCATTCGTGTTCATCGTCGGTCTCGGCAAGCACGAACTTCCACGACTCGCGACTGAGCCTGAGCATCTGTTCCAGGTGGCCGAGCGCCGCCTGCATCCTTTTGGGCTCGACCACCGGCAGCCGCATGAGATGAACGAAGGCGACGGCGTCGAGCACCTCGCCGTAATCGAACGCGTCGTTGTTTGGAAGGTCGGTTGTCAAAAGCGCCCGCAAGGGGGTATCAGCCCGAGCGAAAAACAGATGCGCGGTGTGCGCGAATAAATCGTTTGCATCGTGGGCCAGCGCGAATTCACACAGCGCCGAGAGCAGGTGACAATATCCGCGGAGCCATGCGACGTCTCCGCGATCAAAGCCGACTTCAAAATCGGCCGGTGGATTCGCGGCGATTGCTCCGCCGAGATACCGGGCCAGGATTGTCTGCAGCGGGTCGTCGGCCTGTCCGTTACCGTCGAGGTCGAGTCGAATTGGGCCCGGTCGCAGGCGGAAAACGACCGCGTCATCCTTGATCGCCGCGAGCGTCGCTTCAGACTTCGTCAGGTTGGCGAGCATTTCCTCCAATATCTGTCGCGACAAGGCGTAAGTCAGCACGGCCGGCTCGGGGTTGGGGGGCACGGGCAACCGCACGAACGGAAGTTGCCGGGCGAATGAAGAATGGACGCCGACCCCGTACCGATGCAACGACTGACCGAGGTGCTCGACGGCGCGAATGAATTGGAGCGTGCCCAGCCCGAATCGCGTCTCGTCGTCGTCGGGACGCTGCTTCAGGTGCCCGATCAGGGCCGCTTCTCCCTCACGCAGGGTACCGCTGTGCAGAAAGGATTCGGCAGACGGGCGGTCGGCGCCGGTCGCCTGTTTTGCCGGGTCGAACGCTCCCACCAAGACTGTGGCCAGAATGGCGTACCGCATCGGTCAGTCTCCTGAAAGAGGTTGTTTGCTCTTGTTCAGGCGGTGCAAACGGGCGGGCGCAACGCGCCCCGGCGGCCCGAGCCGGGTAAAAAAGCAACGCAGACCGAAGAGGCGGTCTGCGTTGAAGGTGCCACTGGTAGTGGGCGGCACAGGATTCGAACCTGTGACTTCGACCGTGTGAGGATCGCACTCTAACCACTGAGTTAGCCGCCCGAGCCGCGTCGCTCTGGCGACGGTCGGTGATCACCGTCGCCCGGGGCCGACTGCGCCCGGCCCGATCGTATCCCCTGCCGCACTGAATCTCAAGCAGTCGAGAGCAATGGGCCGGCTTGCCGGTCGCCCTGTTTCGCCGCACTGCATCGGATGCCGCGCGTCACGCCGACTGTTGCTCGGTCGTATCCGTCGGTTCGAATTTCGGGGGCTCGAACTTGGGTGCCACGGCCTCGTCGCGCTCTTCTCGCGGCAACGGTCGCGACTGTGAAGTGACGGGCGTGCGGGCGGCTGACTGGATCTCGTCTTCAAAACCGTGCAGCCCTTTTTTGAACTCCATCATTCCCTTGCCCAGACTGCGGGCCACTTCAGGCAATCGCTTCCCGAACAAGAGCAGGGCGATGATGAAAACGACCGCCATTTCCCATGAACTGATGCCGAACATGACTCATCCCTCAGAAACGACCATTAGAAACACTGAAAGAGAAACGAACCGGCCGGACCTGTCCGGTCGCCGGCTATTCCTCAGTTTTGTTTTCGACCTCTCCCTTGGCCTTCTCGCTCTCGTCGCCGATCCCCTTCATACCGCGCTTGAATTCGGTAATGCTCTGACCAAGCGACCGGGCGATGCTCGGAATTCGGGCGCCGCCGAACAGCAGCACGATGATCGCCAGAATAATCAGCAACTCGTAGCCGTGAATGCCAAACATAGAGAAAGCTCCTGAACTCCGGCGTCAGCGCGGCTCACCAGCCTCGCGGGTAGACCCACAACGCAACACTCTGGAAATCCGCAGACACTGGGTTATCGTCAACCGTTAATAATACGGTCAGCCAACGACATTCCGGGCAATGCCTTGCCCGCTTGCGATGGACAAGACCAAATCCGGCCACCCCTAATATACAGGGAAATCACCGCAATTACGGCAAGGACCACCGTCGCGGGACGAAAACAACAGCCCTCAGTCCCGGGCGATCCACTCGGTTTGCCCGCTGAGAGAGCAGGATGGCGGAGCGGATGAAATCAACACCCGATTATATCAGCCGCACAGGGCGCGTCAACGTGCCTGCAAAGGCAGCGGTTCAGCCGGGGTCCATAACGGGCTTTGCGCGCCGGACGCGATGGGTTAGACCATCGGTGGACGAAGTCGAGCGACTTCGAGATCGCAAGCTCAAGGAGGAGCGTGAGATGGCCACGGGTGCTGTGCAGGACACA
>JBQTIL010000117.1:0-36789 GCA_052388175.1 Planctomycetaceae bacterium | reverse complement strand
ATTGCAAAACCCACCCGGACTGCCGCCCCCGCCCTGGCCGAAATGTAGTGCCAACTTTTGCCACCGACCCTGCAAAAACCCCGGCAATTCGCGAAATCGGCCTGACGGACTGCGGAAGTTGGGCTAGTGCTAGTGCCTCAACCGACCTCGACTGACATGTTGGTTGCCGTGAGCCCGGCCGAGCGGACGTCTCTGCACGTCCCTTCGCGAATCCTGAATCGGCCGCGCCTTCCCACCGCCGGAATAAACCCGGCGGCTCGCTGACGCATATGACCCGGCGAGCGGCGGGATTTATCCCCGGCGTTGCTGACGGCGCGATGCCAGCAAGCGCTCGGGAGAGTGCCTGTCTTCGTTTTTCCCCATGGTCCACCATTTGGTCGCGCGAGCTTGTCGCACCCATGCCGCAAATAATTCGGGTTAATCGGCAGAATCAATACAACCAGCGCCCCCGCGCGAATTCAGTTTCATATTTCCGCCGCACGACCGACGCGAATTCGTTGGCCAATCGCCCGCGGGCTATGTATGGGAACGGGACAGTGTGATCCTTAAGCCGCACAGATTACTGGGGGGGCGACCATGTTGCTTTTCGGCTTTGGCAGTGTGCGCGTGCGGTTGTTGATCGTGAGTCTCGGCCTGATCGGGACCGGCGCGTGGATGTACGCGCCGACCTGGAACGCCTCTGAACAGGTCGATTGCAACCTGGCGCAACTCTCCTCGCGGGCGCTTCCCAAATCGAACTGGGTGCGGCTGCGCGGCCGCCTGCTCTGGGATGAAGCCGCCACCGAAGAGCGCCGCGGGCACGTGCGGGCCTACTTCGTTCCGCTCGTTTCCGGAAGCTGGCAGTCGGGGCAACCGGTTCACGTCATCGTGCGGGTGAGCGAATTCGCCGCCGACGACTTGCAGGAAGACGCGACCATCGAAGGGCTGATTCAGCCGTTGGGCCTGCCCATCGACCTGCGCATGGCCTTCTCGGGCGACGGGCTGGAGCCTGCCAAGGATGTGGTCTACATCCATCACGGCACCGATCCGAACTCGCAGCGGAGGTTCGCTCAGATCGTGTTGGCGATCGGTTTCGCCGGCGTGGGAGGGTTCTTCGCCATCGGGCGGTTCGGCGCGAGCGACAAGAGCACTTCGTATCATTCGATGTCCAAGGCCCGCAACCTGAACGACGCGGTCCGCCGGAACGAAGAAGAAGAGCTGAAGCGCCTCGAACGCGAGGCGCAGCGCGAAAGCGAAGTGCAGCGCTGGCTGCGCGAGCATAACATGAGCGCCAAATCCGGCGGCCAGAACGCGCCGAGCGCCAAACCCGAAGTCGGCGCGTCGCGATAGAGACTCGGGGCCGCAAAGAAGGCCAGGTGCCACGGCCGGCGACCAACGGAAAGTCGGCCGTGCGGGGCGTCTTGGAAAATCTGCGTGGTCCCCACTTGGCAGCCGGTGGTATTCACCGGCACTTCTGCCGCCCACGGCCAAGGCTCAGTCGCGAAGCGACGACATTCTTCCAGCCTGCGGCGTAAGCCGCAGGTCGACCGCCCTCCACCACCCGCGCAGCCGCGAAGCGGCGGCATCTCGTGGCGCCTCCCACAGCAGGCCATGCAGATGTTCGGCCTGGCTGCGGAAGCAGTCGGTCTTGATGTTGATATGGACGCAGGTTTTGAACTTCCGCAGGAATGAAGCGTCTCCGTGGGTCGCATTGCCGAGGCGCTCCGGTTCAATGCGACCGCCTTCGCGTCCGCGGGGCCGCGCGCAACAGAGAATCGACGAAGGCGCGTGCCGCCGCCGAGGGAGGGTGCCCCTTCCGCGTGAGCGCCCCGTACCGCATGGGCGCCACCTCGCGCCCCAGAGGAAAAACGCCAACTTTGCGGCCTCGGGTCGGGCTGCCGTCGGCAAACAGCGGCACAACCCCGGCGCCCAGCCCCGCCTCGACCATTCGCACGACCAGTTCGACGCTCCCCAGTTCCATTTCAATTCGCGGGGTGATCTTCGCCGTGCGAAACGCCTCCCGCAGGTGCTCTGCCAGGGGCGAGCTCTCTTCATAGAACACGAGCGGCTCGTCAATCAGATCGCGCAGCCGCCCCTTTCTTCCGCCGCTCGGCGATCGCCCGCGCGAGAGCACCAGCGCCCAGGGCAGCACCAGCCAGGGCCGATAATGAAGGTCTGACGATGTGGTGCCGCGGGCGGCCACCCCCACGTCGATCTGTGGATTGTTAAGCATTTCGTCGTCGATCTGCTGCGCGTGGCACGTCACGAATCGCACGCGCGTCGCCGGGGCAGTGGCCTGAAATCGGCGAGCCGCCTCGATCAACGCGTACCGCAAGAGATCGTCGGTGGCGGCCACGTGTACGATCTGCCCCGAATCCGGCGCCCCGAACCAGGCCGTCAGTTCGCGAGCCTGTTCGAGAAACGTCAGCGCGTGCGG
This sequence comes from Planctomycetaceae bacterium, assembly GCA_052388175.1. GTDB lineage: Bacteria > Planctomycetota > Planctomycetia > Planctomycetales > Planctomycetaceae > SIAF01. The sequence continues at coordinate 34,373 of JBQTIL010000117.1, read as the reverse complement.
CAGAAAACGATGCCCTTGGGGAGTCAAGGGCGAGCTTCTGCGCGGCCCCTGCCCCTTGCGGTACAGCTCGACGCCGAGCCGCTCTTCGAGCGCGAGCAGCCGGTTGCGCAACCCCTGCTCGGTGATCGCGAGCGTCAATGCCGCCTTGCGCAGGCTGCCCTCGCGCGCCAGCTCGACAAACGCTGCCACGTGGTCGGTCGACAGCGAAGGATATTCGTCCGGCATGATTCCATCCCTGCCACGGCGGCCCCGCCCCGCTCCGTCCTCTCCTGTAGACAATCATATCTGCGGCACAGATTTGGAACACTGATCTTCGCAGAGAGACGCTCTGATCTCGATTGGCACCGATCAGTGCTCATTTGCCGCACCGCGGTCGAAAGTTGCCCGCACGGCTTCCACATGCTACGAGTCAAGGCATGACGCGCGATGAGACATCTCCACGGGAGTGCAATGAAACTCGCCGGAGAATCGCGTGGGTTCCGGCGATCGTGGCCGTATTTGCCGTCGCCTGGCTTTCCCTGGCTCGGCTGCGGGACGAACGTCTGTTTTTGTTCGCCCAACCCGTCGACCGCCCGGCGCGCTATGGAGAGTTTTCGGATGCCGCAAAAACGGCCGAGACATGGACGAAGCCGACGATGGCCTTTCTTGGCGTTGTCGCGATTGTCGCATTGGCCGTGGCCAAAGACGGACCGCTCCGGACTATTGGCTGGTTGAAAGATCGAGCGGCGGCCGTAGTACAGCGGAATTCTGCGCTCTGCGCCGCCTTTGCCATCGCCTCACTGCTCGATCTGGCCTCAACCTGGAACTATTGCCAGCGCTACTCGCTCGAAGATGAACTGCATCCGGCGATCAAACTCGTCGGCTACGCCTATGGCCTGACGGTCGGCATCGCCGCCGCGAAGCTCCTCCAGGCGGGGCTGGTAGTCTCTATGGCAGCGCTCTTTCCCCGCGCGGCTCGCACACTACTCTTGGTGACCACAGCCGGGTACCTAGCGGCCGCCTTTTGGAACCATCGACTTTTGTGACCGTAACCAGACTGAGCATCAGAACGCACTGTCATTCCGAAAGCCGTCTTCTGTGGCTCTGGCTTCTGTCGTCTGTCGCCCTGCGCAGATCCACGGTCGCTTGAAGCGAGCCGGCCCCAGGCTACTCGTCTGGCTGGGCGCGTTTGTAGAAAGGCAGCTTCACCACGGTCGCCTTTTCGCGCGTTCCGCGAATCTCGACGACTAGCGACGTTCCCGCGACGGCCGCATCGGCCGAGACGTACGCCATCGCGATCGACTTTTGCAACGTGGGGGAAAACGTGCCCGAGGTGACGTGCCCGGCCTGCCGGTCACCCACGAACACAAGGGCCCCTTCCCGCGCGATCCGCTTGCCCGCCAGTTCCAGCCCGACGCGCCTGGGGCGCGACGTATTGGCCTTGGCCGCCGCGAGCGCCGTGCGCCCCAGAAATTCTCCCTTATCGAGCGTCACCCCGAACGCCAGCCCCGCCGTGAACGGGTCGATCTGTTCGTTCAGCTCGTGACCGTACAAAGGCATCGCCGCTTCGAGCCTGAGCGTGTCGCGGCAGCCGAGCCCGGCCGGTACGAGGCCGACGGCCGCTCCGTGGTCGACGAGCGATTCCCACAGCGCGAGCGCCTTCCCGGCCGGCACGATCACTTCGCAACCGTCTTCACCCGTATAGCCCGTGCGGCTCACCAGCCCCGCCTGCCCCATGACGGTCGCTGGCGCTCCGTGGTAATACCTGAGCGATTTCAATTCGACGTCGACCAGCGGCTGCAAGAGTTCCAGGGCCCGCGGGCCCTGCAGCGCCAGCATGAACTGCGCGACTGTCTCGTCAGTCACGGTCGCCTTGAATGGCGACTGGTGTTTCGCGATCCAGTCGAGAATTTTCAGGCGATTCGACGCGTTGACCACCAGCAGATGAAAGTCGAGAAACCGGTACACCAGCACGTCGTCGAGAATTCCCCCATCCTCGTTGGTGACCAGCGAATAGCGAATCTGGCCGACCTCCAAACCCGCCACGTCATTGGTCAGCAGATAATCGAGAAATTTCGCCGCCTCAGGCCCGGTGAACCTGAGCCGACCCATGTGGGCGATGTCGAACAGTCCCGCGGCGGTTCGCACGGCCGTGTGCTCGGCGACGATGGATGTGTATTGCACCGGCATGTCCCAGCCGGCGAAATCGACCATGCGGCCGCCGTGCGCGACGTGCCAGGCGTGACAGGGGGTGTGGAGCATTGCGGAATGGGATTAGGGGCTGGGGATCAGGGGATGGGGAACTGGCGAGCGGGGGGCGTCAGCCCCCGGCACTTTCCTGGCCGTTTTGCGAATTCCCGTTTGAGAACATACGGGCAGTCGACTGCGAACGTGTTCGAATACGGCCCTGATTCTCCACGCCGTCGCGTCATCCCACAAGCGACTGGTCATGCGCAACGTCACGAATGTGCGTTACGAATGAAACGCTTGCAGACAAGTCCGCGGCAAATCGCCACCGTCCGGGAGATCCTGGAAGGCTTCTCAGATCGTTCGACTATCGAACAGGTATTCCACGACCTCAAAGAACTCTAGGGGCAGCAAGTCTGCAACGTGTGGTCGAACAGGACTACGAACGTTACACGCTCGTTACACTCGAAGCGTTCAGCCCGGAGTAGAATCGTCGTGAATCGTGAATCGAATCACGTTTCCACGACGGAGCCTGTGTGATGTCGACCAATGTCTGCCGACGGCTGACGCTGAAGCTGTTTCTGCTGGTTGCCGGGGTGGCGCGCGCCGCCCTCGGCGCCGAAACCACAAAACCCGCCGACGCCCCCAATCCGCACGTCTGGTCTCCCCGAATACGTTCGGTCGCCGTTTTCAAGAATGGCATGGGTTTCTTTCTGCGCGAAGGGTCGGTTCAGCCGCGCGAAGGATGGGCGGTCGCGAAGGACATTCCCCCCGCTGCTTTTGGGACCCTGGCGGTCTTTTCAAAAGATCCGCAAGAGCTTGTCGATGTGGTCGGTTCCGGCCCCGGCGAAATCGTCGAATTCGACGGCGTCGATGCACCGCGCGACTCGCGCCGTTCGCGACTGCTCACCGCGCTCAAGCTCAATATCCAGCTCACGTACCGCTATCAGGGCGCCGACCGGGCAGCGGCCGGGCGGCTGGTCTCGGTGGGGGAAGAATTCGCGGTCCTGGAAAGTGAAAACGGCAATCTCGCGGTGCCGATCGAGGGCATTTCGCGACTTCAGGTACTCGAACTCCCGCTTCGAATCCACGTCGCCAGTGCCGCGGAGAAGCCGGCAGTGCGCACCACGCTCGCGATGGCTTATCTCCGCGAGGGCATCACCTGGGTTCCCGAATACACTCTGAAGGTGCTTGACGACGTGACGGCCGAGCTGACGCTGCGCGGCACCCTCATCAACGAAGCCGAAGACCTGATCCACTGCGACGTGAATTTTGTCGTCGGCGTGCCGCACTTCGTGCACACGAGCTACAAAGCCCCGATCGCCATCGGTCAGGTGATTCGCACGATCGGGGCCGCCATCGCACCGCCCGAACTGCGCTCGCAACTCACGAACCGCATGGCGATCGTCAGCAACGTCAATACCGCGCCACAATTCGGAATCGGCGGAGCCGTCGTCGAAACGCCAAATGCTTCCGATGAGGGCATGCTGTCGGGCGTGCTGGGCACATTGCCACACCTCGATGGCCCCGGCGGAAGCGATTACACCGTCTACACGAAACGAGACCTTACGATTCGTCGCGGCGAGCGGGCCATCGTAACGCTGTTCGTCAAGAAAGTGCGATACGGCCACATTTATCGCTGGTCGCCGCCGCAGATGCTGGAGCATTTCTTCGTGCTGCACAACGACACCGACAGCGCCTGGACCACCGGCCCTTGTCTGGCCGTCAGCGGCGACCAGCCCCTCAGCGAAGACCTGCTGCGCTACACTCCCAAAGGCGGCCGGGCCGAGGTCCCCGTTTCGGCGGCGATCAACATTGCCCACGAGAAGACCGAGGTTGAAACCGACCGGCGGCTCAAGGCCCACTCGCCCTCAGATCGGGTGTTTCTCGACCTGGTGATGCTCTCGGGCGAGCTGCAGCTCAGGAACTTCGAGAAGACGGCCGCCGAAATCGTCATTGTCGTTTCGGTCCCCGGCAAGCCGTTCGAGGCCTCGGACGAAGGCCAGAAATCGGCGGACCCCGCAAAGCTGCAATTGCTCGACCGCGCCGGAACGATCCGCTGGAAAATTTCGCTCAAGCCTGGCGAGTCGAAGGTGCTAAGATACAAATACGAACGGTACGTGCCGTCGAGTTAGGCCGTCGCGAAGATCGCGCAATGGATGGGTGTGTTCGACGATGTCGCCCTGCATTCTTACGATTGAAGACGATACGGCGATTCGTCAGGGGGTTGCTGATGCGCTAAAGGTAGCCGGCTATTTCCCGCTGGTTGCCGCGGATGGCGTGGCTGGCATGGAGGTTGCGCTTTCGGCCGCCTACGACCTCCTGTTGCTCGACCTCGTGCTGCCGGGTACGAGCGGGCTCGACATCTTGCGAGCCGTTCGGCGTGCGCGGCCGACGGTGCCAGTCATTGTTCTGACGGCGCGCGGCGACGAAAACGACCGCGTTGAGGGATTAGAGCTGGGGGCCGACGACTACGTGGTCAAGCCGTTCGGCATGAAAGAATTGCTGGCGCGAATCGAGGCGGTGCTGCGCCGCTCGCCCGAGCGGCCAGAGCAGGTTCGAGAGATCAGAATCGCCGGGCTCGTGGTCGACCTTGACCGCGCTGAGATACGCGATACCGATGGGCATCGGAGCGAGCTGTCGGAAAAGGAATGCGATTTGTTGCGATACCTGGCGGCCAACCCGCGCCGGGCGATTTCGCGCGACGAGCTCTTGCAGCGCGTGTGGCACCTCGACCCCCGCGGCCTGGCAACACGGACGATCGACATGCACATGACCCGCTTGCGCGAAAAGTTGCGGGATGACCCGGGCAATCCGCAAATCGTGATCACGGTGCGCGGCCGCGGGTATATGTTTGCTGGTCCCGACCATTCCGGCGAGCGCGAAGCATTAGAAGACAGAGCGACAGAGAACCGAGCCACAGAGTTGGAATAAGCGCGCTTGACGTCTGTGGCTCTGTCCTCTGTGGTTCAGTTCCGTACTGTGACGAATTCATGTCACGTCCGCATCACATCTGGCTCTCATATGCCGCCTGTCTAGCCCTGGCAGCCGGCGCGGTTGGCTGGCTCAGCTTCCGGGCGCTCGACTCAGAGCGTGCCGAAGCGACGGCGCGCTCGCAGGCCCTGCTCGAAGAGAATGTGCGTTTGGCGCTGTGGCGGATCGATTCGGCCCTCGCGCCGTTTCTGGCGCAGGAAAACTCGCGCCCGTTCGACGCCTATTTTACCGATCGCACGGGCGTCTTGACTGAAGCGCCCCAGCGCCAGTGGCCGGTACAGATCCGGCTTTCCTTTTCGATCGACCCGCAAGGCCGTTTCAACTCACCGCAGGCCGAGCCGGCGACGAGCGAGCGGCTGACGCAGCTTGAACGGTTGACAAGGCGCGACGACTTGCTCGCGACTATTCCACCGCCGGCGCCCAGCCCATTTGGGTCGCCGTTGCGGCCCGCTCCGATACCGGAATCGGCGAACGGCGTGGCGCAAGCTGATCGCGCGCAACAAAAGTCTCGCGCCGACAGCGAGTTCGTCGCCCGTTCTCAGCTATTGAGCCAGAACAACAGGTTGGCGATCGCCAACAGCGCTTTTATGAACGTAACTGCCGAACAGTCGGCGCTGATGAGCGCCCGCGTCGGCAGCCTGGTGCCGCTCGTCCGCGGCGGCCACCTGTTGCTGGTTCGTCGCGGGGAGCTGCTGGGCGACGTGTTGGTGCAGGGTCTCTGGCTCAACTGGGACGTTTTGAAAACCGAATTGCTGACGCAGATTACAGACCTGCTGCCCCACGCCCGGCTCGAAATCGTCGACGCCGAGAGCGTGCTGCACGATCAGGGGCGCAGCCTGGCGGCACTTCCCGTGCGGCTCGACCCGGGACCGTTTTTGGAACTTTCTCCAGCGACGTTTTCGCCGGTACGCGTGGCCCTGATCGCGGGGTGGGGTGGGCTGGTCGTGGCCGCCCTGGCAGTCGCCGGGCTGCTGCGTGGCATTCTGGTTCTGAGCGAGCGCCGCGCCGATTTTGTTTCGGCCGTCACGCACGAACTGCGCACGCCGCTCACCACCTTTCGCATGTACACCGATCTGCTGGCGGACGAGTCGGTGGTGGATGAATTGCAGCGCCGGGACTATCTCGGCACGTTGCAGCGCGAGGCGCGCCGTCTGGCTCATCTTGTCGACAACGTGCTGGCGTACGCCCGCCTCGAGCGCGGCGGCCTGGGCAATCGAGTTCGAGGCCTGTCGGTCGAAATGCTCCTGGCGGCCGTGACCGATCGACTCGGCGAACGCGCAATTCAAGTCGGCTTGCGCCTGGGAGTCGAGGCACCCGACTCCGTACGCCGATTGGCGGTGCGCGCCGACCCTTCGGCAGTCGAGCAGATCTTGTTTAATCTCGTAGACAACGCCTGCAAGTATGCCGGAGTCGCGGACAAGCATTCCGGCGCGACGGACGAACCCGCGGGCAATGGCGCGATCCGCCTCACGGCGACAGCGACCGAAAGTCGGCTCCAATTGCGCGTACGCGATTGCGGGCCGGGCATCCCCGGTGATCGGCGGAGGCATCTGTTCCAACCGTTTTGCAAGTCGTCGGACGATGCAGCCCAGTCGGCCCCCGGGGTGGGGCTGGGTCTGGCGCTTTGCCGCCGACTCGCGCGCGACATGGGGGGCGACTTATGGCTCGATGCCGACGTGTCAGACGGCGCCGCGTTTGTGCTGGAGTTGCCGCTGGCGCAGCACCCCGATTGAATTCGCTTCGGCCAGTTGATAGGCTCAGTGGATCAGACGCCGCCGCCTGACTGGCGATGCGGTGCCCAGAACGACGCGTACAACTCCGGGAGATTTCGCATGCAGGGTTATCCGGATCACGTCATCGAGTCTGGGACCTCTCGCCGGCATCGCCCTGCGTTTACGCTGATCGAACTGCTGGTGGTGCTGGCGATTATCGCCCTGTTGGCGGCCCTGCTCTTACCGGCCGTTCAAAACGCCCGCGAGGCGGCCCGCCGCAAGGAATGCCTCAACAATATCCGCCAGATCAATATCGCCGCCCACAATTACCTCGACACGTTTCGCTGCTTTCCCTCGGGTTGGATCTGCAATCCGCTGATGCAGCCGGCCGACATTCCCTGCTCTCCCGCCGCGCCGCAGGCGGGGCCGCTGTTCGTAACAATGACCAGCGTTCAGCGTTTCGACCTCTTCGACAAGACGAAGCTGCAGATCGAGTCACCTTTCAGGTTGTGGGTCTCCCCCATGTGGGGCTGGCACGCGTTCATGCTGCCGCAGATGGATGCGCAGAACGCCAACATCGACTTCCGCCTTCCCAAGGTCGACCCGAACATAGCCCTCCCGAACCCTAACCCGAACGTGCCCGTGAATACGGGCAACCTCGCGGCCGTGCGAATGGTCATCAAATCGTACATCTGCCCGAGCGCGGCCCTGGCAGGCACGCGGCCCGACGGCTGGGGCTACACAACCTATCGCGGCTCTACGGGTACGACACCCAACTTCAGCGCGCCAGATGCCACCCCGAATGGCGTGATTTATATGAACAGCACCGAGTCGGATCGCACGATCCGCGACGGGATGTCGCACACGATTATTTTTGGCGAGTCGCAGTACGGCTTGTGGGGCGACGCGCTGAGTTGTTGTGCGCGGGTGCCGATTCCTGCCGAGGCGACCGCGCCGCCCGCCGCGATTGCCCGGCCCGCGGCATTCGACTGGATGAGCCCCCTGCAACCCGACGCAAACAGAAGGGAAGGGTTCTTCATTTTCGGATTCGGGAGCTGGCACCCTCAGGAATGCCACTTCGCGCTTGCCGACGGCTCGGCCCGCCCCATCAGCAAGACGGTGGACCTCTTGATCATGAATGCCCTCGCGACGCGCGACAGCGGCGAGCGGCTGGGTGACGATTTCTGACCCGCGCGCTCGCGTTCGCCAGTCGCGGCGGCGTGTTGCTTAGCCGGATTTGCTGCGGGTGTTTTTGGGCTGCGCCCGTTCAGGCGCGCTCGCTGGCGAACGACAAGACCTGGTCGATCTTCGTGGCGCCGATCAACAGCATCAGCAGGCGATCGACGCCCAGCGCGACGCCGGAACAGCCGGGCAACCCCGATTTCATCGCCGCCAACAGCCGTGTGGGGTATGCGAGTGGCGGCCGGCCTTCGCGCATGCGCCGCATCGATTCAGCGTCGACTCGCCGCTGCAGTTCGGCGGCGTCTGTCAGCTCGTGGTATCCGTTGCAGATTTCGATCCCCTGCCAGTACAGCTCAAATCGCTCGGCCACCGGCGGGTCGCCCATTCTCACCCGCGCGAGCGCCGCCTGGCTGGCAGGGTAATCGAAGACGAACTCAGGGCCTTCGCGCCCAAGCTGCGGCTCGACGAGTTCCGCCAGCAACCAATTGAGCCAGCCGTCGCGATCGTCGTCCGCCAGACTGGCAGGCGCCGCCAGACGGCGCGTGATGGCGAATTCTTTGAGCGCAGCGGTTTCCGCCCGCAACCCATCGATGCCGGCATGCCGCTCGAACGCCTGTTGGTACGACGTGCGACCGAAGGGGGGCGCCACCCCGGCGCTCAGGATGGCGCCAGAAGCGCACAGGGTATTCCCGACGGCAACGACCAGCTCTTCCACCGTCTGCATCTGGTCCACGTGGGTCGTTCCGACACGATACCATTCGAGCATTGTGTATTCGGGGTTGTGCAAGGCCCCCCGTTCGTCGGCGCGGAACACATGGCCGAGCTGGTAAATCGCGCGGGCGCCGGCCGCCAGCAGGCGCTTCATCGCGAATTCGGGAGACGTTTGCAGAAACAGGGCCGGGGGCTCGCTTTGGCAGTGCTCAGCGAGTGCCCGGGCGGCAAACGGCTCGATGTGCGGGTCGATCGCGCGCTCGTGCGACAACAGCGGCGTGTCGACTTCCCAGAACCCGCGGGCGTCGAAAAACTGGCGGATTTCGGCCAGCAGCCGCGCGCGCGCCTTCAGATTTTCCAGGGAGGTCGAAGGTCTCCAATCAGTACCGCCCGACATTGTCGACGTCACTCGCTTTCACCTCATGGATTCTGACGGCCTGCCGCGTCTGATGTTACATTATGTGCTCGATCGAGGGCGACCCCTCGGTGGCTGACTCTGTGGGAGAAGCGAAGCACGATACATGCCCCGCCCGCTCGTCGTTCTTGACGTCGTCGGCCTCACTCCCGCGATGCTCGGCCCCCACACTCCCTGCCTCGGCCGGCTGGCGGCCGAAGGTTTCGCCCGGCCTCTGGGAACGGTCCTCCCCGCCGTCACCTGTTCGGCCCAGGCGACGATTCTGACGGGGGTCTTGCCGCGCGACCACGGGATCGTCGCCAACGGCTGGTATTTTCGCGACTTGTCGGAAGTCTGGCTGTGGCGGCAGTCGAACCGGCTGATCCAGGGCGAAAAGCTGTACGAGGCCGCACGGCGCCGCGACCCCGGGCACACCACCGCCAAGATGTTCTGGTGGTACAACATGTACGCCGCGGTCGACTGGTCGATGACCCCCCGCCCCAGTTATCCCGCGGACGGCCGCAAAATCTTCGATTCGTACAGCCAGCCCCCGGAACTGCGCGACCGCTTGCAGGCGAAGCTGGGCGTCTTTCCGCTGCACAGGTTCTGGGGGCCTGCGGCCGACATCGCCAGCACCCGCTGGATCGTCGACGCGACGATCGACGTGTTTCAGGAGCAGCGACCCAGCCTGACGCTCGTGTACCTGCCGCACCTCGACTACAACCTGCAGCGCCTCGGGCCGCACGACTCGCGCATCTCCCACGATCTGCGGCTGGTCGATACCGAGGCGGGGCGGCTGATCGACGTCGCGCGGGCGGCCGACGCCCACGTTGTGGCCCTGTCGGAATACGCGATTCACCCGGTCGATCGCCCGGTGCACATCAATCGCGCCCTGCGCGAGGCGGGGTATATGGCCGTGCGCCGCGAGCCGCTGGGGTGGGAAAGCCTCGATTGCGGCGCCTCGCGCGCGTTTGCCGTCGCCGACCATCAGGTGGCCCATGTGTACGTCGCGCGGCCGGATGACGTCGCCCGCGTATCGGAGCTCCTCTCGCGCACTGAGGGCATTGACCGGGTGCTCGATCGCGAGGCCCAGCGCGGCTTTGGCATCGATCATGAGCGTTCGGGCGAGTTAGTGGCCGTTGCCGCGCCGGGCGCGTGGTTCACCTATTACTTCTGGCTCGACGATGCCCTGGCCCCCGACTACGCGCGCACGATCGACGTCCATCGCAAACCGGGTTACGACCCGGCGGAATTGTTCCTCGATCGGCAGTTGAAGTTTCCCCGGCTGCACATCGCGCTCAGGCTGGCTCAAAAGCACCTCGGTTTTCGCTACACGATGGATGTGATCGGCCTCGAGGCCTCGGTTGTGAAAGGCAGCCACGGCCGGCTGCCGGCGGAAGGGCACGAAACTGAAGAAGGGCCGGTGTTCATCAGCTCGTCACGCGAGATCGAGCGCGAGGTGATTCCCCTGACGGCCGTCAAAGACCTGCTGTTGCGGCTGCAGTTTGGCTGACGGCTTGCCTATAATCCGCTGCCGTGACCTGCGCGCATCGCCGGAAGCCTTCCGGCGGTTCGCTGGCAGGACTGTTCCCGGAAAGGATTCTTCCGATGCCCGCGCGTCGTGTCTGTCAGACAATTCTGGCGCTGCTCGTCGCCCTCTCCCCCTGCGTGCTCTCGGCCGACGACTGGCCCCAATGGCTCGGTCCGCACCGCGATGGCGTGTGGCGCGAAAAGAAAATCGTCAAGAAGTTCGCGACCAAAGAACTGCTGCCGCGGGTCTGGTCGCACCCCATCCGCGACGGCTACGCGGGCCCCGCCGTGGCTGACGGGCGGGTCTTCGTGATGGATCGCGTTCCCGAAGAGGGTATCGAGCGGGTGCTGTGCCTCGACGCGAACACGGGCAAGGAAATCTGGAAGAGAGAGTACCCGGTCAAATACACGATTGACTATCCGGCCGGCCCGCGGGCAACCCCCACTGTCGACGGCGACCGCGTCTATACGATCGGCGCGATGGGGCACATGTACTGTCTTGACGTGAAACACGGTCACGAATTGTGGAAGAAAGATTTTCATGGCGAATATCTCGCCAAGATTCCCACGTGGGGCATGGTCGCCGCCCCCCTGGTCGATGGCGATCGCGTCATCACGCTGGTCGGCGGAACGCGCTACGGATCGCAGATCGTCGCGTTCGATCGCCAGACCGGCGCCGAGCTCGGGCGCGCGCTGAACCACGTCGAACCGGGTTACTGCCCCCCCATGATGTACACGTTTCAGGGAACTCGGCAGATCGTCATCTGGCATCCGCACGCCATCACCGGCCTCGACCCGGTCGACCTCCAGCCGATCTGGACGGTGGGGCCCTGGAAGATCAATGCCGAACTGACGATCGCCACGCCGCGCCAGCGGGGAAACCGGTTGTTTGTGTCGTCGTTCTACAATGGTTCGCGGATGCTCGACATGGGGCTCGATGGCAAAAGCCCGACGCCGGTATGGGAGGGCAAGAGCAACAGCGAAGTGCGCACCGACGGCCTGCACTGCCTGATGTCGACCCCCTGGGTGACCGACACGCATATTTACGGCGTGTGCAGCTACGGCCAATTGCGGTGCCTCAAGGCCGACACGGGCGAGCGCGTCTGGGAAACGTTTGCGGCCACGGGTGAAGGCCGCTGGTGGAATGCATTCATTATTCCGCATGAAGACAAGTTTTTTCTGCACAACGAGCAGGGAGACCTGATCATCGCCGAGCTTTCGCCCAAGGGGTACAAAGAGATCAGCCGCGCGAAGCTCGTCGAGCCGACGCGCGAGGTCATCGGCCGCATGACCGTCTGGTCGCACCCGGCGTTCGCGATGCAAAGCGTGTTCGCGCGGAATGACAAAGAGATCGTGCGGGTCGACCTGGCTGAAAAATAGCGCATCGCTTCCAGTTGGAGAGCCGGCCCAAAGAGTCTATGCTGGCTCTTGAAATGTGCCGTTGCCCCAGGTACCGGCTACCGCCGTCAGCGAGCGCATTCGAACGCTCTATGTCGCACGGCGACAGAGCTCGCGCCGCGCGATGGCCGGCTTGTGGGAAGACGAATCAGGGTAACCGATATGTCATTTGCCGCCAGCCTGTACCAGCTCATCATTCAAACCTCCACGAACCTGCCTTCCGATATTCGGCGGCTGATTGCCGACGCGAACCAGCGCGAGACACCCCAGACAAATTCGAAGCTGGCGTTAGCGACTATTGCCCTCAATGTCGACATGGCGTGCGAATCGGAACGGCCGATTTGTCAGGATACGGGCATGCCCACGTTCTACGTCGGCACGCCCGTCGGGTTCGATCAGATCGCGCTGGAAGAGCAGATTCGCGAGCAGGTAGCCCGGGCCACGCAGGCCGGCACGCTGCGGCCGAATTCGGTCGATTCGCTCACCGGCAAGAACAGCGGCAACAACCTGGGGCCGGGCACGCCGGTGATTCATTTTCACCAGCATCGCCGCGAAGACGTCGAAATCAAACTGCTGCTCAAGGGAGGGGGCTGCGAGAACAAGAACATTCAGTACTCGCTGCCGCAAGAGCTTCCCGGCCTGGGCCGGGCCGACCGCGACCTCGATGGGATCCGCAAGTGCCTGATGCACGCCGTCTATCAAGCGCAGGGGCAGGGCTGTTCTGCCGGCTATCTGGGGGTTTGCATCGGCGGCGACCGCACCACCGGCTACGAAGGGGCCAAACTGCAGCTCTTCCGCAAGGCCGACGACGTCAACCCGTTGCCCGAGCTCGCGGAACTCGAGAAATACGTCGTGGAGAATGCCAACCAGCTTGGCATCGGCACGATGGGGTTCGGCGGCCAAGTGACGCTGCTGGGGTGCAAGGTCGGCGTGCAGAATCGGTTGCCGGCCTCGTTCTTCGTTTCGGTCGCCTACGAATGCTGGGCGTTCCGGCGACTGGGCGTAGTGCTCGACCCGCAGACCGGTGAAATCCGCCGCTGGCTCTACCGCGAGCAGGACGAAATTCGAAAGCTTGCCGTCGGAAAGGGCTTTTCACTGACGGGCCGCGAAGTGGTGCTCGAAGCGCCCGTTTCGGAAGAAAGGGTCCGCAGCATTCGCGCGGGAGACGTGGTGGTGGTCAACGGGCTGGTACACACCGGCCGCGACGCGCTGCACCACTACCTGCTGCACCACGAGTCACCCGTCGATCTCGATGGCCAGATTCTGTACCACTGCGGCCCGGTGATCATTCAGGACGCTCAGGGGGGGTGGCAGGTGACGGGCGCGGGCCCGACGACTTCGATGCGCGAAGAGCCTTACCAGGCCGACATCATCGGCCGGTTCGGAATCCGGGCGGTGATCGGCAAAGGGGGCATGGGGGCCAAGACGCTCGCCGGGTTGCACGAACACGGGGCGGTGTATCTGAACGCCATTGGCGGCGCGGCACAGTTCTACGCTGACTGCATTACCGGCGTCGAAGGGGTCGACCTGCTGGAACAGCTCGGCGTGCCTGAAGCGATGTGGCACCTGCGCGTGAACGGTTTCGCGACGATCTGCACGATGGACGCCCACGGTCACAGCCTGCACCGAGACGTCGATCAGGCCAGCTTCGCCGAATTGTCAAAGCACGCGGCGACGGTGTTCCGTTCGCGCGACGACTGAAGCGGGCGGGCGGCTCAGTCGTACCCCAGGCTGCGGTTGATGGCGCGGGCCTTGGGGCTTTCAAGCAACGGGGTCAGCGCGTCGGATTCATGTTCGAGGGGCATGTGCGCCCGGCCTTCGCGGCCGACCCCCGTCCACTCGTCGTTGTACTTTTCGCCGTAGTTCGCATCGTCACGATAGTCGTGCGATCGGGGCTTCATCATATCCATCGTTCCCTCGGCGACGTCGCGGCCGGCATGCATCGCCGCGCAGCCTGTGGTGAGACCGCAGGCCGCGATCAGAACAATTTGCAGAAATCCGCGCATGACGAATTGCTCCCTGAACGGCCGGGCAGGGCCAAACGTGGCCAGGCGCCGGACGCGGCGACAAGTAGAAATGTGGATCACTCGGAAGCGAGAGAGACAGAGCGCGGCGGGAATTATGCCGATTTGCCGAAATGCGTCCAGACCAGTTTTTGGGCTGCCTAGCCGCGCTGGCCGCGGGGTGCATTCCTCACTTTGCACCTGGCATGGAACTCGTAGAGCTTAGCATCCATCGGGCGGATCATACGCCACCGGCGATGCGAGCCGAATTCCGCCCTGGGCAAAAAAACCCCCGCCGGCCGCAATGGGCAGGCGGGGGCGACGCATTCCTCCCTGGGGGTCTCAGTCGTCCTTGATCTTCAGTTTGAAGGTCTGCATGTTGCGCTCGATGCCCGGGGCTTCGGCGATCAAGGTCACCAGATGTTCGCCCAGCGGCGCGTCCTGGTGCGCCCGGAGGGTCAGGGTCACCGTGTTGTCGTTCGGCGCAATGACGGCATTGCGTTCGACGACTTCGACCCCCTGCGGCAGGTCGTTCAGGCTGATCTGTACGGCCTCGTTGAAGTTGTCGCGATTGATCGTCACCAGCACCTTGTCGGTCTCACCGCGTTCGACGGTCTGGTCTTTAGCGGCCATCACCATCAGCCGCTTCACATCTCGGCCGTCTCGGTCAATGGGCGTTCCCGGGGTTTGTCGCCCGCTTCCGGTCGCGGGCCCGGTGGTCGTCGTCTCCTGACAGCCAGCCTCGGTCAGGATCGCGATCCCGCCCAGGGTCATCAGCATGGCGAATCGTCGCATGGGAATTTCTCCTTCTGTTTACGGTCACTAAGTAGACCCGCAAAAGTTTCTAGGCAGCCAGCCGCAGGTTTCGGCGGGCTTTTTTGTGTAGGTCGTCGTGATTGAACATAAAGCCCATGCGATCGCGATGTCCGGTAAGACGGCGGACGCCGAGGCGAAAAGCATCCACAAGATCGTCCAGGTTTACAAACAACACGTTGGCCAGAACGGTCCTTTTCAGGTGCCCCCACAAACGTTCGATCAAGTTCAGACTCGGTGAGTATGGCGGCAACCAGAACACCTCGATCTGCTCGCGATGCGCAAGCAGCCAGGCTTGCACAGCCTGAGTGGTGTGGAAGCGACCGTTGTCGCACACCAGGCGGATTTTGCGGCCGGCGTAGGCGGCCATCCCAATTCGTGTTCGACAATTTCCATGCCGCCATGATCGCCTCCTTGCGATGGGGAACCGTCGCGTATCGGCATGGACTTTATCCTCAAACAGGATCCAGCAGAAGACTTTCTGCGGGTCTACTTAGATGGCGGCTTACTGCCGTCGCCTGTCTTGGCCCCTGGGGCGACTGAGTTGCAACTGACATGCCGGAGGTGGCACGCGGGGCCCGTGATCGGCGGAAACCACCGCCGAACCGGCCGTTCCGGCGGCGCGCCGACCAGAATGGTCGCGCACCGGCCGCTCGCTGCGCAAGAAAACGTCCGGTTCGAGCCGAACGCTCGAACCGGACGGTGAAGAGCCAAGTCGTGAACTGGCTCGCGAACTGGCAGTCGGCCCGTCAGGCCAACAGCCCATCCACAACATCCGCCTGCACCAGTTCCCGCGGTTGATTCAGGTGGTTGTACTGAATTGTCGCCGGGTCGACCCCCACGCTGTGGAAGATCGTGGCGACAAGCTGAATCGGATGCACCGGGTTCTCGACAGGCGCCGACGCGGTCTTGTCGGATTTTCCGAACACGACGCCGCGCCGCGCGCCGGCACCCGCCATGACCGCCGTGTAGCAGTAGGGCCAGTGGTCGCGACCGTCATCCTGGTTGATATTCCCCGAGGTGCTCACGCCGCGAATCGGGCTGCGGCCGAATTCACCCAGGGCCACCACCAGCGTGTCTTGCAGCATGCCCCTTTCGTCAAGATCGGCGATCAGGGTCGACAGGCCCGCATCGAGCATCGGGCCAGACTGGTTCTTCATGCGGCCCGAAAGCCCGACGTGCACGTCCCACGAGTGGTTGTCGGAATTGGCGATCTTCGGCCAGATGACTTCCACAAACCGGGCCCCCGCCTCGATCAGCCGCCGCGACAGCAGGCAGCTCTGGCCGAACGCGTTCTTCCCGTACCGCTCGCGCAGCTCGGGCGCTTCTTTGGTGAGGTCGAAGGCGTCGCGGGCCCGGCCCGACAAGACCAGCCCCAGCGCCTTGCCGTAATACTCGTTGATCGCCGACTTGCTGACCGCCTTGTCGAGCGCGGGCATGCCGGCGTTGATCACGTCGCGCAGGCGGGCCCGCCGTTCGAGCCGGGCCGTCGAAATCTCAGACCGCAGCTTCAGGTCGTCGACGCTGATCTTGTCCATCTTCGTCAGGTCCATGTCGTCGCCGGAGGGGTACAGCGTGTACGGGTCGTACGCGCGCCCCAGGAAGCCGGCGGTGCCCCCCTTGCCGATCACATTGCTTTCCTGCAAGGGGCGCGGCATCATCACGAACGGCAGCATCGATACTTCCGGCGGCTTCAGCCGGACGATGTTCGAGCCCAGCGTGGGATAGTCGGCGGGGCTGGGAGGTTCCAACTGCCCCGAGGGGCTGACTTTGTCGGCCGTGTAGCCGGTGTGAATCTGGTAGATCGCCGCCGTGTGATTGAACAGGCCCACGGGCGTATAGCTCATCGACCTAATCATCGTGAACTTGTCGTTCACCTGGGCCAGCCGGGGCAAAAGTTCGGTGAACTGCACGCCCGGCAGTTTGGTGTCGATCGGCTTGAAGATGCTGCGGACGTTGTCGGGCACGTTTTCTTTGGGGTCCCACAGGTCGAGGTGGCTGGGCCCCCCTTGCAGGTACACAAAGATCACGCTTTTCGCCTTCCCGAAACCCGGTCCGCCTTTGGCCGTTTCCTTCGCCGCCGCCTCGTGCCGCAACACGTCGGCCAACGTCAGACCGATCAGCCCCGAACCGCCGACACGCAACAGGTCGCGGCGCGTGACGATACCGTCACAGTTGTCGATGCCTCGTTGACCGGGAATCACCAGCATGGCGGGAACCTCCGTAGGATGGCGGGAACGACCCTCGACGCGGCGGGGAGCAGGCGCACTTCAAACGACCAGATCAGGCTCCGGTTCGCCCGAGGCACTGAAAAATACCCATCAAAGTATACGCATAAAGACTATCATCGGTGGTTCACAACTGTCAATCGTGCGAATGCGTTACGGGGCCGCCATCTTACGCAGCCTTTGAACTCTGATCACCCGGCGTGCCGCGCCGCCAAAATTCTTCGTCTGGGAACGATGGCAGCATGAAACTGGCTGGCCGCAATGGCCCGTTGCGCGATATTCTCGTCGCATGCGGAATATCGGAACGGTAGCGACGGAAGCGCAGGGGCGGCGCCTGAGGGACTACCTGCTCACCCAGGGAATCAAATCGCAGCTTGAGCCAACCAGCGACGGCTGGGCTGTCTGGGTCTGCGATGAAGATCGTGTGGCAGACGGGCGAGCCGAACTTGCCAGTTTCAAGGAAGATCCCGAGGCCTCCCGTTATGCCGCCGCCGCCGTGACGGCCGAGAGGTTGCGTTCGGCGGCGGCATCGCAAGAACGAGAACGCCAGCGCAACGTCGTCGATGTGCGCAGCCAGTGGACGCGGCCGCGGGCAAATCGCCCGGTGACCTTCGCGCTCATCGCCATTTCGGTGATCGTGGGCTTCCTTTCGAAATTCGGGGCCGACGATCGCGGCCAGCTCATTCAACGGCTGGTCATCGCCCGCTGGCGCGGGGCTGAGGTGCTCGCGCACGACTCGCGAATCAGCCGGCTCCTGGCCCCGAACTCTGACATTCGCCGGGGTGAAATCTGGCGGCTGGTAACTCCCATCTTTATTCATTTCGGGCCCATGCATCTGCTGTTCAACATGCTGGCCGCGCACAGCCTGCTGGGGGTCGTCGAAATGCGGTATGGCTCAATGCGGCTGGCCCTGCTCGTCGTGCTGCTGGCCGTGATCTCAAACGTGAGCCAGTATCTGTGGTCAGGCCCGACCTTTGGAGGCATGTCGGGGGTCGTCTTCGGCGTGTTCGGCTTCGCGTGGATGAAAAGTCGGTTCGACCCGACCTCGGGCATCTACATCGACCCCGGCAGCGTGACGATGATGCTGTTCTTTCTTGTACTGTGCATGACGGGTTATCTGGGGCCGATCGCCAACACGGCGCACCTGACCGGCCTGCTGGCCGGGGTCGCGCTGGCGCTGGCACCGATTTTCTGGCGACGTCTGACGCACCCGCCCAGTCCCTGGTAGCGTGCGCGCCGCCATGTCCCACGGACCCTCGCCAGACGCCGCCCGCCTGCCACCGTTGGCGCGTGCCGCCCCTTATGTGGCGTACCTCGCCGCCTGGAGTGTTTTCCTCAGGGGCGAATATCTAATGAACGATCGCCCCGCCACGTTCGCCCGCTGGTGCGAGAGTCTTCTGGCGGCCGACTGGGACACATTGACCTGGCTGGTACTGTTGCTGATCGCGCCGCTGGCGTGGAGAGTGCCCGGCCGTCGCGTCAAGCCGGCATTTCAATCGGGCCGCTCGGCGACCCCCGCAGGTCAGAAGGGCGTTCCACCGCCTGACGGGCAACCGTCGCTGGTGCGGGGATTCGCCTGGTCGCTGGTCATTTTTCTGCTGTCGCTTTCAGCGAGCGCGTTTGTCGGTCGGGAATTCGACAGCCTGCCGCCGGCCTACCACGATGAATACAGCTACCTGTTTCAGGCCCGCACGTTTCTGGCGGGCCGGGCGTCGTTTCCCAGCCATTCGGCAGCCCGCTTGTTCGATCAGATGCACGTCTTGAACGAAGGGCGTTTCGCCAGCAGATATTTTCCCGGTACCGGGTTGTGGATGGCGCCGTTCGTCGCCTGGGAACACCCCTGGTGGGGCCATTGGCTGGCAGGTGCGCTGTGCGCCGTATTGATCTTCTGGACCGGTCGCGAGCTCGGCGGTGAGGCCTGCGGAGTCATTTCGGGCTTGCTCACAGCCGCATCACCCGACATGGCGTTGTTCTCGAACCTGCTCCTGGCGCATCACCCCACGCTCGTGGGGCTGGGGTTGTTCCTGCTCGGGTATTTTCGTTGCGTTGCCCGCCAGAGCCCCTTCTGGGGGGCGGTCGCGGGCGTCGGGCTCGCCTTTGCGGCCGTGTGCCGCCCGATGACCGCGTTCGGCGTCGCGCTGCCGTTCGGCGTTTCTTTCCTGGTCTGGCTCGCGCACGGCGCGCGCCCGAGCGCTGAAATACAAGCCGATCGTAAAGGCCCCCGCGCGCGACTTCGATTGATTGTCGCCATGGGCCTCCCGCTGCTCGCCGCGGGGGGCGCGATGTTTCTCTATGACCGCGCCATTACCGGTAGCGGGTGGGAGACGCCTTACAGCGCCTACACGAAAGTCTATACGCCCCGGCACGTCTATGGATTCAACAACGGAGTTCGCGGCGAACAGCATCGGGGCCCCCGAGTCATCAGGAAGTACGACGACTGGGCCGAGAACCTGACGCGGCCGCTGGCGGTTGAAAACATTCGCCGGCGGGGCTTTGCGAGCTGGCGCTGGACGCTGGGGCTCGTTCCCCTGACCCTGGCGCTGGTCGCAGGGATCTGTCTCTGGAGCGCGCTTCCCGATGGCAGCGGCCTGATTCTCGCCAGCATTCTGTCATTACACGCCGTTCACATACCGTACTGGTTCGTGGGAATGCAGGATCATCACTACGTGTTCGAGGCTGTCATTCTGTGGTGCCTGTGGATCGGGTTGGCAACGGTTGCCGCGGCCCGCGCCTGGGTGATTCAAGGTCGCGCGTGGATGCCGGTCTGGTGGGGTACGGCCCTGTGCGCCTCGGTCGCGCTGAACTACACGGGTGGCTCAACGCTGTGGTCGGCCCCGCTGGCCAAAGCGCAGAGCGAAGTTCGCTTCGCGCGCGCCCAGCATGGTCGCTTTGCCGCATTGATCTCGGCTGCGGTGCGATCGGCCGGGCCGGCGCTGGTGCTGGTTGAGCCCGACCCTGCTGACGTGCATATCGACCATGTCACGAACGCGCCGTCGCTCGACGACGATGTGCTGATCGGGCATTACGTGCCCGACGTCGTGCCGCTCGCTGAGATCGAGCGGCTGTTTCCGAACCGTAGCGTGTGGTTGTACAGCGCGCGCAATAGAACGATATCACGGCTGCGGTAGGCTGCCGGAGAGGGCCGCGAAACGCTCTTTCGTATTGGCCCGCGGCACCCTATCGGCAGCCAGATCAACGACCTCGCCGAAAAGATTTCGCGAGCGCCGCGGTCGGGAGGTTGGGCTTGTTGCGGGAAAAAAACGACAACCGGGTCTTCGAAGCGAACCGCTGCGAAAACCCGGTTGTGTTTGAACGCCAGTCTAGACTGGCGGATTCGTCAAAACTACGCCCGGGGAGCCGGGGCTGGTTCGACAGGCGGCGGCGGAGCGCTGCCGTCGCCCGAGACCGGTGCGGCGCACGACGGAGCGCAGCAAGCGGCGGCTGACGGAGCACAGCAACTGGGGGCCGGCGCGCAGCAAGTGGCGGCCGGAGCACAGCACGAAGGCGCCGGTGCGCAGCAGCTCTGCTGGCCACAGCAATCGTTCTTGCAGCACTTCGTTTTGCAGCACTTGGTCTTGCAGCATTTCTGCTTGCAACATTTCTGCTTGCAGCATCCACCCGCCTGAGCTTCGGCGCCGCCCATGGCAAGGCTGACCGCGGCGACGAGCACCGCCGCCATCGAGAACAGCTTACGAGTCATTGCATTCCTCCTGAGGGTTGAACGGAAACTTCTCACTTCACAAACTCGACCACACGAAATCAACGTGCTTTGCTGCGGCGTCGTATCGAACTTGCCCGGTTCAAGAAGCGCCGTTGCACAGGCGTCGATTTTGTCGATGAGTCAAATCGGCCAAACTGCGCAAAACCCGCCGGATCGCCCGATTTTCCCAATAACGCAGGGTAGAATATCAAACACCCCCTGCTTGTCAAACCAAAACAACAAAAACTTGCTTCGTTTCCCGCTCCTTTGAACGTTCCCTCTGACCCCCGCGGCGCCGCGCAAAGCGGCTCGACGTGCGCGCCTGTCGCGCGCTTTCCCTGGCACGCCGCCCGACGCCCGATCGCCCAGTCTGCTGCGCCGCTCTTGATGGGCAT
The DNA here is from genome assembly GCA_052388175.1 of Planctomycetaceae bacterium. Classification (GTDB taxonomy): domain Bacteria; phylum Planctomycetota; class Planctomycetia; order Planctomycetales; family Planctomycetaceae; genus SIAF01. The sequence continues at coordinate 13,147 of JBQTIL010000117.1, read as the reverse complement.
CGTCAACGTGACGCCTGACAGCTTTTCCGACGGCGGGCTGTTCAACGACCCTTCTGCCGCCGTCGATCACGCGCTGCGACTGGCCGCCGACGGCGCCGACATTATCGACGTCGGCGGCGAATCGACGCGGCCCGGCGCCGCCCCGGTGCCGCTCGACGACGAACTGCGGCGGGTCGTGCCCGTTATCGAACGGCTCGCCGGCCAATCGTCGGTCTGCATCTCGATTGATACCACCAAGGCCCGCGTTGCGAAAGAGGCCCTGGCGGCCGGCGCCCGCATCGTCAACGACATCTCGGGTCTGCAGTTCGACGCCGCGATGGTTAACCTTTGCGCTGCGACCGGGGCCGGCGTGATCTGCATGCACATTCAGGGCACTCCCGAAACGATGCAGCACGCGCCTCAGTATGCCGACGTCGTGCCAGACGTCTGCCGGTTTCTCGCCGCGCGACTGGCTGAGCTCGAACGCAGAGGCATCTCGCGCGACCATGTGGTGCTCGACCCCGGCATTGGCTTCGGCAAGACGGCCGGGCACAATCTCGAACTGCTGTCTCACGTCGCGACGCTGCGCGCCCTCGGGCGCCCCGTGTGCGTCGGCCATTCGCGCAAGGGGTTTATCAAGAAGCTGCTCGGTCGTGAGGTCGACGAACGATTGTTCGCCACCATCGGCGTGGCCGTCGCCTGCGCGGTGCAGGGGGCCGACGTGCTCCGCATTCACGACGTCAGGGCAGTGCGTGATGCGATCCTGGCGTGTCAGGCGGTTCTGTCCGATCGACAGGTTGCGAACTGATTATCGGCAGCAGCTCGTCTCGCACGCTCGACCAGTCGAACGGCGCGACTGAACCAAACAGAAGGTAAGGAAGGCAACAAAGGACATAAAAGGGAGCCCACGCCACCGTCGTCGTACCGGGTCTGCTATCAGCCCTTCGTCCTCACGGCAGTCCTCGATTAATTGAGTGTCCCCTTTTCTTTACAATAGGTACCGCCCACACCGCGCTGCGAATCCGCAGCCAATTCGTCGAATCACGTTCATAGGGAAATTCCACTGAATTCAAAACCGCTGAGGTCGCCGAGTTCGCGGAGAAACTCAGAGAAGACCTTCGGTAAGAGTCTCTGGCAAGGCATCGTGGGGGATGACGCCGTCTCGCTCGCCCGGGTCGTTCTTTGCCGACGCCTGGCAACATTTTCTATTGTGTGTAGGACCTCGCAAGAGGCGTCTCGTGCGGGTAAAAAAATGGCGAGAGATGGCCGTTAGTCTAATCGGTGGGTCATACCGCCGGGAAATCTCGTTCAGAATGAAGAGGCAATCATGAATGCCGAGTCCACAACAACCCGCCAAGGCATTGCCACAAATGCGCTCGCGATCTTCAGCGTCGCGACCTTCTGGGCCATACCATTCGCGCCATTTATCGCAATGGCCGCTCTACGTCGAACGAAATCCACAACCGGTTGGGCACGTCGGCTTTCTGTGGCAGGCGCAGTGTTGTGCTCGGTTTACACGCTCGCGCTGGGGGCGACGGTTTATTACCTCACATTTCTTCTTCTTGCCGGTCGCATCCACTCATAACCACCCGCCGGCAGGGCATCATCCTCGCCATCGGATTGCCCCCCGCCCGCCCGGTTCATTCGTTGCCAAGGGTTGGCAACCTTTGGCGGACGTGGGCCATCATTGGAGCGGCGATGCAATACAATAAAGACAAGGTTCTTGCGTCGTCGGGCCTGCGCCAAAGATGGCCAACAGGGCTCAAACGTTGCCAGGCGGTATAGGGCTTGGCGCTCTATGTAGGCAGCGCACAACCTTTCTCGGTAACGGGGGTTCCGGCGGACGCATCGCCATAGATTGCCAACCGATTGCCGCAAATCGGATTCGTCGAAACCTCCGCCTTCTGCAGGTTTCCGTCGTGAAACAACATGGCGGCACCAGTTCCCAGGCCCCGAAGGGCAACCCGGACGCCGCAGTCATTCGCGCAAATCACTATTTTATCAGATCGAAATCAAGGCGTGCAGCCCATGCGCGCGCATTTGGAAATTCAAGACCGCTGAGGCCGTGGAGACGCGCAGCGCAGCCTTTGGCCGCAACCCACAGAACGCAGGTGCCCGCGCCGTCGCTGTCAGGCCGAGCCTGCCTTACTCAACCACGACTCACCTACTCAACCACGACTCAACTTTTTTCCTGCTCGGCCAGCCGCAGGTCGGCATCGACCATCAGGTGAGCCAGTTCCCGAAACGTGACCGTGGTCCGCCAACCCAGCTTCGCACGGGCCTTGGAGGCGTCGCCGCACAGAACGTGTACTTCCGACGGCCGTTCGAACTGCTTGTCGTATCGGACGTGCCGTTCGACATCGAGATCGAGCCTGCGGAAGACTTCGTCGAGGAATTCGCGCACCGAATGGGTTTCGCCGGTGGCGATGACGAAATCGTCGGGCCGGTCTTGCTGCAGCATCAACCACATCGCCGTCACATAATCTCCGGCGAAGCCCCAGTCGCGGCGCGATTCGAGATTGCCGAGGTGCAGTTCCTGCTGTTTACCGAGCTTGATGCGCGCCGCCGCCCGGGTGATTTTGCGGGTGACGAATGATTCTCCGCGGCGGGGCGACTCGTGATTGAACAGAATTCCGCTGCACGCATACATTCCATACGCTTCGCGGTAGTTGATCGTCTGCCAGTGAGCGTAGACCTTGGCGCACGCATAGGGGCTGCGCGGGTGAAAGGGAGTCGTTTCCGACTGCGGGACCTGTTGCGCCTGACCGAACATCTCACTCGACGATGCCTGATAGAAGCGCACTTGCCGCCCCAGCCGCTGCTCCAACAGTCGTGTCGCCTCCAGCAGCCGCAGAGATCCCACGCCGGTGACCTGCACGGTATAGACCGGCAGATCGAACGACAGCCGCACGTGGCTTTGCGCGGCGAGATGATACACTTCGTGCGGCTGCGCGCGATCGAAGATCGCCGTCAGGCCTGAGCCGTCGAGCAGATCGGTGTGATGCACCTGCACCCGCGGGTCGACCGGCAGGCCGTAGCCGCCGGCGGGGCGCGTGCCATGCACTTCATATCCCTTGGCCAAGAGCAGCTCCGTCAGATACGAGCCGTCCTGGCCGGTGATGCCGGTAATCAAAGCCACCCGCGCGGTCGTGCTCAAGCCGTACTCCGATCAGTGATTGGGGACATAACCGTTCATGCCCAATGCAGGGGGACAGGCACGGTTTTACTGGAAACTGGCTGGCGGTGTCATGATTGCCAGTGAGTGTCGCTCGAGATGACGCGGGAAAACCGAGCCAGTCCCCGGGCTGTGAACGGTTACTTTGCAGACTGGATGTCGCGCGGCGGTCGTCGTTGCAATTGAGCGGCGCGGCACCACAATAGAAGCAGTCGGTTTGGCCCATTATCGGTGTTGCGGGAGAATTCGTCGATGCGAATTGCCGCTCTGCTGTTGGTGCTACACTCGTTGAGCCTCTTGAGGCCGGCCCGGGCAGACGGCGATGCGTTCGCGCCCCTGTTCAACGGCCAGGATCTTGCCGGCTGGGTCAATGTGAACTGCGCGCCCGAGACGTTTACAGTCCGCGAGGGGCTGCTCATTTCAACCGGCGTGCCGATGGGCTTCCTGCGGACCGAAAAGCAGTATGAAAACTTCGTGGTTGAGTTCGAATGGCGGCAACCTCAGCCGGGGGGCAATGCGGGGCTGTTCGTTTGGGGAGATGCGCTGCCGGCGGCAGGTGTGCCTTTCGCGCGCGGCATCGAAATACAGATTCTCGATCAGGCGTTTGTCGACCGTTGGGAACAGCAGACCGGGCGGAAATCGGCGGGGCTGTTTTCAGGGCACGGCGACGTGTTTTCGATTCACGGCGCCGCGATGAAACCGTTGCGCCCGCACCCGCAGGGCTGGGCGCGGAACGTTCCCGCCGAAAACCGCTGCCGGCCGGCCCCCGAATGGAACCAGTACCGCGTCGAGTGTCAGAACGGCGACGTCACGCTCGCCGTCAACGGAAAAGAGGTCTCGGGCGCGACGGGATGCGTGCCGCGAAAAGGCCATCTGTGCCTCGAATCCGAAGGCTCTGAATGCCATTTCCGAAACATCCGCCTCCGCGAGAAGCCGTCGACCGGCCCGGCCGCCGCAGAGACCGCCCAGTTGGCGAACGGGTTTCGCTCACTTTACACGGGCGTTGACCTTTCGGGCTGGAAGGAGGCGCCCGGTCACCGCGACCATTGGAGGCCTTTAGACTGGGTTCTCGACTACGACGGCAAAAGCGAGGCCGACGACAAACAGTTGTGGTCGGAGCAGGAGTTCGGCGACTTTGAACTGATCTGCGACTGGAGGTTGCCTGCGCCGCCCGTGAAAGTGAAACGCCCCGTGGTGCTGCCCAATGGCGATTACGAGCTCGATGCCGACGGAACTCAGAAAGAAATCGAAGTCGACGATGCCGGAGACAGCGGCATTTACCTGCGGGGCAGCAGCCAGAGTCAGGTGAATATCTGGTGCTGGCCGGTGGGTTCGGGCGAGGTGTTCGGATACCGCACCGACCGCACGCAACCGGCCGAGGTACGCGCCGCCGTCACGCCGCGCCTCAGGGCCGATCGCCCGATCGGCCAGTGGAACCGGTTCGTGATCACGATGAGAGGAGAGCGGCTGACGGTCGTGCTCAACGGGCAGCGGGTGATCGAAGATACGCGGCTGCCGGGCGTGCCGGCCAAAGGCCCGATCGCGCTGCAACACCACGGCGACCCGGTGCAGTTCGCCAATCTGTTCATTCGCGAGCTGGAATGATGGCGGCGCCCAGGGGAAATCGGCCCGGCTTATCGTCGTCTGATGAAGAGAATCCACCGATTTCGCAGATTCAAGGGATTCAGTGGAGGAGGGTACGAGTGTGGCGACGCCGCAACCAAAATACAGGAACACTGATCGGCACTAATCAGGATCAGCGGCGATCAGTGTGGATTGGCGTTCCGTCTCGTCGGTACGCGACAACCGCCGGGGAAAAAAATGGATCGAACAAGGAGACGCGGTGATTTTGAGGCTACCGTCTCTTCTGGGAGGATAGTGCCCCGGCCGCTCGACAGCGGCCGGGGCACTGCATGCGCTACCGGCCCGTCTCTGCGTCTCCGTGTCTCCCTGTGGGGCTGTCGGTCTGGTCATTCTGCCGCGGGTGAATCCGGCGAATCGTGTTGCGTGCCGCGACCATTCGTTGAAAGATTTTTCGGCCGCGAAGAGACTCAAAAGCCGCAAGAGGGGAATAGATAGGGCCTGGACGTGACGAGCCGCGGAGTTCAATCCGCAGGGGTCGCAGAGGCGCGCAGAGAAGACGAGCGGCCCGGGGCGGGCCAACGCGCGACTTGCCTCGAAACTGCAAAACGATACCATCAGCAGCCGAATTGCGATTTGTGCCCGGCGTCGGCAGCGGCCGCCAAACGCCGTGAGATGTCTGCACGCGCAGTGTGCAGAACGCGCCAATCCGGCACAACTGATTCGTTCCCGGCGTCGGCCCATGCAGCCCGTGCATCTCGTTGTGGTCTATTGCGTGTTCATCGCAGCGGCGTCGCTGGCGGGCGGCAAGCTTCCGGCGCTCGTGCGACTGACGCACGCCCGGATGCAGGTGCTGGTCAGCTTCGTGGCAGGACTGATGCTCGGGGTCGGGCTGTTTCACCTGCTGCCGCACGCGGCCCTTGAAACCAAGTCGCTCGACAAAGCCGCACTCTGGACGATGGTCGGCCTGCTGGGCACGTTCTTCCTGATTCGAGCGTTTCACTTTCACCAGCACGCGTCGGCCGAAGAGAGGGGCGACCATGCCAATCTTCATGCGCACGAACACGACCATGACCACGGGCACGAACATGATTGCGGCGCACCCGACCCGGACGAATCGGTGACTGCACATCCTTTGAGCTGGCTGGGAATCGGCCTGGGGCTCAGCGTTCACACGCTGATCGACGGCGCCGCCCTGGCGGCCAGCGTCGAGGCAGAGTCGCACGGCGGCGAGGGCCTGTGGCTGGCCGGTATCGGAACGTTTCTGGCGGTCTTTCTGCACAAGCCGCTCGATTCGATGTCGATCACGTCGCTGATGGCGGCCGGGGGCTGGTCGCCGGCGGCCCGTCAGGCCGTGAACTGCCTGTACGCCCTGATGTGCCCGCTGGGGGCGCTCTTATTCTGGCTGGGGGTGCGACAGACCGGGGAAGCACAGGCGATGATCGTCGGCTGTGCGCTGGCGTTCGCAGCGGGCGTCTTTTTGTGCATTTCTCTGGCCGACCTGTTGCCCGAACTGCAGTTCCACCGCCACGACCGATTGACTCTTTCGGCGGCGCTGTTGTTTGGCGTCGTGCTGGCGTGGTTCATTCGCTACCTTGAACCGGCGCACACGCACGCATTGGCGCCGCAGCCGGGCCACGCGCAACCTCACACCCATTGAACGCGTGCGCCGCGGGCACCCGGCAGGGCCCACAAACCCAGCGCGCGGTGATGAAGGCCCGGCAGACATCAGACGCCTTGCACATGTCGCCCCTCGAACAACTCGCCGAGTGGCTTGGTCACGCGAGCGACGCCGTCGCGTTCACCGGCGCCGGCGTCAGCACCGAGAGCGGAATTCCCGATTTCCGTTCGCCGGGCGGGGTCTGGTCGCAGAACCGGCCAGTGTACTTTGACGAGTTTCTCAAGAGCCCCGAGGCCCGTTTCGAGTATTGGCGGCAGAAGGCCATCGCGCATCGCGATTTCGTCGACGCGAAACCGAACGCCGGGCATCAGACGCTGGCCGCGTGGGAAGAACGCGGGTTGATTCGCGGCGTGATTACGCAGAACATCGACGGCCTGCACCAGCAGGCTGGCAGCCGCGCTGTTTGGGAACTGCACGGCACGGCCCGCGAGATCGGCTGCCTGAATTGCGGGTGGCGTACGCCGGCCGATCGCCTGGTGCAACAGTTTCTCGATACGCAGACCGTGCCCGACTGCCCGGAATGCAGAGGGCTGCTCAAGCACGCCACGATTTCATTCGGCCAGCCGCTCGACGAACAGACGCTCGCGCGGGCCAGCAGCCTGGCGCAGGGCAGCGACCTGTTTCTGGCAATCGGATCGTCGCTCATCGTCCACCCGGCGGCGGGTTTGCCGCAATTGGCGAAGGAGCAGGGGGCGCGGCTGGTGATCATCAACCGCGAGCCGACGCCCCTCGACGTGATCGCCGATCTTGTCATTCGCGAGCCGATCGGCGCAACGCTCGCCGCAGTCGCGAAGCTGGCCGTCGGGCTGTGAAGGGCAGTTGCAGCGGACTGCTTGACACTTTGCAGCGCCGTTCTATGATCTCCCCCAGCACCGGCCCCATCGTCTAACCCGGTCAGGACACAGGGTTTTCATTCCTGTAATGCGGGTTCAAATCCCGCTGGGGTCATTTCCAGGGGCTCTCAGGCGGCTCGTGGGGCGCGCGGGCCTGTTCCAATAGCGCGATCAGCCGATCGAGGTCGCCTCGCGACAAATGCCCGAGTTGCCGGTCGTGGCACTCGCGAACGGGTTTGTCGAGTTCTTTCAGCAGCGCCAACCCCGCCGGGGTAATGCGCACCAGCACCAGGCGGCGATTGTCGACCGGCCGCTCGCGGGTGATCCGGCCGGCCTGTTCGAGTTTGTCGAGCATCCGCGTAATGTCGGGAGCGCGCGAGACCAGCCGCGACGCCAGGGCGAGCGTCGGCAGCGGCTCGGGGTGTTCCCCTCGCAACAGCCGCAGAAGGTTATATTGCTGCGGCGTCAGTTGAAACCGGCCGAACAACTCATCTTCCAACTGCCGCAGCCGGTCGTACGTGCGCCACAGGTTCAAAAACGCCCGTTGCTGCAGCGAATCGAACTGGCGGCCGGAAGCCGCACGGGAAGCAGTCGTCATGGCACACGACTATAGCCTGACGCCCGCATGTTCACCATAGGCCCGGCGCGCGGTCGGCAGCAAACACAGTCCGAGAGGCGAGGGTGCGGCGCAGAATGTCGAATGACGAAATCCGAACGCCTAATCAATGACGAGGCACGAATGCATGAAAACGCCGCGGCGGTGTATTCGGCGTTTCAATCGGGTTTCGGCATTCGTCATCGTCATTTGTCATTCCCGCGCACCTCATCGCGGGCGATTCGGGTTGGTGTCTACGCTAGGGCTGTATCAGCCCTTCGCGGACAGCGAACAGCGCCAAGCTGACTTTGTCGCGAACGCCGACCTTGTGCATGATGCGAAATTTCTGATTGTCGACCGACTTGGGCGAGAGCAGCAGCTTGCGGGCCACCGACTTGACGCTTTCGCCGCGTGCCAGGTGCCGCAGAATTTCGAGCTGCCGATCTGTCAGCCCTTTTGACGCTGGTTCGCCTCGCAACCGGTAGTCTCCGCGGGCCGGGTCGTGCTCAAGTCGGTCGGCGATCGCGGGAGAAAACTCGCGCTTCCCCGCGCCGACCTTCGCCAGCCCTACTACCAGACACGACAAAGGTTCCGCACGCGACAGGATGCCGTCGGCCCGCAACCGCAGGGCTTGATCAATCAACGCGTCTGACTCGTGCCGGCCCACCAGAAATGCGATTCGGGTGGCAGGCCAGTCGCGACGGACTTCGGCCGCAAGATCGAACGTCTCACCCAGCGGAAGGGCGGCGTCAAGCAGCAGCACGTCGACGGGCTTCTCGCGCAGGGCCGCCTGAACGGCGGCGGTGGTCTCGGCCGCAAATGCCACCTGAAACTGCGATTCGCGGCTCAGGCGGAAGCAGAGGGCGTCGGCAAGTACGCGTTGGTCGTCCAACAACCCGATTCGCAACGGCGGTTGCATGAAAATCCCCTCGCGACCTCGTGTCGCGCCCTCCCGACGGTCTGACGGAGTGATCTATCGGGTATTGAGGGGTTTTCCTCCATAGCTGATTTGAGCTATCGGTCGGCAAAAAAACAGGGACGGGCGCCCGGGCGAAATGCATTTTTTTCGGGCGATTTCTGCAATTTCCGGGGGACCCCCGTTTTGCAACGCATTGCGCTACGATTGGCCGGCCCGAACGATCATCACCATTCGGACAAGATCGGCGACCGACTCGGCCTGCATTTTCTTCAAGATGCTGGCCCTCTGATTCTGCACCGTGTTGAATCGCGACCCCAGATCCGCGGCAATGGCCTTGGTCGGAAGCCCTTCCACGACGCGATCGAGCACCTCGAGTTCGCGGGGCGTCAGCCGAGCCAGACGCGCTTCGATTTGCGCCCGGTCGGCCCGCTGGTGGCGCGACCGCGCGTCGATCGCAATCGCCTCGCGTACGCGTTCGAGCAGATGTCGGCTCTCGAACGGCTTTTGGATAAAGTCGAGCGCGCCGGCGCGCAGCGCCCGCACCGCGGTGGGTACGTCGCCGTGCCCGGTCAGGATGATGATCGGCAGGCGGCTGCCCCGTTCGGCCAGCCGCCGTTGCAGGTCGAGCCCGTCGATTTCGGGCATGTGCATGTCAAGCACCAGGCAACCCGGTCGATCGCCGTCGAACGAATCGAGAAACGCACGCGGGGTTTCAAACGACTCAACCCGCAAACCTGCCGTCTGGATCAGCAACCGCAGCGCATCGCGAAGGGCCGAATCGTCGTCGACAATGTAAACCGTTGCGGCGACGTTCACGCGGCCCCCCCCCCGGCTGACATCGCGGGAAGCGTGCAATGCACCGTCGCACCGGCTGCGGAGTTGGCCTTCAAAACCAGCCGCCCGCCGTGGGCGGCGACGATGCCGCGGCTGATCGACAGCCCCATCCCCAGCCCTTCCGGTTTGGTGGTGAAGAACGGTTCGAACAGCCGCTCCATCGTCGCCGGGTCAATCCCTCGCCCCGAGTCGCAAACGGCAACTTCAACTTCCTGCGAAGAAACGCGGCGCGTGGCGACGTGCAGCTCTCGGCGACCGGCAGGCGTATCCGACATGGCCTCGATTCCGTTGCGCATCAGGTTCACCACCACCTGCTGGATCTGCACCAGGTCGGCGCAGACCTCTGGCAGGTGCGCGTCCAGATCGAGTCGCAGCGAGACGCCTGCCCGCCGGGTTTCGAGGTCTAAAAGTGCGGCTACTTCGCGAACGGCCTCGTTCAGGCACATCGCGGTGCGCACCGGGTCGCTTTTTCGAACAAGCTGCCGCAAGCGGTGGATGATTTTGCCCGCCCGCTCAGCCTGGCTCGAAATCGACCGCAAGACCTCGCGCAACTGCTCGCGCGACATCCGTTCCGACTCGACCAGTTCCTGGCAGGCATCGGCATACGCCACAATGGCTGCCAGCGGCTGGTTCAATTCGTGCGCCAGTCCCGACGCCATTTCTCCCATCGTGCTGATGCGGGCCATGTGCGCCAGCTCATTGTGCAGCGAACAGGCCTGCTCTTCCGTTCTCCGGCGCTCGGTGATATCGGACGACACCGCGATCAGCCCCACGGTCGTCTCGTTGCGGCGTACGGCCGACACCCGGCACGAATACAGCGCCGTCGTTCCGTGTGGACCAGCCGCCGGTATCTCATATTCTCGCGCGCGGCCGGTCGCCGCGACGTCGTCGAGCAGCGCCCGCAATTCGGCACGACGGTCGGCCGGCACAAAGTCAGCCGCGTGCCGCCCCAGCACCTCTTCGCGCGTCAGGCCCGGAACCGTTCGGTTGACGTAGGCGAACGTTCCGTCGGTGTTCAACAGGGCGATCAACTCGGGAACGTTTTCAACCAGCGAGCGCAGCAGCAGATCTTCGGGCCAGCCCTCGCGCGACAGATCTTCGAGCAGGGCCCGCAGCACGCTGTCGCGCGTGGCAACCCCGACGAAGCGGCCCGAATCGTCGGTGACGGCCAGCGCGTCGTCCGCGGCCGACAACAACCGCCGGCCGGCGCCTGCCAGCGTGTCTGAAGCGTTGACCGTGGGAACGTTGCAGAGAACCTCAGGCGCACCATGGGCAGAAGCGCCGTCGCGCCGGAACAACGCCGTCGGCCGGCCCTGCTGAACGACAGCGATATGCGTGGCGCCTTGCTCTTGGGCCCGGGCCAGCGCCTCCGCAGCCGGAACGCCTTCCACCACGAACACTTGATCGCTCAGCGCCGCCGTCACACCTGGAAACATCGCAACAAGTCCTACGTTGATCATTCCAGTCACCGAAAACGCGGGGTTCCCCCCGATAGTCTATCTCGTCGATTACCAAGTATCGCGGGAAACACGTCTGCCAAATTCAAATCGAGCGCGATCTTCACATTTCAATCGGCGGCACTGACCGGCGTCTCAGTTTCGGCCGGATTCGCGGCAATTCGGGAAAAATCGTTGCGGTCGGCAACTTCTGCTGCAGTTCCCTCGGTTGCGCAGACGATACACAGACAGGCGATTGTCCGGGCCGCAGGTGGACCCGGTTCGCGCCTGCGCCCTGTTGGGCAGGCGTCATTTGCCGGCTGTTGCGAGATCGGCCCCACCACACGACCGCATGAAAACCCTGCCGCTCCTGTTGGCGACCCTGGCCACGATTCTGGCGCCGGCGGTGTACGCCGCCAGCCCGATCCCTTCGGGACCGATCTACACCAATAAGAGCCGGTTCCGCATCCCGTTCCATTCTGACGAAGGCGAATTGCGCAGAATGGGGGCCCGCGAGATTCGCCTGTTCGTGTCACGCGACAGAGGCCGCAACTGGCAGCAGGTGCAATCTGTCTCGCCCGACGCAGGCAAGTTTCAATTTCAAGCACAATCAGACGGCGAATACTGGTTCTATGTCCGCACGCTCGACGACCGCAACCGCCTGCACCCCGAAGGCCGCCCTGAGGCCGGGTTGCAGGTGATTGTCGATACGACGCAGCCTACGCTGCAGCTTAGCCTTCGCTCTCCGGCGCCGGGCAAAGTCTTCCTCTCATGGGTTGCTGCCGACGAGCACCTCGATCCGGCGCAGTTGAAACTGGAGTACATGCCCCCCGGGGCCGGCGAGTGGCAGGTGATCGGCGTCGTTCCCACGAAATCCGGTCAGACCGAATGGGAAGTGCCCGAGGGAGGCCTCGTCGCGGTCAGGGGTTCGGTCGGCGACCTGGCCCGCAACACCGCCGGCGACCAGATGACCGTCCAGGTGGCCCCCCTCCAGCAGGGAGTGCCCCGCCCGCGCTCTCCCAACACGCGCGAACCGATTGCAGGTACCGTCGCGTCGCCGCAAACCGAAACCGCAATGATTTTGCCCCGAGAGTTTCCAGGCGATGCCGGGGCCAAACCGAACAGCAAATCGGCATCGATCGCTCGCGGCGAGGGCGCTTCGGCGAATGCTACCGCCTCGGTTGAGCCGCCGCGAATTCGAGGCAGCCTTGTGTCGCAGCGAGTTGTCGAGCCTGACTCGACGACGATCTCACCCCGTACCTCGGGCGACGGGCAGAAACCGCAGCCGGCAATCGCCGGCCGCCGACGCGCCGTCAACAATCTCAAGTTTCAGATCGGGTATCGACTGCACGCCGACGCCGGCAGTGTCGAACTGTACATCACCGACAACAATGGCGCACGATGGTATCGCTACCCGACCGACGCCGGGGGCCAAACACCGCTCAAGGTTGATGTGCCGCGCGACGGTTTGTACGGCTTCACACTGGGAATGAAGGACGCATCGGGCGCCACGCCTGACGCGCCCCGCGACGGCGACCCTCCGACGCTCGAAGTGCTCGTGGACACGGTGCCCCCTACCGTCGACCTGTTGCCGCTCGAACAGGGTCGTGGCCGCAACCTCGACAAGATTCGCATTTCGTGGCGGTCGGCCGACGACTTTCCCGCCGAGCGGCCCATTTCATTGTTCTACTCCAGCAACGGGCACGCCCCGTGGCAGCCGATCTGCACCGCGATCGAAAACACGGGCAGCCACATCTGGACGATCGACGGCAGCGTCCCTACGAAACTATATGTGCGGATCGAGGCCCGCGACGAGGCGGGCAATGTGCAATCGGCCGAAACGCCCCACCCGGTGCTCGTCAAATCCGGCGAGCCCACCGCCCGCCACCCCGACGCCGGCGCCTCCGGAACCAAAAACGCGGTGCCGAAGGAATAGAATTAGCGCGCGGTCTACGCCAGCATCCCGCGAACGACCTTTCCGTGGACGTCGGTCAGGCGGTAGTCGCGTCCCTGGAACCGGTAGGTCAACTGGGTGTGGTCAAACCCCAGCAGATGCAAGAGCGTGGCGTGCAGGTCGTGAATGTGGACCGGGTCAGTGGCGACGTTGAAGCCGA
>JBQTIL010000116.1:0-39696 GCA_052388175.1 Planctomycetaceae bacterium | reverse complement strand
CGCGAGCGTGTGTGTGCCCTGGTCCCTAGTCCCTGGTCCCAGGTCCCTAATGAGCGCAGTCACGCCGTGCAAATGGAGGTCACCCAGCAACGGTGCGTCTGCGCTTCGCTGGACGCACCCTACATCTACTATGTCTACGTCTCTGCGCATGACAATTCCTCGTTGTCAGTGGCCGTCCCGGAATCAACCGAGCGGCCGTACCTGAACGGCACCAACGAAGAAAAGATTTCGAAGTAAGGCGCTGGGCTGGCGTCACGCCAGAGGTGGGCTGCGTCTTCCGCCTGCGAGCGGCATACGCACCGCGCGCGACAAACCCCGAAAAGGGCCCGTGGCCCGGAGAGGTTGGCGCAACCAGATCGCCATCGTCGAAACGTCTCTTCCGCGAAAGAACCGTTCGCTAAAACCGACGACTGGGCAGGTCTTCTGGCTTCCGGATCAAACTACCGACTGCACCTTCCCGCGGCCTCCCGCACGTCAGCCACAAAAACGGCCGACGCGTCGGTTCGCACGCAGTGGTTGTCGCAGTCTTCGTCCCCGGTTACAGCGGCGGGACCGCAACGGAATTGCACCGTTTTCCCTATTCTTCTCTCCCGGCGACAAGCCGCGAGAGACACCCAGGTCTTAAACTGCCCGCCCGCGGCTTCGCACCACAGGCAAGCGGCCACATACTACCACCAGCCAACAGCATTGCAACTGAAGCGATTCGCATTTCGGGCGATCAGGAACGCCTGAGCCGTCAGGAAACAGCAACCAGCCCCCGAACGTGGGGCGAATTCTTTAGTGATTGTTCGCCGCGTAAGGCCGCCTGCCGGCCGTTCCTCTGTCAATCGTGCCGACACCCCGCGCCCGGTTGAAACCGCCGGATCGCACGACCGGCGTGCTCAAACCCGACTGCCTGCCGGAGCCGACGCGGCCGACGCACATCGGCAAATCGTGGGCGACCGTGGCGACCAGATCGCGTCACTCCCGCAAAGCACGCCGTCGCGTCGGTCATTGGCAACTTCGTCGACCGAATCGCGCTGAGCCCGAGAACGTGTATTCCGAAACCCAGAACCATGGTGCGCCTCGCTTCTGTCATTCTGCGACGCCGCCCGTCACACGAGCAGCAGGTACCCCAAAAGCCCGAACTGAAAGATGGCCAGGGCCGTGGTGAAGACCAGCCCCATGCGGCGGTCGCGCAAGTAAGCCAGCGTGAGGAAGCCCAGCACCAGGGTCGAGCCGAAAAACTTCGCACCGATCAACAGCGACGGCTCCCAGCCGTGCAGTTCCAGGAGCCAGCGTCCGACCGGGTTCTCTTCCTGATACCCCAGATGCTCCTGGAACCGGACCGTCAGGTACACGTCGAACGCCGATACGAGACTGATAAACGTCCACAGACACGGAAACAGCAGGTCGCGAAAGCCCGCCGGCCGCGAAAACTCTTCGCGCGGCGCGGCGACGCGCTGGGGGGCGAACTGCACGACCAGGTCGGCCGTCATCGCGCGACGCGGCCGCGAGTTGTGCAAGAAGGAATCGCCGGAAAAGGCGCCATTTCCTGGGGCGCGGGGAAGGTTCAACTCCAAAACAGACATGGGACACGTTCCTTGTTCAAGACTTTCAGGTCCGTCGTTCCTGAGGGACCCACGGGTCAACCCGAGCATCTGGCGAGAAACACCTGTAGTCGCCACCCATGAAGCGCGTATCATCGGGGAGTGAATTCCAGATGAACCTGCATGCGACAGGCAAACGGCAAACTTCATGCCGCGGCCTGGGCAGCGCCCGACCCCCTTCCGTAACTGACGCTTGCCCAAGATGTTGGGTAAACTGTTCCCCCGCCTGACGCCAAAAGGCCCGCAGACCGCCGCTGCGCGCCAACAAGGCACTGCCGAGCAGCCCGTTTGCAATCGCCCAGGCAATTGCCGCCGCGCTCGCCGCACAATGGACAGAGATTTAGAATGCTTATGAACCACCGCCGGGTCTCTGCGGAGTCCCGGCCATCCGGGACATGGCGGATCGGTATCGATTGAGCAATCCCCTCGATCCTCTATCCTCGATCTTCCTATTGGCGAAACCGGAAGCGTCCGGATGCCGCCACATTGACAGCCACTCGTATTCACCTGACCTCAGTCCTCTGTCCTCTGCCATGGCTTCCTACTTCTGGTACTACTTCTGGGCCATCCTGCTGATCGCGGGGAACCTGGGCGCGCTCGCCGGAACGATGTTTTCGTTGCCGGGCAATTGGCTAATCGTCGGTTTGACGGCCCTGTTCGCCTGGCTCGTCAAGGGGCCGGAAGGTCTGGGAATCGGCTGGTGGGGCGTCGGGGCGTTGATTGTGCTGGCGACGGTCGGCGAGATTGTCGAGTTCGCGGCCGGGGCGGCCGGGGCGGCGAAATCGGGCGGCAGCCGCCGCGGGATGGTGCTGGCACTGGGGGGGTCGCTGGCGGGGAGCATCGTCGGCGTTTTTCTGGGCTCTCCCATTCCCCTGGTGGGGTCGCTCGTGGGGGCGATCGGCGGTGGCGCCCTCGGCGCGTTTTGCGGCGCTTACGTGGGCGAAGCGTGGAAGGGTCGCGAAGAAGATCACCGCATTGCCGTCAGCAAGGCGGCGCTCGTCGGCCGCTTGCTGGGGACGGTCGGCAAGCTGACGATCGGCGCCGTGATGGTGGTTCTGGCCGCGGCTGATGCGCTCATACCGTGGGCCTCGCGCGCGCCGTGAGAGTCGAAAGGGAGAGCCAGAGATGACATCCACAACAGCCTTACGCGGCGTCGTGCGCGGCAGGACGATCGTCCTGGCTGAAGATCAAGCTCGCCACCCGACGGACCTGAGGTGCTGGTGACGCCGGTTCAGGCGTCAACCGGCAACATTCTGCAATTCTCGCCGCGGTCCGGGCGCCGCCCCATCTCACCCGGGAAGACATCGAGGAATTCGAGCGTGCGCTGGCGCAAGGTCAGCGGCTTCAAAGGCCTTCGCCCCCGCCACCGTGGGCAGACGTTGCGGAGAACACAGACTGATGCCGGGCCAGGCAGTCGCCTACTGCCCGGAGCGCGGTTCAAATGCCGGATCCTCAACCGGCGGGTCATCACCCGCGGGCGCCAACTCTCTTCGCAACGCCTCGCTCACGCCCGGTTCATACGGGTCGGCGACGATCAGCCCATCGGCGTTGACAATGAAAAAGTGCGGCCGGCCGGTCACACGGTAGTTTGCGGCGATCTTGCGTTCGGCATCGACCATCGCCTGCGGCCAGGTCAGGCCGTGCCGTTCGACGAGCTTGCGCACCGGGGCGTCGCTCTCGTCGAGCGCGATGCTGATAAACTCCAGATCGTCGCGGTGCGCAAGCTCAGTGTGAAGCTGTTTGAACTCCGGCAGGAATCCTTCGGCAGCGTCGATGTTGGTCGCCCAGAAATGGACAACGACCGTCTTGCCGCGCTGGTCTGACAGGCGAAACTTCTTGCCGTCGAGCGTGGTAAGCGTGAAGTCGGGGGCGGGGCGGCCGACGAGAGCGTCGCGAGGTTTGGCGACCGGAATCTCCTGTTTCGTCCGGAGCCGAACCAAGCGGGGCATGCGGCTCGCAAACACAGCCAACCCGGCGTTGGTCAGCAGAGAAGATTCGATTGTTACACCTGACAGGGCCGAGAGTGGCGCAAGATGCTCCAGCCCGCGATCGGTGACTTGCGGATCACCGCCGAGATGCAGCGAATCGAGCGCGGTCAATCCGCTGAGCGTCTTGAGACCATCGTCCGTGATTGGTCCTCTGAGGCTCAATTTCCGAAGCGCGGTCAGGCCGGCCAGGTGTCGAACGCTGGCGTCATCAGCCAGCGAATACAGCGTCAAACTCTCGAGTTGCGGTACATTGGCAAGGTGAGCCCATTCTTCCAGCGGAAGATCGGGGGCCGGAGGATGGATGATCAACTGCTTAAGCGCAGGCATGCGGTCAAGGAATTTCAATGTCGGCTTCCCCTCCAACGGCGCCAGCAAGCGCAATTCCTTCATCTGCAGCGGTTCGCCCAGCGCGTCCAGCCCCGCCCATGAAATCTTGGTCTCGTTCATCATCAGCAGCATTTCGAGCGGGAGCCTGGCGAGGGCCTTTAGCCCCTCATCGTCGAGCGGACCGCGGAAAAGCCAGAGACGCTTGAGGCTCTTGCTCTCCGCGAGGCGCGCCGCGCCGCCGTTGGTGAGATCGCGAACGTGCAGTTCCTCCAGTTGCGGCAGCGCCGCCAGGTAACTCAGGTCTTCTTCGTTGGCCGAGCCGCCCCAGATTTGTAGGTTCTTCAGCGACTGCATCCGACCGAGGGCCCGCATGCCGCGCTTCGTGACCTTTCCCGGCAAGTGCACTGCTTCCAGCCGCGGGAGTTTGGCCAGTTCTTCCAAGGCGCCATCGGCAAGGGATTCGCCGTTGTAGACCTTAAGTTGCTCGAGCTTTGTGAGTCGCGCCAGGTCCGCTGCACAAGCGCTTGTCAGGAGGTCGCCCGACAACGTCAACGATTCGAGATTCCGCAGCTTCGCCAAGCTGCGAACGGACGAGTCGATAACCGGAAGGCTCGACAGATCCAGCCGCCTGAGACTCGACTGACCGGCGATCTCAGCGAGCCCGTCAGCGGTGATGCTGTCAGAACCGATCGCAAGATACTCTAGCCGTGGCATACTCCCGATGTGTCTCATTCCCGCGTCGGTGATCTTCGTGCGGTAAGCAAGCAGCCAGCGCAGCGACGGAAGCTTCGTCAATAGCGCCGCGGTCTCATCTCCCACCTGTGTCGACGAGATGCTGAGTCGTTCGAGCTTCTTCAGCTCGGTCAGGACCGCGAGCCCCGCATCGGTGACATTGGCCCCTCCGGCCGCGAGGCAACGCAGGCCCTTCAGCCCGGCAAGGTGCCGGAGCTGCGTGTCGGGTGTTTCGACCGGCAGCGACAGTGCCTGAAGCGCGTCGGCAGGAAGCTTCGACAGGGGCGAAAGGTCACTCGCGGCGGCCTTGTCGACATCAAGCCACAGGTCGCGGTCGCTGGCAATCCGCACCGTCCCCCGCGCATTGGCCACGCGCCGCCACGTGTCGCTCCACCCCGGCAACTTCCACGCCTGGTCCCAGTCGACTACGTCGCCATCGCTCGCGCGTTCGCGCCAGTAGAGGATGCCGAGGGAACGGTCGTTGGGGAACTCGAGAACGCGAGTCTTCTTCGGTTCAACTGCATCCGGCCTCTCGACATCTGCCGCCCTACCCGTCAGCCCCCACGCCACCAGTGCCATGCTCGCCACGACAACCGCTGCCAGTGCCGCGGACGGCCAGCGCGTCGGCGATCGCTCGCCGTCATTGACACCCAGCAGCCTCTGCGCGCGGGCCAGCAGGTCGCCGCCGCGAGCCGCGAGCGCGACCTCTTTCGCCGGCACGCGCAGTTCTTCCATCTTCAACAGGGCCGCGACGTAGCCGGCCGAGCCGCCAGAGCGCCGCGCGGCCAGATCGTCGCAGCAGTGTTCGCGCTCCTGCCGGATGATGTTGGAGACCCACCACACGGCCGGGTGATAGAACAACAGCGTCTCGACGACGTTCTGCAACAGATTGACGAGATAGTCTCCACGGCGGATGTGCGCAAGCTCGTGAATCAGAATCGCCTCAAGCTGCTCGCTGCTGAGGCCCGTCACGGCACTTGCCGGAAGGAGGATCACCGGCGAGAACCAGCCGATCACCGCGGGAACCTCAACCAATGTCGACTGCAACAGACGCACCGGGCGGGAAACGGCTAGCTGCGCTGCGAGCCGCGCGAGCAGGCTTTGAAGCTCGGCGGAAACCGGCGAGACCCCAATTCGGCGAAGGCGCTGCACGCAGACCCAGATGGCGACGAGCCGCAGCGATAGCAACAGCACGCCCGCGAGCCAGCCGCCGACAAGCCAGGGGATCAGGGGGCGCAATCGCGAGTCCCACGTCGGAGCAGACGCCATGGGGCCGTCGAGGGGCCGAGCCGACGGCGAATAGCTCTGCTGACCGAATGGATCGATTGGTGCGCGATGCTGCGGGGCTGCTTCCGCCGTGCCACCACCGGGGAAGACGGCGGAACCGGCGACGGCGCCCGACGACGTGGCGCCGAGTTCAGCCGGTTCGGAATCTGTGACCGGCTCTTCGACGGCAGTCACCAGGCGCGGCTCGGGCCAGCAATAGCACAGCGTTAGAAGCGGGCACAGGGCCATCGCCGCGAATGCCGCACATGCGAGAACGTACCGTGTGGAGGCCGCGGCGTCGGAAATCAAGGCATCGGCGTTGGGTCTCGTTGCAGACAGCGAGGGCACCTTCGCCCCCCCACCCCAACCTTCCCCCCGCAAGGGGGGAAGGGAGTGCTTTCGTAGATTCCAAAAAGAGGGAGCGGGAGGTATTGCAGGTGCGGTTTCGGTGGCGGCGATTTGGGGTGTTCGACGGCGGCTCCACCTCAGAGCAACCGCGAGGAGCGCGGCCACGGCGGCGCCTTGCCACAGGAAATGCAGCAGGGCCCAGCCGAGAGCCTCAGAGAACGGATGATCGAGTAGTGTTTGGAGAATGGCCGTGCCTCGATCCTCTATCTTCGATCCTCGCGCTTCGATCCTCGATCTTCTGCCTTCACCCCCATCTTCCCTTCCAGCAGCCGCTTGATCTCGGCGATTTCGGTGGGTGAGGCCGGTTTGGCAGAAAGGGCCTGCAAAACGAGTTTTGCGGTCTGGCCGCCGAAGGCGCGCATCAACAGGTCGCGGACGAGCTGCCCCTGCGTCTGCTCGGATTCGTAGCGGGCGCGATACACGTGCGAGCGGGCCGATTCGTCGCGGGCGACCAGCCCTTTGTCGAACATGATCTGAAGTTGTTTGAGAATCGTGGTGTAGCCCGCGCGGCGCCCCTCGCCGATCTGGTCGTGCACCTGGCGAACCGTGCACGGGCCGGCCTCCCAAAGCACACGCAAGATTTCGAGTTCGGCATCGGTGGGGCGCGGCGGATGGCGAGGAGGCATGAGAGAGCAGGTTGTTGGGTGACGGGGTTTGGTGACTGAGTGACTGAGTGACTGAGTGACTGGGTGACTGGGTGACTGGGTGACTGGGTTGCTGGGTGACTGGTGGCTGGCGAGCAGGGCGCGTCAGCCCCCTGGTGCTCCCCACTCTACGATGGTCGTCGTAGTTTGTCAACGACGAACTTCGTAGATGAAAAGTGGGACCAGTAGTAGGGTGCCGACAAGCGCAGCGCCGTCGCACCGTTCAGGTTGGCCTCCAGTGGACGGTGCGTAATCCCCCGGTCCCTGGTCCCCGTTCCCCAATCCCTGTTCCCCATTCGTCTTGCTGGCAAAATCGTTCGGCACCCACCACAATGCGCCCGGCAGGCGACCGGCCTCGTGCTCGTGGTCTGGTCGCCACGTGGAAGGCACGACGGGGCGATGATCGAATACAACCGGTTCAGTTGGTGGGTCACCACGTTTTCATTTCGGGGGACGGCGCTCCGCCGCGCCCTGGGCCGCATCGCGCTGGCGACCGGGTTCAGCATTCTGGTGCAGGCGGCGTTCGAGGCGGGGGAGGACTTCGGGTACGTCAAGCACTTCTCGGGGCTTGACCCCACCGGGCACGCCGTCGTCGGGTCGCTCCTGGGCTTCCTGATCGTCTTCCGCATGAACGCCTCCAACAACCGCTACTGGGAGGGGCGCTCGCACTGGGGGCAGATGATCAACTCCAGCCGCAACCTCGTGCGGGCCGGGGTCGAATACACCGGCGCCGGGGCTGAACTGGCCGATCTGGTCAGCGCGTACGTCATTTCCGTCCGCCGGACGCTGCACGGCCAGCGCGACACGCAAGAGGTCGACAGGTTTCTCACCGAAGCGCAGTGCCAGGAAATGCTGCACTTCGGAAACCCCCCCACGGCCGTGGCCGCTGAAGTCACTTCATGGATCGCGCGGCACCAGCGACTGGGGCAGCTTGACCCGCAAATGGTGCGGCACATGGAAGACCAGTTGTCGAAACTGGTCGACGCCCAGGGAGGCTGCGAAAAAATTCAGAAGACCCCCCTCCCCTTCGCGTACGTCGCCATGATCAAACAGTTGATTCTGGTGT
Organism: Planctomycetaceae bacterium; assembly: GCA_052388175.1. Lineage (GTDB taxonomy): Bacteria > Planctomycetota > Planctomycetia > Planctomycetales > Planctomycetaceae > SIAF01. Next base: position 31,676 of record JBQTIL010000116.1, on the reverse strand, counting down.
ATCTGGCGACGTTGCCCTTGGCGCTGTGTGAACGGTGCGGCTGGTGGTCGCCCTTGATGGTGGCGGTCGCGTCGCTGGGGTTGTTCGGAATGGAAGAGGCCAGCGTCGAAGTCGAAGACCCGTTCGGCAAGAGCGACAACTGCCTCGACCTGGAAACGTTTACCCTGACCATCGCCCGCGACGCCGGGCAACTCGTTTCGCGGGAGGAGCGGCAGGTTCGCACCGGCGGCCCGAATTCGCAATCTGCGCGGGCTTCGTAGAGTCGTCATGCGCTCGGGCGACACGTCCCACAGACTTGTTAATGGAAGTGTGAGCTGGGGGCGCGCTACGCGCCCGGATTGATAATCCGCGCTACGCAGAAGAGGCCGCCAGCCGGCGGGGGCTGAGCGCCCCGAACATCACCGGCAGGATGAACAGCGTCATCAGCATGCTGGTGATCACCCCGCCGATCACGACGGTGGCCAGGGGCCTTTGCACTTCGGCCCCCATGCCGGTGCTGGTCGCCATGGGCAGAAAGCCGACGCTGGCGACCAGCGCCGTCATCAAAATCGTGCGCAGGCAGGTGATCGAGGCGTCGAAAATCGCGCGGTCGGGGGCCAGCCCGTCGGCCAATCGGCGGCGCAGCGCTGAAACGACGACCATGCTGTTGAGCACCGAGACGCCCGAGAGGGTGATAAAACCGACGGCGGCTGAAATCGACAACGGCATTTCGCGCATCCATAGCGCCGTGACGCCCCCCACGCAGGCGAACGGCACGCTGGCGAATACGAACATCGTGTCGATTCCGTTGCGAAACGTCACGAACAAGAGCGCGACAATCAGCCCCAGGGCCAGGGGCACCACGATCAATAGCCGCTGCTGAGCGCGGCGCATGTTCTCGAAGTCGCCGCCCCATTCGAGCTCGTAGCCTTTGGGCAATTCGACCTTGGTGCCGATGCGATCTTGCGCTTCGGCGACAAACGTGCCGATGTCGCGGCCGCGCACATTGCATTGAATGGTGATGCGCCGCCTGCTCCATTCCCGGGGTATGTACTTGCCCCCCCGCACCTCGCGAATATCGGCAACGCGCGTGAGCGGAATGCGGTTACCCGACGGGGCCGCCAGCATCAGGTTCGCCAGGCCGCTGGGGCTCGTGCGGTATTCGTCGGGCAGATAGACGGCCAAAGGAAACGGCAATTGCCCCTCAATCACCTGGCCCACCGTCTTCCCTGAAACCGATTCGACCATATCCATCACTTCGTCGGCTGGAATGCCGTACCGCGCGATCCGGTCGCGGTCGACCTGAATCTGCAGAATCGGCTGCCCGGCCACGTCGTCGACGGTCAGGTCGGCGCACCCCGGTATGCCCCTCAAGAGCCGGGCGATTTCATCGGCAGTGCGGCTCAACTGGCCCAGGTCGTCGCCGAAAAGCTTGAGGGCCAGGTCGGCGCGAACCCCGGTCAACATCTCGTTGAGCCGCATCTGGATGGGTTGCGTGAACCAGATCGCCCGCCCGCGGAATTGCGCCAACGTCTGCTCCAATTGCTTTACCAGTTCAAGCTGAGTGTCGGCGCGCTTCCATCGGCCACGGGGATAAAGCGCCACGTAGATGTCGGTGGTCTCAGGCGTACCGGCGTCGGTATTGACGTCGGGTTCACCCGTGGGGCTCCAGATATGCGAGATTTCATCGGGATACTCGCGCAACAGCTCTCGCTCGATGAGCGTGTTGTTGCGGGCCGATTCGAGATAGCTCGTTCCCGGCGGGTACCGAATACCGATCACGATTTTTCCTTCGGCAAGCTGTGGAATGAATTCGGTCCCCAGGCCGACGGCAATGAGAGCGGTGATGCCGAGCGCCGCGCCCGAAAGCAGCAGCACGCCGGTCTTGGCGCGCAGCGCCATCAACAGCAACGGCGCGTAGATCGCCTTGGCGATGCGAACCAAAAGCACGTCGCGTTCGTCGAGCCGCCGCGGCAGGGCGATGCTCGCGAGCACGGGAGTGAGGGTGAGCGAAAGGATCAGCGACCCGATCAGCACCAGAACGACCGTGAGGGCCATCGGCCGGAACATTTTTCCCTCGACCCCTTCGAGCGTCAGGATGGGGATGTACACGATCATGATGATCAACTGGCCGAACACGGCCGGTTTGCGGACTTCGATCGTCGCCTCGCGAATCACCTCCAGCCGCTCGCGATCGCTGATGCGAGGGCCCCGATGCGACAGGTGCCGCACGATGTTCTCGATCACCACCACCGAGCTGTCGACGACGATGCCGAAGTCGATCGCCCCCAGGCTCAACAGCGTGCCGGCGATACCCAACTCGTACATGCCGCAGAACGCGAACAGCATGCACAGCGGAATTCCGGCCGCGGCAATCAGGCCGGCCCGCAGGTTTCCGAGAAAGATGTACAAGAGCGCTATGACCAAGAGGGCCCCCTCGCACAGGTTGTTGCGGACCGTGCCGATCACTTCCTCGACCAGCTCGGTGCGGTTGTAGAAGACCTGGGCGTCGACCCCTTCGGGCAGGGTCTTCTGCACCTCTGCGAACCGTTCGGCCAGGCGTTCGGTGACGGCGTAGCTGTTTTCGCCGATGCGCATGAAGCCCAACCCCAACAGCACCTCTCCCTTGCCGTCGGCGGTCACCATTCCCCGCCGCAGCTCGTGGTCAATGACGATCGCCGCCACGTCTTTGACGTAGATGGGCACTCCGTCGGCGGCCGCCAGTTGAATGTTGCCGATCTGGTCGGCGGTCGTCGTACGGGCGATGCCATGCACCAGCAGCATGTCGCCCTTGCGTTCCATGTACCCGCCGCCCACGTTCAGGTTGTTCGACTGCAGCGCCTCGACGACCCGTTGAAACGTCAGGTCGTATTTGAACAACAGCGCCGGGTTGATGCGCACCTGGTACTGCTTCTTGAGGCCGCCCCAGGTGTTGACCAGGGCCACGCCGGGCACGGTGCGCAATTCAGGGCGAATCGTCCAATCTTGAAGCGTGCGGATGTCGACGATGCTTTTCGCATCAGGGCCCTTGGCCGGCGAAAGAATGTAGTGAAAGACTTCTCCCAGACCGGTTGATACCGGGCCCAGTTCGGGCCGGGGCACTCCCGGAGGCATTTCCAGCGTCGTCAGCCGCTGGGCGATCAGTTGCCGCGCGAGGTAGATGTCGGTGCCGTCGTCGAACGTCGCCGTCACCTGCGACAGGCCGAATTGCGAAATCGAGCGGACTTCCACCAGCCCCGGCAGGCCCCCCATCAGAATTTCGATGGGAAACGTCACCAGCCGCTCGACCTCGGTGGCGACCATGCCCGGCACGTCGGTATTCACCTGCACCTGCACCGGCGTGGTGTCGGGGAAGGCGTCGATATTGAGGGCCCGCAGGGCCAGAAACCCCGCGATCGCCACGGCCAGCGTCGCGAGGCTGACCGCCAGGCGGTGTTTCAGAGACCAGGTGATGACTTGGATCAGCATCGTCTGACTGCGTCACTTGTCGCCCGCACTGGCAACCGGGGCGGGTTGCGTAATGCCGAAATCGCGCACGGCCTCGGCGTTGTCTCCCAGTCGCTCTTGCAGCGCCTGCGACAGTTCCGAAAGCAGAATGCGGCTGCCCGAGTTCACCACGCGTTCGCCAGTGTGCAGCCCTTCGGTGATTTCGGTGTAGCCGTCGCGCACCAGACCAACCCGCACGATGCGAGGCTCGAACCTGCGGCCTTCGTCAGCCGGCACGAACACGACGTAACACCCGAGTTCCCATAGCCAATGGACTGTTTCGCTCTGCACGACCACCGCCTGCGGGCTGCTGCGCACCGAAATGTACGCGGTGCCATAGGCGTTGGCGTGCAAAAGTCGCCGGCCCGCGCCGTCGTGGGCCGCCTCTTCGACCAGGGGGTTGTCGACGTCGGTACGGGCCTGAATCGTGCGCGTGCGCGGGTCGATCTGGGTTCCGATCCACGTCAGTTTGCTCGCCACGGGGGGCGTCTCGCCTTCGGTGTTGAAGATCACGTCGGCGCCCAGGCGCAATCGCGCGGCATCTTCCTGGCGAATGTCGAGGTTGATCCACATGCGGGTCACGTCAGCCAGCGCGTATTGTGGTTTCGACGGTTCGACCATTTCTCCCTGAACCACGTCGCAGAACGTCACTACCCCCTTGAAAGGGGCCAGAAGTGGAATCAGGTTGGCCGACGTCGTTTCGGGGTCGAGCGTTTCGACCAGCGATTTCGGCAACCCCAGAAAATGCAGGCGGTCGGCCAGGTCTTCGGTCGGGAGCCGCGTGATCTCCTCCTGCCGCAGGGGCAACCCCAGGTTCACCAGCGTCTGCAGGGCGTTGAACCGTTGCACGCGCGCCAGCTCCCACGCGGCTTCGGCCTCTCGCAGCTCGCGTGCGGGGACACTCGCCTGAATGGCCCGCAGCCGCTCGAGCGTGTTCGTTTTCAGCTTGTACATAACGGCCGCTTCGAGCAGGTCGGCCTTGGCACGCCCGACTTCACCGGCGTCGACAATGACCAGAACGTCGCCCCGCTCGACCACGTCGCCCACCCGCTTCTCGACCCGCCAGACGATCCCCGCGGCGCGAGCCGAAAGCTGGGCGAAATGCGTCTGGTCGTAGTCGACGACGCCATTGGCGACGACCCGGTCATCCATCAGTCGCCGCTCGGCGAACCCCGACTCGACGCCGCAACTGCGGGCCGCTTCAGGCGACGGAAACTCGATGCCGGGCAATCGGCCGGGAATCTGCGAGGCGGCGGCAGCTTTTGGCTGCCCCTCAGCCGAGCGGGCCTGGGCCCCCCTTCCGATGGCCCCTTCACCCGGGCCCGGCGCCGACCCTTCGCCAACGTCGGCCCCGACGACTTGCGCGAAACGGGGGAGCTTCCAATGGGAGTGATGGCCCCAATACCCGATCGTCGCCAGAATCGCGAGCACGACCACGTTGGGGACCCAGGAAATCGCTTTGAACAGGCTGTTCGATTGTCGGGATTGCATCGTCGCCTCACGATTCAAACGTGTGCCCTGCCGCGCGGCCCGGCGCGGGAAGCCTGGGGTGGGTGGGGGCGCCGCAAAGCGGAGCCTTATTGGCAGCCTTGCAGGAGGGCGGGGCAGGAAACAAACGTAACCTTAATTTATTGTCAGCTTCGGTGGCAACCCGTGGGCCCGAGTCGCGGAGGCTTGGGGTATTTCCCGGGCAAACAACTTGGCCCGATCAGGAAATCCAGGCAAATCTGATGATAGCGACTTGCCCCGCCCTCGGCACCTTAACCAATTCTTAACATTTCCTTCATAATCCCAGAGGGCAGGGTCGCCATACTAGGGGGCGATAGGCGCATCGCTGCCTTGGCCGCCAGCGACATTTCGCTGACGATTGATTGCCGGGCGGGATTTCAGTATCGGTGATGCGAACTCTTCAGGAGCGGAGCGCTCACAATGACCCTGAGAATCGAAAGCCGGCGGCGCCAATGCAGCCTGCTACTGGCCCTGGCCTTGGCCGTCGTCGGTTGCGATCAACCCAGTCCCGGCATGCCGGCCAAAGCGCCAGGCGGTAAGGCCCCCGGGCAGGCAGCCGTCGGCATCGACCTGTCGGGGCTTTCGGGCACGATCAAGCTCGACGGTTCGAGCACTGTGTTCCCGGTGAGCGAGGCGGTCGCTGAAGAATTTCAGAATGCGACCCGCCGCCAGGTGCACGTGACGGTCGGCACCAGAGGCACTGGCAGCGGGTTCAAGAGTTTCGGGCGCGGCGAAATAGATATCTGCGACGCCTCGCGGCCCATTCTCAAAGAGGAAATGGAAGTTGTGCGTTCGCAAAACATCGAATACATCGAATTGCCGATCTGCTTCGACGCGCTGACAGTCGCCGTCCATCCCTCGAACCCCCTGACGTCGATCACGGTGTCGCAGTTGAAGACGATGTGGGAACCGGCGGCCCAGGGAAAGGTCACTCGCTGGAACCAGGTGAACCCCGCCTGGCCTGATGCCGAGCTGACGCTGTTCGGCGCCGGCGCCGATTCGGGTACGTTCGATTACTTCACCGAGGCCATCGTGGGGAAGGCCAAGTCGAGCCGCGGCGACTTCACCGCCAGCGAAGACGACAATGTGCTGGTGCAGGGCATAGCGGGGAACAAGCACGCGCTGGGCTTCTTGCCCTTCTCCTATTACGAATCGAACAAGGAAAAGTTGAAGGCCCTGGCAGTCGACTGGGAACGCGGAGCCGGCCCCATTCCCCCCAGCCTCGAGAATGTCTTGCAGGGGAAATACAACCCGCTGTCGCGGCCGCTGTTTATCTATGTGGCGCGGGGGTCGGCCGACCGGCCGGAGGTAAAAGCATTTGTCGAGTACTACCTGAATAACGTCGCCAGTCTGGCGGCGGAAGTCAAATATTTGCCCCTGCCCGAAGAGGCGTACACACTGGGCTTGGATCGGTTTTCCAAGCGAATTACCGGCACAGGCTTCGGGGGGGTGCCCGAGGTAGGGCTGCCCGTGCGCGAAATTCTGCAACGTCCGCCTCAGCAGTAAGCAGCAGGGCCCGATAAAGCCGCCCGACGGTCGCGCGGCCCGTGGGTCGACCAGGATGCCAGCATGTCTATCGCGGCGCCGCAACCCGGAACGACTGCCTCGCGCCGTGCAACCGCCGATACCATGCGGCTTGGGCCGGGGCGGCGCTATTGGAAAGACCGCCTGATCCGGTATCTGCTGTTTCTCGCGGCCCTCTCTTCGGTCGCGGTCACCACGGGCATCGTGGTGGTGCTGGTCGTCGAATCGCTGGGCTTTTTCGGCCGCGTCTCGCTGGTCGATTTTCTGACCGACACGATGTGGACGCCGCTGTTCGCCGACGCTCGCTACGGCATTCTGCCACTGGTCACAGGCACCCTGGTGACGACGGCGGTGGCGCTGAGCGTGGCGCTGCCCGTGGGAACGATGGTGGCGATTTACCTCAGCGAATATGCGCCCTTCGCGCTGCGCGAAGTCATCAAGCCGATGCTGGAGCTGTTGAGCGCGGTCCCCACGGTGGTTTATGGGTATTTCGCGCTGCTGTTCGTCGCGCCCCTGCTGCAGAAAATCATTCCCGATCTGCCGACGTTCAGCATGTTAAGCGCCGGCATCGTCATGGGCGTCATGATCATTCCCTACGTCAGCTCGCTGAGCGAAGACGCGATGCGGGCCGTGCCGATGCTGTTACGCGAAGGGGCCTACGCCCTGGGGGCCAACAAGATGATCACCGCGTTGCGCGTGGTCTACCCGGCGGCGCTCTCGGGGATCGGCGCGGCCTACATTCTGGGCATCTCGCGGGCCATCGGCGAAACGATGATCGTCGCCATCGCCGCCGGGATGCAGCCCAACCTGACCTGGAAGCCCACCCAGTCGGCCGCCACGATCACCGCGTACATCGTGCAGGTCGGCCTGGGCGATCTGCCGCACGGCAGCGTCGGTTATCAGTCGATTTTCGCCGCCGGGCTGGTGCTGTTTTTGATGACGCTGGGTTTCAACATCGTGGGGCACATTCTACGAAAACGGTTTCGCGAAGCGTATTGACGATGGAAGACATCCAGCGCGTGATCCGCCGCCGCAAACTGCAAGACGTCTGTTTCAACGTCGCAGGGGTCGTCTGCACGCTGGTCGGCCTGGTCACGCTCGTCGCGCTGTTGGTCGACCTGCTCATCGACGGGGCGTCGCGCATCGACTGGCAGTTTTTGACGTCTTACCCGTCGCGGCGTGCGGCCAACGCCGGCATTCTCACCGCGTGGGTCGGTTCGCTTCTGTTGATTCTCGTAACGGTCAGCCTGGCCGTGCCCCTGGGCGTGGCCGCCGGCGTGTACCTCGAAGAGTATTCGCGGAAGACGTGGCTGACGACGATTATCGAGATCAATATCGCCAACCTGGCGGGCGTGCCGAGCATCGTGTACGGGCTATTGGCGCTGGGCCTGCTGGTCTACCAGTTCCATCTGGAGCAGAGCCTGCTGGTGGGGGGCATCACGCTCGCGTTTCTGATTCTGCCCATCGTGATCGTCTCGACGCGCGAGGCGCTGCGCGCGATTCCCACCGGAATTCGCGAGGCGGCCTATGCATTGGGGGCCACCAAGTGGCAGGTCATCAAAGACCACCTGATTCCCTATTCGGCCGGCGGCATCGCCACCGGCACCATCATCGCGCTCTCGCGGGCCATCGGCGAAACGGCGCCTTTGGTGATGATCGGGGCGCTCACCTTCATCGCATTTCTGCCCCCGTCACCCGTGCAGGGCGAGTTTCCGTTCGTCAATTTCCATTGGCTTGATTCGCCATTCACCGTGTTGCCCATTCAGATGTTCAACTGGGTGTCGCGGCCCACCGCCGATTTTCATCGCAACGCCGCGGCCGCCGGCATCGTGCTGATTCTCATGACGTTGTCGCTCAATGCCGCCGCCATCGCCCTGCGGTACCGGCTGCGTCGCCGCATCAAATGGTAGCAGTCGGGGGGGTCGCTGGAAGTGTCGAATCGAAGCCAGACTGTTAAGAGTGCGCCTGTGCGTTTCGCTCTGCCTGGGAGCCCACCTGTGGAACAGCCCCCGCTTCGGCCGGCCGCCGCCGCAGGCCCGACTTTATCGGAAAGCCGCCCGGCCCGATCCAAGGCCGAGATTCGCGGCCTGTCGTTCCGCTACGGGGCGCATCGCGCCCTGAACAACATCAACCTGACGATGGCCGAAAACGCCGTGACGGCGCTGATCGGCCCCTCCGGGTGCGGAAAGACCACGCTCTTGCGCTGTTTCAATCGCATGCATGATCTCTACCCCGGCAACCACTACGAAGGCGAGATTCTCCTGCAACCGCAGGGGCTGAACATTATCAGCCCCCGCGTCGACCCTCTCGAAATGCGGTTGCGCGTGGGCATGGTTTTTCAGAAGCCCAATCCCTTCCCCAAGTCGATCTTCGAGAACGTGGCGTTCGGGCTGCGCTTGAAAGGCGTGGGGCAGAAACGGGTCTTGTTCGACCGCGTCGAGCGCGCGCTGCGCTCAGCGGCCCTGTGGGACGAGGTCAAAGATCGCCTGACCGACTCGGCCTACACCTTGTCGGGGGGGCAGCAGCAGCGGCTGTGCATCGCCCGCGCCCTGGCGCCCGAGCCCGAAATGCTGCTGTTCGACGAACCCACCTCAGCCCTCGACCCGGCCGCCACAGCCCGTATTGAAGACCTGATCTACGAGCTGAAAGACCGCCTGACGATCGTCATCGTGACGCACAATATGCAGCAGGCAGCCCGGGTCTCTGACTACACCGTCTTTCTGTATCACGGCGAGCTGATCGAAGCCGACCAGACGTCGACCATGTTCGAAAACCCGTCGCAACAACTGACGGCCGAATACCTCACCGGCCGGTTCGGGTGAAATATCCACCGGACAGATTCGCGCTGACGCGGTGATGCCAAAACGGAACGTTCGGCGTGGTATCGGGCGCCATGTCGGCCGTTCGCAGCCGCCGGCAATATATGTCGCAAACATCTGGCGGGCAATAACTTGAAGCCCGGGCCACCGCGCTCTGGCGCACAGATCGGTCATCGACCGAGAGTGATCGAAGGGGGTTCGGCTGGTCGAGATGACGAACGACGAGGGTCTCTCGAATTGCCACGCCTGACGCGCCTCGTATAATGAACAGCGTGGAGAGTTTGTGACGGCACCTCCAGCGCGGCGTCTGATCAGGTCGGCCGCCAGTCGTCCCCGTTCGGGTCTAGGGATTATCGATCATGGCAAGCGAATCGCCGAAGGGGGCGGGCACGGCCCAAGACGACTGTTCTACGGTGTGCCGCCTCGCCAGCTTGCAGAAACGCCCGCAACTTGATTTCGAAATCGAGTTTTACGAGCGGATTCTGAGCCGCGATCCGAACTACCTCGAAGTGCTCTTGCAACTGGGCGATCTGTTCGCCCGCAAGGGATGCGACCGGCGGGCCTTGCAGGTCGACCTGCGGCTTTCGCAATTGCGACCGCGCGACGCCCGCGTGTTTTACAATCTCGCGTGCAGCCACGCCGTGTTGCGGCACAAAGTCGAGGCGTTGGCTTCGTTGCAGCGCGCCGTGAGCCTGGGTTACGACGACGTCGACCATCTGTCGAGCGATCCTGATCTCGAGTCGCTGCACGGCGAGCCCGAGTATCGGCGCATTGTGGCCCGGCTCGAAAGCCTGCAGGCGACGACCCGCGCCCGGTAGCCAGTCCTCAAAAACGGGGACTGGTTAAAGAGTCGCTCGCAATTGTAGGGTGCATCCAGCGGGGCGCAGACGCACCGCTGGCCCGCAAATCACCCCCCACCCCTACGAGCCCGTTGAAAAATGTGTCTGGAACTTTGTGAACATCCAGATTCCGAGGGGTCTTCGCAGGTGCGGAGAGTTCCAGACACCTTTTTCAACACCCTGCTACCCCGTTCAGGGAGTGACCACGCACGGTGCGACTCGCTTCGCTCGGCGCACCCGACTCAGTATTCTATGGGCCACCGAACCCGCGGCGCGCAGCCCAGGCACGCGCGTTCCCCTTTCACGATTTCAAGGACGCCCCGTGAGCCAACTTCGTTCGCAGATTGACGACGCCCGCCGCGCCATTGCGGCCCGCTGGCAGGCACGACCGCGCGTGGGGCTGATTCTGGGGACCGGGCTGGGGGGCCTGGCCGCTCAGATCGAACAGCCGACGACGATTCCGTACGAAGGAATTCCTCACTTTTCGGCCTCGACCGTCGCATCGCATGCGGGACAACTTGTGTGTGGACAGATCAAAGGCGTCGCAACCGTCGCGATGGAAGGCCGGTTTCATTACTACGAAGGCTACTCGATGCAGCAGGTCACGTTTCCCGTGCGCGTCATGCGGGCGCTGGGGGCCGAGATCCTGATCATCACCAACGCCGCCGGCGGGATGAACCCGCACTACGACCTGGCCGACCTGGTCGTCATCGAAGATCACATCAATCTCATGGGAGAGAACCCTCTCCGGGGGCCCAATGACGATGAGCTGGGGCCGCGATTTCCTGATATGTCGCAACCGTACGACAAAAAACTCATCGCGCTGGCCCGCCGCGCGGCCCTCGAACTGGGCCTGACCTGCCAGCAGGGCGTATTCGTGGCGGTCGCCGGGCCGAACCTCGAGACGCGGGCCGAATATCGAATGCTGCGTGGGCTGGGGGCTGACCTGGTGGGAATGTCGACGGTGCCTGAAGTGATCGTCGCCGTTCACGCCGGCTTGAAGGTGCTGGGTTTTTCGATCGTCACCGATATCTGCCTGCCCGACGCGCTGGAGCCGGTCGCGATCGAGAAGATTCTCGATACGGCCGCCAGAGGAGGCGAACGCCTCGCCCGGCTCATCCCGCGGGTGCTCGAGCGGCTCGACCATGCCTGAATTCGCGCTGGTCGCGTGGGGCGCCGCGCTAATGGCCCTGGGGTTTGCGGCCGGCTGGGCCCTGGCGCGGCGATCTTACGAGTCGTCAAGGCGGCAGCAGCAACAGGCCCTCGACCAGGCGCTGCGCGCGGCGCGCACCGACACGCTTACGGGGCTTGCCAACCGCTTGGCGCTCGACGAGCAGTTGGGGCGACAGACGGCGATCAGCCGCCGGTATCGGTCGCCGCTCGCGCTGGCCCTGTTCGACATCGACAACCTCAAGGCGGTCAATGATCGCGACGGTCACGCCGCGGGAGACGAATTGTTGCGGCGGTTTGCGCGCCTGCTGGCGACGGGGGCCCGCGAGGCCGACTTTGTCGCGCGACTGGGGGGCGACGAGTTCGCCGTGCTTCTGCCGCAGACCGACCTGGAAGGGGCGTCGCAGTTCGCGCGGCGGTTGTTCGCCCGGCTGGCCAGCGACCCCCCGCCAATCTCCGCGAGCGCGGGCGCCGCCGCCTACACTTCGGAAGAGGCGGCCGAGCCGTTCATGCAACGTGCCGACGCAGCGCTTCTGACGGCGAAGCGCGCCGGCCGGGGGCGACTGTCGGTTGACGATGGACGGGCGGAAGGGGTGGCGCGTCCTGACAGAAGGAACTGAAGGAAGGGCGTGGCCGGCGTGGCCTGAACCACGCGAAGCGCGGCGCTCGCACAATGTGACCGAGGGGCGGACGCTGGAGTCGATAATCGGCTACATTCACCACAACCTCGTTCGGCGCGGACTCTGCGAACGCGCGACAGACTGGGAATGGTCGAGTGCGCGGTGGTATGCGGGAATGCGGCCGGTGCCGATCGCGATCGACGCGACACTGCCGATGACATCCGGCTCGTGACACACCCAGGAGGCAATTTTCCAGGCACGAGACAGAGGACGGTGAAGTCCCGAGACGCTTACCACCCTTCCCTCGTTCCTCGGTCAGGAGCGTGCCACCCGACCGGCCGCAAGAGCCTGTCCAGCCGCGATTCAGCGGCCTCGGCGGGCACGGCGCGGCCGTCATCTCAGCCGCCGAACGGGAAAGATTTCACGTCCGAAAAAACGGCGTCGAGAGCGTTGAAATCGAAATTGTTCCAGGTGACGCCGTTCGAAAACACGAGCGACCCGTCGAGAACCTGGGCCGTCAACCCCCAGTCGAGCAGGGTGAGGCTGTTCGGTGCGGTGACCTGAATGCGCGACGAATTGCCCAGCTTGTTGGTGGCGAAGATCTGCGCGCCGGTCGCCAGAAGCGAAACATTCGACCCGTTGGCTGACCCGGCCACCTGCAGGTCCTTGCTCCAAACCGCCCCGTTCGACCAGGTGATTGCGCCATTCGAGACAGTGCCTGAGAGCCCCCAATCGGTCGCCGAGACTGCCGTGGGGCTGATCCAGTAGCCTGGCGACGTGCCTCCCAGCCGGTTGACGAACACCAGATTGGTCGTACCGTTCTGCACGACGCCCGTCGCACCGCCGGCGACGGAATACGCGGGAGACAGGTTCAGCTTCTTCCAGACGGCGCCATTCGAAAATGTGATCCCCGCGTTGCTGATCGTCGCCGTGAGCCCGAAGCCGGTCGCGGAAAGCGTTGTGGCATTGGTGAAGCCGCCCGCTGACGTTCCTCCCGCGGCATTGACGAACGTGAGGTTGGTGCCGGTCTGCACGACGCTGGTCAACGCGTTGTTGATCGGGTTGTAATACTGGCCTCCCAGGGCCAGCCTCAGCCACACAACGCCGTCAGACCAGACGATGCGGCCATTGTCGGGGGTGCTCGTGTCGACGGTGCCGGTCAGCCCCCCGCGCCCGGTAATCTGGTTGCTGCTGACGAAGCTGCCGGTCGAATTGACCCCCGTTTCGTCGACCAGCGACAGCGTGTTGCCCGACTGGGTCATCTGCGCCCAGGCGCCATTGACGACCCAGGGGCCGGCCAGGCCAATCTGGCTCGTCGAATTGGCGACGATCGTCAACGAGTTGCCGACGAATGTCACGTTGTAATTCGCGGCTGCCAGCGTCCCCTGCTGGATCGCATATGCCCCCGGCGATTCGCCGGCGGCGCGCGCCAGAGCGCCCGCGAAGCTGTCGCCTGCGACCAGCGCGCCGCTCGTCACCTGATAAGTCAAGGGCGGGTCGGCGGCGCCTTCCAGCTTCGTCTTGGCGTCGGCCGTGACCGTGATCGGGCGCGGCGTCACGTTGGCGGTAGCAGAGGTCGTGGCGTTGACCACGTAGTTCGCCGCGTCAGCCCCGGAAATCGCGATCCCGGCGACGTTAACCACCTTGCCCGTGCCGACATTCTTGCTGCCGAAATTCGCCGTCCCATAGGTGACCGTCAGCGCGTCACCCGCGACCCGATTGTCAGACAGCGAGACCACGGCGGCCGTTGTGCCGTCGTAAACCTTGCTCTGGGCCAGAGCGCTTGCCGTCAATGCCCGCTTGCTGATCGCCAGCGTGCCGGCGGCTGTGGCAAAATCTCCCGTGGAGGTGCTCCCCGCAACCTGATCGCCGCGCACCGTGACCGTGAAACTGCCGGCGGGAGACTTGGAAGCCGTCGAGACAGTCAGCGTGGCGGTCAAAGTCGTGTCGTTCGCGCCAAAATGCAGCACGTTGGTCGTCGTGCCGCCCACGGTGAACGAAAACGTCGCCCCGGCCGGCAGGCCCGAGGTCAACCCCAGGGCCACGTCGAAGCTGCCGGTGGTGCCTGCCGCACGACTGACGGTAACCACATAAGTCGCGGTTCCCGCCGACCCGTAGGTCAGGGCGCCGGTCTGGGACGAGACCGCGACAGAACCCAGTTCGGGAGGGTCGGCCAGCGCGCCGATTGTGCCATCGGCCTCGGCGAGCACCAGATCGCGTACAACAAGCGCGGCGCGGGGCGAGCCGCGACCGGTAATCAGGTCATAGCCGGGGCCGGCCGTGTAGCTGGTGGAACCATTGGTGGTCGTGCCGCTGACGATGTCGTTGAAGTTCGCGGCCGACATGTTGTAGATCGCCGGCAGAAGCTGCGTTTTGCCGTCGAGCGACCCTTCGCCATTGAGCGCGCGTCCCTGATTGGCGATGGCGACGAGCGCCGCCCATTGCGGCGCACCGGCGCTCGTTCCCCCCACGGTCATCCAACTGCCGGTGCCGCCGGAAGGGGTGAAATACACGCGCACGCCCGTCGCAGGGTCGGCGACGTAGGCCACGTCGGGCCCGGTGCGCTGCGTGCTGCTCTGGGTGATTTCATCCTGTTGCGGGGGCTTCGTCTCGTACTGGCTGATGCCGCCCCCCGACTTGCTCCAGGCCGTTTCGACGCTGTAAGTGCCGGCGGTGTCGGAGGTGACGAGCGTGGTCCCGCCGACGGCCAGCACGTTGCCCGACATCGCGGGAAACTGCGCGATGGTTGCGGTATTTCCGGCCGACGCCACGAACGACACCCCCTGGTGCCCGGCGGGCGTGGTGAACGTCGAATTGTACGAGGTCATTCCGGCGAACTCGGCCGCCCCCCAGCTCATCGAGATGACCGAGACACCCGGTTGGTTGCGGGCGTAATTCACGGCCGCCATCAGGTCGTCGACCGAATTCGACCGGGCCTGAACCAGCAGAATGTGGGCGCCCGGCGCCATGGCGTGCGCCCATTGCACGTCGAGCGTGGTTTCTTTGGCCCAGTTCGCATCGTACGTCGGCTGGCCCTGGGGGTTGGCGATCGTCAGCAGGGCGCCCCCGTCGCCGTCGCTGGTGGGAAGCCCATACAGGGCGTTGAACGTCGCCAGGTCAGATTGAATGTTGGGCGCGTTGTACGCGTTGACGATGGCGATCGTCTGGCCGGTGCCGTCCCCCTGCACGTCTCCAAACATGATCTGGTCGAAGCCGTAGGCGTGGCTGATTTGCGCGGGCGTGTACGCCGCCAGCAGCAGCCGGCTTTCGAGTTCCTCGAGGTGTGAGGCGACCGGGCGACGCGCCAGAGGGCGCTGGAAGGCCCGACCGACGCGGCGCGTTCGCGCGGGCCACCAGCCACGAAGCCAGGTCTGCATCGAAATCACGATCGTCGCGCCCGTCGAACTGAACCGGGTTGGTTTGTCGTTTCGCAGTCGGGCGCGCGAGGTCAGTCCGCCCGGCCAACGCCAGGCGCTGCGGCCCGCACCTCCCATGCAAGACTACTTCGGCCCGCCGGCGAAGCAACCTGAACGGCTCGCCCAAACGGCAACGCGCCACCGGTGTTGCCCGTTGGCAACATGCGGCGCCCGGTTCGTACGGCCGGATCTGCGGCGGGGTTCGACGTTGCCGCAATGCAACGCGCGTCCGTCGCCCTTTCCTGAAGCCGGAATTCGGCCGGCCGAGGGTCGCGCGCGGCCGCCACGTTTCACGCTGAAGGGCGCCGCGTTCGGGATGGCCGGCTATTTCGGCTCGGGCCCGGCGGGTTTTGCCGTCGGCTGCATCGTGCAGGCCACAATCTTGGCAGTCTGTTACGCCCTCTTGTTGCGGTTCGTGCCGGTTCAACCACAATCGGGCGCCGATCGCGCCTGACCGCGGCCTGCCGGCAAACGCCCGACACGTTTACGGTTTACTGAGGGCGTGCCCGCACATTGATCCGTTGGTGACCGTGATGGCTTGAAACCGCGCCTCGGGCGGAGGGCCCATGTCGAGGCCTTGCGTCAACTTTTCACTGAGTTCACCCACCAGCAGCGTGGCGCGTTTTCGCGAGACGGCGATCGTCAGCAGCGGGCGAATTTTCTGCACCGCCGATTCTGAAAGTGCCGCTTCGATCGAGCGGGCGTCGGCCAGCGTCTCGGTCACCCACGCGGCTTCGTCGTCGTCCAAGTCAAGCACAAACACGACCGGCTCTTCAACCTGCCTGTCGAGGGCTCGGGCATAAGTGGATTCGATCCGCTCTCGAACAGCCGACACCAATTGCTCGTGCATGACGATTCTCCTGCCACGCCGTTGAATAAATCAAAACAACTCGCGCCACGACCGCGGCCACTCGATTGGTCGGTTGAGTTCCGCGCAAGGCGCCACGCGAGTCGCACCTTGCCTCGTTGCGTCGCTCGCGTTGATCGCCGGTCTTTGCAGCCGGTTAAGGCGCCTGCGTTTTCGCAAACCGCTTCTGGACCCCGCGCCACGTCGCATTCAGGCGAAATGTGACGTTTTCGACGAGACCCTGGGCGTTCGGCTCGCAGGCGATCTCGAGACCGGCGCTGTGAATCGTCTCGATCAGGGAGGTTTCGGCATGGCCGGTGGTCCACGGCCCGGGGCGGCTTAGCCGGGCATGCGATTCGGCGGTCCCCGATTCGACGCGAATCGCCTCGATCGACTTGGTGACTTCAGGCAAATTGCCCGTCATCAATGACTTGCGGATCGCATCAGCCCATTCTTTGCACGACTTGTCTCGGCGCTGCATGAACTTGTCCTGAAGTGGGAACGTTGATTCCGGAGCATTTTTCGGCCGCAGTCGAGTCAAAGCGACATCAACGCACCGGACAAGCGTCAATGGGCCGGCCACATCATAGCAGATCCTGCGGAAAAACGGACCGGCAACAGAGCGCAATTGACAGTCTTTGTCGATTCAGCGACGATCCCGCGCGTTTGGCGAGGTTGTCGATGCGGCGATTGTTCCTATTTACGATATGACCCGGCGTGCACGCCCGCTTGAGACTGCTCGCCCGGCTCGGATACTTCCAGGGGCCACGACTCATGTCCATCCATCCCACGGCCGTCATTGATCCGCGGGCGACGGTCGATTCCACTACGACCATCGGGCCGCACGTCGTGATCGACGGGCCGGTGCGCATCGGCGCCGATTGCCGCATCGCGGCCTCGGCGGTGATCATGGGAAATACAGTCATTGAGGCGGGCTGCCGCATTCATGCGCATGCGGTCATCGGCGATCTGCCTCAAGACCGAGCCTATGACGGCGGAGAAAGCTACTGCCAGGTCGGCGCGGGTTGCACGATTCGCGAGGGGGTCACGATTCACCGCGGGACAGGCGCCGGCTCGGCGACGGTTATCGGCCGCGGCTGCCTGCTGATGACCAATTGTCATATCGGGCACAATTGCGTGCTGCACGATGAAGTCACGATCGTCAGCGGGGTGCTGCTGGGCGGGTACGTGCAGGTGGGCGCCCGCGCGCTCATTTCGGGCGGGGCAGCCGTACACCAGTTCGTGCGGATCGGAGAACTGGCGATCATCAGCGGGCTCGGCAAGATCGTTCAGGACGTTCCGCCATTCTTCATGACCGACCGCGACGGGGCCATCGTGGGCGAAAACCGCGTGGGGCTGCGCCGGGCAGGGTTCTCACCGATGGAGCGCGACGACATCAAGCTGGCTCATCGCATCATCTATCGGTCAGGAATGGGACGCGATGAAGCCATCGAAAACCTCGCAGGCCGCATCTCAACCGCAGCCGGGCGGCGGCTGCTCGACTTCCTGTCGGCCGGGTCGAAGCGGGGAATCAGCCGCGAAGCGATTCCATTTCGCAGGGCGGCATAGCGCCAGGCAGCTCGCGGGCCGACTCACTTCTTCTTCGATTTGGCCCGGTTTGCCAGCGCCGTCTCTTTACGAGCCTGCATGACGGCCGCCGCTCGCTTGGCGTCCTCACGCTCCTGCACCTGGTCGGAGGCCATCTCTTTGGCAATCCGCTCCTGGAGCTTCTCGGTGGTGCTGATTAAACGTCGCACCTCGGTGTGCGTGACCCCCTGCGCATACATGGCCGCCTGAAATAGTTCGTGCAGCGCAGTCTTCAGGTAGCCGATTACCTGGTCGCGATAGTCCGCTTTTTTTGCCATGGTCGGACAAGGTTATACACAATGGCGGGCGTTTGCACCACGGGCCGGGATTGATTCGGGCACGCTGGTTGCATGTTTTTCAGTTGCCGGATCAGGCCCTGACAACTCGCATCAGGTCTGTTCGGCGACGGGTGCATGGTGATCGCTCGACGGTCAACCTGGCCGATCAACCAGCGCAGAAGCATTCACGTCGTCAGTCTCGGCGTCGGAGATAACCCATGTCGGCAAGATACGTGCACGTGGCATACTCCCTGGATGATCGCCGGTGGGAGGCGACGACCTTTGTGCGCGGGTCGTTGTATCGGATCTGTGGGCGCAGCCCCTCGGCGACATTTCAGGAAATGGCGCGGCTGCTGCAGATTCCCGCCGATCGCTGGCGCATCACCAGGCTCGCCCCCAACGCGTTTCAATGCGAACATCTGCCCCTCGACGAAGTGCTGACGGAATGCCCCAGCACCGCCGAAAATCTTGGCGCCCAAAGTTGACCCTGCGTGCGGTGCGCTCTCTATCGTTCGAGCAACAGTTCGAGGCGATAATTCGTGGCCGCGAAACGCTGGTCGAGAACCTCGGCCGGCGCAATGCGCAACGAACCGTTATACGGGTACCGCGCACGATAGGTCGTAATCCGTGCGTTGCCGTCGTTGTAGCGCTTCATACCGAACTCACGCATCACGAAATCGACGATGCGGGCCGGTTCGTCGGTCGTCCCTAAAAAAGAAATGCGGCGCAGCCGCGGATGACTGTCGAAATAGTACGTCAGGCTGCCAGCCAGGTCGCCCGACTCGCTGCCCGTGACCAAGGGCACCCGATACCCCTGGTAACGCACGTCGGTCAGCCCCGTTGATACCCTGGGCCAGCGCTGCGTGACGCTCTGCGGCGACAGGTCGAATCGAAAGACCTGCGCAAACGTCATCGGCTGGGCGTCGGGAGCAGCAGCCGTCTGGTCAGGCGCTACGGTCGCCCGCCGATCGAATTCCGAATCGGGCGAGAGCGCCGTCGCGTCTTCATAGCTGACCCAGTTCGAGACCGGCACGTGTTTCGACAGTTCTTCGTGCGTCAGCACGTAAGCCGCCGCACCACCGCCAAACACCATAATGGCCGGCAGGAAACGCATGGCAGAGTCTCACCCGGAATGAAAAATGCCGAAACCAGAATGTCGAACCAATGACGAATTCTGGAGCCCGAACGACGAAGGGCACGTTCGGGCTTCGTCATTCAGATTTCGTCATTGCTCAGTCATTCGGCAGCAGACATTCGCCGTTCCGCCGGGTAAGCCGGATCACCGCCATATCCGTCGCACGATGCAGACGCGGCGCGTTCACCACTTCCAGCCCGAATGCCCCGCCAAATTCTGCACGCAGCCGTGAGGCCAGCGCCCGCGATACAGCCCGACGACAATCTCGGCGCACATCTTCAATGTGTCAAAAGCCGAATCGTCGTCGAGACCGGCGACATGGCCCGCCAGCAGCACATTGTCGAGCGTGAGCAGCGGGCTCGACAAAGGCAACGGTTCCACTTCGAACACGTCCAGCCCGGCGCCGGCGACGTGCCGCGACTTGAGGGCCTCGTACAATGCCTGTTCGTCGATCAGCGGGCCGCGGGCCGTATTGATCAGCAACACGCCGCGTTTCATGCGGGCAATGCGCTCGCCGTTGATCAGATGATGGTTTTCGGGCGACATGGGGCAGTGCAGCGAGATGATGTCGGAACGCGAAATCAGCGTTTCGACGTCGACCAGCTCGACATTCCATTGCCGCACGAAGTCGCGCGACGGGTACGGCTCATACGCGATGACTTTCAACCCCAGCCCCGCCGCGCGCCACGCCACCGCCTGGCCGATGCGCCCGAGACCCACCAACCCCAGCGTCTTGCCCATGACGCGGCCGTAGGGGCGGCGGTCCCACCGGTTTTCGCGCACTTTGCGGTCGAGTTCAGGAAAGCCCCGCGCGATGCCTATCATGAGGGCGATCGTATGCTCGGCAACCGAATGATGGTTGACGCCCGGCGTCGTGCAGACCGCGATGCCCGCCTGATCGCACGCCGCCGTATCAATGGCGTCGAAACCCACCCCCGTCCGCGCGATCACGCGCAGCCGCGGCAGGGCCGCGATCACGCGGGACGTATAGCATTCCGACCCGGCCAGCACCGCGTCGACATCTTGCAGCATCTCGATCAGATCGTCTTCGACGAACGGATCTTTCCCATCCGGCACGCGCAGCTCGGTAAAGCCGCTCTCTTTGAAGATCGCGTTGTGCGGGCCGTTTGGGCTGACCTTGGCAGTGAACAGAACCTTGGGCATGGGAGATCGGACTCGAGGCGCTTCAGGGTATTTGGCGGGGTTCGACAGTATTTATTGCTCGCTACCAGCCTGTTGAAAAAGGTGTCTGGAACTTTGTGAACATCCAGGTTCCGAGGGGTTTTTCGCAGGTGCGGAGAGTTCCAGACACCTTTTTCAACACCCTGCTAAAGCAGCGAGCACTCCGGTATTTATTGCTCGCTAAAATAGCGAGCCCTCCGGTCGCAGACCAGCGAAGGGGTGCTCTGAGTTGCACGCACGGCGGGCCCCCGCTATTCACGTCGCATGCGCGAATTCTGGCACAAGCATTGGTTTCTGACCGTGCTGGCCCTGATGATCGCTGGTGGCATGACGCTGGGCGGCCTGGGGTATGAACCCGCGCTAGCGCCCGTATTCGATCACGTCAATCCGCGGTGGACGACCGCCTGCGTGCTGTTTTTGATGTCGTTCAGCCTCGCCGGAGAGCACCTGTGGCGGGCGTTTCGGGCCCCCGGGCCGGTGCTCCTGGGGTGCGCCGTCAATTACGGCCTGATTCCGCTCCTGGCCTGGGGCCTGATGCCCTGGCAGCAGCACGTCGACCTGCGACTGGGGCTGATGATCGCGGCAAGCGTCCCCTGCACGACCGCCGCGGCGTCGGTGCTGACGCGCAAGGCGCGAGGCGACGACGCCGTTTCGCTCTTGATCACCCTGGCCACCAATGTGTCGTGCTTTCTTCTGACTCCGCTCTGGCTGCGATTGACAACCGCGTCGCGCGTCGAACTCGACGTGCGGCGCCTGATGCTCGACCTGGTGCTCGCCGTACTCGTGCCGACCGTCGCGGGGCAGCTTTGCCGCCTGCCCGCAGTCTTCCGCGCGCCGGCCATTCGTCATAAATCGTCAATCGGAATCGTGGCCCAGGTTCTGATCGAGTTGCTGGTGCTGACCGCCGCGCTGCGCGCCGGCACGGCCCTGTACAAAATGCGCTTAGGCGCCGCGACGGCAACCGGCGGCGCCGAGCAGGCCATCACCGCCTCAGGAATCGCCGGGGTCTGGCTGAGCTCTGTCGGCGTACACCTCGCGGGGCTGGCCGCGGGCTGGTGGCTGGCGCGGCGCGGGGGCCAGTCGCGGGCCGCCGCAGTCGCCGTGGCGCTGGCGGGCAGCCAGAAGACGCTGCCCATCGGGCTCTACATCGCCACCGACCCGGCACTCTTCGGAGCGACGCACCCCTTCGCAATGTTCCCCATGCTGTTGTACCACGCCTCGCAACTGTTTCTCGACACCTGGCTCGCGTCGCGAATGGCGGCTACAGCGTCGGAAGGGTGATATCGCGCCGATCATAGCGCGGGTCGCGGAAGCTCGAAAACCACTGCATCCCGAAGCCGTGATGCAACTCGTACTCGGCGCGTCGCGCCCAGGGAGTGCCCGGGTGTGTGCGCCTGACGAACTCGAACTGGGCCTTCGCCGCGTCAAGCTGCTTTTGAAGCTCTTCGGTGTCGACGCGGGTGAGCTTAACCTGCCGCTCGGTGGGGGTCGTCATCTGCGGGGTGCGCCTGACGTTCCACACGTTGTGCTGCTGGTTCGGGGGCGAGGGGAGATTGTTCAGGTAGTCGTCGGCGATCAGCAGAAACTGAAACAGCCGCACGCGATACGCCAGCACCTGGGCAGAGGCCAGGTCGAAGTTGGCCCGCCACCGCTGCGACGCCTCTTGTTCGCGGAGAGGCTTGGCGCGTTCCAGAAGCTGGATCGCCTGGTTCAAAACTCCCATGCCCCGCATCGCCCTTTGAAACGCGATGCGCCCCTGTTCCTGAAAGCGGTCGCGGTCGGTCGAGTACCAGATTTCCTGAATGTTCAGTTCTTTGTCGAGAAACGGGTTGAGCAGCCTGACCGCGTCGCGCACCGCCGCCCGCAACCGGCTTTTCGACCGCATCTCTTCGTAGGCGTTCCGCGTGACCAGCTCGGGCACGTACTCTTTCATGTCGAGAAACGCGAACTTGCGTCGATCGGCGGACACCGAACCGACAATGTTCACTTCTTCATTGGGCAGCACGAAGAAAATGCCCCCGGTCTCTTTCGTCAGCCGCGCCTGTTCGTACGGAGCGAACCCGCTGGGGTGCGCATCCCACCGCTGGTGCAGGCCGTCGAACTGCAAGAGCTCGGCCAGCGCCGTTTCGGGCCCGCGATGAATTTCCAGCCAGTGCGTCAGGCCGTATTTCGGGTCGACCCACTGAATGCGGGCGATGGGAAAGCCGAACACGGCTTCGCGGCCCAGCACGTAAACGGGCGCGCGGGCTTTACGGGCCTTGAGAATCACTTCGTCCAACAGCGGGCCCTCGCCGTCGTCGCCCGATTCATCGCTGACGATCACGATCGCCAGCTTGCGGCGCGTTTTGGCCGCCACGGGGCGGTACTGATCGAGCACCTTGTTGAGCGCCGCAAACAGGTTTTCACGGCCCGACTGGTCAATGCCGATCTTATCGATCGCCGAGCGAATCTCGTTGATGTCGGCCGTGGGTTTGGGGGTGATCGCCCGGCTCTCTTTACCGAAACTGTGGATCGCCGTCAGCAGAATCTCTTTGTCGCGCGCCATCTGGGCGTCGTGCTCGAAGACCAGCCCCAGCTCTTCGTACACCTTGTGGAATTCCTGCCGGATCTGCTTCTGATCGTCCTTCATCGACTCCGACTCGTCGAACAGCCAGACGACCAGCAGTTTTTCTTCGCGCAGCATCCGCACGATTTCCTGGGTGATGCGGCTCATGGCCGCGCCGTACCCTTCGGCGACAGCGGTCGGCTCGCCGGCGACCTGCGATTCGCCCAGGTCGTGCCCCAGCTCTTCCAGCCCCGGCAATGTCACGTCGCCGATGTTGACGACCACGGTCGGGTCGTCGAAATGCTCAGAGACGTCGATTTTCGTGTGCGTGACCGCGGGGGCCCCGGTCCCCCCCGCGACGATCGTCACCCCCGCCGCCCCCGCGACGCTCAACGATTCAGAAATGGTCGTGTCGGGGCTCAGTTCGCGCGTGAATTCTTCGGGGGCCCGGTCATCCTCGAACATCGACTCGACCGCCAGCCCCATGTCTTCCAAGGGCGGGCTGAAGTGCACCAGGAACAGCACCAGCGCCATCGCCAGGTGCAGCGCGAGAGAGGCGCCCCAGCCGGGAAGTTCGCGGGCGATCACAGCCGCGGCCTTTCTCTCGGAGTCGCCGGCGCCGGGCGGCGCGGCCTGTTGCGGGCCTCTTCTTCGGCGAGCAACACGCGGCGACGCACTTCGTCGGGGCTGGTGTTGGGGGGAAACGAAGCCGGGTTGAAACCCTCCTGCCATTCCCAACCCAAGGGCGCAGACAATTCAATCTGCGCGATGTACGACCACGGGGTTTCGGGGTGTTCGTCGATCACCCGTTGCAGGTATTTCGTCGCCTGGTGTTGCAGCTTCTTGACGACCTGACCGGCGTTGGCCGCATTGGCCGCCACGATCCTCCACTCGTTGTTCTCTTTGCTGCGGAACGATCGCGGAGCGCCCTTCATCTCGGCCAGCATCTGGTTGTAGCCCAACAGCCGCGCTTTCATCGCGAGCGCCCGACCGATCGCCAGGTCGTAGCCTGCGCGCCACCGCGGCTCAGAGATCTTTTCGCGCTCGCGCTCTGCCGTCAGCAGCGTGGCGACCAGGGCTTCGATGTGATGCGACAGCTCGGCGGCCGGTTTCTGGGCCTCGGTCATTTCTTCCCGCAAGATCGAATCGTTGTAGGCCTGGAACCGCAGCCGCGGCAGTTGCAATTCGTCGAGATTGCCGCGCCGCCCCGCCTGGTCGCGGGCCGCCTGGGCCGATTGCTTAGCCGCCATGACCAGAGCGCCCTTGGCCCGGCTTTTTTCGAGAGACCGGGTATAGTCGCGAATCGGGCGATAATCGGGGGTGTAATTGCGCATCACGGCAGCGGCAAACGTCGGGCCGCGACGGTCTTCCTGCGTGATGAAATAGAGCCCCCCCGTCTCTTTGCTCAACCGCGACAGCGCGTAGGGGCCGTACCCCGAAGACATGAAAGCCAGCTCGGAATGCCGCCGGCCCCAGAACCCCAGCGCCAACGCCTCGGGTTCGACCGTCTCAGGCCCGGCATCGACTTCGGCGTCGTGGATGACCGTTCCATCAGGGTACGTGTAACTCACCCGCAAGCGCTCGCGCCCGAAGGGGGCGGCGTTTCCGACGGTGTAAACCCGAACGCCCAGCCGCCGGCACAGAAGAATCGTCTGTTCGAGATTGCGCTCAGCATCGTCGCCCCGCTCGTCGGTGATGATGATCAAGAGCACATTGCGCCCCTGGGCGCGCTCGCCGCGATACTGCGTGGCCAGCGCATGAACCGCGGCGAAAACGTTCTCGCGCCCCGAAGGATCGTTCTCGATGCGCCGCACCCGCGGAATCACCGTCTTGATGTCGTCGGCCGGCGTTTCGTTCAGCACCGACAGTTTCTCGCCAAAGGTCGCGGCGACGGTCGTCAGCGCCCCGCGGCCGCCGGCTTCGAGCGATGCGAGCTGGCGATAGACGTTTTCGAACCGGTCGGCTATCGCATTGCGCCGCTCTTTGAGCGATTCGGAACGGTCGAACAGCCAGATCACCGTGGTCTCGCGCTCGTGCAGCGACTGCATGATCTCGAACGTCAACCGATCCATCGCCCCTGCGACCCCGCCCGATTGCGCCAGGTTCTCAACCCCTCCGCTGATGATGGGAACGCTGCTCGCGAGATCATCGGCCGCCCAGGGCGCGGCTTCGTCGGTTGAGGGCGCCCGGGGCGCGTTCAACGGCTGGTCGAAACTCTCGCGAATCTGCGCCGGAACGGCCGCGGCGCTGTGGGGCGCTACGGCCACGCTGGCAACGGCAATCAGCGAATCGACTTCGGCCTGTTGCCCCGTCTGGTCGAGAGGCACCGCGTCGAACGCGTACTCGCTGGGAATGTCATCCAGGACGCTCAGAATCGACCCATCAGGCTCGACTTCGGCGTGAATTCTGAGCGCCAGCAAGATCAAGAGCGCGAGCAGATGAATGCCGAGGCTCGCCAGCCAGCCCGGCAGGTCGCGGGCCGGTGGTAAAACCCGGGCCCGCACGCGATCGAGCCACGCCAGGCCGATTTGGCCCCAGCGGTAAGGCGCCGCCGGCGTCCTGTCGCGGGTGTCAGAGCGCGATTTCGCGGGGGGCTGGGCAACGCTCACTGAGCGCTTCTCCTCAAGACCTGCAATCCCGGCTGTCGCTGGACACAATTCCAGTGTAGCGTCTCTTTCGACCGCGGGATAGAACCGGGCGGCCGAAACGGCGTTTCAGAATGCCACAACGGGCGCAGCCGGCCGCAGCACTCTGCCGGAGTTTACCGGCACGAGCCGGGTGAACCGATGAGAATGCAGCCCGTATGCCAATGCCCTTCGATCTCGCACCGCCTCATTTCCACGGTTGAAAAAGACGGTTGAAAAAGGTGTCTGGAACGTGTCTGGAACTTTGTGAAGATCCAGATTCCGAGGCGTTTTCGCGGCTGTGGAGAGTTCCAGACACCTTTTCAACACGTTTCTAGCTCTTCCACCGCAAAATCCACAGGTCGGTGATGCCGTCTGGCCGCCCGGCATACGGTTCGCGTTGAAGCTGACGATACTCGGCGTGAAACGGGGTTTTTCCCAGCCGGTCGATAAATGCCCCTGCCTGGTGTCGGCCCGGGTCGCTGAACCACGCCTGGCCGCCGAGTGCGAGCATCTGTTCCAGCAGGTTCAAAATCGGCTCGTGGTTCTGTTTTTCGTAGATGACGTCACACCCGAAGATGACCGAAAAGCGACGGTCCAACGGCTGCCGCCAGTCGAGCGACAACCCGGCGGCGCCCGAATCCAGCCTGTTTTGCCGGGCGTTGTGCAGAGCGAGCTCGATGGCCCGCTGGTCGTAATCGCTGAACGTCACCTGCAAGCCGCGGGCGAGCGCCGCCAGACCCGTGAGCGCCGTACCCGCCCCGATTTCGAGCGCCGAGATGCCGGCGGGCCAGTCGGTGTTGAGCACCGCCGCGGCCGTTTCGAGCGACGCCGGCCAGAGATAGCTCCAGTAAGGCATATAGTCGCTTTGGCGATTGGCGGCGAGCGTTTCGGGGTCGTCGAGAAACGCGTCGGGGCATGCCGGCAATGTGATGCGCAAGGTGCGCCCCGCGAGCAGAAAATCGCGGGTGGCCCAGCCGCCGGGAATCTCAGGCAGGTTCGCAATGTGGGCGTATGAGGCGGTTTGCCCCGGCCCGTTCACCAACGGCTCGTTCGTCATTCGGCACCATCACGCGCCAGCGCGTCTGCGCGAAGCCCGTGCTTCGCGCCCTGGCGTAGCACAGATTTTAATCGGCTCGTGATTCACATTTCGACCCTCCTGGCGTCGCGTAGCGCGGATTTTTAATCCGCGCGCGATTCACAAGTTCGGGCCCGTCTCGCGTCGTGGACGCGCCGCGCATTCCGACGCCCCCTGCCCCCGCCTGCTAAGGGGGGATTTCCCCAACCCCCAACCCCCAACCCCCAACCCCTATACCATTGACATGGCGAAAGGTTTCGCTATCCTGAGTAGCGAAAGATTTCGCTAAGTTCCTTCGAGGTGCCTATGCCCCGCACCGACTCTTCGCAGCCCACCCCCGTCGAGCTGCAGATCCTGCAAATCCTCTGGGACCTGGGCCCCAGCCCCGTCCGCGAAATTCACAAGCGGCTCGCCGCCGACCGCGACACGAACTACAGCACGACGGTCAAGATGCTCGCCATCATGCGGCACAAGGGGCTCGTGCGGCGCGACGAAAAGGTGCGGCCGCACGTCTACCGGGCCGCGGCCAGCCGCCACCAGGCAGGCCGCCGCATGCTGCACGAGTTGATCGACAAAGTCTACGAAGGCTCGGCCATGAGCCTGGTGCTGCAGGCCCTGTCGTCGCGCAAGGCGACGAAGCAGGAGCTCGACGACGTGCGCCGGATGCTCGACCGATTGGAGGAGCAGTCATGAACGCCATCGTTTCTTCCTCGGTGGTCGAGCGGCTGGGCTGGGTGCTGGTCCACAGCATCTGGCAGTTCGCCGTGATTGCCTTGGTCGCGAAAGTGCTCGACGTGGTCCTGCGGCGCGCTTCGGCCGCGACCAGATACGCAACCTTCCTGCTCACGTTCTCAGCCCTCGCCATCGCCCCCGTCGCGACCTGGGTATGTCTTCCGAGTGCCGCCCGGCGCGAGGCTGCGCCGCTTCCGCAGTCGATTGGCGCCCTCGATCCCTGGGCCGGGGTCGAGCACGAGGCGATTTCCTTTCCGACCGCCGCCGCCACAAGCCGCGAACCGCCCCTCGGTGCGCCGGCTGTCGAGCCGTCGCCCGAATGGCCCGAACGGGTCGCGGCCTGGTCGTCCGGTGTCTCGGGCCGCCTGCGGCCCTTGTTTCCCGCGATTGTCGGCGCGTGGCTGCTGGGGGTATTTGTCTTCTCGCTGCGCCCCGCCGTCGGCTGGTGGACCGTACAGCGCCTGCGCCGCTCCGGAATTTCCGCAGTGCCTGATGCATTGCAGAGCTCGTTGCGGATGCTCGCAGGGCGATTGCGGCTTCGCCGGGCCGTGACCCTCTGCCAATCGACCCTCGTTGTCGTGCCGCTGGCGGCGGGTTGGCTCAGGCCGATCATTCTGCTGCCCGTCAGCGTCGTGCAGGGGCTGCCCGTCTCTCAACTCGAAGCGATTTTCGCGCACGAGCTGGCGCACATCCGCCGGCACGACTATCTGATCAATCTGTTCCAGACGCTGGTCGAGACGCTGTGCTTCTATCACCCGGCCGTGTGGTGGCTTTCGGGCCGGGTGCGCGGCGAGCGCGAAAACTGCTGCGACGATATGGCCGTCAGCCTGTTGGGCAGCCGGCTCGATTACGGCCGCGCGCTTTTGGCCCTCGAAGAATTGCGGGGGCGCGAGCTAGCCATTGCTTTGGCCGCGACCGGCGGGTCGCTGGTCGAACGCATAGAGCGGCTTATCGGCGGCAGGCCGAGCGCCGTTCGTGCCGGCAGAAACGGGTTCGGTCTGTTCGCGCTCTTACCCGCGACGCTGCTGGTTGCGGGGCTGTGGGCGGGGGCGGCGGCGCTCGACGACAAGGACGCATCGACGCGGGACGCGAAGAGTTCGCAAGATGCGAGCAAGCCGGGGGCGCGTGATGCTGCCGACGATGGGCGGCCTGGCGACGCCAAAGAACGCTCGCTCGACATCATCATTGCCGCGCACGTGCTGCTCTGGGGCGACGAAATCGTCTCGTGGGAGCAGATTGACGAACGGCTGCGCGCGATGCGCAAGGACGGCGGTCGGCCGATCAGCGCCACGTTTCATGTCACGCAGGCCGCGGTCGTGGGGGGCGCCTGGAGCGTTCATCAGGCCGCGATTCATGAGTTGAGAGATGTGCTTCGGGCGCCGGGGGAGGTGAGCCTTCGCTGGCTATCGTATCGCGCTGCGCAACGCTACGACGCCATCAGCCGGCCAGCCGATCTGGCTTCGAATGCCGAGCAGGTTCGGACCGGCGTCGTGCGCAGTGCGTCGGGTCGCCCGGTCAGCGTGGCAACCGTCGTCCTGATTCCCGAGAAAGCGCCGCCGGTTCCGGTCATGCTGCAAAGCGACCTGTCGTTGCGCGACCCGCTCGACGAAGTCTGGGCGCGAACCGACAAGGAAGGTCACTTTCAGATCGCCGCGCCGGAGACCGGCTATCGGCTGGCGGCCATCTCGCCGCTGGGGTTCGCGCTGGCGCCAGTTCCCAAACCCGGCGAGCCGGCGGAAATCACGCTTGAGCCATTGGCCGAGATGGAGGTCAAAAGTGCCGACCAAAGCCGGCAGAACCTCAGCTTTCACATCGCTTTGCCGGGTTTTCCGCTCGCCTTGCAGGGCCTGCCCGAGACGTGCCCCGGGTTCGCCCTCTGGGAAGTCGCCATCGATGGCTTGCCGCAGAGCATTCGGGTGCCGCCGGGAAAAGTGAGCGTCAGCCGTGAGCTCGAGCTTTCCGGGGGTCTGCTTGCCGAAATCCCGTTCGTCACCATGGACCTCAAACCCGGCGAACGGAACAAACTGTCGATTCCCGGAGCGGACGATGAAATTCTGTCGCAGCCATTCAGATTCCCCCGCGTGCCGAACGGCGTGTTTCCGCTTCCGTCGCGCAAGGCCGTTTCGAGCCTGAGCAACCCGACGGAGGTCAACTGCAACGAGGCACCGCTGGAAAACATACTGAGATATTTGGCCGAATATCACGGGATCTCTATCCGCCCGGACACCGAATCGCTGGCAGCCGCCAAAATCGATCTCGACGACATTCCCGTGACGTTGCATCGTAACGGCGTCTCGTTCCACTGGGTTCTCAAGCAGGTCCTGGGGCCCGCGAACCTGGGGTACTTCGTCGACGACGACGGGCTGGTGGTGATGACGCGCGAGAAGGCGGCTGCCGCAGCAGCCCGCGCAAACGCGCCGGCGAAACGGGAATCTCGCCGCGACGGAGGGGCCATCGACCGGTTGCGGCCGGATCGCGATCCGGCAGTGCCACAAAAACTCCTGGCGAAACTGAATGAGCCGGCAGACGTCGATTTCGTGGACACGCCGCTGGAGACTGCGCTGCATTATCTGAGCGAATACCTCGGAATTGCCATTCGCCGTGACAATGAGTCGCTCGCTACCGCGAAAATCGATCTCGACGAGATTCCCGTGACCGTCGCGCTTCAAGGTGTTTCGTGGAACACGGTTCTCAGGGTCATGCTGGAGCCGCAGAACCTGGGCCACTATGCGGACGGCGACGGACTGGTGGTGACGACGCGCGAGAAGGCGGCAGCGGCCGCAGCCCGCGCGAACGCGCCTCTGAAAGTTGAATCGAAGGAACGGGTAACAGAAATGTTCAAACTACAAGGGACCTGGATCGCCGTCTTCGCGGCCGACACAGGGAAAGAAGCTTCGAAGGATGAGGTCAAGGCCTCGAAGATTACGCTGAAGATTTCCGGCAACAGCTTCACGCTGAAGACTGCGAGAATTGGGAAAGGCGCGATGAGGGGGACGGTCAAGCTTGCTCCAGAGCGCGATCCGAAATCGATGGATTGGCTGTCCGTCGAAAGCGTCGAAGACGAAATGACGAATGAAGGCGCCCGTGCGCTCGGGGACGTGACAGGAATCTATCGTCTCGATGGAGACACACTCACCTTCTGTTACGGCCGCGAGCGTCCGAAAGAATTCAAATCCGGTCCGGATCCAAAGCTCGAACAGCGGCTCTACGTGTTCGAGCGCCAGACGCCGCCGGCGTTGCCCGGCGCGGCGAAAGACCGCTCGCTCGACATCATCATCGCCGAGCACGTGATTCTCTGGGACGGCCAGATCGTGACGTGGGAGCAGGTGGAGCAGGGCCTGCGTGCAATCCGGAAGGAGAAGGGGGAGCCGATTCATCCGAAGTTCAAGTTCACCAACGGCGCTTCCCGTCTCGGCAAATCCGACCGCTTACAGGCGGAAGTGTTCAAGATCTCGCGGGGCCTGTTTGACGAGATGAGCTTTGGGTCGATGTCCCCGAGAGGGAGTGAACGCTACGACGCGATCCACACAGCCGCCGACCTGATTCCGAACCCCGCCCACGTTCGCCAGGGCATCGTGCGCACAAGCGCCGGGCGTCCGGTGCCGGTGGCGACGGTCGTGCTGATGCCGGAAAAAGAGGTGAGTTCGATCGTTTTGCAGCACGACCTGTCACTGCGCGATCCACACGACGAAATCTGGGCCCGCACCGATCGCGAGGGACGATTCACGATTCCTGCTCCCGATACGGGTTACCTTCTGGCCGTCCTCTCGCCGATCGGGTTCGCCAGCGCGCCAGTCCCCGCGAATGGCAAGACGGCGGAGATCATCGTCGCGCCGCGCGCGACGATTGAGATCGCCAGTGCCGATAAGTCGCAGCAGACACTCGACTTTTCGATTCAGCTCCCCGAATTGCCCGACTCGTCGCCCGGATTTCAGATCTACGGACTGCAGATCGGCCAGAACGCGGCGGTCATTTCGGTTCCTCCGGGAAGGATCACTATTCGGAGGTCATTTGACCTGGGGAATGGAAGATCGGTAGCCATTCCCGCCGAGGTGAGGAAATTGAAGTCTGGCGAGAATTGGAATGTATCGCTGCCGCGTCCCGACCCGAACGACCTGGAGAAATGGAAATCTTTGCTGCCGTGACGCTCGGGCGCGCGAGACTCCGGGCGCCGAATGATGTCGCCCCTGCAACGGTGCGACAGCGCTGCGCTCGTCGGCACCCTACATACTAATTCCCCAGCCCCCAAAACCCAACCCCCCCCCCCCCCGCCCCAATTTTAGCGGGCCGAGCATGGCCCCCACCC